>JAZUHH010000041.1:0-121305 GCA_045641625.1 Paludibacteraceae bacterium
TTTTGATCAGGATCCATTCCCAATTTATGGCGCATTCTCCTATTTTGTTTTATGACGTTTTGTAGCCTTGTAAAACCTTGTTGATAAGATTGCAGTAGAAATAAAATCTATCGTAGGAAGGCAGTTTTATCTTTTATCAAAAAATGAAGGAATTGGGTGGTAAAGTTACCATAGAACCGTGGCAACGGTTCGTAAAATAGCCCATGGTTGACAATCGTGAAACGATTGGCTACCGTGGGTTTATAATCGAGGGAAATATTGTAATGTAAATAAATAACCGGATTAGCAAGGGTAGCCGATAGGCGTTCGCCCATCGTCAACCCTTGCCTTTGTAGCGAACCGTTGCCACGGTTCTTATTTATTTTTTTTTTTATCATATATAAATTTCGTTAACGAAAATCGTTGAAAAGAGTTCTGAACAGCTAAATTCGTTAACGAAAATCATCGAAAAGAGTTCTGTTCATTAAAATTCGTTATCGAAATTCATTGAAAAGAGTTCTGAACAGCTAAATTCGTTAACGAAAATCATCGAAAAGAGTTCTGCTATTAAAAATTCGTTAACGAAAATCATCGAAAAGAGTTCTGTTCATTAAAATTCGTTATCGAAATTGGTCGAAAAGAGTTCTGTTCATTAAAATTCGTTAACGAAATTGGTCGAAAAGAGTTCTGTTCATTAAAATTCGTTAACGAAATTGGTCGAAAAGAGTTCTGTTTATTCGAGTTTTAACGAAAAAATATGCATTTGTTTGGAGAGTTTCAAAAATTTTGTATATTTGCATCGGCATTACTTTTTTGTTGAAAGAGACTCACTTGTGGGTGCTATTGGGCAATAGGGTGGTGTTACATATACATAACAAGCGTTTACTCGCTTTGCTTTCTAATGAATAAAATCTGGAAAATTTTAAAGGAGAAAGCGGAGTTACAGTAGATAACTGCGGAGGTGTATGTCTTTCCTTCGTGTGACCTTACTATTATAGTATGGTCTCGCGTTGGATTTTGATATACTGAATGCGTGGGTCTCTTTCTGTTACTTTATTTTCCTTAAAGGTTTTTCCAGAGCCTATTCATTGAATAAAGTAACAAGGTAAAAGTTCCCACGCTTTTTGTGTCTATGTGTGAAAAGGATTTAAGTTTTTTTGTCTGTTGGGAACAGGACTAAACACAATAGTATTATGGACAATGAGATTGTTCCACAGTCAAACCAAGGTTACGTATATGTTGTTTGGCAGGGTGGTAATTTCGGGAACAGGCAGATTCATATTACCATCAATGGTAATGAGGTAGCCAATTATTATGCAAAGTATTGTTTCGCTGACAAATTTATTTTGCCAGACGACGATTCAGCTTTTAAAATCACTGTTTCAACTGATTTTTTTAACTGTAGTGCCGATTTGTCCTCTCTTGATTATCACAAGGGGTATGTTTGCAATGTTGTTTCTTACTCTAACAGGTCGGGACATGGCAAAACCTATTCTTTGTCAGTTGTCGAGGATAACGCTGAACCCTCAGGAAATATTGTATTCCAAGGTAACGGGGAACTTTTTTCAACAAGATTGAATCTCTATGTTGAAGGTTCGATAATTAAACGAAAATATTTCGAACTTTTCTCTAATAGAAACGAGATAATACCCATAGATTTTTCTTCGTTTGGAAATCCTGTCAATATTAAGTTATTGAGAGGTGGCGTTGCTTTGTTTGATAAAAATTATTCAAATCTTGACAAAAACAAGGATTATCTTTTAGACATATCATATAATAAGGTTTCGATTTCCTTTACGCCCGGTAATGCAAGACTATTGCGAAGCAATGTGAAAGTAGGAAAAAACATAGATTTTACCCAATATATTAAATATGGTATTTTCTTCTTGATTTTTGTGTTTATTATAGTAGTTGGAAATATTGCACATGAGCAATTAGTTATTGTGCCAGAGCAGCAGAGAATTGCCCATCAAGAAAAACTTGAGGAGCAAAATAGAATGTACCAGGAGGAACAGCAGCGAAGAGCATATGAGGCACAGCAAAAATGGGAGGCGGCGCAACGTAGAGCTGAAGAAGATAGAAGATGGGAAGAAGAGAGGAAAAGAGAGAAAGAAAGGAATGAGCAGAAGAAAGTTTTGGAAAGCCTACAAGGTACTTGGAAATGCAGTCACTACCGTAACGATAATTATAGAGATGATTATTACATAATGGTTTCAGGCAATATTATTACCGAAGCTGTCTTTAGAGTAAATATTAACTCATGGTCAAATAACGGACAAAGAATACTTTCTGATATGGGAAATGTGACGAGTGTTGATTTAGAAGAAGGGATGGTTAATTTCACAGGTAGTAATTATGGTGCTAGTTATTTCAGGTTCAAGGAATCATCATGGGGTCGTTATGTGCCTTATGATAAAAATTTAGGTACATATAGTAGAGTTAATTGATAGTTTGATTTATTGTGAACATTTAGCAATGTTTATTTGAGTTTGTATAATGAGAGAATAATAGTATTATTAACAATTAAATTTTTAGGAAGAATGAAAAAGACCCTATTAATTTTTATTACTGCTTTGCTTTGTATAGTACAGACAGCGTGCAGTAATCCAGTAAAGGATGAGGAAACATTCTTGAAGTTTTCTGTCTTATCAGAGACTAGTGTTAAGATTGTTGGTTTCAAAGAAGTATTTAATGGCACTATTGTTAATAGAGATGCAATCAAGAGCGTAACAATTCCAAATGAAGTTGCTATAGGTGGTAAAACATACTCGGTAACTACAATCGGATATGATGCATTCTCTAATTGCACAAACCTCACAAACATTGAAATCCCCAAAACGGTAACTTCAATCGAAGATTATACATTCGCTTGGTGCAAAAGTCTTGCAAGCATCGAAATACCAAACTCAGTAACTGAAATTGGTTATAGGGCATTCTGGGGTTGCACAAGCCTAACAAGCATCGTAATCCCTAACTCGGTAACTACAATCGAATATGATGCATTCAAGAGTTGCACAAGCCTCACAAGGATCGTAATCCCTAACTCGGTAACTACAATCGAATATGGGGCATTCGCTTATTGCACAAGCCTCACAAGCATCGAAATTCCTAACTCGGTTATTTCAATCGGTATATTCCCAGATGATGATATTGAGAGTGACTACCATGGCGCATTCAGTGATTGTACAAGTCTCAAAATTGTAAAACTTGGCAACTCGGTAACTACAATCGGAGAGTCTGCATTCAAGAGTTGCGAAAGCCTCACAAGCATCGAAATCCCTAACTCGGTAACTTCAATCGGAGATTGGGCATTCTTTGGTTGCGAAAGCCTAACAAACATCGAAATCCCTAACTCGGTAACTGAAATCGGAGAGGGTGCATTCGGAGGTTGCTTTAACTTAGAGACTGCACGTGTGCCAAAGGGTTGCAACCTTGATAATAATGGGGTTTTTTTCGGATGCAAAATAGTACGATATTAATTCGATAATAAAGCACAATCCTAAAGGTGACTTCGGTCACCTTTAGTTAAATATTTACTGCAATACAAGTAATTAAAAAATTAAGGAAATGAAGAAAGGATTATTATATGTAGTTGCATTCGTTATTGCTATAGGGGCATTGGCATGGATAGTTAAATTAAAAAATGAAGTCAATGTATTGAAATCTGGAACTGAAAATGTTTCAGAAACTGATTTTGAATCAGAATCAAAGTCGGATACTGACCCTACCCAAAGAAAAGCAACATTAGACCAACTTCCATCAATGGGTTTCACGAATGATGAAATAATAGACCTTGGCTTGAGTGTAAAGTGGGCAAATTGTAATGTTGGTGCTTCAAAAATGTATGAACTTGGCAATTTGTTCGCATGGGGCGAAATTAAGACAAAGCCTTGGTACGATGAGGATAATAGCATAACATATGAAAAGTCCAGATCGTTATTGTATAGGAAAGGTGTAATTAATGAGAAATGTAATTTAAAACTTTTATATGATGCTGCTTCAATACATTGTGGAAACAATTATAGAATGCCAACAGTTGAAGAATGTACAGAATTGCTTAATAATTGTAAATGGTTCTATTTGACTATTGTAGTTTCTCCAGATAAACAAGTTTTTGGGTACTACGGGAAAAGTAAGATTAATGGTAAATCAATATTTTTCCCTGCCAATTGCAATTTTAATGGTTATGCTCATGGTTACTATTGGAGTTCTTCTGATTACGGTGACAAATATGGGGTAAGAGCATATGGTATAGTATTCGGCAAATCTGATGTCACAATATGTACGCCTGAACGCTACGTAGGTAATACTATCAGACCAGTTTACGAATAGAGAATAATCAATAATATATAATTATAATACAATGAGAAAATTAATTAATTTGTTGCTATTGCTATTCAGTCTATTACTGACAGCGTGTAATAGTGGAGCAGTCAAGGACAGAGAGACATTCTTGAAGTTTTCTGTCTTATCAGAGAATGAAGTTGAGGTTGTTGGTTTCAAAGAAACTTTTAATGGTTCAACTGTTGATATGCATACTGTCAAGAATATAACTATTCCTAATGAAGTTGCTATAGGTTTTAAAACATACAAGGTAACAAAAATTGGAGAGAGAGCGTTCTATGATTGTGAAAACCTCACAAGTATAGAAATCCCTAACTCGGTAACAGAAATTGGAAAGAGCGCGTTCTCTGGTTGCGGAAAACTAACAAATATTGAAATCCCTAATTTTGTAACAAAAATTGGAGAGAGAGCATTTTCTACGTGCACAAGCCTCACAAGCATCGTAATCCCTAATTCGGTAACTGAAATCAAAGATGGAACATTCTTTGGTTGCGATAACCTTACAACTGCAATAATTGGCAACTCGGTAACTACAATCGGAGAGTCTGCATTCGCTTATTGCGAAAGCCTCACAAGCATCGAAATCCCTAATTTTGTAACAAAAATTGGAGAGAATGCATTTTCTACGTGCACAAGCCTCACAAGCATCGTAATCCCTAATTCGGTAACAGAGATTGGAGGAAGTGCATTCAGAGGATGCAAAAGACTAACAAGCGTAAAACTTGGCAACTCGTTAACTAAAATTACAAAAGAGACATTTCAATATTGTGAAAGTCTCACAAGCATCGAAATTCCTAACTCTGTAAAAGAAATCTTTCCGTATGCATTCTATATAGATGTTAAAACTTATGTAAGTCTGAACGGCGAAAAACCAGCAAACAACATGAAAACTGCACGTGTGCCATACGGCTGTCATATTTTTCATGATGCATTTCCTGAAAATTGCAGAATAGTGAGATACTGATTCAGAAATACTGCAAGATATCAAAGGCGAGTTTGATAAAAATTAAAAATAATAGTGATATGAAAAGATTGATTTTCTTATGTGTTTTGCTTACCATTATTTTTAGTGGATGTAGTGATAGCACAAGTCTTTCACGTTCATTAAAAGAATGTGTTAATAAGTATAGTAATTTTTCTGATTTTAAGAAAGGTTATGCAGAAGTGTTTGATTCTCTAAATAATAAAAGTTTTATTATTGACAAAGAGGGAAATGTGATTGATACAAGTATTGTTGTTCCAATGACAGACACTATTGATTACAGTTTTAAATGGATTCCATTTAATGGTGGTAAAGGTGTAATGGATATTGATGGCAATATAATTATCTATCCGCAATATGGATATAGGTATGATGCAATGTACAATGGAATGGCAATAGTTAGAGATTCGTTGAGAAAAGCTATTGGATATATAGATTTGGATGGTAGGACTGCTTTGTGTAACAATATGCCTTCTCCTATTGTTAGAAATAAGTCAAACGACACTTTGGTTTATAAAGAAAAAAATCCTATTAAGACAGATTGGTCGTCACTAATAGGATATGACATTAACAAAGTAGAGTCATATGCGTGTCAGGAAGAAGGGGAACTAAATTCTAAAATGTTTTTCTCAAACGGAACTCTAAAAAAATATGAATGTGGTGATGAATCTGTAAATGAAACATCATATTTTGAAAAATCTTTATTAAAGAAGATTTGGGTTGATTATAATGAAGCTGTTGTAGATGACCCTAATGATAAAGATCATATGATAACATTCAAATATAAAGAAGAAGGCAATTGTATCTATATGTATAAAAATAATGACACTGTTTGGGATAAGAAACTGATTTATAATCCTGATGGTGATTTATGTGCCATTATATACAGAGATTATTATAATCCAATTACTATTATATATGATGAACCAGGTGGTTTTGCAAAAGATTATAATGGAAACGTATTACCTTGTTTATTGAAATTGTTAGGAAATCATGATTATAACGAGTTTGATAAAAAAAGGGAAAACAGAAGTCTGTATAAGAGAATAGAGACAAAGAATTCAATTAAATATTGTTTGATGGAAGATGGGTACTATGCTGAGTCAGAGCCTGCCTTTGTGATAAATAAAAAGTTATCAAAGAAAAAATCATCAAATAATGGAAACAATAACAAATTTGTTGACCTTGGGTTGCCAAGTGGATTGAAATGGGCGACTTGTAATGTAGGGGCTAGTAAGCCATGGCAATATGGAGATTATTATAAATTTGACGAGTGTAAAAGTGTAGTGTCACGAAAGTGGGGCACTAACTGGCGTATCCCAAGCAAAAATGATTTTTGGGAATTAGTGGAAAATTGTAGTTTTAAATGGACAACACTTGAAGGCAAACAAGGATGTATGGTTATAAACAAGAAGGACAATTCAAAATGGATATTCTTTCCCGCTGCGGGTGGCCACAATTTCACTACATACTACGGTGTAGGCACGGATTGTTGCTATTGGAGTTCTACGGTGAACGAGTTCGATAGCTATGACGCTTACTGCCTTGATTTAAATTCTAAAACAAAGTACATTTATGGAGTCCTCCCTAAAAGAGATCGCAGAATGAAGGTCACTGTTCGACCTGTCACAAAATAAAGTGCTGATG
This sequence comes from Paludibacteraceae bacterium, assembly GCA_045641625.1. GTDB lineage: Bacteria > Bacteroidota > Bacteroidia > Bacteroidales > Paludibacteraceae > UBA1723. Next base: position 6,953 of record JAZUHH010000041.1, read on the forward strand.
GAATTCACATATCGAATTATTTAATTCATTATATTTAACCAAAGGTGACCGAAGTCACCTTTGGTTAAATAAATATTAAAAATTATAATACGATGATGAAATTATTTAAACTGTTGCTATTGCTTTTTAGTCTATTGCTGACAGCGTGCATAGTGGGGAAGTCAAGGACGAGGAGACGTTCTATTGTGGATTTGATAAATGAGTATGGCATAGAAGTAATAAAAGAGAAAACTCAAGGACTTGTGTCAAAGCCTTTGGTTGAAGTAGTCAAAGGTCTTTGGAATATAATTCCAATATGCAAGAAGCCTGTTCAAAACATTATATAAATTTATAGTAAGAATATAAGAGTGCGTAAAGGGCGGCTTCGGTCGCCTTTTTTTGTTTCCAACATTTTTCTGCCTGACTTTAATTTTTATGTACTTTGCTTCATTGTTCCAAAAAATTCTTATCTTTGCGACAGACTTCGGTTTCGAGCTTTAGACTGTAACTTACATTAGTATTCTTAGTTTATAAATGGCAGGGTACAAACCATCTTTGGAACAACAACTTAAGCAGACGCAGACGCTTAAGCTTAGCCATCAGCAACTTATGTTGTTGAGGCTCTTGGAGGTGCCTACCATTGAACTGGAAGACAAAATCAAGCAGGAGATAGAGGAGAATCCTGCGCTCGAGGACTTGAGTGACGGAACTTCCGACCGCATCGAGGACAACAGCTCCAACGATTCCAATGACGACTACGATGACTATGGGGACGATGAGGGAAAAGAGAACAGGGACGACTATGACTACGATGCGGATGACTATGAGGACGACAAGTATGACTTCAAGGACACCGATATGCCCGACTATGACGAAAAGGCAGAAGACTACCTGATGTCACGATATTCCGGCGACGACAACGACTATATCGAGCCTACATACGGCGATGAAAAGACAATGCTCGACATATTGGTGGAGCAGATTGACTTCATGTCCGGCATAGACGAAAAAATCTCACGATATGCAAAATATGTTGTGGGAAACCTTGATTCATACGGCTTCCTGCGCAGAAGTGTCGAGCAGCTGGCGGATGACTTCTCGTTCAGTTCCGGAGAGAATGTAAGGGACGAGGACATGGCGCAGGCTGTGGATTTGGTAAAGACTCTTGACCCGCCAGGAGTCGGAGCGCAGGACTTGCGCGAATGCCTGCTTCTACAGCTAAAGAGAAAGGTTGACAAGGACGACTATACGCTTTTGGCTACCCGTGCTATCGAGGACTGTTTCGATGACGTTTCTTTGCGAAGGCTTGACCGAGTGGCTCAGAAGCTTGGTATAAGTTCGGACGATGCCATAAAGACATTCTCTGTAATCTCTGAGCTTAACCCACGCCCTTATTCTTCGGAAGACAGATATGAAACGCAGTCAATGCATATCGAGCCTGACTTTGAAGTTCATACGGAGGACGGACAGCTTGTGCTGACTGTACTCAAGGGAAGAATTCCGGAGCTTGGTGTCAGCAGGGCATATCAGGAGATGATTGCAACATACACAAAGGGAGACAAGAAGTCACTGACCCGAAGCCAGAAGGACGCCGCAATGTTCGCAAAGCAGAAGGTGGAGAGCGCAGAATGGTTCATCCGTGCAATCAAACAGCGTTCGTCAACCCTTTACGATGTGGTGAACAGAATCGTGATGTACCAGAGAAGGTATTTCCATTCGGGGGACAAGAGCCTCTTGCGCCCTATGACCTTGAAGGACGTTGCCGCGCTGTCAAAGTACGAGGTCAGCACAATATCGCGTGTGACAAGCGGAAAGTACATACAGACAGAGTTCGGCACATTCGCCCTAAAGGATCTGTTCACCGATTCCCTGACCAACGATGACGGAGATGATGTAAGTACAGCATATATCAAGGACCTGATAAAGAAGGCTGTGGATGAGGAGAACAAGCAGTCACCTCTGACAGACGAGCAGATTGTGGCTTTGATAGCAGAGAAAGGTATAAACCTTGCCCGTCGAACTGTGGCGAAGTACAGAGACCAATTGGGAATACCTTCGACCCGTTCAAGGCGAGTAGTGATATAAATGGAGTTTTTCGGAATGAACTTTTTGCAGACCAACATAGTGTTTCAGAGTTTTGTGGTTGTACTCTTTTTCCTGATGGAGCTTTTCGCTTTTGACAGGAAGAAGAAGGGTGTCAGCTCGTTGCTGTCTGTTGGCGCTTGGGTGTGTTTGTGCCTCTCGCTTCATCTGTTCCAGTTCTTTTCGAAGCAGACGGTTGTGCTGATGGAGGTTGTGATGCTTGCCTATCTTCTGATATGCAGAATAGTAGTGTATTTCATCAACCGGAGGGAAAGCAATACGGCGGACGGACTGAAGTATTGCATGCTGTCGATACTGACATTGTTCCTTGCCCTGGTGATGAACATTGTCTCTGCTCCCAAGTTTGTCCTGTTGGGAATCAAGAGTTTTGTTGCCGTATTCTTCTTTATCGGACTGATTCTGCTGTTGTTCCAGAAGGAAAGGGATGTAACCCAAAGACTGCATGGCGACATAGCTTCAATTTCGGCTCTGCTGACGAATTTGTTCATGCTTCAATGCACCGGCGGAGCCTTGGTGGTGGTCTCTGACTTTAACTCTGCGATATGCATGTTCCTGCTCGTTCTCGGGTTGGTCGGAACGGTGGCAATGTATGTCAACAAATATACTCTTACCTCTTTGGGCTTTAGTGTGCTTGTTGGCTATGTGTCGGCAATTTCGATGGTATTGGTAGTCATATAATCACTTTTCGTCGAAATAAATTGCTTTTTCTTTGATTTAAGTGCAATAGTTAGAAATAAGATGATAATTTTGTAGTCGTGATGATGTTGCCTTGTGAGTGAGGCAACCTGGCAAAAAGGATGGACGTTTTATTTCATTAAAGGTTTATAAAAGCCAATGATTTTTACATACAGCGCTAATAACAAGATTTTAAGGAAGATTTTTACATTCATAATGTCCCTATTGTTGTTCTCTTCATGCGTAGAGAAGAATAGGAATTCTGATGTATATGTCAAGTCAGAAGACGATTTGGCGTCTTTTGCCAATTCCTTGCGTGCCGGAGAGTTTGTCAACGAAAAGGGCGAGCCGGTTTACATGATTGTCCACTTGGCAAACGACATAGAGATCACAAAGCCTTTCAAGCAGATAGGGGATATGAACCGTCCTTTCTTCGGATACTTTGACGGAAATGATTATACGATAAGAAACTTGTCGGTGCATTCCGACTCGTGCGCAACTGCCGCCATGTTCGGCTATGTCAAGGATTCCCATATCCAGAACTTCAAGTTGGAGAATGTGGATATAAAGGGAGGCTCTGATGTGGCAAGTATATGCGGCTATGCATACGGAACAATTTTCATGAACTGCGAAGTGAGCGGCAAGGTTTCCGGCAAGAACTGCGTGGGCGGCATTGTCGGAGAAGTGAGCTACTGCACGGTTGACGGATGCACGTTCAACGGAACAGTTTCCGGAACAGGGTATTCCATAGGCGGTGTTGTCGGATCGTTCGAGTATGGAGCTGTAATCCGATGCAGTTCGACAGGTGTTGTGTCCGGAGGAAGCGATGTGACCGGTTTGGTCGGATCTGTTTCAGAGTGCATGCTTATAGAGTGTGAATCTCAGGTGGAAGTCAAGCAGAACAGGGTGACAGCCACTGACTTTGACAAGCTTTCAAAGCTTTTGTTCTCTTCAATGTAGTTCGTTCGTCATGAGAAAATATAAGGTGCGGGATTTTGGTCTCGCACCTTCTTTTTTGTCTATGCTTGTGAATTAGCACTCCTCAAGGTATTCTGCCGCATCCCTTATAGTTCCGGCGAGCAGAATGTCCATGAATTCGACGTCATCCTTTATCTCGATTCTCAAGTCCTGGCTGATTGCTGTCATTACTTCGATAGCGCACATCTCGTCAAAATCCAGACCGTCTTCGCCAAAGCTTGTGTCGCCTGTAAGCGGGTTGGATTCTATATAGTTCATGATATTTTCGTCTCCTAAATCTTCGATCGAGTACTTGATAATTGCTATTAGTTTGTCTATCATAAGAAATTAAGTATAAAATGATATATTTTTGATGCAAAGATATAAAAATCACGCATGAAATCACTATTTTTGCATAATATTGTGGGTAGTGTGCGAATTTAGTGCACGTTACTTGTTGTGAATCTAGAATTAAGAAATAAAATGAAGAAGTTTTTTTGTGGTATAGCAGTCGTTCTAGGTATGGTTTCTTGCTCTCAGAAGGGGGCAGAGCAGAACGCTAATTGTTCGTCAATCGAGGTAGCAGGATTGGGTAAGGTCAAGCCTACGTTTGCATACTATGATTTCCGCAAGGATTCAGTCGGATGCGAGATTGCCGGGTTCTCGGCTCGCGAGGATTTCGGTCGTTGGTCTTGCAGTGACACAATGTCGGTTTCAGTCAAGGGAGAGCCTTTGTCAGAGTATTCCGTGAAGTTCAAGTTGAATATCTTCGCCTGCGACAAGCACAAGCAGTCCGTTGTTGATGTTTATGTGAACGGAGAGAAACTTGACCAGTGGACATTGTTCGGAGAGACTGCAAAGTTTGTGTCCCTTCGCAAGGACCAGATTGCGGCTGACGGAAGCGCGTTGATACAGTTGGTAGCTTTGGACGCCATGTCTCCGATGGAGTGCTCCGGTGTTCCAGATGACAGAAGATTGAGCTTCTACGTTTCTGACGTTACTTTGTTTGGTTACAAGGCTGAATAAGAAATAGATAATCAGAGTAATTAGAGAGAATATGGATTTTGTTCTAAGAAATCTTAGTTTAACTTTTCCCATCACCAACCCGGTGCTGATATTCTCTCTTGTGCTTTTTGTGCTCCTTTTAACCCCTATTTTACAGCAGAAATTCAAGATTCCTAACATAATCGCATTGATTATTGCAGGTCTTGTGCTTGGAGAACACGGTTTGGGAGTGCTTTCCCGAGATGACAGTTTCGAGCTGTTCGGTACAGTAGGTTTGATCTACATCATGTTCCTTGCCGGACTCGAAATGGATTTGTCTGATTTCCAGAAGAACAAGAAGGCCGGAATCTCTTTTGGACTGATCACATTCATTATTCCTATGATAATTGGTGTGATAAGCAGCTTCATCCTGTTGAAATATCTGCCCGAACAGACAGTCAAGGATACTGGAAGCCAGGTGTACTATAGTGAAATGACGGGTACATACTATCTTGTTGTGGCTTCATTGCTGCTTTCGAGTATGTATGCCTCGCACACTTTGGTGTCCTATCCGATTGTGAGCAAGTATGGTGTGAACAAGAACCGAAGCATTAGTATCACCGTTGGAGGAACTATGATCACCACAATGCTGGCGCTGTTGGTGTTGGCGGTTATTGTGGGTATGGCGAAAGGAGAGATCAACGGATACTTCTGGGTAAGTCTTGGTGTCTGCATTTCTATCTTCCTGTTTATACTTGGATATGTGTTCCCTAAGATAGCTTCCGTATTCTTCAGGAAGTATGAGGACAGTATTACGCAGTACATATTTGTTCTTGCGTTAGTTTTCTTAGGTGCATATTTGGCTCAGCTTTCGGGATTGGAGGCAATCATTGGAGCTTTCATGGTGGGACTTTCAATAAACAGGTTCATACCCAAGATTTCTCCGTTGATGAACAGACTTGAGTTCGTAGGTAATGCGATATTCATTCCGTTCTTCCTTATCAGCGTGGGAATGCTTATCGACTTGAGGGAAGTGTTCGGATTCAATACCCTGCTTACAGCCATAGTGATGTGTGTTGTTGCATGTTCGTCAAAGTATTTGGCCGCAAGGATTACACAAAGGGCATTCCATTTGTCCCGAAATCAGGGATTGATGATCTTCGGTTTGAGTAATGCCCAGGCAGCAGCCACCCTAGCCGCTGTAAAGATCGGTTACGACACTATCGTTCTTCATACAGAGTCAGGTGAATTGGTGCGTTTGTTCGGTGATGACATATTGAACGGAACAATCGTGATGATTCTTGTCACCTGCGTCATCTCCTCTATTGCGACAGAAAAAGCCGCAAGAAGAATGGCAATCCAGAGCGAGAGTCTTGACAACAAGATAGCAAAGGCTCAGGCGGCAGATCATATCCTTATCCCGTTGTCAAATCCCGATACATTGAGCTCGCTGATGGAAATCGCGGTTCTTTTGAAGATGAAGGCAAGCGTAGAGCCGCTATATGTCCTTCATGTGGCAAGCGATTCGTCTAAAGGTGGAATGGATTATGGAAAGAAACTGCTTGAAAAGGCTGCTAAGATAGCTACTGGAACTGATAACACGGTAAAGATGATTTCTCGTTACGATGCCAATGTCGCAACAGGAATAGTTCATGCTGTAAAGGAGAACGAGATTACAGAAGTGGTTCTAGGACTTCATCAGAAGGCAAGCATCTCCGATTCATTCTTCGGCCAGATGGTAGAGAAGGTGCTGAAGGACTGCAACCAGATGACTATGATTGTCAAGTCTGTGCAGCCCCTAAATACTGTAAACCGATTGGTGGTTGTTGTGCCTGCCAGAGCTCAGTTCGAGATTGGTTTCGTGAAATGGTATGACCGAGTAAAGAATATCTGCAAGCAGATCGGAGCAAATGCGACTTTCTATGCACCAACTGACACTTTGGAGCAGATAAAGGTTCTTGCAAGCCGAAACAAGTTCGGTGTTGCAACCACTTACGAGACTTTTGACGATTGGGATGACTTCCTGGTTTTGACAAGGGATTTGAAGAAAGACGACTTGCTGGTGATTGTGACATCACGCAAGGACGCTCTTTCCTATAACAATTCATTCGAGAAATTGCCGGTACAGCTTTCAAAGTATTTCGAAAGCTACAGCTTCATCGTGTTGTATCCGGAGCAATATGCAAGCAAGACAGAGGTGGAAATATTAAATAACTAAATTACAAGAGAAGACATGTCAGAGATGCACAAAACATCATGGTTCTATAAGTTCCTGAGGACATATACCAATTTCATATATAGCAGTTGGTATAGTTCAACAGAGGTGAATAACGACAGAGTGATACCCAAGCATTCGTCAGTAATATTTGCCCCTAACCACCAGAACGCTTTTGTGGATGCCATGGCTTTGCTTTGGGCTTCGCCCGAGCCGATAGTTTTCTTGGCAAAGGCATCCATCTTTACAAAGAAATTTATCAAAAAGGCGTTGAATGGCTTGAAAATCATGCCTGCTTATCGTATGCGTGACGGATACGCCAACCTGAAGAAGAATGAAGAGAGCTTCAATGAGGCAGTGAATGTTCTGGCTCATAACGAATATTTCTGTTTGATGCCGGAGGGTGGTCAGGATGAAAAGCGCAGGTTGAGGCCGCTTGTCAAGGGTATGTTCCGCATAGCCTTTGCCGCACAGAAGCTTAAACCGGAGGGCGAGAGTGTGCTGATTATCCCTACTGGAATTGACTATGGACATTATGACCATAGCGGCTTCCATTTGGTGATTAACTATGGCAAGCCAATACGCATAGCGGACTATTACGCCGAATATCTAGAGAACGAGGCAGTAACACAAAATAAAGTAAGGGATGAACTTTACAACAGAATGAAGTCTTTGATTCTGCACATCTCTTCGGAAAAGTATTACGACACATTCTATGCCGCCATCTATCTGTACAACAGCGAGATGCTTGACGCTAAGGATTGGTCGGAGAATGAAAGCAACAGGCTTTCTATCCGTCAAAAGCTGGCTGCCGCTCTGGACAAGGCAGAAGCAGAGGATAACCCGCTACTTCCTGAACTTGACGCAAAAGTTAAACAGTGGCTTTCGAATGTGGAGGATGATATGGTCGAACTTTATTCAGTAGCGAACGAGTATCCTCATAGTATGGATATGGCATTGATATACAACATGTTGTATCTGGTGGTCTCCTTGTTTGTCGTCATTCCGGCTTTCGTATTGAGCGGATTTCCTCGTTTGTTGTTCCAGGTTGTTGCCAGAAAATTGGCCTATGGCACAGGTTTCGAGGGAAGCTTGAAGCTTGGCTTCGTGTATGTTATACTGCCTTTTATATATTTGATAGAGATCTTACTTTTCGTATTGCTTCTCCCTCATGTAGCTCCTTATGACTGCAATAGTATTTGGGTATTTTTTGCCTTTATAGTGAGTCTTCCTTTGTCTTTCTTGATATTGCAGAATTTTTCAAGAAGATATAGAATTGTCAAGGCAAGACTGAAGACAATATTCAAGATGGGAAAAATTGCCGATGAAATCAAGGAAATTATGCGAAAGATAGTTCCTGAAATCTAACCTTAAAAATTGGAATGGAAGAAATAGATATTCATAATGCCGCATCAGAGAGAGAGCAGGACTACGAGATAGCACTGCGTCCGCTTTCGTTCGATGACTTCACAGGTCAGCAGAAGATTCTTGAAAATCTTAAAGTCTTTGTCAAGGCTGCCAAGATGCGTCAGGAACCGCTTGACCATGTGTTGTTGTACGGACCTCCCGGATTGGGCAAGACAACTTTGGCGAACATCCTTGCTAACGAGATGGGTGTAGAATTCAAGCTTATTTCTGCTCCCGTACTTGAAAAGGCCGGAGATCTGGCCGGACTTCTGACAAGTCTTGAGCCTAACCAAGTGCTGTTTATTGACGAGATACATCGTCTGAAGGCGCAGATAGAGGAGTTCCTGTATTCCGCTATGGAGGATTTTCGAATTGATCTGATGATTGACAAGGGTCCGAATGCACATGCACTGCAGATACCTTTGAATCCTTTTACGTTGGTCGGAGCCACAACCCGAAGCGGTCTGCTTACAAGTCCCTTGAGGGCACGTTTCGGAATAAACTGCCACCTGGAGTATTATGAGAAGGACGTTCTTGCAAAGATCATCTGCAGGTCCGCTACAAAGCTTGGCACTCCGTGCGTGATAGAGGCGGCAGGAGAGATTGCAAGCCGAAGCCGTGGCACTCCGCGTATCGCAAACGCTCTGCTTCGAAGAGTCCGTGATTTTGCGCAGGTTAAAGGCAACGGAACAATAGATGTAGAGATTGCCCGAGATGCCTTGATGGCCTTGAACATAGACAAGTACGGCCTTGACGAGACTGACACAAAGATACTTAACATACTTATAGACAAGTTCAACGGCGGTCCTGTCGGAATCTCGACTATTGCAACTGCCATCGGAGAGGATGCGGGAACAATAGAGGAAGTCTATGAACCATACCTTATAAAGGAGGGATTCCTGAAACGAACCCCGCGTGGTCGTGAGGTTACTCCTTTGGCATACAAGCATTTAGGTAAACCAATGAGGGGAGGAGAACAACTTTCGTTGTTTGATTAAAATAAATAAAACTTATGTTTAAAGCACCAAGAAGAAAAAATTTTGCAAAGGACAGAAGCCAGTCGCTCAAGGTTATGGAGCCGGCTCAGCTTTTCGAGTTCTTACAGAAAAAGATAGGTTCCAGCAGAACTTCAATCAAAAACTTGCTTCAAAAGCGTCTGATACAGGTCAATGGCGTTATCGAGACCAAGTACGACAGAATGTTGCAGGTAGGAGAGATTGTGGACATCAGCTTTACAGGGAAAAAATATACTTTTGCGCATCCTAAAATCTCCATTCTTTACGAGGATGACGGCCTTTTGGTAGTGGACAAGAAGGAGGGAATCCTTTCCGTTCCAGCACCTAACCATACTTTGGAGGATACTGTGTATAAAGTTATGCAGACTTATGTGAAGAGGCAGAACAAGCAAAATGCCCTTTATACTGTCCACCGTATTGACCGTGACACTTCGGGCGTGTTGATGTTTGCCAAGACTCCGGAAGTTCAGCAGGCCATCAAGATCCATTGGCATGACGACGACCACAGAAAGGTTTACTATGCACTAGTCGAGGGAAATGTCGAGAATGAGGAGGATACTGTCGAAAGCTGGTTGAAGGAGGATCCAAAGTCATTCATCGTCCATTCCTGCAGCTATGACAACGGAGGCATGTACGCCGTAACAAAATACAAGGTTGTTAAGAGAGGAAACGGAAGAACACTTGTGAAATGCGAGATCCCTACAGGCCGAAAGAACCAGATCCGTGTCCACATGCAGTCCATCGGTCATCCTATCGTAGGAGATGTGAAGTATGGAGCGCCTCAGACAAGTGTGAAGCGTCTATGCCTTCACGCAACATATTTGGCTATTCGCAATCCGCAGACTGGAAAGATAATCACTTTCGAGTCTCCTGTTCCAAGAATTTTCTATACTGTGATGAAGTAAATGGAAAAAGAGGAGTTTGAACTGTTTTTCGAGAAGAGCAGGGTCGAGCGTCTGCAGTGTGACTACATTGACGTGAACGATACTCTTGGCGCGAATTTTTCCGATGAAGACTATGATATTGCTATTATAGGAATACCTTCTTCCTTTGGCAGCGAGTCGTGGAATTCAGGTACTGAGTCAGCTCCTGATGCCATTAGAAAGTATCTTTATTCGTTGTCGTACAGTTTTCCTAGTCTTAAGGTTTCTGACTTGGGTGATGTGGTGGCAAAGGATGCCGAGTCGCTGACATGTGCGCTGACAGAGATAATTTCCGAACTTGAGGCAAATAATAAAAAGTATGTATTCATCGGGGGAAGCAAGCATTTTATGCTTCCGATTTTGAAGGGAGCTAGCAGCAGGAAGAGTGACATAAACTTTGTCCTTGCCGACTCGGTTGTAGATCTTTCGTCAAAAGTGAAGGACGATGACGGAGTGTTCATCCCTACATACCTAGACGAAATAGTCTCGATGGAATCGGTGAAAAATGTAGATATCCTAGGCTATCAGAATTATTTCCTGTCCAAAGCGCGTTCTAGATCTGTCGATCACAGATGGGTTGAAATCACCCGACTTGCTACATTGCAGGAATCTGTAGCCAGTTTCGAGCCGGTGCTTCGCGACAGTGACTTTTTTGCTATAAACTCTCGCGTGGTCCGATTTTCAGATTGTCCCGGTGTTGGAATTCCAAATCCAAACGGACTGAAAGGTGACGAAGCGTGCTTTTTGGCCAAATTGGCCGGAACGAGCGATAGGAATTCGGGTTTTGGAATCTTCGAATTGAATCCTATAAAAGACATCAATGAGGTTTCTGCCCATTTGGCTGCGCAGATTGTATGGCACTACATCCAGGGAGTAGCCAACAGAATAGGCGACTATCCGTTGAGATCGCTTGCCGACTACCAGAAATACATAGTTTTCGACCCACCGACAAAGACCGAGATAAATTTCTATGAGAACCATTCGAACGGAAGATGGTGGCTGGAAATCCCGATGAAATCGGGGAAAACTATATATTCATGCAATCGCGGCGATTACGAAACATTCCTGAATCGCGAGGTGCCTAAGATTTGGTATAGGCATTTTATGAAGTAGAAATTCGTTTTTTTAGATAATAGTTATTATCTTCGCAAGTCAAACGATAAAAATTGAGCGCTTATGAAGGTTTTGATAGTGAACAAGTCCAAACATCAGTTGCCGCAGTATGCCACTGCCGGTTCGGCTGGTCTTGATCTCAGGGCAAACATCTCTGAGCCGGTTACTATCAAGCCATTGCAGAGAGTTTTGATACCTACAGGCATTTCAATGGCTCTGCCTTTGGGCTATGAAGCGCAGGTCAGACCGAGAAGCGGTCTCGCATTGAAGAACGGCATCACAGTTCTCAACACGCCCGGAACAATTGATTCCGACTATCGCGGTGAGGTGGGCGTGATTCTGGTAAATCTTTCCGACACGGACTTCGTGGTGAATGATGGCGACAGAATTTGCCAGATGGTCATAGCAAAGCACGAGATTGCAGAGATCGTGGAAGTCGAAACACTCGATGAAACCGAGAGAAGTACCGGTGGATTCGGACATTCTGGTATTTGATATTAAGATAATGAACAGACTGATAAGAAACATATTGTTGGTTGCGTGTCCGCTTGCCTCTGTCAGCGTAAATGCTGAGATGTCCGAGCGTGTGTTCCCTAAGACTGCGGAATACACAAAGGAACTGGAGAACAAGAGTGATGCGCTTTCCTCTTTGGCCCTTTCTGGTCCGGAGAAGGCCGAGAACGACAGTATGCTTTACAAATACTACTATTACGAGGCGTCAAGATACAAGGCCCTTGCGATGGTTGACTCCGCCTACGTATATTTCAAGAAATGCGTTGAATTGGACAGCACAAAGTCTCAGCAGTACGCAGAGTTGGCGCAGTGCCATTCCTATATGGCCAAGAAGGTTACTCCGATGAAAGAGAATGAAATCTCGTTGTGGGATGTTTCCGCCGCAGCCTTGATGCAGAAAGCTGTCTCTCTGGACTCTTCAAACATCAACAATCTCGAGATGCATGTGGACCTTGCTCTGAAGGCAAGGGACTATAAGTACGCTATCCAATCTTTGAAAAGACTTTTGAAACTTCGTCCAGACAAGATGGAGTCATACGTTCTGCTTGCTTCGACTTATCAGGAAATCCAGAAGCCGTACGAAGCTTTGGAGGTGTGGAACCAGCTCGAGAATGTCTATGGCTACACAACAGGCATCACTAACCAGAAGTTTGTCATTTGGGTAAACTATATCAAGGACAACAAAAAGGCACTGGCTGAATATGACAAGCCGATCAAGAAGTATCCTTACAACTCTTCGTTCGCTTTGAGCAAGGTGCTTGCATACCAGAAGCTCGGCATGAACAAGAGTGCTGAAAAGTACCTGTTCAAGTGCAAGAAGAAGTATCCCAACGATATTTCTAAGATCAACCTTGAACTTCTTTCCCTGTACATGCGTGTCCAGTCTCCTAAGAAGATTGAAGGAATCATAGATGCGGTCCTTGAGGACAAGAATACTGAGTTCGATGTCAAGGGAATGCTTGTCGAGGAACTGCAGAGGGATACTATATGCTCAAGCGTAATGACGGAAAAGCGTTTGAAAAAGCTGGTGGAGCTATATCCGAACGAGTATTTCTCTTACCTGCTATACGCGAACTTCCTGTTGTCTTCCGGCAGAATGGACGAGACTTGCCAGTTGCTGGAAGCATCCTTGAAACTTGATTCCCAGCAGGAGGTGGTATGGACCATGCTTATGGAGTTCTATTCGCAGAAAAAGGATCTTTCAGCCTTGAATTCTACGCTTGACAGGGCTGTTGCGGCAATGCCGAACGTGTTTGAATTCAGATACCGTCAGGGAAGGTGGAGACTTATGAACGACGATCGCCCCGGCGCCATCGAGTGCTTCAAGGTGGCTGTGGACCTTTCGAGAAACATTGACATGTTCAAGTCGGCCATGATAGCGTGCGAAATAGCTGACGTATATTCGTTCATGAACGACACTGCAAGCGCAACAGAGTGGTACGAGAAATCTTTGACAATAGATCCGAACTGCATTCTGACTTTCAACAACTATGCGTACATGCTCTGCATTCAGGGCAGGGATCTTGATAGGGCGGAGGCCATGTCTGCAAAGACAATCGTTGCCGAGCCAACGAATCCGGTTTATCTTGACACCTATGCTTGGATTTATTACACTAAGGGCAGCTATCTGCCGGCGCAGCTATATATCGAGCAGGCAATAAAGAATTGTCCAACTCCGTTGGGAGAAATTTATGAGCATTACGGATTCATTCTATATAAACTAGGAGAAGAGGAGAAGGCAAAAGAGGCATGGAAAAAGGCTTATGAACTTTACGAGATGCCAAGCGATGAAATTAAAAGGATTGTAGAAAATGGAGAACTTCCAGAAAAATAATATGACTATGAAGGGTATTAGATATGTAGTTTTAACTTTAGGCGCGATAATGCTTTCTTTTCTAGCGTCGTGCTCAACGCAAAAGTCAGTAAAGAAATCATCAGACAGCGTTGCTACAGAAAGTCAGAGGGCTACTCCGGACAACGATGTGTTCCGCACTTTGACAATCGAGAAGGCGTCGTTCAAATTGCTCTTGGCGGAAACAGTGATGAATTCCGGAGGAACAATAAAGATAGCAAGAGACAGCGTCATTATCTGCAGCATCATGCCTATGCCGGGTATGGAGTTTTTCCGTTTCGTGGTGAACAAGAAGGGCGTGCTGCTTATCAATCGTGTGGACAAGAAATACGTCGAGGTGTCATACGATGAAATGAGGTCTAAGGGAATGGCCTTGAACTATAAGGCTTTCGAGGCAATGTTCACAAACAGACTTTTCTTGTACGGAAAGGACTGCTTCCCTGTTGCTTCGGACTTTAGCGTTGCAGAGGTGAATAACGGAGCGTTGCAGTTGATTCGTACAGACGGAGACGTACTCCAGGAGTTTGTATATAATAAGGACAAGCAACTGACTTCGGGTAATCTTTCGGTGGGTTCAACATACGCTTCACACTGGAAGTACGAGGATTTCTTCCAAGTGGGCTCAGTTAGTTTCCCACACGACATTAACTTGACAATTCAAAGTGGTGTGTACAGCCGTACAATAGGTATCCATGTTGACAAGGTGTCATTGGATAAGGACAGAAACTTTGAAGTCAAGATTCCTGCTACTTACAAGCAGATTACAATGAAGGAGTTTGTTGAAACTTACTAATTGACATGCGCAGAGTTCTATCTTTCATATTCGTCATTTTCTTCGGTTTTATCGGAGTTTTTGCTCAAAAGAGTGCTTCGAGCAAAGCGGATAGAGAACTCAAAAGTCTGCAGAAGGAGCAGAAAAAGCTTTCGGAGCAGATTCAGCGCACATCTCAGAATTTCGAGAATGCGAGAATGTCAACCAAAGAGGCTATGCGAGAAGTTGACAGGCTTGACCAGGACATCACCAAGCGAGGTGAGTTGATTGCCGCGCACAGCAGGGGTATTGACAGTTTGAATATGCGAGCTGACGAGCTTGAGAAGGAAATCCTAAAGAAAGAGCTCGACTACTCGTCAAACAAGGTAAAGTATGTTGACTTGATCTATCATGCCTATGTCAAGAATAGCGCTTATAACAAGTTGATATTCATACTTTCTGCGGCGACCTTCCAAGAGACTTACCGCAGGTTCAGGTACATACAGGACTTCGCCTCGATGCGCAGGCAGCAGGCTGAGACAATAGAAAACTCCAGAAAGGAGCTTGTGGCAAAGCGAAACGAGTTGTCGCAGTCAAAGAAATATGCCCAGGACCTACTTTGTGAACGAGAGAAGGAGCAGCAGGAGCTGATTGAGGAGAAGTCAAAGCAGGATTTGTTGGTTTCTACCCTTCAGATTAAGGAGAAGGAGCTTGCTTCAGAACTTGAAAAACAGCAGAAGAATGCAGAAATGCTTTCCGAGCGTATCCAGAAAGTGATCGAGGAACAGGCAAGACTTGCAGCTGAGAAGGCGGCCAAACAGCAGAAAACTAAGGCTACTAAGACTCAAAGCTCGGGATCAAGCTCTGTTCCGGACAATTCAGAGTTCGCAGCCTGCAAGGGCAAGTTGCCAATGCCTGTCAGCAACGCGACTATTACCGGAAGGTTCGGAGTCCATCAGCATCCAGTGCTGAAGCATGTGACTGTGAATAATAAGGGAATATACCTGACCGCACCCAAGGGGTCTTATGCAAAGGCCATATTCAAGGGAGAGGTTACACAGCGATTCTCCATCCCGGGAAACAACAATGCTGTCATCATAAGACATGACAACTATCTGACTGTGTATTCGAACCTTACGGCTATTGATGTGAAGATAGGGGATAAGGTCAATGCCGGTGACAGGATCGGCAAGGTGTTTGAGGATAGCGAGGACGGAGGCAGAACCACTTTATTCTTTCAGGTATGGAAGGAGAAGGAACTGCAGAATCCGGAATTGTGGCTGAAGAAGAACAAATAAATTAAAAACATAATTAGAAATACTAAATGGATCAGAACACAAAACCAGAATTGGACTTAGTCGTTATATGTGCGGCAATTATAGATTGGTTGAAGGGCATATATAGGTCAATAGTTCATTTCTTTGTTGTACTTGTCAGACTGGCATGGAAGAAAAAGTTAATTATGGCGCTTTCCGCAGTGTTGGGAATTATCGCAGGTTATTCTTTTGTGGCTTACGAGAATTACGAGTATAAGATTGAGGCTGAAGCCCAGTTGCGTACAAATACAACAGATGCTGTTACAGTGTACGAGGTTATTACTGCGCTTGACAACCAGTGTATTTCCAAGCGTTATGATCAGTTGGCGATGGCCTTGAATATTCCAGAGGATTCGGCTGAGATGATAAAGAGAGTCGAGCCTTTCTATTGGATTGATTCGCGTCACGATGGAAATGCTACCTGCGTTGACAAGGCAAAGTCCTATATGAAGGATACTTCTGTAGTCAGAATGAACGACAGACTTCAGGTAAAGGTTACTACTTCGGACATTTCATTGCTGCCAAAGTTGTCCATAATTTTAAGGGACTACATTTCCAGAAACGAGCGAATCAAGCACAGACACGAGTTGAAGCTGGAATCTGACAGAATGTTTGCAGACAAGTATTCTCAAGAGGTGTTGATGCTTGACTCCCTTCGTAACATAGAGTATTTCGGAGCAATGTCTTCTCAGAACAAGGTTCAGATTGACGGTCCTATGATTGTAAGTAACAAGGACAAGCAGCTTTACCATGAGCAGATCATGACTTTGCAGGGATATAAGCAGGATTTCATAAACAGCATGATCCGTAACGCATATTGCGTAGAGTTCGTCAACGAGTTCGTGATGACAAAGCTTTCTCCACGTTGGTTGAAGGTGCCTGTAGTTGGAGCTCTTGCATTTATGTTGCTAGCTTTGATCGGCTGCTACATTTCGTTGAGAAAGAGACGTATCAAGGCATTCTTGGAGAAAGAGTAATCTAAATTAGTTTTGAACGATGAGTCAGAAGGTATATATAACAAAAAACCTCGTTGAAGACTTGAAAAACGAGTGTGACGGAAGGTCTCCTAAAGGTGTGTTCATATTGGTTGACAGCAATACCAAGGAGTTGTGTCTTCCTTTGTTGATGAAAGATGAGTTCTTCAAGCAGGTTCATGTAATCGAGATCAAGCCCAACGATGATCACAAGACATTGGAGTCCATAGCTTCCGTATGGCAGTATTTGTCCGAGAACGGAGCTACTCGAAAGTCTATCATGATAAACCTTGGTGGAGGTATGGTTACTGACCTTGGAGGTTTCGCTGCTTCTACTTTCAAGAGAGGTATGGACTATGTTAATGTGCCAACAACCCTTCTCGGAGCTGTCGATGCCGCTGTAGGAGGCAAGACTGGAATTAACTTCGCAGGTTTGAAGAACGAGATCGGTGTTATCAATTCAAGCAAAAGTGTGCTGATCAATGCTGACTTTTTCCGTTCGCTTGACCATAACAACTTCCTTTCCGGCTATGCCGAGATGATAAAGCACGGTTTGATTTCCGAGACTAAGGTATGGAACAATATACTTTCCTTTGATTTGGATAAGATCAATTACGAGGCTCTTCCAGAGTTGTTGCTTGAGTCCATTTCAGTGAAGGAGAAGGTTGTAGCCATAGATCCGACTGAGAAGGGATTGAGAAAAGTGCTTAATTTCGGTCACACAGTAGGCCATTCATTCGAAAGTTTCGCAATGGAGACAGGGTCGCCGGTTCTTCATGGATATGCGGTAGCCTGGGGTATGATTTCTGAGTTGTACCTGTCATACAAACTGTTGAATTTCCCTAAGCAGACTCTTGCTCTTGCTGTTCAGATGATTAAGGAGAATTACGGTGTCCTAAAGATCTCTTGCAACGATTACGAGCATTTGTATGATTTGATGACTCATGACAAGAAGAATGAGGGAGACGGACGTATCTTGTTCTCGTTGTTGAAGGATATTGGCGAGGTAGAGATCAATGTTTCCGTTTCAAAGAAGGATATTCTTGATTCTCTTGATTTTTATCGTGAGGCTGTAGGTTTAGGTTAAATCGAAAATATAATGGGTTCTTACACAGTAAAATACAATGATGGCTCAAAGGTGTGCGGTTCATTCAATGTTCCTGCATCCAAGAGTATTAGCAACAGAGTTTTGATAATAAATGCGTTGGCTAAGGCTGGAGCGAAGTTGAGCAACATAGCTTCATGTGACGATACTGACGTAATGGTCAAGGCTTTGTCGCAAAATCCATCGTTGGACAAGGTTGAGACAATAGATATCGGTGCGGCAGGCACTTCGATGCGCTTTCTAACTGCGTATCTGAGCAACACTCCCGGGGAATGGCTTATTACAGGTACCCAGAGAATGAAGGAGCGTCCCATATCTATTCTTGTTGATGCCTTGAGAAGTGTAGGAGCAAAGATTGAATACTCAGAGAACGAGGGATTCCCTCCTCTACGCATACATGGAACCCAGTTGGAAGGAGGAAGTATTGAGATTGACGGAAGCGTGAGCAGCCAGTATATATCTGCTCTCATGATGTCCGCTCCGTACATGAAGCAAGGTTTGTCGATCAAGTTGTTGGGCAATATAGCTTCTGTTCCTTATATTCTGATGACACAATCGTTGATGAAGACTTACGGGGCTGAGGTTGAGTTCAGTGGAGATTCCATAAAGATTTCCTCTAAAAAATACGATGGAATCGACTATTCTGTGGAAGGGGATTGGAGTGGAGCTTCGTATTGGTACGAGATCTGTGCTTTGACAAATACTGATAGGATAGCTCTTCCTTACCTATTCAAGGATAGCTTGCAGGGAGATTCGGTTGTTGCCAAAATCTTCGAGCCGCTTGGAGTTGCCACAGAGTACAACAAGGACGGAGTGGTTCTGACAAAGTGTTCCCGAAGCTCTATGGATATTTATGAGTTTGACTTCATCAAGTGTCCAGATCTGGCCCAGACAATTGTTGCGACTTGTCTTGCACTTGGCCAGAAGTTCAGATTCTCTGGCTTGAAGAGCCTGAAGATCAAGGAGACTGACAGAATAGCCGCTTTGATCAAGGAATTTGGCAAGTTGGGCTTTGTGCTTGTCGAGACTGGAGAGGGAGAGTTGGCCTGGTTAGGGGAAGTGAAAGAAGCCACAGGCGAGTCAATAGACACCTATAAGGATCACCGAATGGCTATGGCTATTGCTCCTACTTCCGCTAAACTTGGCGAGCTTGTTATCAACGATCCTATGGTTGTGACTAAAAGCTATCCTAAATTCTGGGATGAAATCGGCAAAACCGGAGTATATTCTATTGAAGATTAACTTTAAAACATAAACTTAATAACAACACCTATGAAAAATTTGGTTAAATTGTCAGTTGCCGCTTTTATGGTGACTATGGCTACTTCTTGTTGCAATTGCAAGAAGGATAAGGCTTGCAACGGTTCGAATGAGTGCCCTAAGGAGTGTGTAGAGAAGTCAGAGTGTCAAGGCGAGGCTATGCCATGCCCAGGCATGAATCCAGAGGCTGGACGTCGTCATGGAATGGGACCTGGTCGCCATCACGGAATGCGCAAGTCTCATCATCGTGGTATGAATCCAGAGCAGATGGCTCAGGTTGAGAAGTGGATGAAGTTCGATTCTCTATCTGTTGACGAGCAGAAGGCTCTAATCGCTGAGCGTAAGGCTGCTATCGACAAGCGTGAGGCTGAGATCGCTGCTATGAGAGCAGAGAAGAAGGCTCGCATGGAGGAGATTAACGAGAAGTGGAAGAACTTCGACAAGTTGTCTGTTGAGGAGCAGAAGGAGCTAATCGACATGAAGAGCTTCAAGTTCAGACATGCTCGCAACATGCATCCTCGTCATGGTGAGCACAATCACGGTCCTCGTAACTAATTATTGTTACCCGGTTTAGGAATCACGGCCGCAGTCTTTTGATTGCGGCCTTTTTTTGTTCTCTGTACGGAGATAAAACAAAAAACGCACCAAGATTCTTGATGCGTTTTCCTGTGGGTGGGCCCAACTGGGCTTGAACCAGTGACCCACGGGTTATGAGTCCGTTGCTCTAACCAACTGAGCTATAGGCCCTTGAACAATAAAAGATTTAATCTTTCATCAATTCGACTGCAAAATTATAATTATTTTTCTTATTCACAAATCTTTTTGTCGTATTTTTGCATGAATTTTGAAAATAAATGGGATGCTTGCAAAATTTGAAACTTTTATATTTGATTTGGGTTCTGTCCTTGTTTATTTGGACAGAAAAAGTTGCTTGGATTCGTTCGTCAGTCTTGGCATTAAGGATTCCGAATCTTTGATCGGTCAGTCAGGGCAGAACGGCGTGTTCGGAGACTTGGAGCTAGGTTTGATTTCCGAGCAGGATTTCTACAATAAAGTAAGGAAGATTACTGATACGTCAATTCCCGATGAAGAGATTGCTTTTGCATGGAACCGGATGATTCTTCATACTCCTGTGCGTCTGCTTGAACTGATTTTGAAGCTTCGTTCAAGAGGTAAGCAGGTGTTTATGCTCAGCAATGTCAATCCCATCCACATCCGAACTGTGAAGGAATCCCACTTCAGGCAGATTGCAGGCAAGGACATCAATTCATATTTTGGCATGACTTTCCTCTCCCATGAGATGCATTTGAAGAAGCCCGATCCCGCAATCTACGAGAGACTGAAGTCCGAGTCCGGAATAGATCCCGAAACCGCAATTTTTTTCGATGACAATGCGGATAATGTTGCGGTGGCCATAAAGTGCGGTTTCAATGCCATGCAGATCATGACTCCCGATGAAATGGCGGATTTGCTTGAAAAGGAATTAAGTAAACAGTAGTTCTATGAAAGTAAGGTATAACAAGATATTGACAGTTTGGGTCGTGAGCCTGGTGTTTGCTCTCGATTCATTTTCGCAGATTTCATTCGGTGGAATCCCCAAGAGTTCACCGCTTACAAGGTCTGGTACTGATATTCATGTACCATGCATTAGCGTCTTGCCAGACTCTTCGGCGGCTGAGACAAGGGTTGACAGTGACGTGCCGTGTGCCATGACCTTCGCAACAGCGATTCCCGTAGATATAGATTTGAAAAAAGAGGCGGTTTCTTCGAGAATTTCGGACGAAGTAGTCCAGTACAGGCTTATGATTGCATCAAAGGGAGCTGTTTCGATAAACTTGATCTTCTCTGAATTCGATCTGCCCGACAATGCAAGGCTTTTCCTTTCCACCCCGAATATGGGCGAGATGCTCGGAGCCTATACAAGCAAGTCTCTTGTGGCTCCATTCCAGTTTGCCACTACGCCCATAGAGAGTGACACGCTTCTGCTGACTTACGAGGAGCCTGTCGGAGCTGGCGGATCTCTCAAAATTTCCCGTGTTAATCGAGGTTTTTATTCCTTGAGAAAACTCCCTCAGTTTTCTCGTTCCGAGGAGTGCGAGGTTGATGCGGAATGCGAGTCCGATTCTTTCGAGACTATGCGCAGGTCAACTTGTCTTTACATCATTAACGGAACTGCATACTGTACGGGTTCCCTGGTTGCCAATACCAAGGGAACCGCAACTCCATACATCCTTACTTCGGCTCATTGCCTGTTTGACGTGAACAATAGGGTGGACACGGCTCTTGCCAAGACCTGCGTATTCTTTTTCGACTACAAGTCGCCGCTCTGCAATTCGCAGATTGAGGGAACAAGAGAAAAGTCCATTGTCGGAGCCAAGGCAATGTCATGCTATAACCGAAGGGACGCTCTTCTGCTAAGACTGTCCCAAGTTCCCCCGGTGGACTATATGCCATACTACGCGCCGTGGGACGCTACTGGAGATTTGGAAGGCCCATCCATCTGCTTCCACCATCCAAACGGAGATGTCATGAAGGCAAGCTATGAGGCGGATGACCTTAGAGATACCTCGTTTTCATCGCTTATTTTTGACAGAGACTGCCATCTGAAGGTCAACGACTGGGAGAAAGGAATTTCGGAGGGCGGTTCTTCCGGTGCGGCACTCTATAACCACGGCATGATTGTCGGTGCGTTGTCCGGAGGAGCTACAGATATTTCTTGCGAGAACCCTACGTTCGACTGCTTTTGGAGTCTTGAGCGAACTTGGGACGCTTTCTTCCCTTATCTTTCCCCTTTGGACACTTCCGTCAAGGTTTGCCAGGGGTACCAACCCTACAACTTCCCTTGTAATATAGTCGCCAACTACAGAAAAAGCAGCACTGTTTCCGAAGGTTACGTTGATGGCTACGGCTACTTAGCCGGAACAAACGAAGACAAAGTGACCAGGCTGGCGGAGAAATTTGTTCTCCCCGGCAAAACCAATATCTTCGGAGTCTCATTCTTTCCGGTGATAGCGACATACAGCGCGGAAGGCCCGATTGTAATGTCTCTGCTTGACGGAGAGAACAATATACTCTGGCAGGACGAAATCAAAGTGACCAATGTCGAGTATATCAAGAAGTCGCAGACCATGAGCGACAGAACTGTTACCTCTATGTCATACAAAGAGAACTACATCCGTTTTGAAAGCCCTGTCTCTGTTGATAGCGTGGTATATGTGGCTTTTGATTTTTCAAACACTCCGCAGAAGTTTGCCTTGTTCAATGTCCTGGACGACAACAAGACTTCGACTGCATACTACAGCAAGGATGGAGAGTGGAGAAATTTCGATAGCAGACAGGTTTCTTCACTTATGGTAAACCTTACTGCGCAAAGTTCGGAGCTGTCTGCCATAAAATCGAAAATCCGTGATGGAATCGTGGTTTTCCCGAACCCTTCATCGGGTAATTTCTCAGTTTGTTGGGGTAAGCCTTGCGATGTAATGGTATCGGTTGTGAACATGCTTGGACAGGTGGTCTTTTTAGAGTCGTTGGAGAATCAGAGCAGTGTCGTGATAAACGCCCAACTTCCTGCGGGAGTCTATACTCTCGAGGTGGCTGACGAAATGGGTGTCCGAACAAAGAAGATTGTGGTCAGGTAGAGTGTCTCCATCCGGTTCTTTTTTTGCGATTCATGGAATTCCGATTTGAAGTCTTTGCACTTGCCGAAGACATTTGTCTTTCCCGTTCCCAGAAAAATTCCTTTTTCATTATGTGATTAGACCTTCCCTCATCAGAATAATTTTTAGCCTTTTGCTTTATTGCAAAAGGCTTCTTTTTTATCTGTATGTCCAAAGTAGTCCTTCTTTTTTAGGATTAGCAAGGGTAGCCGATAGGCGTTCGCCCATCGTCAACCCTTGCCTTTGTAGGGAACCGTTGCCACGGTTCTTAATCATATATAAATTTCGTTAACGAAATTGGTCGAAAAGAGTTCTGTTCATTAAAATTCGTTAACGAAATTCATCGAAAAGAGTTCTGTTCATTAAAATTCGTTAACGAAATTGGTCGAAAAGAGTTCTGTTCATTAAAATTCGTTATCGAAATTCATCGAAAAGAGTTCTGTTCATTAAAATTCGTTATCGAAATTCGTCGAAAAAAGTTCCGTTTCTCTCTTTTTAACGAAAAAATATGCTTTTGTTTTGTAGGTTTCAAAAATTTTGTACTTTTGCAACGGCATTACTTTTTTTGCTGAAAGAGACTCACTTGTGGGTGCTATTGGGCAATAGGGTGGTGTTACATATACATAACAAGCGTTTACTCGCTTTGCTTACCAATGAATAAAATCTGGAAAATTTTAAAGAAAGTGGAAGCAAAGTTACGGTAGATGACTGCGGAGGTGTATGTCTTTCCTTCGTGTGACCTTACTATATATAGTATGGTCTCGCGTTGGATTTTGATATACTGAATGCGTGGGTCTCTTTCCGTTGCTTTATTTTACTTTCGAGGTTTTTCCAGAGCCTATTCATTGAATAAAGCAACAAGGTAAAAGTTCCCACGCTTTTTGTGTCTTTGTGTGAAAAGGATTTAAGTATTTTCGTCCGTTGGGAACAGGACTAAACAAGTAAAAACCAACATGAGGAAAACATTCATTGCAGTTGCATTGTCGCTGCTAGGATTGACGTCAGTGTCGGCACAGGAGAGCGACACTACGCAAAGTGCTTTCAAGAAGAACATCATCACTGTGAAAGCGGGATTGGGAGTTTCAAAGACACTTTCAAGAGGGTTGAGCACTTCAAGCGTGCTTGGCTATCACGTTGGCGTGAGCGACCAAATCAACGTGTCTAAAACTATGCCTCTTTATGTAGAGACAGGCCTTTTCGCAAACATGAAGGGCTACAAGATTCTGGGCTATGACGAGAGCGAGACAAAGATGCACTACCTTCAGCTGCCGGCTTTGGTGAACTACCACATCGGCAAGCAGGGCGGTTTCGAGGTAATACCTTCGGCAGGAGTTTATCTAGGACTTGGCCTTGCAGGAAAGTTGAAGTATAACATCGACCTTGACACATACAAGGAGATTGACGTTTTCAAGGACAAGACAATCAAGCGATTCGACTTCGGTACGCAGATGGGAATTGACGTAGTGTTCAGAAAGGTTCAGGTGGGCTTTGCCTACGACCTCGGACTAATCGAGATTGACAAGAAGGACGCAATCTATGGCGACAGCGAGGAAAAGTTAGGCTACAGGAATTTGAAGAACAGAAGCGCTATCTTCAGATTGGGATTGAATTTCTAACAAATACAACCGTGGCAACGGTTGGCTTGTAAAGCCTATGGTTGGATTCGCCGATGCGAAGCGAGGTGAAAACTACCATAGGGAACATAAAAAACGAAACAACATGAAGAAATATATATACGGAATAATGGCGATGATTTTGGGTGCAGTTGCCTTCATCGCCTGCGAGGACGACATCGACGAGGTTGCCATGTGGAATAGAGTTGTTGACAACTCGTCAGAGATTGCAGGATTAAAGTCTGCCTGTGACAAAATAAACTATAACGTGTCAAGCTTCACAAAGATTGTCGAGGCGCAGAACAAGAATCTGTTTATCTCGGCAGCCTATCCGAACGAGGACGGTTATCTTATCGTGTTCTCGGACGGTTCTTTCGCACAGCTTTTGAACGGTAAGGACGGAGCTGATGGAAAGGACGGTGTTGACGGCAAGGACGGAATCAACGGCATTAACGGTGTTGACGGAAAAGACGGCAAGGACGGTTACGTTCCAGCCATTGCCATCAAGAAGGATGCTGACGGCATCTACTACTGGACTTGTGACGGTGCTTTCATGCTTGACGAGACCGGCAGCAAAGTTCCTGCACAGGGCAAGGACGGAGTTGATGGTAAAAACGGAGCAAATGGTCTTGTGGCACAGTTTACTGTCAGCGAGGCTGGTGAACTTTTGTACCGCTACAGCGACACAAAAGCATGGTCTTCTCTTGGAAATGTCAAGGGTGCTGACGGTGCAAATGGCACAAACGGCACAAATGGCACCAACGGTGCTGATGGAAAGACACCTACATTCAAGATTGTAGAGGGCAATTTGTTGGTCAGCTATGACGGTGTGAACTGGAAAGACCTTGGCAATGTGAAGGGTGCAGACGGTGCGAACGGTGCAGACGGAACTGACGGAATCAACGGCACAAATGGCAAGAACGGCAAGGACGGAATCACTCCGGAATTCATGATACAGGACGGCAAGTGGTTTGTCACTTATAACAACAAATATACTTGGGTTGAACTTGGACAGGCAACAGGAGACAAGGGTGCAGACGGCAAGGACGGAATCAACGGTACTAACGGCAAAGACGGAGTTGACGGTAAGGACGGAATCAACGGTACTAACGGCAAAGACGGAGTTGATGGCAAGGACGGAATTAACGGTACTAACGGCAAAGATGGCGTTGATGGCAAGGACGGAATCACACCAAAGTTGAAGATTGTTGACGGCTACTGGTACATCTCATACGACGGAGGCAAGACATACGAGACTGAACCTCTTGGCAAGGCTACTGGAGATAATGGCGCAGATGGTAAGGATGGTGTAAACGGTACTAACGGAACAAATGGTAAAGATGGAGTTGACGGAAAGACACCTACATTCAAGGTTGAAAGTGGCAACCTATATGTAAGCTATAATTCAGGAACTTCATGGACAAATCTTGGAAGTGTCAAAGGAGCAAATGGTACAAACGGAGTTGATGGCAAGACACCAATTATAAAAGTTGAGGATGGTAAATGGTATGTTTCTTATGATAATGGCAAAACTTGGACTGAAATAGAAGGAAGTAGTGTCATTGGCGGAGGAAATAATACTTCATTACCTAGTAATGGCAATATTGATGGTTATGAGTATGTAGATTTAGGTTTACCAAGTGGAATAAAATGGGCTACAATGAATGTTGGTGCTTCAAAGCCTGAAGATTATGGAGACTATTATGCTTGGGGCGAGATTGCACCTGCTCAAAATAATTACTCGATAAAAAATTGTAATGCGTACGACAAATCTTCTGTTGAATTGAATGCAAGCGGCGTACTAGATGCAAATGGCAATTTAACTGCCTATTGTGACGCTGCTACTCAGAATTGGAGCGAGAATTGGCGAATGCCGACAAAGGAGGATTTTGAAGAACTGATTAATAATTGCAAATGGACATGGATAACTCTGGGTGGTGTAGATGGCTTTAAGGTAGCGAGTAAGAAAGAAGGTAATAGCAATTGGATATTTCTTCCTGCTGTTGCCTATAAAGAAGATAATCACAACTATGCTACAGGCTTTACTGGCTACTACTGGAGTTCTACTGTTGATAATAGAGGTGACGTAACCGCATATGCCCTTAATTTCTTACATACTGGCCCTAAGTCTGTGGACGATAAAAGCCGTTATGAAGGTTACACAATACGTCCAGTAGTAAATAAAAAGCCACAAGTTACATCATCAATTTCATTATCAAAAACAAGTGTTTCCATATACCCTGGTGAATCATTTGATTTGACGGTAAAGGATAATAATGGCAATGTTATTCCTCCGTCTAATATTACATGGAGTATTTCTGTTTCTTCCGTTCTTTCTTATGCTACTAATGGTGGAGCTACACAGTTTACATCTGAAACAACAGTAGCAACTAACCTTAAACTTGTTGCTAAATACAATGATTTAACCGCATCTTGTGATGTTTCTATTAAGAAGAAAACTATAGATAATGGTGTTTTGAATGGATACGAGTATGTAGATTTAGGTTTGCCAAGTGGGTTAAAGTGGGCAACAATGAATGTTGGAGCTTCAAGTCCAGAAGATTATGGAACTTACTTTGCATGGGGCGAGATTGCACCTGCACCTAATAATTATTATTCAAAAGCTAATTGCAAGGCGTACAACAAATCAAAATCTTCATTGCAGACAAGCGGCGTACTAGATGCAAATGGTAATTTGACTGCTGATTATGATGCTGCTACGCAGAACTGGAGTGAGAACTGGCGAATGCCAACAAAGGCAGATTTTGATGAGTTAATAGCAAATTGTACTTGGTCTTGGACTGAGATAGTAGGAGGTTGTTATGGATGTAAAGTAGCAAGCAAGAAGGCTGGTAATACTAACTGGATTTTCCTTCCTGCCGCTGGCTACCGCAGTGGTACTTATCTCGACTTTGTGTACTCTATCGGCGCCTACTGGAGTTCTACTGTGGACGGAAGCGATAGTGGCAACGCTTACTACCTTGACTTCGGTCCGAGCATAAATAGCATGCACAGCGACGGCCGCGTCTACGGGTGCCCTGTCCGTCCAGTATGTGAATAAAAATTGATGTTTAATCAAATCATAGGGGCGCAAGCCTCTATGATTTATTATATTTTTATGTTATGCCAAATAAAATGAGTTGGATGAAATTCCCTAATGTTTGGAATAGTCCTGATGAGAGATTTAAGGAGATATTGAAAGCATATATGTTTTTCTCTAATGAAGAGAATAAGCTTATTCATAAAGATAGCTTTAGATATCATACCAAAGCGTTGTTTGAAAATGGAAGGGTTTATTGTTCTAAGAAAGCATGGGATTCTCTCAAAGATTGTAAATATTTCCCAATAGAGATTATGTCTCGTTTGGAGAAAGGAGATATGCAGAATGTTTATCTTCAAAATAAACTATATGACCTAAAACAAAAGACGAAAATTTCACTTGTTTGGGAACATGTTGTTCCTTTTGATGTCATTTTTGACAAGTTCTTAAAGAATCCAACAAAAGAAAATTATATCAATCTTTTGGATTTAGGTGTTGTCTGTATTATTACTAAAGACGAAGATAAAGAATTGAGTGATAAAAAGCTAAGTGACAAAATGCCTGGAAATTGGGACGGCAAAGATATTTGGGCAAGATACAATAGTGTTGGAATCGCAATTGTAAAATAAGATAATCGCAAACAAAAAGGCGGCAGCAATGCCGCTTTTGTTGTTTTCTTATAGATAATCTTCTCCTTTGCCTCAGAATAAATCTTCGGCGATATAAACATTCTAAAATAATGCTTATCTTTGCCACATGAAGAAATTGATTTATGGATATAGCAAAAAATAATATAGAGTCAAAAGATGAGTTTGCAAAGGCTTTGCTTGCTTCTTTAACCAAAGCCTATGTTAAGATGCTTAAAGAGAAGATGCTTCATGGTTATGAAGTTGTTACAGTAGATGATGAAGGTAATATTATTCATGCTGACCCCAAGGATTTGTATGAAAAAATGTTACTTAATGGTTATAAGGAATAATTTGAAAAGAGTTCATAAAGCGGCAGCAATGCCGCTTTTGTTGTTTTCTCCTCGATAATCTTCTCCTTTGCCACAGAATAAATCTTTGGCGATATAAACATTCATCTGTAAAGCCCTCGGTTGATTTGAGCGAAGCAAAAATCTACCGTGGGTTTATGTGTTTAATGTTAATTCATCCCAAGGTAGCCAATCGTTTTCACGATTGTCAACCCTGGGCTATAGTACGAACCGTTACCACGGTTCTTGTGGTTTGTCCTTTTGTGATTTTGAGCTGTAAAAGAACATCTCGCATCATTTCTTCATCTTGTTTTCGAAGTCTGCCCAAGAGGAATACTTCTTTGTTGCCACTGTGGTGCGAGTCTCGAAATGGTGGCATACAGCCGCAGCAAGAGCGTCTGTTGCATCAAGGTGTTCGGGAAGGTCTTCGGTCTTTAGTTTTAGCAGAGCCTTGAGCATTTGGCTGACCTGCTCCTTGCTTGCCATTCCATTGCCTGTTATAGCCTGCTTGATTTTTAGAGGTGCATATTCCGCCACAGGAATGTCTCGTTCAAGTGCCGCCACGATGGCTACACCCTGGGCGCGACCGAGCTTGAGCATTGACTGGACATTCTTTCCGAAGAATTGTGCCTCGATGGCGAATTCATCAGGAAGATACTTCTTGATAAGTTCGATTGTGAAGTCATAGATTTTCTTCAACTTCAAATATATGTCCTTCTCCTTCTTCAAGTCAAGGATTCCCATGTCAACGTATTCAATCTTTTGTCCGAGTACACGAATAACTCCGTAACCCATGTACATAGTTCCTGGGTCTATGCCGAGAACAATCTTTTCGGTAGTTTGTGCCATAATGTTATAGTGGTTCTATAGGTCAATCTCTTGCAGTACAGTTGAGAACGCAAGCGCAGATGTTCCAAAGTTCTCGCGAAGGGAAAGCAGGTTAAGTTTATTGTTGCTAATCACCCATTCGTTCATTTCGTCCTCTGTTCTGAAATGGAGCTGAAGTGTGAAAGTAAGGCTGTCAGAACCGTCCGGTGCGTCGGCAAGAACTTGAAGCATCTTGGCATCGCAGACAACATTGTTCTTTAGAAGACTGTTTGCAAACTCTTTGATGTAGCCAAGGAATTTAGCCTCCTTTTCAGGTGCTACGACGTATGTTGTATTGAAAATCATGATAAGTCTTGTTTAAAGTATAAAATCTACATTTGTTTCAAGATTACGCTGACACTTGCGATAGTGAATATCTGTGCGGCAAGGCAATAGCAAAGAGCCTTGATTTGCGAGGGAGAGAACTCATCATCGCACGCAAGTTTCGGAAATTTTGACTTCAGCACTTTGCTATAGAACCAGAATGAAAACCATCCGAACAGCGTTCCCAATGTAGCTCCTACGAAAATGTCACTAGGGAAGTGGACTCCAAGGTACATTCGCGAATATGAGCAAAGAACTGCCCAAGAGAATATCGTGAATCCCAGAGCCTTGTTCCTGAAAAGCAGAGTCAGGAACGTAGCTATGGCAAATGAGTTTCCGGCATGGGATGAAGGAAACCCGAATGCGCCGCCCTTGTAGTTGAACGCATAGGCAAGCATATCCATAATGGCGGGATCATGGCTTGGTCTGGGACGTGCAAATACCGGCTTCATTAGTCCGCTTGTGATTCGGTCTGTGATTATGAAAACGAGCGCGATGCCGATTATTATGAGAATGCTCTCACGCTTCTTTGTGTTTACTATTATATAGAGGAGTAGTATAAACGTAGGCAGCCAGATGAATATTTTTGATACAGCATAGAAGAACTGATCAAGAGCTAAAGTATGAAGATGCGGCGCATTAAACCATTGCATAAGTTCATGGTCGAATGATAGTAGTTCCTGTGTCATATCCTGTCAAATTATTATTTTTCCTGCGCAAAAGTAATTCTTTTTTGTAGCGCAGACCTAAAAACATTAACTTTTTGCGGTAAAAATAGCAATTATTGTTAAAGTTTAAGTATTTTAGCGCTTTGTAAAACAGGAACAGCGGATTTATGAAAGATGTTTTTATTCACAGTTCGGCAATAGTTGACGACGGATGCGAGGTTGGGGAGGGAACCCGAATCTGGCATTTCTCGCATCTGAACAAAGGTTGCAGGGTAGGCTGTAACTGTTCTTTCGGGCAGAACGTCTATGTTGCCTCTACGGCTGTTGTGGGTAACGGAGTCAAGGTTCAGAACAACGTGTCAATCTATGACGGCGTAGTGTTGGAGGATGATGTCTTTGTCGGGCCTTCCGCAGTGTTTACAAATGTTATAAATCCCCGTTCCTTCGTGGTTCGCAAAAGCGAGTACAGGCCTACGATAGTAAAGAGGGGCGCATCATTGGGAGCCAACAGCACTGTGGTTTGCGGTTGTGTTGTCGGGGAATATGCGATGATAGGTGCAGGTGCAGTAGTGACCAAGGATGTCAAGAACTATGCGCTCATGGTCGGAGTTCCGGCTGAGCAGATTGGCTGGGTAAGTAGGGCAGGCTGTCGTCTTGAATTTAACAACGAAGGAGAGGCTGTTTGCCCCGAAAGCGGAGAGAGATACAAAATTGAAAACGGAGAAATCATAAAGATATAGTTATAGCAATGGTAAAGTTTGCGGTAATCGGTCAGGGACATATAGGAAAGCGTCATGCAGAGATGATTCGTAGAAATCCATCTACGGAACTTGTGGCGGTATGTGACATTCTTCCAAAGGAGCAGTTGGAGCTTCCTGATGACGGAGCTCAGTTCTTTTCGTCTATAGACGAGTTGCTGACAGCCAAACTGGATATTGACGTGGTGTGTGTCTGCACCCCTAACGGTTATCATGCCGATTACGCTGTGAAGGTGTTGAGAAGCGGCCGCCACGTGGTTATAGAGAAGCCTATGGCCCTTCGCAAGAGCGACGCAGAGCGTGTGATAATGACCAGCCTTGAGGTCGGCAAGAAAGTATTCTGTGTAATGCAGAACAGATACTCTCCGCCTTCGGTATGGTTGAAGGAGATGGTCGAGAGCGGCAGACTTGGAAAAATCTTTATGGTGCAGTTGAACTGCTATTGGAACCGTGACGAAAGATATTACAAGAAGGGCGGCTGGCATGGAAATATGGAGCTGGACGGAGGTACACTTTACACACAGTTCTCGCACTTCATCGACATCATGTACTGGCTGTTCGGAGATATCAAGAATATAAGAGGTCATTTTGCTGATTTCTCTCATAAAGACTTGACTGATTTCGAAGATAGTGGATTCCTTTCCTTTGAATTTGAAAAGGGAGGTATGGGATCTATAGCCTTCAGTACATCGGTTTGGGAGAAGAACTTGGAAAGCAGCATCACAATCATTGCTGAAAAGGGCACTATAAAGGTAAGTGGCCAATATATGAACGAGGTCGCCTATTGCAACGTAGAGAACTACACAATGCCCGAGCTAGCCCCTTCCAATCCGCCAAACGATTATGGTGCATACAAGGGTTCTGCTCAGAATCATCATCTTGTAATACAGAATGTTGTCGATGTACTGTCTAGTGATGCTCATATCTCGACAAACGCACTGGAGGGAATGAAGGTTGTTGATATCATCGAGAAGTTGTATTCTGTCAAGGAGGCTTAATATGAAAGTGACAAAAGTTTTGGGTATATTTACCTGTGCTTCGTTATTTCTTAGTCTTGTTGCTTGTTCAGGAGGTAACGACACTAAGAATAAAGAGGAGATTCAGCAGGATTCTGTTGTAGTTGTAGATGAATCACAACAACAAGCAATAGAAGAAAAGGCCAGCGAAACAGAATACCGTCATACCTTCAAAGATGGTCCCAAATTATCCTTTGTTGCTGCCTATAAAACTATAGATTCGTTAAAGGGATCAGGTAAAGGTGCGGATAAAATCTTTGAGGAGCTAACTTATATTGCCACAAAACGTCGAAGCAGTGATTTCATGTCATCTGCTAAAGCTCACGCAGATTCATTGAACAATCAGTATGTAAGTGATTTTGAATCTTACCCAGAAGACTTGCCGGAATACGAGTATAGTAATGAAATAACAATAAATAGGTTTTATCAGGACAATAGTATTTTTGTGGCCCATTTGTTCCAATCTTCTTTCGAGGGCGGTGCTCATGGGAATTATGGCTCGGGGTATTATGTCTATGACTTGAACTCAGGCTCCCAATACAAATTATCCGATTTTTTTAGTGACGATACAAAGAATGTGCTGACCGAGAAGATTGTTGAATTCTTTGTTAAAGAGAATGAGTTGGATAAAGCAGAAGACTTATTGAATGTTGGATTTCTTGATCTAAAAGATATTAAGGTGACAGAGAATTTCTATGTAAATAAAGATGGGGTAGGTTTTGTATATAACCCTTATGAGATAGCCTGTTATGCTAATGGCACACAGACTGCATCTTTTAAGTGGAATGAGGTTTCTTCCCTACTTAAGCCTAATTCTCCTGTTAGTCATCTATTAAAGAAATAGTTATGCCTATGAAAGGATTGTTTTTATTCTTATCAATATGTTCTTGTATCTTTTTGAGCGGCTGTAAAAAGTCTGCAGAGGATAAGGTCGAGAGTAAGCCAACTGCAGATACTGTACCTGTAGATACGATTGTCAAACCGGTGGTTATTCCTAAGATAACTCCAAAAGATACAATAGTTGAGGCTTGTATAGAAATCATGAAGAGAGACACTTTGTCCTATGATTCCACTTTCTATCTTCTGCCCTATGATTCGACGGACAGATATTACACCTATGATATCAAGGTTGTTGTTGTTCCCAATATCCGTACTCATTATGCTGAGGTTAAAAATGCTTTGGCAGATTCGACACGAAGAACTGCTATAGAGTTCGCAACATGGCGCAGACTTGATGACCATGTGCTTGCCGGTAGAGGATACTTCGGAGAAAGAGTAATGTCGTTCAAAGAAAAGTGCCGTAGCAGAGAAATTCAAGCTTTAAGGAAACTTGGTATCAAATACTACAAGACCGACATCTACAGATCCTTGATTATTAACGAGGATTCAAGGTTATTGACTCAATGTATGGTTGCCGAGGTCAAGGAGGCTGACAGACTAGTGAGAAACGAGATAGTTTTTGTAAACTGGGACAAAAGATATCCCAAGAGGTTGAACCTGTATGATATACTCGACCAGACAAAGTCTGAAAAGATAAGAGAGTTGATTATCTCTGAGGGAATGAAGAAAGGTTTGATAGACACGACTTCTAGCGAGAGCATGATTCCAGAAGGAATAATTGTGAGCCCGTCTTTTGTTCTTACAAGAGATACAATGTATTTCTCGTACCTTCCTTATGAATTAAATGAAGAGCAGACTTATATTCCTGTTTCCTTGGATTCCTTGAAACAGTTTGCAAATTCCAAACATTCAATTTGGGAACATTTAAAGGATTAAGAGTTTTTAACCCTACATAATTATTATTAAAAGTGGCTGATATTTCTATTATACTAAAATATTTCCCCAATATTTCTGACGAGCAGAAAAGACAGTTTGACGCTCTTTATGACTTGTATTTGGACTGGAATTCAAAAATAAATGTAATCTCCAGAAAAGACACAGAGAACTTGTATGAACACCATGTTCTTCACTCTCTTGGTATAGCGAAGTTCTATTCGTTCAAAGAGGGTGCTTCTGTGCTGGACATCGGTACAGGAGGAGGTTTCCCAGCAATTCCTCTGGCCATTCTGTTCCCTGAAGTCAAGTTTCATGCCATTGACGGAATAGGCAAGAAGATCAGGGTTCTGAACGAAGTTGCCTCTGCTATCGGGCTAAAGAATATTGTGGGTTCTCATCTTCGTGCTGAGGAGGACAAAGGATTGTACGACTATGTAGTCAGCCGTGCTGTGATGCCTATGCCTGACTTGGTCAAACTTGCTCGCCCAAGATTGAAGAAAGTGGCAAACGGGGCTTTGCCTGCAGGTGTGATAGCATTGAAGGGAGGAGACTTGGCAGACGAATTAAAAAGCTTTGGGAAGTCTGCTGAAGTGGTGGCTTTGTCCGATTTCTTTGAAGAGGAGTTTTTCGAGACAAAGAATGTCGTTTTTGTTTGCTAAATTGATAGGGATATGTTAATAGCGGAAGGAGGAAGTACAAAGCTTGACATCGTTATAGTAGGCAAGGACGGGGAGCAACGAATGAAGTTCCCTGGAATAAACCCGTACTATCAGACTGCTGATGAGATGTATGATCTGCTTAAAGATACCGAACTTGCAAGGCTGTCGGGCAGAGAGGAAGTAAAGGAGGTTTACTATTATGGAGCAGGTGTCGCTAATCAGGCTAAGAGAGATGTAATAGTGTCCTTGTTCAAACGTCTTTTAGATAGTGAGAAGGTTTGTGCCGAAAGTGATCTGCTAGCTGCTGCAAGGGGCTCTCTTGGCCATAAAAGCGGAGTTATAGCAATTCTTGGAACAGGTGCCAATTCCGGACTTTATGACGGGGAATACATCGTAAAGAATGTGTCCTGCCTTGGTTTCATGTTGGGAGATGAGGGTAGTGGCGCATATCTGGGCAAAAGACTTGTGGCAGACGTATTAAAGGGACTTCTTTCTCCAAAAATGACAGACGCTTTCTTTGAAATGTTCAGGACATCTCAGGAAGAGATAATGGACAAGGTTTATCACGGAGATTTCCCGAACAGGTACCTTGCGTCATTCGTTCCATTCCTGGCAGCAAACAGAGATGATGCTCAGATTGGCAAGTTGATACGCGATGCTTTCTGCGAGTTCTTCAAGAGAAATATAGAGCCGTATCAAATACAGGGAGAAAAGTCGATCATGTTTGTCGGCGGAGTGGCAGAGGAGTTCAACGCGATGCTAACAGCTGTTGCATCTCAATACGGATTCAAGATGTTGGGAGTGTGCAAGTCCCCGTTGGAAGGTTTGATAGAGTATCACAAGGCTTAATAGCTAAGTCTTGATTCCATAGGCGTCTTCGATATTTTTTGTCGGAGACGCTTTTTTTGTTATTAGTCAGACTCTCTATCCTGTTCTTGGCAAATCCGTTGTGAATGTTGGAATAAATGATTACTTTTGCCTCAGAATTGTTAGTAATTGTCTATGCCAGATAAACTCACACCCCAACAGCGACACAAGTGTATGTCTCGCATTCGGTCTAAGAATACTAAGCCCGAACTTCTTGTGCGTAAATGGTTGTGGGCAGACGGATTCAGGTATAGACTCTATGTCAAGAATTTGCCCGGAAGCCCCGATATCGTTTTCAGAAAATACAAGATAGCAGTCTTTATTAACGGTTGCTTCTGGCATGGACACAATACAAATTATGAGTTCGGCAAGTCTAAGTCAATAGATAGCAGTGAGTGCTGCAAGATTCCAAAATCAAGGACAGATTTTTGGATGCAGAAGATCTTAAGGAACAAGGAACGTGACATTATAAATTACTTACAGTTGAAAAATGCTGGTTGGAATGTTCTTGTGGTATGGGAGTGTCAGCTGAAGGGAAAGGACCAGCAGATCCAGACTTTGAAGGCTCTTTCATATCAGATAAATTCAATTATCTTGAGGTCTTATTGTACGCATGTGAGCTATGATTTGGAGCCGGATTCGGACTATCTGGAAGTGGCGGAGAAAGGCAACGAATAAGGCAAAATTTCAAATTCCGTTTTGGATTATTTGGGTTGAGTTCTTTGCTTCTACAACATAAAAAATAATCACATTTAGCCATTTAGTCGTTAAAATCATCGTTTGTTGAAAAAAAGTGCACAAAAAAAACACAATTGATGATAATAAATAGTAACTTTACAACGAAAATTTTGTGAGTGAACAAATAGGACGATTATCATATAATTAACGATCATAAAAGGAGGCGTAGAATATGGGCTATCTTCATTTTGATAATTCATTGGTGCAGAATCTTGGGAAGGCACTTCTTATGGAAGATTTGTCTGCTTCAAGAAGTGGAGCGTATAGATGCGGTACGATTTGCGGCTGTAATACGAGAAAGTATCACGGCGAGCTGATTGTGCCTACGGATATTGAAGGTAAGTCTAATTTAGTGCTTGTTTCTACTCTCGACGAGACTTTGTTCCAGCATGGAGTAGGGTATAATATCGGCGTTCATGAGTATGGAGCCGGCAAGTGTGTGCCAGAGGGACACAATTACATCAAAGAGGTTGAAGTTAACAAGGGCACAAAAACAATCCTTAGAGTCGGTGGCGTTCTGCTTGAAAAGGTAAAGATAATGGCGCAGGATGCAGAGCAGATGATTGTTCGTTACAGGGTATTGGATTCCCGTTCACAAGCAACATTAAGAGTTAACCCTCTATTGGCTTTCAGAGACAGCTCTGAGCTTTGTTTGCAGAACAATGTTGCCAATGGAGATGCAAAGAAGGTTGCAGGAGGATTCTCCGCTTGCCTTTACAAAGGTTTCCCTACACTATTTGTTCAGACTAATGTTGATTCTGCCTATAACAAGGATGTTCACTGGGTAAACGGTGTTCATTATTTCAACGAGAGCGACAGAGGTTATCATGATCGTGAGGATCTGCTTTCTGTGGGAAATGTCGAGTTCTCGATAAATTCGGGCGAGTCTGTATATTTGTCTCTTTCAACATCTCTTTGCGACCAGAAGAGCATTGCAGCGAAGTTTGAGGAGACATACAAAAATCTTGACGAGAAGAATGACTATTTGAGCGCATTGAAGTCAAGCGCAAAGAATCATATATTCAATAAGGGAAAGGAGACATTGTTGAAGTCTGTCTTCCCTTGGAACAACAAAGTGGATGCCAGAGACATGCTGATCTCTATCCCAGGCGTTACTTTGTATTCTGATAACGCAGCAGAGTTCGACACATTACTAAAGAGTGTCGTTGCTGTAGTTGAGGCTCAGATGGCAGGAAAGAGCGTTAAAACTTCAATCTCGGGAGCTACTGATCCTGATGTTATGTTGTGGTTGATTTGGGCAATCCAGAAAGATGCAGAGGTTGAGGGAATCAAGAAAGCGTGGAAGAAATACGGTGCTTTGGTAAAGAGCATCATTGATTATATTGCAAATGACAAGCATGTGAATATAGAAGCGACAGAGTCAGGACTTCTTTATATCCATGCATGGCAGGTTGCCCAGACTTGGATGAATGCCAAGACTGCGATGGGTACTCCTGTAACACCAAGAAGCGGTTTCGTAGTTGAAATCAATGCTCTTTGGTACAATGCCTTGATGTTCGCAGTTGAGGCTATGAATGAGTGTAATGAAGGATCTCAGTCGGATTCATACGAGACTTTGGCAGACAAGGTCGGAGAGGCTTTCTCTCACACATTTTGGAACGGCACTTATTTGCATGACTTCGTTGATGGCGACCATTACGAGATGTCTGTAAGACCAAATATGTTGTTTGCAGTGTCTTTGAAGTATTCTCCGTTGGAGTATTCGCAGAAGAAGGCTGTTGTTGATATGGCCTCAAAGGAACTGCTTATTTCCATGGGAATACGTACTCTAAGTCCAAACAGCAATAATTTTCATGGCAGTTGCCAGGGTGGTGAGTTGAGCAGAGGTTACGCGGCCTTCCAGGGAAGTGCTTACCCTTGGTTGATGGGTGCCTTTGTTGAAGCTTATTTGAGAGTGTATAAGAAGAGTGGCCTATTGTTTGTTGAATCTTGTTTGGGTTTACTTCAGGGTGATATGTTCAACGGAACGCTAGGCACATTCTCTGAATTATACGACGCTATGCCTGCCCACAAGGGAAAGGAAGGAATGAGCAGTATAAAGAATATTGCTGAGGTGTTGAGAGCGGAGAAGTTGATTGCAAATTACAAGGCATAAAGGTTTTTTATTAAGGAACAACGAATAAACAGGGATAGAGATGAAAGCATTGATGCTCGGTTGGGAGTTTCCTCCTCACGTATTAGGTGGTTTGGCTACGGCAAGTTACGGCTTGATTAAGGGTATGTCGTTGCAAGGAGATATGGATATCACTTTAGTGCTTCCTAAACCTTGGGGCGACGAGGATCAGAGTTTCTTGAAGATCGTGGCCGCTAATAAAGTGCCTATTGTTTGGCAAGATCCAGATAAGAATTATCTTGAGAAGGAACTTGAAGGACGCATGAGTGTTGAAGAATACTATCACCTTCGTAACTGTATCTGCGAGGACAACCACTATATCGGTACTAATGGCATCGGCTCGGTTGGTTTTTCCGGCCGCTATCCAGACAACCTGTTGGAGGAGATCCGAAACTATGTGGCAGTTGCCGGTGTTGTGGCTCGATCTCAGGAGTGGGACATTATACATGCTCATGACTGGTTGACTTACAATGCGGGAGTAAAGGCAAAGCAGCTTACAGGCAAACCCCTTGTAATACATGTTCACGCTACTGATTTCGATCGTTCTCGAGGAAATGTAAATCCAACTGTTTATTCTATAGAGAAATGGGGTATGGATATGGCTGACCATATCATGGCAGTGTCAGAGATGACTCGCCAGACTGTGATCAACAAGTATCATATTGATCCCCGCAAAGTGTCAACTGTTCATAATGCAGTGACTCCTTTGAGCGACGAACTTGTAAATCTTCCTAACCAGAATCATACAGGTGACAAGATTGTTACGTTCCTTGGCCGAATAACAATGCAGAAAGGTCCTGAGTTCTTTGTTCAGGCAGCGAAACTTGTTTTAGAGAAGACTCCAAACGTGAAGTTCGTAATGGCAGGAAGCGGAGATAAAATGGCTGAGATGGTTGATTTGGTTGCCGCCTATGGTATTTCTGACAGATTCCACTTTACAGGATTCTTGAAAGGCAAGCAGGTTTATGAAATGTTGAAGAGTTCTGATCTATACATCATGCCTTCGGTTAGTGAGCCTTTCGGCATATCTCCTCTTGAGGCTATGCAGTGCGGAGTTCCGACTATAGTTTCAAAGCAGAGCGGATGCGCAGAGATTCTGAACCATGCAATCAAGGTTGACTATTGGGATATTGACGCAATGTCAGATGCAATATATTCTGTGGTTACAAACGATGCCTTCGCCGCCCATTTGAAGGATGCAGGTAAGAGAGAGGTTGACGAGATCAAGTGGGAGTATGCAGGACAAAAGGTTAGGCGAGTATATGACCTTGTATTAGGAAAATAAGAAACGATAAAATACGGTTTATTATGAAAACAATATGTTTATACTTTCAAATACACCAGCCATATAGGTTGAAAAGATATAGATTCTTTGATATTGGAGCAGATCACTACTACTACGATGATGCAAAGAATCAGGAGATTTTGGTTCGTATTGCAAAGAATAGCTATCTCCCTGCAAACGAGACTATTCTTTCCCTAATCAAGAAGACTAAGGGCGCATTCAAAGTTGCCTATTCTATTTCTGGTCTTGCTCTTGAGTCTATGGAGCAGTATTGTCCGGAGGTAATAGATTCTTTCAAGGAGTTGGCAAAGACTGGATGTGTTGAGTTTATAGGAGAGACTTACGCTCATTCTTTCTCTGTATTGAAGAAGGAAAGCAAAGAGTTTGAATTGCAGGTAAAGGAACATTCGGACAAGATTCAGGCATTGTTCGGCCAGAAGCCTTCTGTGTTCGCAGGTACTGAGTTGGTGTACTCGGATGAGATGGTCGAGAGAATACTTGACTTAGGTTTCAAAGGTGTTGTGACTGAAGGATGCCAGAGTGTTCTTGCAGGTTGGAAGAGTCCTGATTACGTATATTGTTCAAGTGCTAATCAGAGACTTAAAATGTTGTTGAAGAACAGCGGTATAAGCAACGATATTGCCCATAGATTCTCTGATTGGAATTGGGACCAGTTCCCTCTAACTGCAGAAAAGCTGTTGGGTTGGGTTTCTGATAACAAGCAGGAGCAGGTGGTAAATATCTTTATGAACTACGAGGTACTTGGTGAGATTCATAAGGCTGAATCTGGAATCTTTGAATTCTTGAAGGCGTTGCCAGAGCAGGCAAAGCAGAGCGGCATTGCTTTCGGTACACCAAGCGAGGTTATGGATGCGAACAGACCGGTAGATACAATCTCCGTTCCTTATCCTATTACTTGGGCTAAAGAGAGCGATTTGTCTCCTTGGTTTGGAAATGCTATTCAGGACGAAGCTTACAATCGTTTGTTCAGCATCGCAGAGAGAGTTCGCTTGACTCGAGACAAGTCTTTGCTTCAAGACTTCTATAAGTTGCAGTCGTCTGATCATTTGTACTATATGAGCACTTCTCATTACAATCAGTTCTTCTGTCCATACGATTCTCCTTACGACGCATTCATTAACTACATGAATGTTGCATCTGACTTCATGCAGAGAGTGGAGAGCCGTTTCCCAAAGAATACAAGTACAGAGGAGTTGAACGCTTTAGTACAGACTATTGTAAACTTGGAGAAGCAGGTCGAGGAGTTAAAGGGTGGTGCTAAGCCTAAGGCTACTGCTGCCCCAAAGGCTAAAGAAAATGCAGAGAAGCCTGCTGCTGAGCCTAAGAAAAAAGCGGCTACAACAAGAAAGAAGAAAGCGGAGTAATTTCCAATTTATGTAATAAAAAATAAGGAAGAATTCAATTCTTCCTTATTTTTTTGTATTATCATATCGTGTCATATTGGGAGGTGTGTTTTTAACATCAAAACTGAATATTATTTCTTTGCCATTTAATTCAGAAGATACTTTTTGAATTAAAGTAGAAAATGGAACAATTACGTTCATTTTCTTTCATATAAATCTTGTTGTTATGCGTTTAAGTTGATAATAAGCCCCTAAATATTTTTGGGGCAATTCTATGTTTTTCAGTTTGGTTATTTTTGTCTTTATGCCCGTATTCGTATTTTCAAATTTGGATCCAAGCGGAATCAGGTTCCTTTTTCTCTTTGTAAATTCCTTTGTCGTCATATTGGTATGCAGTTCCCATATTTATTCCCTAGTCAGCTGTTAGTACGCATTATATTGTAATATTTCACTTATTGTCTTATTATCATAGAAACTTAAAAGGGAAGGAACTCGATAATTCCTTCCCTTCTAATAAATGTATGTGTGTCTTTTTAGTCAAAAGTTACGCTACTTATCAAAGCCTCAAGCTGTCTGTACGGAGTTCTTTTCTTTTGGTTAGGGCTGTATATGAAGACTTCTGCAGTCACAATGTTCTTGTTGTCTTTGTCAAGATATGTGCGGCTAACGAAAGGACCACCCATCATGTCGCCTTCAACTCTCCACAATCCTCTGATTTCCATGCAGTATTTGTTATCTTTGGATCTTACTGCCTGAGAAATAGGCGGAATGTAGCGATACTCTGTAGTCATGTACGAACCTTCTGTCGGGCCGGGAACATTTTCCTTCAAGAAAGAGTCTCTTACCGCCAAAATTCGTTCTGGCGTAAGGTCTTCCTTTGAAGTGTACGGAGTCTTGTACACGATAATATTTTGGTTCATATTTATGTTTCCGTTAGAGAACCAGCAGAAATTCTTTCCATATTTGTCCAGAGTCAGATGGCTTGGTATAATCAGAGTAGCTCCGAAACGAGCCTTTACTGTATCTGTCAAAGCTATGTTTCTATGAGTCGCAAAGAAGTTGTTTGATCTTTCAAACTCAGCGTTCATAAAGAATCTTCGAATGATATCGATGTTCTCGTTATATGTCTTTTCAAGCTCAAAGACATCCGGAGCGGTAATTCTTGCTATTGCCTGGGTGTTAGCCCACACATCGCGAGTGTAGTTGACTTTTCCCTGTGTGTATTTCTTTTCGTCTATTTCATAGAAAAGGATGTTTCTCACAGGCTTGAAGATACCAGTGAATTCTTCTGTGCGAACGAATGAAACCGTAAAGAACTGCTCGCTTTGAGCAAGTCCGGGCATGTCTTCCTTAAGGAGTTCAGCTAGCTTGATTCCGATTGAATCTCTCCAAACTCTTTCATCTCCTACAACTAGTAGCTCGAAGCTTTGTCCTGTGACTGTGTTACCCAGGT
This sequence comes from Paludibacteraceae bacterium, assembly GCA_045641625.1. GTDB lineage: Bacteria > Bacteroidota > Bacteroidia > Bacteroidales > Paludibacteraceae > UBA1723. Next base: position 49,290 of record JAZUHH010000041.1, read on the forward strand.
TTGCTATCTGGCACGAAGTCAGTAGCGTTGACAGCAGGGTAGCAAGAATGTATATATATTTCTTCATACTCTTAATTATTTAGTTATTCGATGACAACATTCCGCAAGCGCCAAAGATGTCTTCACCTCTTGAACGTCGTATTGTTGCCGTAATTCCTTTTTTGTTAAGCTTGTCTCTGAACGCTACCATAGCTTCGTTGCTGATGCCTTCTATCTTAGCGCCAGGTATCGAGTGGAAGCGAATCAAGTTTACTCTGCATTCTAATCCGTCAAGCAGTTCTGCGAGTGCAGTGGCGTGTTTGTCAGAGTCATTCCAGCCTTTGAACATGGTGTATTCGAAAGACACTCTTCGTTGTCCTGAGAAGTCATATTTCTTGATTTCCTCAATAATATCGACAATGCTCCATGCTTTCTCTGCAGGCATGAACTCTCTTCTCTGCTGAGGGAAAGGGTTGTGCAGGCTGACAGCCAGATGACATTTGCTTTCTGCTAGGAATTTTGCAAGTCCTTTCTTTAATCCGACTGTGGAAACTGTTATTCGTTTTGGGCTCCATGCATAACCCCACTCGGAAGTAAGAATTTCAAGGCTCTTTAGTACCGAGTCCAAGTTGTCCATCGGCTCTCCCATACCCATGTAAACCACATTGGTAAGCTTTGAACTGTCCGGAATGGATGCTATTTGGTTAAGGATTTCATTTGTTGTAAGGTTGGCTGAAAAGCCTTGTTTGCCGGTCATGCAGAATTCACAATTCATTTTGCAGCCAACTTGGCAGGAAACACAAAGCGTTGCCCTGTCGTCCTCTGGAATAAATACTGATTCGATTGCGTTTTTCTGTCCGACTTCAAACAGATATTTCTTTGTGCCGTCAACTGAAATCCATTCCGATGCAGGCTTAACCTTGCCGACTTCGTACGACTGAGAGAGCAGATCCCTGTTTTTTTGAGATATGTTGCTCATCTGGTCAATGGAGTCTATGCCTTTCTTGTAGAGCCAGTCAGCCATTTGTTTCGCCACAAATTTGGGCAAAGATAATGTAAGAGCCACGTTTTGTAGTTCAGACAATGTCATTCCAAATAGTCTATCTTTTTGTTCGGCCATATCAGCAATCGTTTCTATATTTTATACAAATAAAGACAGCTCTATGAAAAGAACTGTCTTATATCTTTATTATCTTTTGAGTATTACTCTGCAGCCTCGTCAGCAATGTCGTCTGAAGCAGGAGCAGCAACCTCTGTATTGTCAATTACCTTTTCCTTGTTTCTTCCTGGAACGTAGTGAACTGACCAGATAGAAAGAACAATAAGTGCAGTCCAAAGAACCCAAGTAGCCTTCTCTACGAAATCAGTAGTTTGAGCTACACCAGCCATGCTATTTGCGTTTCCTAGCTGAGAAATCAAACCTCCACCCTTAGAGTTTTGTACTAACACAATACCAACCAAACATACACTAACCAAAATTGCAATTGCAATAATTAGATAATATTCAATACTATAATCCATATTTTGACTTATAAATTTCTTATTAGTTTTTCCAAAAATCTTATTTGGTCTGCAAAGTAAACACTTTTTTCTGGATATCTTGCTATCAAACCATTAAAAGTTTTAATTGCCTTGTCATATTTTTTCTGTTTGATGTAAATTTTTGCCAAAGTTTCGGAAAAAGGCTCTTCTTCTGGCTCAAACTGTTGAATTGGCAGAGGCTCTTCGCTGTCATCTTCAGAAAGTTCTTCCGGTGATGGAAGGTTTATTGTTATTGGAGTTTCTCCGGTAAGAAAAGTTTCTATTTCGGCTCCCATTGATACTCCGGAAGGCACTATTGTTGGTCTGTCTGCCAATTCGGACTCGATGTCAAAGACCGGTGCAGAAGTTTGTATCTTTGTTTCTGGAGCTGCCTTTTTTGTTTCGACTTTCTCCATCATTTCGTACAGCACTCTGCGGTCATAGGCACCTATGGCAACATCGCCAAGCACGGACAGATACCTCACGTCCCCGATACTTTTCAATGCCTTCAGATAAAGCATCTTATAGTAGTAGGAGTATGGGAATTGTATGGTCAGTACCTCAAGGTCTGCAAGCGTGTATTCTGTCATATCCTTACCAGTTAGCTACTGTTGCGTTAAAGATTTGGTCAACCAACTCGTCTATGATAGTCTCGCACAACTGCTCCTGAACCTGGTTGATTGTCTGGGTGTTCGAGAACTCTTGGTATGAGCTGAAGTTCCTGTCGAAATTCTCTGTAGGATTGGATTGGTTTGTGAACACCACATGCACCACAACTGTCAGTCTGGTCATTGTTGATGTTCCCATCGAGTTTATCGCAGTTGGAGAAAGTGTGTAGCCAGTTATTTCTCCGGAAATCTGAAGGTCTCCGTTCTTGTTTACCAGATTGAGATTAGTCTTTGAAGAAAACTCGTTCTTCAGCTCCTCTGTGAAGTTAGGGGCAAGGGCAGGGTACACAAGTGACGCTCTGTTCGGGAATGTGGCGATAGAGACTGTCTTTACCTTCGTGTAGTCTATGGAAGATCCGTTGAACTTGTAAGATATAGTGCAGCCTACACCAAGGAACACAAGCAAAGCAAGGATTGTCTGCTTAACAAATCTATTTTTTATATTTGCCCAAGTCATATTTGTCAATATATCTGTATAAAGTTCTTTCGTTAATTCCTAAGGCTTCAGCTGCCTTTCTGTTGTTAGGACATGTTTCCAAAGCCTTGATTGTCAATCTCCTGATTGCTTCGTCTATTGATAGAGAAGAAGTGCTGACTTCTGCAATTTCAGTAACTTCGTCCTTGTTTGTCTTTCTCTGGGAGTGCTGAACCGAATCTTCATCTTCAAAGAACAGGTCGTCATCGTCCTCGATAACTGGTGCGTTATGAGGCAATGGCAGAGTGTTTATCGTTGTGGAAGGCTGGATCTGCTGTGTAGTTGGCACGATCTCGCTTCTTCGTTCCACTATGCCCTTCAGATATTCAACCTCCTGGCGCAAAGAATGTACGGCAGAGTAGAGTAGTTCCCTTTCCCCTGAATTGAATACATTGTCTTTGCTTCCTATGGTAAGCTCGTGTCTGATTGAGTTCTTCTCGAAGTCAGGAAGGTAGTTCAGCAGAACGCTCTTTGTAATCTTCTTGTTTTCGCTTTCAAGCAAAGAGATTTGGTTCGTCACATTCCTGATTTGACGCACATTTCCGGACCAGTTGAATTGCTTCAGGCATACTATGGCCTCTTCGTCCAAACGCACCGGATCAGTATGGTATTTCTCTGCGAAGTCGCTGGCAAACTTTCTGAATAGCAGGTATATGTCGTCATGTCTCTCCCTCAAAGAAGGAACGGAGATCTGGATTGTGTTCAGACGATAGTAGAGGTCCTCTCTGAAAGTTCCCTTTTCCACCGCCTCCTGCATTTTCAGGTTTGTCGCTGCCACGACACGCACATTTGTCTTTAGTACCTTTGATGAGCCGACTCTCGAGAATTCTCCGACTTCGAGTACACGAAGCAGTCTGACCTGTGTTGTCAGCGGAAGTTCTCCGACCTCATCAAGAAATATGGTTCCTCCGTCTGCAACCTCAAAGTATCCCTTTCTCTCGGAGATGGCACCTGTAAAAGCTCCCTTCTCGTGACCGAACAGCTCTGAATCTACGGTTCCCTCTGGAATTGCACCGCAGTTTACAGCGATGTAAGGGCCGTGTTTCCTTGCGCTGTTGTTATGAATGATCTTTGGGAAGAACTCTTTGCCGACACCGCTTTCTCCGGTTACAAGCACAGAAAGGTCAGTCGGAGCGACTTGGCAAGCCACTTCGATTGCTCGGTTTAGTTTAGGATCATTGCCTATTATCCCGAACTTTGCTTTTTGTTCCTGTAACTCAGATTCGGTCATGTTGTTATACTAACGGATTCGCAGTCATTTCTGCGTAGTTCTTTCTGTTGTTATATACGTCAATGGCAAGGTAAAGGGCGTTGCGGAAAGAGTCCTCGCAAGTCTCTCCGATTCCTGCCTTGTCGTATGCTGTGCCATGAATAGGAGAAGTTCTTATTACTGGCAATCCTGCTGTGAAGCTTACGCCGCTCTCCTGTGCAATAGCCTTGAATGGTGTAAGTCCCTGGTCGTGGTACATGGCAAGTACAGCGTCAAAGTTCTTGTAGTTGCCTGCGCCGAAGAATCCGTCTGCCGGATAAGGTCCGAAAGCGAGGATACCTTCGCTTGTTGCGTCCTTGATAGCAGGGATGATGATCTCCTGCTCCTCGTTTCCTATAAGGCCGTTGTCTCCTGCGTGAGGGTTAAGTCCAAGTACAGCGATGCGTGGTCTTACAACTCCGAAGTCCTTTATCATTGTGTCCTTCAGGATTCTGAGCTTTGACATGATTGCCTCCTTGGATATTGCCTTGCTCAACTCAGAGATTGGAACGTGAGCAGACACAACAGCTACCCTTAGTCTGTCGCTTACCATCAGCATTATGCCCTTGTTTCCGTTCGAGAACTTCTCGGCAAGGTATTCTGTATGTCCAGGGAAGTTGAACTTCTCTGTCTTGATGTTCTTCTTGTTGATAGGTGCAGTTACAAGCACGTCGATAAGTCCGTTCTTCAAGTCCTCGGTAGCCTTCTCTAGAGCAAGGATAGAAGCCTCTCCGGCCTCGTCTGTCTGCTTTGAAAGCTCGACCTTGATTTCGTCCTGAATGCAGTTTATGACATTCGAGCGCTTTGAGTTTGCCTCTTCTGCCGAATTTATGACATTCAAAGAGAAGTTCTCTATGCCGAGAGCCTTGCGGTGGAATGATGCAACCTTGGATGAACCATACACTATCGGCACGCACATCTCGTTAATTCTTGTATCTACCAATGTTTTGATAATAACTTCGTAACCGACACCATTGATGTCTCCTTGAGTTATACCAACAACTATCTTGTCGTCTATCATAATAATCTACTTTTTCTAGGAATGCAAAGATAGCTTTTTTTGGTGAAAATACCAAAAAAGGCGCTAACTTTATGTGTTAGCGCCTTTTAATTTCTGTTTTGCAGGAAAACTGTTAGATCTCTTTTGGAGTTTTGTCATCAGTTCCGTTATTCTCTGCTTCCTCATCCTTCTTTTCAGAAGAGTTACAGCCTATTGAGAAGCCGATGTATGCTGCAATTCCGTAGAACAGGATATCCATAAAGCCGAAATCCAAAGACGCCAACTTTACAATTCCGCCAATGCCAAATTTAGAGACTACTTCCATGTAGGACATTTCTGTTCCGTTTGCAAATAGGGCAATTATGCAGAATGCTGTGCCAAGCATACATGAAATAATCGCAAGTACAGCTGCAATACCGCCGAACTTGAAGGAGTCCTTTGCTGCAAACAGTTTTACTGCGAATCCCACTCCTGCACCTGCAAGCATGACCATTGCACCTGTCTGCTTCTCTCTTATGATAGTTAGTGCTGCAAGCAAGACTGCCACAAAAACTGCGGCTATCAGTCCTACGATTATAGCTGCTGCTACATTACCTTTCTTTTCTTCTGGTAATTCATAGTTTTCCATTTTCCTATAGTGTCTAAGTTTGAAAAAAAAGCCTTAGCCGGGATTCCGACTAAAGGCTTTGTTCTTATTTGTGACTGTTAGTCATTCATCATTGTCTTGTAAAGGCTTCTCATAGAAACTGCCTCAGCGATCTTGCTGTGAAGAGCCTCGATGCTGATACGCTCCTGAGCCATTGTGTCGCGGTAGCGTACAGTAACTGTGTTGTCCTCTAGAGTCTGGTGGTCAACAGTGATGCAGAAAGGAGTACCGATAGCGTCCTGACGGCGGTATCTCTTTCCGATAGTGTCCTTCTCCTCGTAAGCGCAACGGAAATCGAACTTAAGCTCGTTCATGATCTCTGTAGCCTTCTCTGGAAGACCGTCCTTTTTCAACAATGGAAGTACAGCGCACTTAACTGGTGCCAAAGCTGGTGGCAGGTTAAGAACGACACGCTTGTCTCCGCCCTCAAGCTGCTCCTCCTTGTATGAACCAGCAAGAACTGAAAGGAACATACGGTCAACACCGATAGAAGTCTCGATTACGTAAGGGATGTAAGACTTGTTGTCCTCTGGGTCGAAATACTCAAGCTTCTTGCCCGAGAACTGTCCGTGACGGCTCAAATCCCAGTTAGTACGAGAGTGGATACCCTCAACCTCCTTGAATCCGAAAGGCATCTCGAACTCGATATCTGTAGCTGCGTTAGCATAGTGAGCCAACTTGTCGTGATCGTGGTAGCGGTACTTCTGGTCTCCTAGTCCAAGAGCCTTGTGCCACTTCAAGCGGAAGTTCTTCCAGTGCTTGAACCACTCCATCTCTGTACCTGGCTTGCAGAAGAACTGCATCTCCATCTGCTCGAACTCGCGCATACGGAAGATGAACTGGCGGGCAACGATCTCGTTACGGAAAGCCTTACCGATCTGTGCGATACCGAAAGGAATCTTCATACGGCCAGTCTTCTGTACGTTTAGGAAGTTAGTGAAGATACCCTGGCAAGTCTCGGGACGAAGGTAAACGTCCATTGTGTTGTCGGCAGAAGCACCGATCTGAGTCTTGAACATCAGGTTGAACTGCTTTACGTCAGTCCAGTTTCTTGTTCCAGAGATAGGGCAGACAATCTCCTCGTCAAGGATAATCTGCTTTAGCTCGTCAAGGTTGCTGTCGTTCAAAGCCTTGGCGAAACGCTCGTGAAGTGCGTCTCTCTTGTCAGCATACTCCTTAACGCGTGCGTTAGTAGAGATGAACTGATCCTTGTCGAATGCGTCGCCGAACTTCTTTGCAGCCTTCTCGCACTCCTTGTTGATCTTGTCGTCGTATTTTGCAAGCTGGTCCTCGATAAGCACGTCAGCTCTATATCTCTTCTTTGAGTCACGGTTGTCGATCAAAGGATCGTTGAATGCGTCAACGTGTCCTGAAGCCTTCCATGTTGTTGGCTCCATAAAGATGGCTGCATCTATACCCACGATATTCTGGTGAAGCAATGTCATGCTGTCCCACCAATACTTCTTGATGTTGTTCTTTAACTCTACACCGTTCTGACCGTAGTCGTAAACAGCTGCCAATCCACCATAGATCTCACTTGAAGGGAATACGAATCCATACTCCTTGCAGTGCGATACTAACGCCTTGAATGCATCTTCCTGTGAAGCCATATTCTTATATTTGTATATATTTATTATTCAATTATCGTGCAAAGATAATAAATAATTGTTTATGAATGGGTGTCCGGCTCCCAATTTTTGCTATATGCCATAATTTTGTTGTATCTTTGCACTCTCGGGTTTATAGATATGTCAAAATTATTTGATTATAGTATGGTAAGAAGATTGCTGACATTTGTGTTGTCATTGTTCGCTTGTTACGTCTGCAGTGCGGGTCCGCGTGATGTTTGGGGAGAGAAGGAGGAGTACGGATTCCGTGTCTTTGCGGATGTCATGCTTACCCACAACAATAACGAGAATTATTCTAAGAGGGCTCCTGTTGTTGCCATATATGCCACGCCGAGCTGTGGTTTTTCGTCATATTTCTTCTTGGGTCTGCGTGCCGGAGCCTTGATAATGCCGAACAACTATGCCACTTGTGTGCTTGGTCCAAATCTGCGCTGGAGTTTCGGCCGCAAGAATCTGCTGTATATTGACAAGGTGCCGTTGGGTTTCTGTTTCCCAAACAATTTGTTCCGAGATTTTTCCTTCGGTGCAAGAGTACCTATTGCAGAGAGCCACTCGGCCTATATTTCAGCAGGTTATGTGCTTTATCCGTGCTATACAGACAGGGAAAAGTATAGGGACGAGTACGAAAACACACCATTGTTCGATTCATGGTTTGCTCCTCAGCTAAAGGTTGGTTTCAGTTTTTAGAGAGGGAATTTGGGTATAATTGCTCAAAAAATCCTATCATCCTATCTTTGATTACGCAATAACAACACCCTTAGAAATTATGTGGGTGTTATAACCTGTTCCGTCCTCGCAGTAATACGCCATTCTACAATAGTAGAAATTATGTGGGTGTTATAACCGAACTTGACGCAGAGAGAGAGGAGCGAATCTACAATAGTAGAAATTATGTGGGTGTTATAACCTCCGACTTGACTTATATAGTGCAGACCGATCTACAATAGTAGAAATTATGTGGGTGTTATAACCAGTCAATAATTGTGATTGTAAGGCCGTATCTACAATAGTAGAAATTATGTGGGTGTTATAACCGTTGATAACTTATAAGAGCCTTGTTAAATCTACAATAGTAGAAATTATGTGGGTGTTATAACCATGGTGTATTCACATAAGGGTGAGCCTATCTACAATAGTAGAAATTATGGAAGTGTTATAACCCCAGCCAACGAAAACAAGACTTTCAAGCCATCTACAATAGTAGAAATTATGGAAGTGTTATAACCAGACCACGGAACTCGGGATAGGCGTAATATCTACAATAGTAGAAATTATGGAAGTGTTATAACCGCAGATTATGTTCAATAAATCTGTATTCTATCTACAATAGTAGAAATTATGTGGGTGTTATAACCGACCTATAAACCATCTCATTATACAACCATCTACAATAGTAGAAATTATGTGGGTGTTATAACCTAGTTTCATCTGCCATAATAATGTATTGTATCTACAATAGTAGAAATTATGTGGGTGGTATAACCTCCTATTTTATCGTGTCTTTTGTGACGTATCTACAATAGTAGAAATTATGTGGGTGTTATAACCAGTTGTGAACACGCAAAAGGAAGTGAACATCTACAATAGTAGAAATTATGTGAGTGTTATAACCACTCGGTTAGAAGCCCTCGTCGTTGAATCTACAATAGTAGAAATTATGTGGGGGGTATAACCACTCCTTGAAGCGGCACGTGATTCTTTAATCTACAATAGTAGAAATTATGTGGGTGTTATAACCGAAAAAGTGCTATTTTGGTGCTGCACATCTACAATAGTAGAAATTATGTGGGTGTTATAACCACACACGTAGCCTTCTTTTTATTTTAAATATGGCTTCTGCTGGGCATAGTTCATCCACTCCTTGTTTGTTATTGCGGGTTTTATTTTATTTATGTCCTCGGCATTTTTGATTTGCTCGATTACCCAAAGACCTTTTCTGGCAATGTTGTACGCTCCGTTTGCGTCTGCATTGTCCGGAAGTCCCGTTTTGTTTCTGCTACTGTCATAGAACTCACAGTCAGAGTTCATTACCGGGGAAATCAAATAGTCCGTTTCCGTTCCTGTAATGCTGTTTCGCATTTGTAGCAGCAGTTTCATACAGTTTAACAGTTCAGAAAAGAATTCTTTTGTTTTCATGTTCGAAATTTGTGCCTTCAAATCGCCATAGATGTCGATTGAGTGTTTCTCGAAGCATTTTTTGAATTCTTCAGTAAGGACAAGTTCCCTATTGTCCCATTCACTGTTCTTCTCTGGATTTCTGAAAGTGAGGATTCTGTTGCCGAAAGTGCATAGAGTCCACTTTGTTTGTGTTCCTTCTGCCTTATTGCCAAACTTCATGTAATCCAAATCAAACTCGAACCAATTTTTCTTGGCATTGTATCTGATATTGTCAAAAGAGTTGAAAAACTTGCGTGCATTGTCAACACTCTCGTATTTTGTGTCGAGCAGATTTACAAAACCAGTTGTTGGATCCATCTTTGATGTGTTCCATGCTGGAACATAGAACAGAATTCCGCTCTGCTTACCCATTTTCTGAAAACTTTCGAACTTACTTGTCAGTTGTAGCGCGTTCAAAGCACCACCAAGTTCAGTAGGATTCTTTTTCTTATCTACAAGATAGTTAAGTTTTTCGATAAGCATCTTCTCAAACTTTTGATATACCTGTTTCTCGACTTTCTGTCTGCCTCGCATGAATCCCATATTAAGGTCTTCGAGTACAACAATGGCATTGTACTCCACAACCATTTCGGCAATCTTGTGAATGACTTGTGAAAGGTAGCCCTCCTTCAACTCCTTGATTGATTCGATGGAGTTCCAGCTTTTTCTCTCCTCGTCTCTTTTTTTCTCTTTGATGTCGAGTAAAGTACGATAATCGGTCTTGTAAGTGTTTCCGTTATGCTCGTTTACAATCTCGTTCAAAGTGAACTGTTTTACTACATTTCCCTTCAAATCTATAAGCGACAGGTAAAGCAAGTGTCTCTCGCCACGGTCTATTCCGATAATATGTTCACATCCGTTTCCCTTAATCCATTCGTTCACTATCGGGTTTATGTTGTCATTACCTACAGCTTTGAAGTTCAGTGTTATAGGCACATGGAACTGGAATTTGTCGAAAGCATATCGTCTGTCCTTGATGATAGGATATTTAAACTTATCTTTCAACTTCTCGTAGTGGTGACCCTTCTGCATTTTCTCCTCGCTGTATGTTATGGATTTCTTGCGGAAGAAAACCTCTGCTTGCCCGTTGAGTTTATACACAACATTGGAAAGGTTGTTTTCGTCGAACAGCATTTTCCAATAGATTGTGTGCATATTTGGAGTTCCCTTGCTGTATGCAGAAAAGTCCTTGTTATAGATTTGGAATAGATAAATCTTTCCCTCCTCTACAAGTTGGTCGATATACGATACTGACACATTAGAGAATGTTATCTTGTAACCTTGTTGCTCCACTTCTCTATAGAATCCGCTCAAATCCTCATAGCTCTTGGTATCAGAGAAATTGAACTCAAAATTCTTCCAGTCCTCGTGTTTGTTGATTGACATTTTAAAGAAGTCAATCAGTTCGTGGCAATGAGAAATGTTGAAGTTATCTCCCTTTTTGTGTGTTCCTTGTTCATAATTGGCCATCAATTCATCACTCGGACAGAATTCTGCAATTCGAGAATTGGAGAAAAATACCTTTGGTAACATTTTGTTAGCTCCAGGCAGTAGCTTATAGTTCATCTTCTCGTAGCAATCTCCGTCACTTTTCAAGAACTTTGACTCGAATACTTTGTTGTACTTCTTATTCATAATTGCAAGATAGTACAATCCATCTTTACGAAGTATTACAGAAGTATTGTCTTTCTCCTTGTTTTGATCCCAGCCATCAAGTAGTGTTGAGTTGTTGAAGTTCAACTTTATCTTTTCCTCGCTATATGGCTTCTTAGTCATATAGTTTCGCACCTTATTGTACAAGTTTGTGATTTCGTTCAAGACATCCCAATAGGTTGAGAACTCTCCATAGAATTTCTCATCCTTGTCCGAAATATTGCCCTTGCCGCACAATGGTTTGACATAATGCAGCAGATTCATTATTGAGTCAAGAAGATTCTTGATTCGTTCAACATTCTCTTTGTCTTGAGACAAACTCTTCCCCTCTGGATATGGAGTGTTCAGCAAATCTTTAACTTGGTTGTATGCAGTCGAAATGCGAGTGAATATATTTTCTTCATTTTCATTGCACAATGAAGAAAAATATTCAGCCACATTTATATTCTCTGCGCTGTCGTTAGCAGAACGAACGCAGTCGTTTATATATGCGATAGAAAATGAATCGCTATTCTTGAAGATCGTTTTTACCTTTTCTTCATATTTTTCTTCGCTCTCCTTTTTCCCTTGTGGATTGTTATTTTTGATGTTTTTCTCTATCGCATTAGTAATAACATTCCAACTGCCAAAGACCTTGTTTGAAATATCAGTCAGTTGCAGGTCGTTTGCTATATAAATCTTGTCAAGATCAAATGTCGAAATATCTTGTAGGAGAGATTTCAGTTTGTTGTCAGCAAGTACATTCTCATTCAGTTGTGCATAGCATTTCTCTATGCTCTCAAGCACCTCGTTTGGTGAATTGAAAGTCTCCGGCAACCATGAGATGGCCTCTCTATCGCTTAGTATTTGTTTATAGAGTGGCTTCATCTTTGGCAGGCGCTTGCTCTTGTCTGTTTGTTGTTGGTTGTACAGATTGATGTATTCGTTCAATCCCTGTATCTTGTTTTTACCATCCTGATCGACTCTTCCTCCTATTATGTAGTTATAAAGGTCTATTTGCAACTGAGTAAGAACATCGCTATAATAATTGAGAGAGAAAATGTCCTTGATTTCGATAACATTCAAATACTCTTCAAAATTCTTGTATAACTCCTTTAATTTGTCAGCAAGTTCAGGAACTTCAGCAACCTTTTCAAAAGTGGAGATATTGTCTATGAATTTGGGCAAGTTTTCATGTACCAGGCGATATGCAATGGCAGTTGATTTCGCTTCTGCCGAATACATATTCTTTCTGTTTTCATGAAAACCAGTAAAGTATGTTGTAAATTCGTTAAACTCTTTAACTAATTGCTTGTCAGCCTCATTTTCAAGGAAATTATAGAGGTCTTCTTTGATAAGTTCCTTCTTGTCAATTCTCTTGAAGCTGTTGCTATCAGTGAGTTGCTTAGCTATTTGCTTTCTCAAATTCTCTTGACATTTCTCGAGTTTTTCACTTCTTTTGCTGTCTTTGGTGTTTTTGTACCAAAAGAAGAACTCGATAAGAGAACTTTCGTCAAGTTTGAAGCCTCTTAATGCAGATTCGATGTATGCCTTGTGATACTCGTCTATAAGTTTCTTTACTAACTTATAGCTTTCTGCTCTATGTTGGTCTTGCTCCAACAACCCGCTACTTTGGATGTTTTCCAGTGTTTTTCCTATAGGCTTAAGCTCAAAGCGTAAGGTTTTGGATAACGGATACAAATTTGTGAATTTTTTCATTTATTTTCAATTATGTTTTTCATAATCATTACCTTTCAGTGCAAATGTAATATTATTCCCTGAGTTATAAACTTTTTCAGTTGTGTTTTTTCATAATTCAAGTAACTTTTTTATTGCTACATATTCATTCCCAATGAATGTGCATCCTTCTTAAGAAGTCATCACACTTAAACTGTAGTACATTAAGTTTCGTCAACTTTTCCCTTCTTCTCCGTCTCCAATCCAATTCCATCCCTTATGAAAAGATAGTTTTCTTGCCAAAGGATGTTTGTGAAGAAAAACTAAATTCTTTTTTGACTCCTAAGCATTTGTATGGGGAAATACTATTTGTTGTCCCTTGTATGATTTCACGGAAACAGGAATTTACGGATGCGTTTTCGCTTCATATTTGATTAATGGCAGAATGTTGTTTTTGGGGAACTTGCGTTCAGGTGTTCGTGAGACAAATTTAAGCTATAGTAACCTTTGTCATAGGCTTAGGATCGGAAGTGTAAGAAAAGCACGGTTTGCCCATAGTTTTATGGCTTCCCCCGTGCCTTTATGTTTGTATGTCTATCTCAAATATCCGTCAGGGTACTGCATAGTCACGCAGTGCAGAGAGCCATGCTGGCGGATAAGTGTCTGGCAGTCTATTCCTATGACTTCACGGTCCGGAAATGCCTCCTGAAGTCTCTGTAGTGCAATCTTGTCCTTCTCCTGGTTGTATGTAGGGACAAGCACCGCGCCGTTGATAATCAGGAAGTTCGCGTATGTGGCAGGCAGACGCTCGCCGTCCTCGTAAACTGCATCTGGCAAAGGAAGCTCTACAAGTCTGTATGGCTCTCCCTTGTAGTTCTTTAGCTCCTTCAGTTCCTTCTCCATAGCCTGAAGGTCTGCGTAGTGGCTGTCTGTATTGTCATAGCATTTGACGTATGCAATGGTCTCGTTGTTGCAGAATCGGGCAAGGGTATCGACATGCGAATCCGTGTCGTCTCCCTCCAAAGCTACGTGCTCCAGAGCCATGCACTTTGCGTATAGCAGATCCTTGGAAATCTCCTCGTTAAGCTCGTTCCATGAAAGGAACTCGTTTCTGTTCTTCGAGCAAAGGCACTCTGTTGTGCTTAGCATGTTTCCGAACTCGTCGAAGTCAACGGCTCCACCCTCAAGTGCAATGCGCGAGTTCACGAACTCGACATCCTCGGCAAAGCAGTTCTGCGCCTTCAGGTTTGGAGCTATCTGGTTGTCCTTGTTCGAAGCGAACTTCATGCCCCATCCGTTGAACACAAAGTTTATGACCTTCTTTCTTCCGTTGTCATCTACGGAAAGCACGTTGTGGTCTCTTGCCCAAGTGTCGTTGCTCGGAATTGTGAAGAAAGTGATCTGCGAGAAGTCCGTATCTGCGCCAAGCTGTGTGCGAGTGAGCTGTTCGTCCTCGGTAACGATGATAAGCTTCTCGAATCGGATGATGGTGTGTGCCAACTCCACGAAGTTGCGGATCACGTCGTCAAGGCAGTAGTCCCAGTCAGAGTCCTTGTGAGGCCATGTGAGCTGTACAGCGCACTGCTTCTCCCACTCCGCCAAAGGCCTGCGTTTGATGTCAAAGCTGTTGTTTATATATTCCTTCATGTCTTTATTCTGTTCTATAGTTATTTAATCTTTATTCCTAGCTTGGGTTTCCCCGTAGATGTAGAACCAGTATTTCTTTGGGTCTCCGTTTGTCTTGATATACACGTTCTCTCCGAAGCTGCCGGTGAACTGTGGGGTATAGTGGACGATTACCATTGCGCTGTCTCCCTTTGCCAAGTTCCTCTTTTCGTATTCCGTAGAGACACAGCCGCATTTGGCGGAAACTCCCTTGACCTTCAGCACCTCCTCGCTTTCGTTTATTATGAAGAAGGTGTCAGATGAAGCCTCCTGTCCGATCCTGTTGTTTATCTCTGTGCTGTATTTTGAAAGCCGGAAAGACTTTGGGAGAAAAGAGGGCATGTACGCCAGCAAGAATCCAAGTCCGGATATCAGTAGTTTCATTTCTTCTTCTTTTTAGTTACAAGGTCGAAGCTGTGCTGTATCAGCTCGTTGAACAGAGAGTCGGGGAAACGCTCGAAGTAAATCGAGTTCCAATGCTTTTTGTTCAGATGATAGCCCGGAACCACAACATCGGGATACTCCTCGCGCAGTTCTATGGCTCTGTCGGGATCGCACTTCATGGAAGCCACGAACGAGCCGCCGAGAGAAAGAAGTCCGAATATCTTTCCCTGGTTATTCTTGAATACAAGCACGTCATCACCGAAAGGGGTGCATTCTTCTGCTTCCGGCATTTCCAGAAATGCCTCTCTTACCTTTTCTATATCCATATTCCTAATAGCTTAGAGACAGTCCGAAGTGGAAGGACCTGCTTCGAGGGTATGCCGAATAGTCAACATTCGGGGTTGCGGAAGTCGTTCTTCTGACGCTGACTTCGGGGTCGAAGCCGCTGTACTTGCTCCAGCATTTAAGGTTGCCCACACCAGCCGAAAGTCTGAACTTCTGCAGGTGCATCTTTCTGCGAACCTTGTCCGGGAAGCTGTATCCAAGTGTTATTTTGTCAAGTCTGATGAACGAGGCATCCTCTACGGCCCACGAGTGCATGATGTATCTGCCGATGACCGGAGACCAGAAGTCGTTGCCCTGGTTTAGTTCGTCAAGCTTGTCTGGATCAACCTCGATATTTCCCTTCCTGTCAATGTATGTGTAGTGGTTCTTTGCCTCGCCAAGCATATTTCGGAACATATACTTGTTTGATGTTGTTCCCTCTATCTTGCTTGCGTTCAGCACCTTGCCGCCGATAGAGTAGTACAGATCGACTGCTATGTCGAAGCCGAAGCATTGTGCCTTGAGTCCGAAACCTCCGTTGCATTTTGGGTTAGCAGAGCCAAGTATAACTCGGTCCTGCTCGTCTATGATTCCGTCGTTGTTCTGGTCCTTCAGTTTCAAGACTCCCGGCTTCAGTTCTGCTATGGCAAGGAGTTCCGCGTCGCTTGCCACACCTTTCTTGAGTGTGTAGGTCTCGTCTTCGGAATTGTATTTGAAGTCCTTGCGTGTGTACATTCCTACAGTCTCGTAGCCGTACATGGTACCAACGGACTCTCCGACTTTCAGGATGTAGTCACCGGTGATTTCGGAGCCTGCCCAGCCACTGCTTACAAGCATCTCGTCATCGTTTCCCAGACTTACCACTTTGTTGTTGTTCTTGGCTATGTTTCCGTAGATCTGTATTCCCCATTTCTCTTTCTTGACCACATCGCCGAATACCGAGACTTCGAAGCCTTTGTTCTGAGTCTCGCCTACATTCTTCATCATGTATTCGTATCCTGTCTCGTAGGGCAGTTCCTGACGAAGCAGAAGGTCGCGTGTGTTGTTGCAGTACCAGTCAATTTCCGCGTGTATCCTGTCCTTCATGAACGATAGGTCGATACCAAGGTCACGGCTCACAGTTGTCTCCCATGTGATGTCCTCGTTTGCCATGTAATCGACTCCCTTGATGTATGACTGGTACTGATGGTTGAAGTTCAGCACAGGGTCATTCTCTCCGGGCGCAAGGTATATGTTCTCGAAAAGGTTGTCGCTGATTCTGTTGTTTCCGCTTGTTCCGTGGCTGAAGCGGATCTTTGCCGAAGGTATGATGTCCCTGAGCGTTGACTTCTTCCAGACAGGTTCTTCGGAAAGTCTCCATGCAAAAGAGTAGGAAGGGAACACTCCCCACTGGTTGCCCTTTTTGAATTTGCTGCTTCTGTCGGTACGCAGAGTCAGCTTGCATAGGTATTTGTTTCTCAATTCATATTCTCCTCTGGTGAAGAATGAAAGCATGCTCTCGTTTGGGTATATGTACGAGACATTTGGCTCGGCAGTACCAAGCGACATGTTCGCCAACGTCTGTTTTGCCGAGAAGTATGAAGGGAAATACTTTGACTGTGAGATTTCGTATCTGTCCTTGTCGTTAGAGAACTCTTCTCCGAACAGGAACTTAAGGTTGCCTGCGCGTTTGCTCTTGATTGCTGTATAAGTCACCAAGTTTGTGTTCTTGAAAGTAGATCTTCTGTCGTTGCGGATCGAAGCGAGAGGAAGATTGCCAAACTGAACAGCCTGTGAAGTTCTAAGTCCATAGGCTCTCTGAGTTTCAAGGAACGTCGCTTTCATTCCAATTGATGAACTTACTGACAGATACTTGTTTATGTCGATTTTTAGTGATGCGTCTCCGTTCACGCCGTGCCTCATTTCACGTCTGTAGTCGTCTTTAGTAACCTCTAGTGGAGAGTAGATCTGGGCGCCAAGCTCAAAGTTTTCCTCGTCAGTACCATCCATAGCGATAGGGGAGAAGTACAGCGCATTCTTCAGTCTCGAATTGCTTGCAGTTCCCTCCGTAGAAACACCGGCTCCCATTCTGGCCCTGTTGTTGTAGCTTCCCTTGACATCCAGCCAGCATTTGGAGTTGACAGCTTGTGACAGGTACATTGTAAGTCCGTGCCTTTTCTCCTCGCTGCCGACCATGATACCGTCATTCTTGTCGAACTCGTAGCTGAGCTTCATTTTGGATTTGTCAGTAACTTTGGACAAGCTTGCACTCTGGCGCATGAACCCTCCGTTTTCTCCGAAAAGTTCGCCGGCATAGTCCTTGCCCTCCTGGTCCCTGTACTTCTTCAAGTCCTTGTATGTGCCGAACAGCGATACAAAGTTTGTGTATGATTCTCCTCCTTTCAAAGCTGCTATCTCATAGCAAAGTCTGGCATAATCGTATGGAGAAAGAACGGAGTAGCTGCCTGCGATCTTCTTGAAGCCGTAGGTGCTCTCATAGTCAAAATGTATTCCGTTTTCCTTGGGGTGTTTGGTGGTTATGTTTATCACACCGCCACTTGCTCGCGAACCGTATATTGCTGCGCTCGCGGCATCTTTCAATACGTCAATTCTTTCAATCTCGGAAGGATTCACGTCGTCAAGATTCTTCACAACGAATCCATCGACAACGTATAGAGGAGAGTTGTCTCCTGTGATGGACGTACCTCCTCGAATGACAATCTCTGCATCGCCGAGTGTACCTCCCTCGCTAGTCTTGATTGTCACGCCGCTCATCTGGCCCTTTAGGTTTTCAATCAGGTTGCTGCTTTCGGCTTCGAAGGATTCTTTGGGAGAAATGGAAGACACCGCTCCTGTAAGGTCGCATTTTCTGCTGGCTCCATAGCCTACAACTACAAGTTCATTCAGTCCCTGCGGTTTGTCAGTCAGAACCACTGTGTAGTTGTCCTTGATCTCCGATCCCTTGAGAACTATGGTGTTCATTCCCACCATCTCGAATGTCAGCTTGTCATCGTCCGATACAGCATCGTATTCGTATTCTCCGTCAATTCCTGTCAGTCCGAAAATAGAATCGTTGACTGAAACAACGACTCCGGGAAGCGGCATATTCCTGTCGTCAGTAACTACAAACCTCTCGGCGATGATATTATTCATCGTCGAAACAATTGTAGCTATGACTGTCAGGATATATCTGTGCATATAAATGCTATATCACCTTTTAATGCTTTATCACCTTCTGCAATTCCACATTAACATGTAGAGCTGTGTAAGGCAATATGGTGATAGTTTTGTTCTTGAAGTAGTATTTTGTGGATACAGTTCCGAATCCCAGATAGTATGGAATAAAAAGCTCCATCTTTGAACCTGGTGTCATGTATGACAATCCTTCCTGTACTCCCTTGATCTGGTCATTGATAAGGAACTTGTAGGTTGTGTCAGAGAAGCATATTCCGTCAAATCTCTCGCACCTGATGCGGGCAATGCAACTGTCGTCAATTTCAGGTCTGACATCAGTTTCAGAAGAAAGCTCCTCTATCTTGAAAAGTAGTCCTGTGCTGCTTTGGCGAACACCTTCTGCCTCTCTCTTTTTAATCAGGTACTTTTCTCCTTTCTCCTTATTCTCGCGGTATGAACCGTCATTAGAACTGTTATTGTCTTTATCTTTCTTGCAAGAGCTGAACATGAAAACTGTTGATAGCAACATTGCAAAAATTCCTAGTATATTCTTATTCATATCGTTATTTTATTTTTCTGATTAGTGTCATGCCGTCTCTGACAGGAACGATAACCTTTTCAAATCTGTCATCTTTTGCCACAAGGTCGTTGAACGCTATTATTCCGATAGTCTGCGCATCCTTGCTGTTCTCCTCCAGAACGTGTCCGTCCCACAGGGTATTGTCTGCAATTATGACTCCACCCATTCGCATTACGGGATAAACTGCTTCAAGATACTGGGAGTAGTGTCTCTTGTTTCCGTCAAGGAAGCAGAGGTCGAATTCCTCTCCGAGCGTAGGGATAACCTCCACAGCGTCACCTATGTGAGTTACCACGCGCCTGCCAACTTCTCCGGCAGATTGCATCACGCCATCCACAAACTCCTCGAGCTCGTCGTTGATGTCTATGGTGTGGACAACGCCGCCTTCACCGACACCTTCTGCAAGGCAAAGGGCAGAGTAGCCTGTGAAAGTTCCTATTTCCACCACCTTTTTTGCGTTCATCATAGAGGCGAACATCTTTAGCATTCTGCCTTGAAGGTGTCCGCTCATCATTCTTGGCTTCAGTGTGTAGAGATTCGTTTTGCGAACAAGTTTCTTCAAAACTTCTGGCTCTACGTCTATATGGTCGAGAATATATCTCTCCATTTCATCAGTATGCATCTCCATATCTCCCTATTCCTTTTGATTTAGCTTTTCTGCCTGAGCCTTTGTGTCGGTTACGATCTTGTCACCTCTTGTAGTTGCGTCAGTAACAAGTTTAGTGGAATCAGCCTTGGCTTTCTTGACAAGGGCTTCTCCAGCCTTTTGTTTAGCCTTTTTCTCTATAGGGTTCTTTGCTTCTGCTTGAATTTTGGCAGACTGGTTCTCTGCTTCTGTAACAAGCTTTGTTCCTGCAGCAGTTGCTTCCTGGATAAGTTTTGAGCGAGTCTTCTCGGCCTCCTCGATCATTTTCTGCTTCTGTTTTTCGATCTCGGCGTTTACTTTCTCTTTTGCCTCCTCGACTTTTTCCTTTACTTCTGCTTTTACTTCCTCAACTTTCTCCTCGACCTTCTCTTTCACTGCCTCTTTGACGTCAGACACCATATCTTCTGCAGATACTGTGATCTTTGGATCTGAGAATGTACCTCCGATGTTCACGTTGTATGATAGCTCAGGAATGAACTTGTTCACCTTTCCCTGTACGTTCTTCGGAAGAGAGATCTTCGCCACATAGCCTAGAGTCTTGTCCAGACCGCTCCATCCAGAGATATTAACCTTTGAATAGTTGATGAATGTTTCAACTGGGTCAATGGCAAGCTTTCCGTCCTCGATCTTGAAGTGGATAGCGATGTCTTTCAATGCAGGGTTGTTTAGAGCAGGAACCTTAACCTTTTCTGCGATTTTTGACAGAGCAGGAACACTCTGCAAAATAATATCTTCGCTTTGGAATGTACCTTTAGCATTCACTGTAGATAAGACAGGAGAAAGGTCACTTCCGTTAACTACAGTGTTGAAATTCGCATTCATATGGAACTTTCCTTGTGCATCAGAGAATAAAGGTACTATGGCTTTTGCTGTCTTAATCTTTGTAAAGACTTCATTAATCTGCATATTATTAACAATCAAGTCTGCATCAGCTTTCGGACGAAGTGAGTCCTGTGCGTTAAACACGCCATTTGCCCTGACTGTACCTCCCATTGACTCTGCGTAAAGGTCAGAGATTCTTGCTATGGCTCTTTTCAATGACACCTTACCCTTGATGTTGTTGATCTGGATGTTCTCGTAGTCAACCTTCTTCATGTCAATGTTCATGGCGAAATTGATGTTTGAAGGAACTGAAAGAGGCTTGTCCGACTCTGTTGCAGTTACGTCTGCCGCATCGTCAGGATTGTTCTCTGTGTCGCCCATGAGTTGGTTGACATTAAGATGGTTGGAAGCAACATTCAACTCTCCGATAATCTCTTCGCCTCTCAATACGTACTGGATGAAATGTGAAAGCTTTCCTTTCAAAGTCAAGTCGCTTTCTCCCATTAGGATGTTTGCGTCAAGGTTCACATTCTGAGTGGTAAAATCCATGTCAGCCTTGTCGATATTGATTGTGTAGTCCACATCTTTTGCCTTCATGTCGAAGTTGTTAAGACCAAGTTTTCCGATGACGTTGAACTTGTCGAACTGCTCCTTTTCTACATAGGAAAGAAGTCCG
This sequence comes from Paludibacteraceae bacterium, assembly GCA_045641625.1. Classification (GTDB taxonomy): domain Bacteria; phylum Bacteroidota; class Bacteroidia; order Bacteroidales; family Paludibacteraceae; genus UBA1723. Next base: position 70,172 of record JAZUHH010000041.1, read on the forward strand.
TCAGCCCTCAAGTCTGCAGTAAGGATTCCCTTCAATTTCAAATCGTCTATATGCACGATCTCGCTGATCTTGCTGAAGTCTATCTTTCCGTTTGCTGTGAACTTGAAGTCAGGATCAGAAATAGGAGTCTTTAGGCCGAATGTTATTGCGAACGGGTTGCCAGCCATGTCGAACGCCAGCTTGTTCACATCAAGGACGATGTTGTCTGCTACGCCTCCGTTGCTCTTTGCGTTGGCAGATATGTTGATGTTCTTGACTTTGCTAGGCAGGTCAGGGTACTTGAACATTGCGTCCTTAATGTCAAATGCAGCATTGAAAGCAGGCAGGTTCTCGCCAGCCAATCTTCCCTTTGCCGAAGCGTTGATGGATACAGTTCCTGCGGTTTGTATTGAGTTGAAGTCACTCTTGTAAATTGCAGGGACAAGTGAAAGGATGGACTTGAAGCTTACATCCTTGCTGTTTAGCTTGATGTCCATATCAACTATCGAATCAATAAGCTGCACGAAACCGTCAAAGCCGACATTGATCTCGTTGATTGCAATGTTGTTGTCTCCGAATGTGTACTTGTTGTTCTCAAGGTCTGCCTCAAGATTTATGTCTGCAGTGGTCTTTACTTTTGAAAGGTATGTGATTGCGCCCTGTCTCACAGTAACGCTGTCAATTCCGATATTTGCCTTGATTTGCGATATTGCGTCGCTCAAACTGCCGTTGAAGTCAAGTGCCAAATTGTCAAGCTGAGCCGCTAGTTTTGACGAGTCGGAATATGCCACCTGTCCGATGTTCAAGTTGAAGTCCTTGATGTCGGCAAGCGTCTTTGCGTCAAGTGCAAGATCTCCCTTCAAAAAAAGGTTGAGGTTGTTGACCTTGGCCCTCATGTCGGAAGTCATATCGTGATAAGTGGCTGACAAATTGTTTACAGAGATCTTCTCTAGTGCGATATTCATGGCCGAAGAAGTTGTGTCCTCTGCCTCTGTTTCAGTCGAATCCGACTTCATTATGTCCCAGTTTGCCTTGCCATCCTTGTTTATCTTTGCGTAAAGGTTTGCGTCGTTCAACTCAACTTTCTTGATGTCGTAGTTGTCCTTCAGCAGGCTGAGCGCATTGACCACAACGACTAGTTCTCCGACATCTGCCAATGTGTCACCTTCAAAGGCGTCTTTGCCCTTTACTCCGAATTTGTTGATGATTACACTTGCGTTAGGGAAGTTTTTGAAGAAGCTCAAATCTACGTCGTTGATGTAAACTTCTGCATCGAGCATGTCGTTTGCAACACCGACTGCGATGTCCTTAACTTTGTCTTTAAGGAAAAAAGGTAGAGCCAAAAGAATTAGAAGTAGTGCAGCTATAATTCCTCCACCAATCTTAAGAACTTTATTCATAAGTTTTATTCAAATTTCTGTTTTTATATTATCGTTGCAAAGTTAGTAAAATTTAAGAATAGAGAGGCGGCTCAAAGAATAATTTTTATGGTTCCGGCAAAAGATAATTCGGTTGCAAAGTATTTTGTGCCTTAAACTCCATTTGATTTTTCGAATGCCGGAAATCGTTTGGCTTCTGTAACTTTTGTATTTAGAGTCTGAAGTTTAATTTGTAGAGAAATGCTTTTCTGCAAAATGGTTGAGTTTTTATGTTCTATAGTTATGCTTTTTGTAATTTTTTGTGCCAAAAGGTTGTATTTATGCTTGCAAATTATGTTGAGAAATACTATCTTTGCATTCGAAATTTGTTCGGATTGTATGAATAGGACTAGGAATAAAGTGTATGTAGGTTTGTTGGCGACGCTGTTCTTTTGCTTCATAGCGTACTCTTGCAAGGTCGAGAGCCGCATAGTGAACGGACATGAGTTTGTCGATCTTGGCTTGCCAAGTGGTACAAAGTGGGCGACAATGAATGTCGGCGCGGATTCAATCTATGATTGCGGAGACTACTACTCTTGGGGAGAGACTTCTGTAAAGGAACTCTATTCCTGCGAGACTTCGTACACTTACGGCAAGTGTTCCGACTTTTTACAGCAGATCGGAATGCTTAACTCAAACTTAGATTTCAATTCTGTATGTGATGCAGCCGGTGCCGGTTGGGGTGACGTTTGGGAGACTCCAACAAAGGACGACTATCAGGAACTGTTCAGCAATACGGTTTCCGAGTGGACAACAATAGGCGGAGTTAGCGGAAGAAAGTTCACCGCTCCAAATGGAAATTGGATATTCCTTCCAGCTGCGGGACGCTATGATGAGTCCGGTTTGTATGACAAAGGTTGTTACGGTTCATATTGGACTGCTTCTTCGAGCAGCGAAGATTGTTATACTGCTTTGAGTTTGTTCTTCTGGAACGAGGATGTCCAGGTGAATGTTCATTCAGATAGGAAAAACGGCCAACCGATCAGACCTGTCTATAAGAAGGCTTGGTAATCAGACGTTTGGAGATATAGAAAGAGGCGGCATAATCATGTCGCCTCTTTTGTTTTGCTTGGTTAGTTAACCAATATCTTTATGCTCTTTTCTTTAGTTTTTGCGAGGAAAATTCCCTTGCTCAGATTGACTATTCTGATGCTGTTGGGATTGACATTCAGGTCGGCCTTCATCTCTCCCTTCACATTGAATATCTGTATGTGTTCCTCGTCTGCTTTTGTGTTGAACACATACGCGGAAGTCCCTTTTACTGTGATGATTATGTCATCGGAGCCAGTTCCCTCAATGTTGCCCATGTCCGAGGCATATACAGCTGTAAAGGTCTCGTCCTTGTCCTGCATTGTGTAGAAATCCAAAGACTTGTTGGAATAGACATTCTTGTTTGAGTCAGTCCAATACAAGAAGCAGCTGTTCTCTTTCGGAAGGGTCTTTAGCGTCAGTCTTGCTCCTTCCGGAAGAGCAGTGGATTGTGAAATCGTTAGAGCCTTGCTGCTGTCGTTAATCTTGAAAGTTATTGTGTGACGAGGCTTTGCGAATTTTGATAGGTTTCGCAGGTTCTCGTCGTCACATTTCTCTATGCACTCTACAATGTATCTGGCATTTTCCTGAGCACCTGTTTCCTGGGTATGTATGTCGTCCTTGCCTCCGTTAGCATGCTCTTTGCTTGAGTATTCCCCTTTTTCGTAGGTGTTGTACCTATGGCGAGTGGAGTATAGCTCTCCGCTGGCAATCATATTCTTGTATGTGAAGGAATCCAAGTCCACGCAGTAAACCCCTAGCTCCTTTGCAATGTCTCGCATTAGTTGCGGATGTTCGTGGTATGCGTTGTAAGGCATATCGTTTTCCCACATATTGCGTCGAATGGATGTCAGAAGCATGGGATATGCCCCTTTGCTCCTTGCATCTTCCACGAATTTTGTAATGTATTGTTCAAATTGTCCGGCAGGGCAGGCTCTGTCGTCCTTTGCCCTGTCATTTATTCCGAAGTTAATGAAGACATAGTCTCCCTTTTGTATTTCCGGCAATACTTTTGGCCATGCACCGTTGTAGAAGCTTTTGCTGCTCGTTCCTCCAATAGCCTTGTTTATTACAGTTACATGAGACTCATCGAAAAAATCCTGCAGAACTTGTCCCCATCCCATTCTTGGGTAGAAATCCTCGTTGTAGCTTTCTACAGTAGAGTCACCGATAGTGAAAACTCTTACTTGAGCTGACAAAGTAAGTGTGAATGCTACGGCAAATATTGGGCAAAACAGTTTTTTCATGGTCTCTAGTTTGGTTTATACGTAGTAAATTTGGCTTTCCTTGTCCGAGATTGATACTTTCGTTTTGTTGTCGAATATTCCAAATACGGCGCTTCCGCTTCCGCTCATCTGGGCATATACTGCACCCGCAGAGTATAGTTCCTCCTTAATCTTTCGGATAGCAGGGTATTGTGGGAATATCGAATACTCAAAGTCATTCTTTAGAAGGTTCTTCCATTCCGAAACAGGTTTCTTAATGATCTCTTTTACAGATATTTCTGTAGCTTGAGGCTTTATTCCGGAGAATGCCTCTTTGGTAGAGATGTGAATGTTTGGCTTTACCACAACGAAATGCTTGTCGGACAGGTCACAATCTATTTCCGTCATGATTTCACCGATTCCCTCTGCGTAAACAGGCTTGTTCTTAACGAAGAAAGGGCAGTCTGCACCAAGGGATTTTGAAAGTTCGATCAGTCTTGTTTCGCTTATGTTCAGTTTGAACATGTCGTTGAGCATTAGAAGCATGAATGTGGCGTCTGCGCTTCCTCCTCCAAGACCTGCACCTGAAGGAATGGCTTTCTCAAGATGGATATTCTGCTTGAAGTTCACATTTCCGGCTTCCTTTTCCATAAGTCTTAAAGCCTTCATAACCAAGTTTTTCTCGGGCTCGCAGTCTAATGCGTTTCCAGTCTGTGCCAGATGAGACTCGTTGTCGTTCGAAGGTGTAAGTTCCAAAGCATCGTTCAACCCTTTAAGCGGGTAGAATATAGTCTCGAGATTATGGTAACCGTCAGGTCTTTTGCCAACGATGTTAAGACCTAAATTTATCTTGCAGTTTGGAAATGTAATCATAAGTCTGATGTTTAGAATGGCGCATCGTCCGTATAAGTCACTTGTTTTCCGCTTGTTGGGTGGATAAATGAAAGGAACTCTGCATGTAGCAGCAGTCTGCTTTTATCCTTCTTGTCTGAGTAAAGTCTGTCTCCGATAATAGGGCAGTTCAATCCCTGTTTAGAAGAAGAGTGTACTCTAAGCTGATGAGTTCTTCCGGTAAGCGGAGAGAATTCAACTCTTGTCCTGTATCTTGTTTTTTTTATGACGCGATACTGTGTTACGGCAGGAAGACCGTCTGGGTCAACATACTGCATAGGCCTGTTGTTTATGTCAGCCATAAGCGGCAGAGAAATTTCTCCGCTATTGTCTTCAAGTTTTCCCTTTAGTACGGCTATGTATTTTTTAACAATCGAATGATTTTCAAATTGTTGTTGTAGAGATTTGTGGGCTTTCTTTGTTAGAGCCAACACCATAAGACCTGAAGTGTCCTGATCCAGACGATGGACAATAATTGGACCTTCTGCCATAGGGAATCGCTTTACTGCCCATTCCTCAACGCTTTGTATGTCTTCTTTGCCCTTTACGCTGAGCATTCCGCTTGGCTTGGAAATGACGACAATGTCGTCATCTCTATATATTGTCTTGATGCTCTCCTCCTCGGCAGTGTTTTCCCTTTTTGATTCGGAAACAGCCACTCCTTGAAGCATGAACGAAAGAATAGGAAGGCATTTGCTGCGGCAGGCGTGATAATAGGTTCCGCTATGACGCACTTTGCCTTCTGGACTGGCTCCTATCCAAAATTCAGCTATTGCTAGGGGAGTCATTTGGTTTAGAAAAGCATAGTTGAATAGTCTCGGCGCACAACATTCTCCTGCACCTGAAGGTGGAGTTTGTCCGTCGAAGATTTCAAGCAGGTTCTTTTCTTGACCTAGACCGTTTTTGAATTTGAAGTCTCTGAATATGCGTTGCTGCAACAACTCTGACTTCTCAATTCTAAGGCGCTTCAGCTCAATTATTGCTGAGCCTATTTCAGAAAGAGCATCGGTATATTTCTGTTCTTCTTCAGAAGCAGTTTTCTGCATCTTTTTTAGCTCTGATTTTCCTCTGGCGCTTTCATTGTTCAGGCGTTCGATTTCTTCTTCGCTAAGTTCTGCAGACTTTCTAAGTTTGTCTCTTTCAGCTTTCTGCTGTTTCAGTAAGTCTTTGTAATCTTGAATTTTACGCTCGTTTTCAATCTTTAGGAGCCTAAGCTGGTCCTTCATCCGAGCATATCTGTGATCACTTTCTAGATCTCGGATCTTTCTGTTGATCTCAGTTATTGTCTTTTCTCCTTCCAAAAAGTATGAGCCTTTGGAAAGGATGTCAAAAACCGGAGGTACAAATCCCTCTATTATGTTTGAAGACATTACCTGACCGGAAAATGCGGCCAAATAACCTGTCTCTCCCTCTTTTGTTTTAACAACAAGCACACCGATCATTTTACCTCTACAAAGCTCGGTCTTCAGATTGGGAATTGTCTTGATCCACTCACTTAGGTCGTCCATTGCCTGTATGGCTGCACGATGAGGCTTACCACTGAACGGATCATTCAGTTTTCTTGGTAAAGATTTGAATGTGAATGGATGAAACATGTGTACTATTGTTTGTGGAGATTAAACTTCCATATATTAAAATTGATAATTAGCAGTCGTTAAACCGCTAATTATCAATTATATTATGCTGTGTATTAAGCCTTCAAGTCAACCTTAAGAGCCAACTCGTCAAGCTGGGCCTCATCAAGTTTTGAAGGGCAGTCTATCATGACGTCGCGTCCTGAATTGTTCTTAGGGAATGCGATGCAGTCGCGGATAGAGTCCAAACCTGCCAACATTGAAACTACGCGATCAAGACCGAATGCCAAACCTGCGTGAGGTGGAGCTCCGTACTTGAAAGCAGTCATCAAGCAGCCGAACTGCTCTGTAGCCTTCTCCTGAGTGAATCCAAGCAGTTTGAACATCTTGTTCTGCAATTCTGAATCGTGGATACGGACACTACCTCCACCAAGTTCGACTCCGTTCATTGCAAGGTCGTATGCGTTTGCGCGTACTCTGCCTGGATCTGAATCCAAGTACTGTACGTCCTCTAGCTTTGGACTTGTGAAAGGGTGGTGCATTGCATAGAATCTCTGGTCTTCCTCGCTCCACTCGAATAGAGGGAAGTCGATAACCCATAGAGGAGCGAACTTGTTCTTGTCTCTTAAGCCAAGCTGGTCACCCATCTCAAGTCGAAGCACATTCATCTGGCCTCTTACCTTCATTGCATTGTCACCGCAAAGAGCAAGAATCAGGTCTCCCTTCTTTGCATTACATTTCTCTGCGATCTTCTTCAAGCTGTCCTGATCATAGAACTTGTCGATGCTGCTCTTGAATGTTCCATCCTCCTTGCAGGCGATATAGACAAGACCTTTTGCACCAACCTGTGGACGCTTGACGAACTCTGTGATTGCATCAAGCTGCTTTCTTGTGTATGCGGCACAACCTTCGGCAACGATAGAAACAACGAACTTTGCGCTGTCGAACACTACGAAGTTGTGACCACCAAGGATGTCCTCGTTATCGTTCTTTAGCTCAACAAACTCCATGCCGAAACGCATGTCTGGTTTGTCTGAACCGAATCTCTTCATACATTCATGCCAAGTCAAGCGAGGGAAGTCGCCAACGAACTCTGTGCCACGTGCGTACTTGAAGATATGCTTGATCATTCCTTCGAACATCTGTAGCACATCCTCCTGCTCAACGTAGCTCATCTCGCAGTCGATCTGAGTAAACTCAGGCTGACGGTCTGCGCGTAGGTCCTCGTCGCGGAAGCACTTTACAATCTGGAAATATCTGTCAATACCTCCGACCATAAGCAATTGCTTGAACTGCTGAGGGCTCTGTGGCAAAGCGTAGAACTCTCCCTGGTTCATACGAGAAGGAACAACGAAGTCTCTTGCTCCTTCTGGTGTGCTCTTGATTAGGACAGGAGTCTCAACCTCTAGGAATCCCTGCTGGTCAAGGTATCTTCTTGTCTCGAAGGCAATCTTATGGCGAAGAATCAAATTGTCTCTGACAGGCTTACGGCGAAGGTCAAGGTAACGATACTGCATTCTTAGGTCATCACCGCCGTCGCTGTTGTCCTCGATTGTGAAAGGTGGCACCTCACTCTTTGAAAGGATATTCAATTCCTTTGCGATAACTTCGATCTCTCCGGTAGGGATCTGATTGTTTTTGCTGCTTCTCTCCTGTACTTTACCTTTTACCTGAAGCACCCACTCACGTCCTGTGTGGTTGGCTTTTTCGCACAACGAAGCATCGTCAGACTCGTTGAACACAATCTGAGTTATTCCGTATCTATCTCTTAGGTCAAGGAATGTCATTCCTCCCATCTTTCTGATTCTCTGAACCCAACCTGCCAATGTTACGTCAGCACCATTGTCGGCAAGTCTCAATTCACCACAAGTTTTCGATCTAAACATTTCTGATAAATTTATTTTGTGCAAAGATAGAGAAAATTATTGATACTTTATTACCGAAGATTGATGAATTTTATTTTCGAAGAAGGTAAAAAACAAAGAAGGCGAAACTTGCGTTCCGCCTTCTTTTATGAGAATTTTTATCAAATCTTAGATTCTGTTCTCGATCTTCTGCTTTCTCTCTGCCTTTTTCAAAGCCTCCTTCTCATTGTCTGCAACATTGTAGAACTTGTGAGCGATAGGAGCTGCGATGAAAATTGAAGAGTATGTACCAACGATAACACCGATCAACATAGCGAAGATGAATCCCTTGATAGTTACACCACCGAATAGGAAGATGATAACCAATACTAGCAATGTACTCAAAGAAGTAGAGAATGTACGGCTTAGAGTGCTGTTGATAGCGTCGTTGAATACCTCCTTCTTGTCGCTGTTAGGCTTCAAGCCGAAGTACTCGCGGATACGGTCGAAGATAACCACCTTATCGTTGATAGAGTATCCGATCACTGTCAAGATAGCAGCGATGAATGACTGGTCAATCTCAAGAGAGAAGTTCATTACCGACTGGCATAGAGAGAAGATACCCAAGATGAACAATGTATCGTGGATTAGGGCGATAACTGCACCGTATGAGTATGCTGCTTTTCTAAATCTGAACAAAATGTAAAGACCGATACCAACAAGTGCGATCAATACTGCGATGATTGCAGAGATCTTGATGTCACTTGCCATTGTAGGTCCTACCTTCTGAGAAGACTGGATTCCGTAAGTACCCTGGTTAGCCAAAGAAGCGTTGCCGTTCTCGTCCAACACATAGCTGCTTATGAACATCTCCTCTGTTACGCTTGGAGAAAGGATATCCTTTAGGTTCTCGTATAGCTTCTTCTGGATGTCAAGCTCAACATTGTCATCAGTGTCATTGATGCGGTAGTTAGTTGAGATACGGATCTGGTCGTCTGAACCGATTGTGATCACGTTCACATTGCTCTCAGCAAAAGCGTTGTCAAGAGTATTCTTGATATCTGTAGTAGATACGTTCTTCTCGAACTTTACGATATAGTTTCTACCTCCTGTGAAGTCGATACCATACTTTAGGTTCAATGTTGCAAGAGATACGATTGCCACCAACATGAAAGCAGCAGAAGCAAGCATCCAGTTCTTTGCCTTGCCGATGAAGTCGAAGTTGATATTCTTGAACAAGCTTGAAGAAAGCTTAGTGCAGAATGTAAGACCCTGGCACTTGTCCTTAGAAATAAGAATGTCAAAGATGATACGGCTGACAAAGATTGCTGTGATTAGTGAGCAAACGATACCGATGATCAATGTAGTAGCGAATCCCTTGATTGGACCTGTACCGAACAATGCAAGGATAATACCTGTCAAGATTGTTGTTACGTTGGCATCAATGATTGCGCTCATGGCGTTGCTGTAACCGTCGGCGATTGCGTTCTTCATAGCCTTGCCACCTGCAAGCTCCTCGCGAATACGCTCATATATCAACACGTTGGCATCCACTGCCATACCTAAAGTAAGGACGATACCCGCGATACCTGGCAATGTAAGCACAGCTCCATAAGCTGCCAAAACACCGAAGATAAGGAATACGTTACACAATAGGGCGAAGTCAGCTACAAGACCTGGAACAAGTCCGTAGTAAAGGATCATGTAGATAAGTACAAGGGCGAATGCAACTGCGAAAGAGATAAGTCCCGCATTGATTGCCTCCTGTCCTAGAGACGGACCAACAACGTCCTCCTGAACAATCTTAGTTGGAGCTGGCATCTTACCGCACTTCAACACGTTAGCCAAGTCGTTTGCCTCGTTAACAGTGAAGTCACCAGTGATTTCGGAACGTCCGCCGCTGATCTCACACTTAACATTAGGGTATGAGTAAACGTATCCATCAAGAACAACAGCTACGCAGCGCTCGATATTCTCGCGAGTTAGCTTAGCCCATGTCTTAGCTCCCTCGTTATCCATTGTCATGCTTACTGAAGCAGAAACTGACTGCTGGTTGCTGAAGTCAGCCTTTGCATCTAGAACGTGAGCACCTGTTAGAGGGGCCTTTCTCTCCTTGCCTCTCAATGAGCGAGACTTAAGGGCGATAAGACCATAGTGATCCTTTATCTTTACTCTCTTGTTATCTACAACTTCCTCACCCTCTTCATGTACTGTGTATGCGAAGAAAGTGCTGTTTGGAATCAAGCCCTTCTGACGGCCAAGCTCCAACCATGCCATAACCTTTGCAGTATCGCGGTAGTGTACAATTCCTAGACGTGGACCGTAAGCGAACTGTGTACGGATATGAGAATATAGTCTTTCTGAAGCGACGTTGGCAGAATCTGCATTTAGAGAGTTTACCAAAGAATCAGCCTCAGAAACATTCTCCTTGTTTGCCTTTGCGCTGTTCTTTCCTCTCTCTATTTCGTAAACCATCTGGTCAACAGCAGCAAGGTTCTCGGCGATCTCGTTTACATTTGTTGTCTCCCAGAAAGCAAGGTCTGCGCTTCCCTGAAGCAACTTACGAATACGCTCAGGCTCCTTGATACCAGGCATCTCAATAAGGATACGGCTTGAACTCTCAAGTCTCTGGATGTTTGGCTGTACTACACCGAAACGGTCGATACGAGAACGAAGCACGTTGAATGAGTTGTCGATTGCACTGTTTGCTTCCTCTCTTAGGACCTTCATTACCTCAGAGTTAGTGGAAGTGTGAACAACCTTATCTTTTAGCTCGTAGCTTGAGAAGATGGCAGCCAATTTGCCTCCGTTGCTTACCTCGTTGAAAGCCTCCTCGAATAGGGTTAGATAATCTGCCTGACTTGACTGCTGCATCTCTGTAGCTCTTGCAAGAGCCTTCTGGAATGCTTCGTCATTAACCTGGTTTCCTGCCAATGTCTTTAGAATGTCTGGAACAGATACTTCCATAACCACATTCATACCACCACGAAGGTCAAGACCAAGATTCAACTCCTTTTCTCTACAAGACTTTAGAGAATACAAACCATCTTCGTTTGCCAAAGAATCCAAGTAAGCATTCTCCTTTGTCTGGTCACCTGCAGCAAACTCCTTCGCCTCACTTTTGTAGCTGTTAGACTTGAAAGTGAACGAAAGGTAATAACCACAGATGGCGAACAAAAGTAATGCCAATGTCAATACCAATCCTTTGTTTCGCATACTCGTTTTTTTATTAGTTTTTTTATTATTTATTTTCGTGTATTTATTCAAGGGCGCAAATTTAATAATAATTTTCTAACAAATGTGACTTTTGACGTGTCAAAATTTTCATTTATCTATATTATTCTCCTTTTCGAGTGGCTTTATTTATAGTTTTGTTGGCATTTTTATAGTATATAATAACGTATATGACAATTTTAATGCTAATTTTAGTTCCATTACTTTTAAAATTCTTTGGTTTCTGATGTGAAGAGTTACGCAGTAGAATATACAAATAAGAGTCGTCCCTTATGTGTTTTTCTTGTTCGATATGTCTTTTGTCAGCTACCTTCAAGTAATTTGGGATTCGGAATGACATATTGTTTTCCTGGTTCAGGCAGTATCGTGTTTGGAATGTAAAATACGATTTGCAGTAAAGGATCATTTGCCGGCAGTTACTATTCTATCAAATCTGCTGGCATTGTGTTTCAAGTTGTAGTGTTTTTTGTGCTTTGTTGTATGAAGAAGCTAATGACGCCACATAAAAACAGGGTGCCTTTTGTGGGGCACCCTGTAGTCTCAATAGTATATCTTTTGGAAATTTGCAGCAATAATTAAAGAGCGTTGGCTTTCTTGTATGCGTCTGCATTGTCTAGCATTTTGCAGAGAATGGACTGCATCAGCTTTATTTCTTCAGAAGGAACGCCCTCGAAGACTATGTTGAATGCTTTTTGTGAGATGCGCACCAAGTCCGGAACGATTTTCTCTCCGACCTTAGTCAAATATATCTGCTTTGCACGTCTGTCGATAGGGTCGTTTCTGCGCTCAAGCATTTCAGCCTCTTCAAGCACGTCGATAAGTCTTGTTATACTAGGCGAGTCCTTGTCAAGGTTTTCTGCTATTGCCTTTTGAGTAAGGCCCTTATGATAATATAGTAGGAACAAAACTATAGCCTGTTCGAAATTGATGCCGAAACCCTCCTTCTGGATCTCCATTGTGGCAACGTCATTGATAGCTTCTGAAATACGTCCGTTCTTTACTGCAAGAATAGTAGTAGAGGCAATCTTTAGACCGTCTGATATCAATATATCCCTTTGAATAGAATTGTTTTCCATAAATATATTATTTTGTTTTATTGCAAGTGCAAATATAATATTTATTTTAATTTCATGCTCCCTGTGATGCAACTTTTTTGATTATTTTCATGATTGGGCAATAATTTTAATTATCTTTGAACGGAATTTTTTATTCAAGTAACGACATAAACTATTGGTATGAAAGTTGGTATATTGGGTTGCGGTTGGATTGCAACAAAAATGGCTGAGGCCATGCACGGAGTTGAGGGGGTCGAGTGCTATGCTGTAGCGTCCCGTACATTGGAGAAGGCGGAGCAGTTCGCACAGATGTTCAAGTTCCAGAAGGCCTACGGGTCGTACGAGGAGCTGGCTGAGGATTCAAATGTTGACCTTATATATATTGCAACACCTCACTCGCATCACTTCCAGAACGGAATGTTGTGTGTAGAGAATGGTCGCAATATCCTCGTAGAGAAGGCGTTTACAATAACTCCGGAACAAGCAAAGACACTGCTTGACACTGCAAGGCAGAAGAATGTGTTTGTATGCGAGGCTATTTGGACTCGTTTCATGCCTGCTCGCGAGATAATCAATGGAATCATTTCTCGCAAGGAGGTTGGCGATGTCCGCTCTATAACTGCAAATCTAGGTTATCCCTTGATGAATGTGGAGCGTCTGCAGAATCCTGCTTTGGGAGGCGGTTCAATGCTTGACCTTGGTGTGTATCCAATCAATTTCTCCATGATGCATGCAGGTGCTGAAGTCAGGTCAATCAATGCGTGCGGTTTGCTGTCCGACAGAAAGATAGACTTGGCAGAGACAATCCACATAGAGTTCGAGAACGGGGTCGTAGCAACACTACAGGCCACTATGCAGAGCGCTACGGATCGCAGAGGCATGATCTATTGTACTGACGGTTATATTGAGGTGATCAACATCAATAACCCGGAGGCAATAAATGTGTACGACAACTTCCACAACCGAATTAACTCATACGAGGTTCCAAAGCAGATCAACGGATATGAGTATGAGCTGATATCTTCGTTGGAGTGCATCAAAAAAGGTCAGATCGAGACCAAGGAGATGCCTCATGCCGAGACAATAAAAGTAATGACATATATGGACAAGCTGCTCAAAGATATGGGTGTTGTCCATACTTGCAAATAGATAATTTTTGATGAAGGTAATCATTGTAGGTGCCGGTGTGGCAGGACTCTCTGCAGGCATAACTCTAGCTAATAACGGGGTAGATGTGCTTGTAGTCGAGAAACACAGCCAGACCGGAGGTCTTTGTACGGGATGGAGCAGAAAGGGTAGGTCGGGGATGACTTATTCTTTCAACGGTTGTATGCACTGGCTTTTGGGAGCCAGGAAGGGTACCACATTCCACAAGTACCTGTCCGAGCTTGTTGACCTTTCAAAGATTCATTTTATCGACCATCGGGAGCGTGTTGTGTTCGATTACGGAGACAGTAAATTCTCGTTCATGAACAAGGTGGAAGAATTCGAGAAGTATTTGCTCGATATCGCGCCGGAAGATTCTGCTGTAATTAGGGAATGGATGTCTGCAGTAAGGTTTGTCAATCGCATGCAGCCTTATCTGCCTCCTGATTTCGACCAGCCTACTTTGTGGGAAAAGGCGAAGTATTTCGTCAAGATTCATAAACTTGTATTGTTTGTCCCATTCATGCTAAAATGGAGGGGCGTAACTACGCATAGCTTTTCGGAGAGATTCAAGAACGAGTCTCTTCGAAAGTATGTGCGCAATCTGTATAGCATAGAGATGCAGATGATGCACGTGTTCTTTGTGCAAAGCTATGCTGACCTAGGTGTCGCATCTTATCCCGAAGGTGGAAGCGAGAAGTTTGCTGAACTGCTAACAGAGAGTTATCTGCAGAAAGGAGGAAAGCTTCTTCTTAATTCTCCTGTAAGTAAAATTGTTGTCGATAATGACGTTGCCAAAGGCATACTGCTCGAGAATGGAGAAACTTTGTCTGCTGATTATGTGGTTTCTGCTGCAGATTGGATCTGGACGCAGAGTGTGGCATTGGGAAGCAAGTATGTGACTGAGAAACAGAAGCCGTATGTAAATATGCCCAAGGAGGGAATATATTACTCCTACTGCATGCTGTATTTGGGAATGAAGGCTCCTATGACCGAGTATCCGCACTTTATTCGCATTGATGTTCCAAAGATGGCATCTCCTGACGGAACCGAGTATGAGCAAGTGGAAATCCATATATATAACTATGACAGGATTCTCACTCCGGAAGGGTATTGCACTATATGTGTTGACTTCCAGACTCAGAATGGCGCCTTTTGGATTGATTTGAGGAAAAGCAACTATACGAAGTACAAGGAGCTGAAGGAAGAGTTCTCAGATAGAATTCTTGATGTTCTGAAAGGTTATTTCGGTGAATCCTTTAGCGAGAGTGTGGACTTTGCAGACTTGGTGACTCCAGCGACTTATCATCGGTACACATCCAATCATAATGGTAGCAGTCAGGGATGGATGCCTATGAAGACAGTCATGCAAAGACCTCCGATAAATAACAAGGTTAAGGGATTGAAACACTTCCTACAGGCTGGACATTGGACAGAGGCAGGAGGTGGATTGCCGATCGCTATCAAAAGCGGAATAGACTGTGCTAAATTTATTCTGCAAGAAATCAAATAGTTGTGAAAGTTTTTTGAAAATAATTCAGTAAATGCTTGCATACTAATTCTAAAAGTTCTAATTTTGCATCGTCAACGAACGAAAGGGTTGATAAAACAATTGGTTCCTTGGATGAGTGGCTTAGTCAGCGGTCTGCAAAACCGTGTACAGCAGTTCGAATCTGCTAGGAACCTCCAAAAGACTTCAGGATTTCTTCTGGAGTCTTTTTTGTTGTCTTTGATAGTTAAGAACAAGTAGTTATGAGCAAAGAAGTGTATATAAAAGGCAAGAAATTCGTTCCTTTATACTCAAAAGAGTTACTTGCTGAGAAAATAAAAAATTTAGCGACTGTGGTAGAAGGCGAAATTGCCGGAACTCAGAATCCTTTATATGTAGTCATGCTGAACGGAGCGTTTATGTTTGCGGCTGACTTTATAAGATGTCTGGAGGGTAGTGTAGAGACAAAGTTCGTCAGATATACATCATATTCCGGTATGTCTTCTACCGGCTCTATAAACAAAGATGCCCAAATGAAATCGGACGACGTCAGAGGCAGAGTTGTAATTGTCCTAGAGGATATAGTCGATACAGGAGGCACAATGAAGGCTTTTGTAGATGATTTGATAGGCATGGGTGCAGAAAAAGTATTGATAGCTACAATGTTTGCGAGAGACAGAGCATATTCCTTCGGGGACAGGGTTTCCATGCATCCTGCAATGGTATTAAAGGACGATGCCTTTATTGTAGGTTTTGGTTTGGACTATGATGGAGAAGGTAGAAACTTGCCTGATATTATGGTGCATCTGTAAAATCTGTAAAAATAGTAAGAGGATGAGTTACTACAACTCACCCTCTTTTTTTACCTTTATTCCTTAACAAATCTTGCTTTCTTTCCGTTTGCCTCAATTATATAAATTCCTGTCGGCAATTCAGCAACATTGATTGGATAACTTACTTGTTGTAATAGCTTTTGACCTGTTATGTCATAGATTGCATAATCTGTCTTGTCATCTGCATTAGACAAATATTGTTTGTCAGTGGCTGGATTAGGATATACCTCAAATGACTGGCTAACAACATTGTCTAGTCCTGTATTGTCAATCCAATTGAAAGTTTTTTCGGAAGTGCATCCGTAGGCGTTTGTTATTTTTAGAGTATGATCGCCTCCGGTCAGATTTATAGCGAGCATCTTTGGAAGGACTAACATTTGCGAACAAAAGTCCGTTGTCCATCTTAAGATTAATTTTTGAGGATGTTTCGCCTACTATTTCTTCATAGACTTCAAAAACTAGTTCTTGAGGGTACCAAATAAGTCCAGTACCTGTTGTATCTATTACTATTTTGGTAGTCTCACCTTCACAAATCTGGTCTTCAAGAGAAACCTTGATTTTGGGTGTTGCATCCTGTAGTTCATTTTCTTCGGCGCTAGCAGTATTATATGCTAGCATTCCGAAGAATGTGAACAGAAATATAAATTTTTTGTTTATTGTCTTGCAAATCAATCTCTTAGAAATGAACGCTTAGCAAAAGCTCGTGTGTGTTTGAAGGAAGGTTGTTGTACTCACCCACATTGAAAGTGTAGGCATAACCCGCACGGAACTTTCCAAGATCAAGACCAAGAGCAACATTCATTAGCGACATGTCTCCGAAATAGTTCATGTCCGGCTTCCATGTTACTCCGCCCCAGAATTTCTTGCTGATGAACAACATTGCACCGATTTCCATTTCGTTAGACTTGTTCTGGTGTATGTATGAAACCATAGGAGCCAAGTCAAACATCTCTGACAAAGGAATCAAGCAGCGTCCGTATGCGTAATAGTGGCGGCCTTTCTTGAATGTTGTTGGCTCTGTCTTTAGAAGGTGGGCTGAAGACAGACCGAATGTGAATTTCTTTGTTGTCAACTCTATACCGAAGTTCATGTCCGGAGAAACTTCTGATGTCTTGCCTTCAACGTATGTTGACATGTCAGGCTCGTCATCGCGAATAATGTTCTGGCCTGGATCAAACACGCCGATGTTAATTCCGGCAGATAGTCCCATTGAAAGGATCATCTTCTCGTTCAAATCCACGTGGTATGAGTAAACGGCCTGTACGTTAGTCATGCTGTTTCCGATACCAATGTTGTCGTAGTTTGTTGTAAGACCGAAACTCGAGCGAAGAGACTCGTTGTAGTATGCAACGTTCATCAGTGCTGTTACAGGGGCGTTATCGACTCCTGCCCACTGCAAGCGGCCTAATAGGAACGCATCCACACCCTCCTGGTTTCCTGAACCTGCAGGGTTGATGTTGATTCTTGAAAATACCTGCTGGCTGACCATCAAGTCCTGCTGTGCAAAGACGCTCACGGAGCATATCATCGTGAACAACGCACAAACTATTTTATTTATATATTGTCTCATTATGATTCTTAACTTTTAGTTCTTAAAATCTCTGTGTAAGTCAGAATTACTCCATCTTAAGGATTTCAACACGTCTGTTCTTCTGGTGCTGCTCTTCAGTCTTTGCGTTGCGGATAACTGGACGATATTCACCCAATCCCATTACGAAAAGTTTAGAGCGAGAAATACCGCGCTTTGCAAGGATAGTCTCTATCTGTTTTGCTCTGCGCAAACTCAAGGCGTCGTTGTATTCATAAGAACCCCTCTCGTCAGTGTGACCGATGATTAGGAATGAATTACCCTTGTAGAAGTTAATGAAGTCAATTATACACTCGATGTCCTTGTCATAGTCTCCGTTCAATTCATCGGAATCATAGTCGAAATAGAAGATACGCTTGTTAACTCCTGCAACGACATGCTTTGAAGCCATAACCATAGCGTCCTGATCCTCCTGGAATACCTTTGACAACTCCTTTGCAGAGATAGGGTATTTAGTAGTGTCTGACTCGTATGCAAGTGCGTCAAGAATACGGTCGTTCTCGTTTTGGATATCATCGTTTTCAGGATTGATCTCAACCTTTGGCTCCTCGACAGGCTTTTCCTCTACGACAGCAAGAGTTGGTGTTTCCGGCACAACAACAGGTGCTACAACTGCGGTTGTGTCTGGAGTTGGTTCAACCGTAACAATCTCCTCTGTCTTTGGCATATTGCGGTCAACGAATGCCTGCATTAGCTCAGGAGCTGTGTTGGTGTTTGTCTTTGAAATATATACGTTTGACTTGCCTGCCTCGGGATCAGAAGTTGCATTCTTTCGGTTGGAAATGAATGTAATCTGTCCGTCTTTGCGGATGTAGGGATTGTCCTCGTCTGCGTCAGAGTTCACGCTCTTGCCCAACTTTCTTGGCTGAGTAACTGTACCTGAAGAAGTGATTTGCGAAGAGTAGATGTCTCTACCTTTGGAATCCTTAAGGTTTGCAGAGAAGAACAGCTGCTTTCCGTTCTTTGATAAAGCAGGATTGCTTACTCTGATTGTGTCCTGAGGCTTGTAGTGCCAGCTTGCGTACACCAACGAAGAGTGGTCATAGCTCTCACGTTTCATTATAGTGCCGGGAATCTCGACCATTGTCTTGGACTCAACCTTTCCTTTCTTCACCTTGGCAGTGTACATCTTGCCATTGTTGGTGAAGTAGTATGAATCCTTGCCGTCGTAGGCGATCTGACCCTCAGGCTTTAGAGATGTAAGCAATTCGTCGTATTTTGAGTCATAGACAACTCCACGATCATTGATCTTTGCCACAAACACACTGTCTCCCTGCTTGAAAGCCACTGTAGTGTCAGACAGATGTGAAACGGACTCCAAGTCCGATACATTCAAATACTTGCCTGCGTAATTGCACTCCAAACTCTCCATTGCACCAGCAAGTGCAGGTACTATCAAGAGTATTGTTGAAATAATATTTTTCATTTTCTTTTGTCTCTTTTAATAAGGTTATTTTTTGTAAACCTGGATAGTACCTTTCACTTCACGTCCGTCTCTCAAAGTTACGACGTAAATATATACTCCGGCATCTGCTGTCTTACCCTTGTAGTTGCCGTCCCATCCGTTGTCGGACTTGCAGATAACATCACCGAAGCGATTGTAGATTACAACTGGATAACCAGGCATGAAGTCATCGTTTGCTCCGTTCTTCTCGTGAGGAGTGAATACTGTAGGTATTTCAATTCTGTCAGCGATGGCCTCTCCGTTTGAACGGTCAGGATTCTTAAGAACAATGACATTTGTCTCTGCCGCTGATTCGTCAATGACAATGGCCTTGAACAGGTGAACTCCGTACATGAAAGAACTGTCGCATACTGCCAATCCCATGAACTCGTCAGGGTAAGTGTTCGAAGGCACATTCATTTCAGTCTCTTTTGTATGAGAAATCATTCCCTTCCAGTTTACTCCGTCGCGGCTAGTCAAGAATCTGTAGGACTCAGAAGGATTAGGGTTCAATGCAGTAAGAACCAACTTGAAAGTATAGTCGTCAAGCATCATCTCAGTAGAACCGTCTCCGAAAGCAAGAGAATAAGCTCTTTCGCAGTTTCCGTCGCCTACCTTGACCACGTATGTTGCAGTTACTCCGCTGTCATCCTTTGCCTTGGCTGTTACAGTAACTTCTCCGCTTTCACCGATAGTGTTTGCTGTGAACATACCGTTGCTTGTGATCTTTGCAAGCACGTTGTTGTCAATAGAGTAAACCAAGTCCTGAGTTGTAGCGTTTGTAGGAGTTATCAATGCTGTGAACTGAACTGACTCACCCCACTTTACGCAGTCACTTCCGAACAATGCGATAGTGCTTACCAATACAGGTCTGTCAAGAAGGATCTCGATCTCTGCATCCTTAGTAAGCTTGTATTCTCCTGTGATTCCCTTTCCGAAATCCAAAGTGTATGAGTAGCTTGCAGCTTCGCTCTGCATATCAACCTCTCCAAGGTTGTTTGTGTACGCGCTGTTATAGAACTCCTTGCCCTTCTTGATGTCAAGCTTTAGACCAGGAACAGGAGATCTGTCGTCTCTGTAAAGAACCTTGAACTTAACCTTGAACATCTCTACGTTTGCAAGGATGGTGAACCTCAAGTCATAGTCGTCAACCTCGAAGTCGCGGACAATGTCAAGGATTCTGATCTGGTAGCGACCTGGAACCAAGTGGTCCTTTACGAAACCGTTTCCGTCTGACATCAGTCTCTCGTGGTCGTTTCCGTCATACTCAGTGTCAGTATTTAGTGTTCCGTCCTCGTTGTACTTGTATATTGTCGCAAACACTCCCTGTACGTTTTCACCGTTGGCATCCTTGATCTGTATTTCAACAGTACGCTTCACAGGAACAACGATGTATATCAATGTGTCGTTGCCAGTAGATGCGTTAGTTGTGAACTTGTGAGAAACCTGACCATCATAGAAATAGTCATCAATGTAGTATTTGACAGTATATGTGTCAGTTGGAAGAACTGCAGGCTTGTCAAAGACATACTTGGCTCCCATTCCCTCGTAGTCTGGATAGTGAGTGGAAGAAAGGAACGCATACTGCATTGTAGAGTTGCCCTTGTAGAATGTAAGGTTCATGATGTCTGGGTAAACAATCTCTCCGTCATGAAGGAACTTGAAGTAAACATTCTGTGTGTTAGGAACAACAAAGTAAAGAGTTGTGTCGGAAGTGACGTTTAGTGTGACATCCTTGTCGATTGCGTTGAACACATATTCGCCACCCTCGAGTGCTACAGAAAGATGACCGTCATTTTCAGTCTTCTTTGTTGTGTACCATATATCTTTTATTCCGTGGTATGACACTGCATATATTCCCATTGAAGGAGTCGAGTCCTCCTTTATTACGCGTACATCCACATTGTATTTGACTACAAATGTGATGTTTACAGTATCACTAGGCTTTTCGTCAGTTGTCTCGAAATAGTCGTAGCGGCTTGTCTCGTTGTACTCGCTCATTACGAAAGAGTAGCGGTAGCGGCCCGCTGTAGTAACCAAAGGCTCAGAGAACTTGTTGATTTCAGTTCCCTCCTCCTTCTTTGGATAAAGAGTTGTGTACGCCATTGTCGATCCACCCTCTATCTTGTTTATAGTGATAGACTTGATTGTCTGAGGGAAAACCTCCTTGTTGTCATAGAAGAACTTGAAATAAACCTGCTGTGACTGTGTCTGTACATCCATGTCCATACACATAGTGACCATTGTGTCCCTCTCCACGTTTACATTGTGCATTGTGTCTGAAGGGATGATGATATTGTACACATTCGGATTCAATACAAATGTAGCGATACCATTGTTGCTAGTTGACTTGTATGTGCTGACACCGCTGCCAGGAAGCTGGTATCTTACAGCTATGTTCGGTATAGGAGTAGAGTCGCTGCAAGTGACAACCTTGACTCTAAGTGTGACTGTTGGCTCCTTCTCGTCCGGTTTGATGATTACTGGAGCGCTTGGATCTGTTTCAGTTCCAGGCTTCTCGCTAGGAATCTCGATAGGAACGATGTTGTTTGTCTGCGAACTTGTATTATATACGTAGAAAGTGCCAGTAAGCGTACCATAGTCGCGAGTGCTCACTGAATACTCGAACTCTCCGACAGGACAAGAGATCTTACCCTCTGTTGTCTGGTACTCGATAGCACCGCTGGACTGTGTGGATCCGTGGGCAAGAACGATACCGAAATCCTGGAAGCGTCCGTTCTGGTTCTGGCGCACATGCACGTCTCTTGCAAATACCTTGATTGGTTTTCCGTCCTTTACGAACTGGAAAGAAGTCTTGTAAGTAACAAGTCGTGAAGATACTGATACAGTAGTGTTGATGTTCTTGTCGGCAACAGTGATGTTGTGCTCGCCATCTGCGGCTACGTAAGTATAGTTGCCCTCTGGAACAACGAACAGACAGGCTCCGTTTTCCTCGGAAGTCTTCTGCTTTACAAGAGTCCTTGTTCCGTCATCGTTTCTTTTATATAGGGTAACAAAGTTTCCGGCTGCCGGTTTACCGTTCTCGTCCTTGAAGTTGATAACGACACGTCTGTAGTCCAGATTCACCCAAGTCGGCTGTCCGTCCTTGATTGTGAACTTGCCGGAGTTGAAGTCTCCGTAATAGAAACTGTAGGAGTAGTTTCCTGCTGCAATGCTGTTGTTGATCACGCGTCCCTCTGCGTCTGTCCTGTACGAAATGGTTCCGCCTTTTTCATCGGTTATTCGAACATTTAGATTTGAAAGGGGTGCATTCAGTGTGTCCGAGATTTCTATCGTCAACACTCCTTGCGAAAATGCCGTTTGAAGTAGCCCGAACAGCATAACGCATAGGGCTCCAAACCTCAAGAATTTTGATTTCATAATATAATTTTTATTCTGTGTTTTATCTTGTAAAAAAGGACATTTAACATACAAATCTTTTGATCTATGTGCAAAATTATATAAAATAGGTCAAATAATGCGGCAAAATGTTTATAAAAGCATAGTTATTTAACACTTTTTAACAGAAAGTCCTATCTTTCTTTCTATTCAGGTAAATAAAAGAGCAAGGGAGGCAGTAATGCCTCCCTTGTTGCTTATGTGTTGTTACCTTCTATTATTTCTGCGAACTGTCAGTGACAGGGCGGATTGTTAAACCGTAATAGCGGCTGAAATAATAAAAGTTTTCATTCTTGTTGTTGAAATAGAAGTAACATGAAAGATTGTTGCTGCTCTCGTGAGGGGTTGAACACCAGTAATAGCCGATAGTGCCCACGTGCATACATTCAGAGCTTTCTATGTAACTACCTGTTGCAGGAAGGAAAATCCAGTTGTCATTTCCAAGCTTATTGCTTGTTACCTTGTATCCTTTGACATTGTTTAGGGAAGTCCAAGTCCATGTGCAGTTAGTTCTCAACTCTGTAAAATCTGCTTGAGTTGGCATTCTCCAGTTCTCGCTCCAGTTTTGTGCCGCAGCGTCATACTTGGCATAGAGTTTCCCTTCTTCGTTAAGTATTCCGTTCTCCTTCAAGTCCGGTACGCTCATGTCGAAATGGCCATCTGTAATTTCAGAGTATTCTTCCTTAGTTGAAGTTTCTCCCCAAGAATAATAGCCGCCAACATCCTCTGGACTCGATGCTTTGACATTCTTTGTTGCCCATTTCAAACCGCTTGGCAACCCAAGGTCAACATATTCGTAACCGTCTGTTTCACCTGAAACCGGAATGTTGCCTTCGTATTTCATAGTTATAACGTCATCGGCATAATACAGGTCTTTGTCTCCATTTGTCAGGTAAACGACAAAGTATGTTCCTGCTGGCTTTCTTTCTCCTTGGTGAACCGCACGAACACCCAATGGCACATATCTTGTGTCCATATATGTACAACAAAATGCGTTTTTGCCAACATCTTCAATTCCGTAAGAATTTGCAAGGCTTGTTCTTCCCGTAAAAATCTCGCTTGTCCAATACGCTCTTAGAGTATAGTTTTTATCATTTTCTTTATCTTTCTCCACGAGCAAAGGAAAGAAGATAATGTTTTCATTGATTTTGCTTGTTCCGACAAGTCCGTCCAATCCAGAATTGTTGTAGTTGTCAACCCACAGCCAAGTACAGCTGTTTTTCAATTCATTGACTTCATCGAGAGAAGGAGTTCGCCAGTCTCCACCCCAATTTGCTGTAGCAGCGTCATCTTCTGGAAGCAGTTCGTAAAGACCGTCTGTCGTCAAAGTCAGACTGAATTTTTTGTCGATACAGTATTTTGTCAAAGATTCTTCTCCTGGCCCCGTGCTCCATTTGTACGTACTCCAATTATATAAGTCGGAACGTTTCCTTGACTCAGTTTCACCCCAAGCGTAGAGCTTTCCACAATCGTCGAGCTTGGTTGCACCGAGATTATATGTCGCCCACATGATTTCACTTTCAAGACCGAGGTCAACATAGTCATAACCTTTGTGGGAACCTGTCACCCAAACACCAGTTTCAACGTCATCTATCTCCTCGAATTTGGCTCTGACAACATCGTCCGCGTTGTATATGACTGTTCTGTTTTTCAATTCCAACAGCATGTGCACATCTGCCGAAGCAGTGCCAATACTTGCAAGTCCCAATAGTGGTAGTAATACTTTCTTCATACCTTACTTACGAATTATTTTGAACGACTTGTCTGCTACATAAAGGATGAATACTCCCTTTGATTGCGGCAATGCAACAACAGCAGTACCTTCGCTGTCAGTTTTTGTAGATAGAAATCTCTTGCCGTAGGCATCCCAAAGAGAAACAGCAGCCTCAGCATTTGCGTTCTGTATTTTGATTGTAGTTCCATCCAAGTGTTCGATGCGAAGTTCGTTCGCTGCAACTACCTCAAGATTCGCCCATGGGCTCGAGAAATATACGTTTTCTACGTTGTTGAATGCAAATGATGTTGTTGAGTCCCCTTGGGCCACAAGGTTACCGTTGTCGAATGTGAACACAGGCTTCTCTGCCAACAGAAAGTTCATTTTGCTTCCATCCTTCTGCTCGATTGTTACATGTGTTGGATCGGCTTGTACGGCCAAAGAGCCAAGTGACAAGGCCAAAGATACGACACCTTTCTTTAAGTTCATATTTTATTTGTTAAAGCATAAAACTATGCAAAGATAAATAAAAACTTGTTAATGTTCGGTCTTTTGTTGTTTTTTTAGTTTTCGTTGCGGTAAAGTAAGCGATTGTTCCGTGTTTTAGCCAGTTCTTCTACTTTTTTGCCTAAGCAAATTCCATGTGTATCAGGCCTTTTTGTGGGATTCTGTCAAGAAGATTCTATTCTTCCATTTCCTGTTCTACGCAAGATCTTGTAATGTCATTTTTGTTCAAAGTACGTTTGTCTTTGGGGCTTTCATTCTGTTGGGAATGTATTTGTTCCTTGAGCTTTATAAGGCAAAAGTTCCTGTAGCTTAAAAACGACATTGTTATTTTGACGGCGAACAGATTTGTGTGAGGAAGTCGCTTTGACATTGGCATTCCTGAAGGTCTGGCAATCGAAATGAGGGTTTGCGGTTATCGTTTGACTCCTCTGTGATTGTAATAGTAAAGTGTAGCGGGACATTCTTGATTTGTTGTCATGGTACAAACCCATTATCACTCATATTTTGGGGCTACAAATTAGTTTTTGTAAAAAAATCAGTGAATTCTTGAAAAAAATGCTTATTTTTGCGCCAATAATTGTAACTATGTAATTAAAATGCTAACAGTAGAGAAAATTGGTGGTACATCCATGAGCCAATTTGGAGATGTACTTCGCAACATTATAAAGGGAAATCGTTCTGGTGCTGATTTGTACAATCGTATCCTTGTAGTTTCTGCATACAACAATGTGACAAACTGGCTTCTTGAGCATAAGAAGACTGGCGCTCCCGGAATCTATGTAAAGTTCGTAGAGGATGAGGATTATGCAGGTGCATTGGACGAGTTGTGCGGAAAGTTGATCGAGCTTAACCGTGGTTTCGAGTCTATCGGACTTGACCAGAATATCGCAGACAAGTTCATCAAGGAGCGTATCGAGCAGGCTAAGAACTACCTTTATAGCATGCACAATGTTGCTGGCAGCGGTTATGTGAACAAGGGCAACATTTTCCTTGCCGCTCGCGAGATCCTTTCTTCTATCGGAGAGGCTCATTCTGCATTCAACTCTGTAAACATCTGCAAGAATAACGGTATCAATGCAACTTTCGTTGACCTTTGCGGTTTCAATGACAGCGAGGCTTTGACTATTGACGAAAGAATAAAGAAGGAGTTCTCTGGAATTGACTTCAGCAAGACTCTTTGCATCGCCACTGGCTACACAAAGGGTATCGAGGGAATAATGAGAGCATTCGACCGTGGATACTCTGAGGTTACTTTCTCTAAGATTGCTGTTGAGGTTAAGGCTGACGAGGCTGTTATCCACAAGGAGTTCCATTTGTCAAGTGCAGATCCTAAGTTGGTAGGTACAGAGAACAGCATCGTTGTGGGTAACACAAACTTCATGGTTGCTGACCAGCTTGCCGATGTAGGTATGGAGGCTATCCACCCTAAGGCAGCAAAGCCGCTTGAGCTTGCAGGAATCAACATTCGTATAAAGAACACATTCGAGCCTGAGCATCCGGGAACACTTATCTCTAAGTCATACATCAGCAAGGAGACTAAGGTAGAGATTGTTTCCGGTACTGACAAGGTTTTGGCAATAGAGATACATGATCCGATGATGGTCGGCGAGGTTGGCTATGACCTTAAGGTTATGCAGGTGTTCAAGAAGCACGATGTCAGCTACATCTTGAAGACTACAAACGCAAACTGCATCACAATGGTTGTTTGGGACAAGCCTAAGAGCAAGGCTTTGATCGAGGAGCTAAAGAGCGAGTTCTATGAGGTTGTTGTCAAGGAGTCTGCAATCGTTTGCTGCATCGGTACAAACATTGCTCATCCAGGACTTCTTTACAAGGCGGCTCAGGCACTTTCAGAGAACGGTGTGAACATTGACTGCTTCGCACAGTCTTTGCGTCAGGTAAATATGCAGTTTGTTATTGACAGAGGTGATTACGGCAAGGCTGTAGTCGCTTTGAACAATGCTCTTTGTGTAAAGAAATAATTCGAATTGAAATGGGTTTGTTTGATAAGTTAAAGTCTAAGGCAGAAAACAATCAGGAGGAGATTCAGAAGCGTGAGGAGGATTACCTTTCTCTGTTCAGAGTCTATCTTCAGGCAGCTATGGCTTCAAATTTTGGTATTACAAACATCAATGCCTTGCCGGAGCTAAAGGCTTTCAAGGTAGCGCTTCGCGTGCCGACTGTAAACGGAAAGCTTGGTGTGGGAGAAAAGTCAAAAGCTAAAAGTCTGTTGATGTCCAACTATGGATTGAACGAGGATTTTTTCAAGGAGTTTGACAGATCAATAGCCAAGAACTGCAAGAATCAGCAGCAAATTCAAAGTTTCTTCCTATTGTTCCAGAACTTTTTGAACGATTTCATCACATTGCTTTCCAACCATCTTGGCATGAAGCTTCGTATTCCTAACTATTTCTCAGGAATTATCCGTACAACTATCGAGGATGGTGTCAAGGATGTCTTGACAAAGACTGACTGGGACAAGCCTGATGCAATAAAGATGAGTATGAGCCTTCGCACGTCTAACGAGAAATTGGGTTATTCGGTTTCCTTCTTGAACCAGTTGGTATATCCTTTCTTCATGATAGCTAAGGGAGTTGATCCAAGCAAGTTGGCGCAGAAATAAAATATGAATATCATATCTTTCATATATGTGGGAATTGGCGGGGCATTGGGAGCAATGTCCCGCTACTCTTTGTCGTTGCTAGTGCCGTCTGACAAGTTCCCTTATGCGACTTTGGCTGCGAATGTCCTTGGTTGCCTGTTTATAGGAATCCTTGCGTCGTGGGGTGTAAGGACTAATTTGAGTTCCAACACGATGATGCTTCTGAAGACAGGGTTTTGTGGCGGATTTACTACTTTCTCCACATTTTCTCTGGAAACGATGAAGTTCTTCCAGACCGGAGACTTAGTCTTGGGTTCGGTTTATGTAATAACTTCCATAGTTGCTTGTTTGTTGGGGGTATGGATTGGCATGAAGATTTGAACTACTTTATAAAGTATCCCGGAAAGCAGTTGCCTTGGGGTCAAATCGTTGACGAGAGATGTGTGGTCAGGTGCAACCAGACTCATTCGGATCATGTCTGTATTGTAGGCTCTTGCGATGCCGGCAAGGTTATTGAAGATTGTGACGCTTTGATCACTGATGCCAAGAACCTCTATCTCGTAATAAAGACAGCCGACTGCGTGCCGGTTACAATAATTGACGAGAAGAGGGGAGTGGTGGCCAATGTGCATGCAGGTTGGAGAGGTACTGCGGCAAGGATTGTGGAGAAAACTCTAATGAAGATGACTGAAGAGTTTTTGTGTGTCCCAAGCGAACTGAAGGCTATAGTAGGACCTTGTATAGGACCATGCTGTTTTGAAGTCGGCAATGAGGTCGTTGAGGCTATCGGCTCGCAGTATGTTTCTGGTGTTAGTGCAAACGGCAAACCTATGTTGGATTTGAGAATGGCAAATTCAATGCAGCTTGTACAGTTTGGAATACCCGAGGGAAACATTACGGTTTCGAACGAATGCACTTGCTGTTCCGGTTTCTTGCCTTCGTACAGAAAGGACAAAACAACTGACCGAATAGAGACATTTGTCCGTAATGCCTGAAAGTGTGAAGTTTGCAACTTTTCTTGAGTATTTGCTTCGAGAATGAACAAAAACATAGATAAAAAATTTGTAAGTTATCTTTTTTGTTTTAACTTTGCGGCAAATTAGTAATTTGATAATTAGTATAAAGTCATAAGATGGCAACAGATATCGAAAAGAAAGATCAGCTCCAGGAGGAGGAGAATAACTCTGTGTTCGTTAATACAGCAGAGAATGTGGATGCAGCTTTAGCTAAGAGTGAGGCTTTTATTGAGAACAATCAGAAGACACTCCTAGTCGCTATATTGGCAGTAATCCTCGTAGCTATAGGTATTATTTTCTATGTTAGAAATGTACGTCAGCCACGCATTGTTAATGCTGATAGAGAGATTGCCAAGGCACAGCAGTTCTTTATGATGGATTCATTCCAGCTTGCTTTGGATGGTAAGGATGATGTTTCTGGTTTCCTTTCAATTATGGAGGAGTTTGACGGTACACCTGCTGCTAATTTGGCTAGTGCCTATGCTGGTCTTTGCTACAAGAGACTTGGAGGTGAGGAGAATAATGAAAAGGCTCTTGAGCTTCTTACAAAGTTCAGTGCTGACGGCAAGATCGTAGATCCTGCAATCAGTGGTGCAATCGGTGACTGCTATTTGGATAAGAACAATATAGACAAGGCTAAGTCTTATTACAGAAAGGCTATTGACTCAAAGAATACTTTGATTGCTCCTATCTATATCGAGCGTCTTGCTTTGGTTCTTGCAGAGAACGGAGATGTTAACGAGGCTATCTCTTTGTGGAAGAAGGTTAAGTCTGACTATCCAACAAGCGACCAGGCTAGAGAGGCTGACAAGATGATCAGTTTCCTAGAGGCTAAGTAACAACTAGAATAATATGAAGACGCTACGTTATTGTGGCGTCTTTTTTTGTTTATAACCATATTTAGAGATGAGTACAACTAATCTTTCTGCATACGATGCAACTATTATTCCTGCTGCTGATGCAATGAAATTCGCCATTGTAGTCGCAGATTGGAATCCAAATATAACTTATGCAATGTGCGACGGAGCTATCGAGACACTAAAGAAGCATGGAGCAAAGGATATGAATATCTCAGTCTATCATGTTCCTGGCAGTTTCGAGCTTACTTATGCATGCGCGCGTCTAATCGAGAGTGACGAAACTTTGGATGCTATCATAGCTTTGGGAAGCGTCGTAAGAGGTGGAACTCCGCATTTCGATTATGTCTGCAGCGGTACTACCAATGGTATTGCTGAACTAAATGCTAAGGGAGATATTCCTGTAATCTTTGGTCTGCTAACTACAGATGACATGAAGCAGGCAGAGGACAGAGCAGGCGGTTGTCTTGGAAACAAAGGTGTCGAGTGTGCCCAGACTGCCATAAGAATGGCTGACTTGAAGGATAAACTTTGGGTTAAAAAGAGCTTGTAATCTTGAGAAAAAGCTACTCAGAATATTTGTCGCAGTTCTTCCCTTTCAAGGTGCAGAAACTTGCAATAAATGCTGGCTTTACTTGCCCTAACAGAGATGGTACTGTTGGTTGGGGTGGATGTTCGTACTGCAACAATCAATCTTTTAATCCTGATTACAGCAATGCTCCATTGTCGGTAGGCAGTCAGATAGCGAGTAGTAAGGCTTTCTTTGCTCGAAAGGATAAGTACAAGGATTTGAAGTATTTGGCTTACTTCCAGGCTTATACAAACACTTACGGAGAGCTGGAGAAACTAAAACTTTTATACGAAGAGGCCTTGCGACAACCCGATATAGTCGGTTTGGTCGTTGGAACTCGACCTGATTGTGTTAGTGACGAGCTGTTAGATTATTTCGAGGAGTTGAATAGGCGGACTTATGTTATGATAGAGTATGGCATCGAGTCATGCAGCAATGAGATTCTGGAGAAAATAAATAGGGGACATAATTTTGAATGCGCTGTAAACGCAATAAAGGCTACAGCAAAAAGGAATATTCAAGTAGCGGCTCACTTGATATTAGGATTGCCTTTTGAATCAAAGGAACAGATGCTAAAGGGAGCTGATGAAATGTCTAATCTGCCAATAAATGTGCTTAAACTTCATCAATTACAGATTGTAAAAGGCACAAGAATGGCTAAAGAATATGAAGAACACCCAGAATGGTTTGAACTTTTTACTCCCGACTCATATATTGAGCTGTTGAGCGAGTTCCTGCCTAGATTAAGAGAAGATATAGTAGTTGAGAGATTTGTCAGCCAGACTCCCAAGTCTATACTTGTGGCGCCTGATTGGGGATTGAAGAATTACGAATTCAATGATAAGTTAAAGAAAAAATTGGGCTTATGAAAAGATACGGTTTAATGTTCGTAGCGTGGACTCTTTCCATGTTTTCGCTATTTGCTCAAGAGATGGAAGATTATGAGCCTCTTGCCATGGACACATCTTTAAAGTATGGTGTGCTCGAAAATGGACTTACTTACTATGTACGAGAGAATAAGACTGAGCCTAACAGGGCTGATTTCTATATTGTTCAGAATGTTGGAGCTATACTTGAAGAGGATAAAGAGAACGGACTTGCGCATTTCCTTGAACACATCGCTTTTAACGGAACCAAGAATTTCCCAGACAAGCAGATTATAAACTATCTGGAGACCATCGGTGTAAAGTTCGGTGCTAACATCAATGCCTATACTGCTTTGGACGAGACAGTCTATAATCTTAAGGCTGTCCCTACTGATCGTCAGTCTATCGTTGACAGTTGCCTTATGATTCTTCACGACTGGTCCGGTTGTCTGAGTATCGACAGTGTTGAGGTTGATAAGGAGAGAGGTGTTATCCTTGAGGAGTGGCGTCAAAGAAATACTTCTGACCGACGTTTATGGAAGGAGTCTTCAAAGCAGTTGTTCGAAGGCAGCAAGTATGCAAAAAGAGATGTAATTGGAGATACAGCCGTAATCAAAAACTTTAACTACAAGACTCTTCGTGAGTTCTATAAGCGTTGGTATCGTCCTGATTTGCAGGCCGTAATCATTGTAGGAGACGTGAATGCAGAAAAGGTGGTTGCAAAGATCAAGTCTATCTTCAAGGATATTCCTGCTCGAAAGAACGTTCCTGAACGCAAGTATGAGCAGCTAAAGAAACTTACCGAGCCCAAGGTTGTTATCTTGACAGATCCCGAGGCTAAATATACTCGATTGAGCATCAACTACCGACACGATCCAAAGCCAGACAAATTAACAGCTTCTCGTCAAGGTTATATGTATCAAGTTGTTGGCAGACTTGTTGACGACATGCTTAATTCTCGTTTGAGCGAGATTATACTCGAGCCTAATTCCCCATTTGCAGTTGCAAGTGGAGAGTATGGAGAGTTGGTTCGCAGTCAGGATGTCTATGAACTTAACTGTGTCGTGAGCGAAGGCAAATGTAAAGAGGCTTTGGTCCGTTTGCTTACTGAGGTTGAGCGTGCAAAGAGATATGGTTTCAGAGGAACAGAGTTCGTAAGGGCAAAGGCAAATATGCTTCGTGCTTTCGAGGACTCGTATAACGAACGAAACAAAACTAAGAACAATACCTATGTTCGTGAATATCAGCGAAACTTCCTTGACTTTGAGCCTATTCCCGGCATCGAGTGGGAGATGAACGAGGTTAAGAGCCTGTTCCAGATGTTCAATACTGTTGAAATTCCTAACATCATCTTCAAGGAGAGGGTAGAGCAGCCCAATAATGGCATAACTATCCTAATCACGGCTCCAGAGGCTGACAAAGACAAGCTTCCTACCGAAGAGGAGATTAAGAAAATTCTTGCCGAGTCAGTCAACTATGAAGTCGAAAGATACATAGATGCTCCTGTTCCTGCAGAACTTGTTCAGAATGTGCCTAAAATCGGAAAGCAGAAGGAGATGATCAAGGAGAAGGAGTTGAAGACTACTAACTGGATCTTTGCCAACGGTGCAAAGGTTATTTTGAAGCCTACGACTTTCAAGAATGACGAGATATTGTTCTATGCTTTCTCTAACAGCGGTATATCTTCGTTAAAGGATGTCTCTCTGCTTGAAAGCGCATATTTGGCTGATGATATCGTAGAGGCTAACGGTTTGGGAACAATGGATGCTATTGCCTTGAAGAAGGCTTTGGCAGGCAAGAGCGTTTCGATTTCCTCGTCTCTTGGCTTGTACTCGGCTTCTCTGGAGGGAAGTTGCAGTCAGGACGACATCAAGACTTTGCTTCAGCTTATATACCTGATGCAGAACGGAGTAAGAGCTGATGACAAGGCTTTCAACGCTTTGATGAACAACTACAAGGTAGCTTTGCAGAACAGGGAGCTTGATCCGCGAACAGCATTGAACGACACTATTTCTGAGTTTACTTACAATCCTTCTCCGTACCGATTCTCGTTCAATATGGATCGTTTGGCAAAGGTTGACCAGTATAAGGCGATCGAGGTTTATAAGCAGATGTTCTCTAATCCGGCGGCGTTCACCTATGTGTTTGTAGGAAACTTTACTCCAAGCAAGATCAAGAAGAATGTGCTTACCTATATCGGTGGACAGAAGAAACTTGGCAAGCCGAAGAAGTTTGTGGATAGAAAGATCAGACTTCGCGAGGGATATAACTCTAAGGAGTTCAAGACAGAAATGTCGGTTGAAAAGATGACGGACTACTTCTTGTTCTCGTGCCCTATGGAGCATACAATGGAGAACTCTCTGAAGCTTTCTATTGCAAAGTCTGTTCTTGACTACCGCTATTTGGAGTCTTTGAGAGAGGAGAAGGGTGGCACATACGGAGTCAGTGTTTCCACATCATTGAGCCATGTCCCTGTTGATCAGGCTTCTATGCGTATCATGTTCTCTACAACAGAGGCAAAGGAGGCAGAGCTTCGCGAACTTATTACTGCAGAGATAGACAATATCATCGCTGTGGGAGTCAAGGAGCAGGATATGCAGAAGGCAAAGGAGGCTTTGATCAAGAGCCGTAAGGAGGCTTTGCAGGAGAATGCATTCTGGATTGCACAAATCAAGAACAAGGAGACTCTAGGGTATTCATCAGTAAAGAAGTTTGATGAAACAGTCCAAGCAATCACTTCCGACGATATAGCCGAAGTTCTAACTAAATTGAAGGCTAATTTGACCTTTATTTCCCAGGGAAAGAAATAGTTAGCATAATGCTAAATTTGAATTAAAGGAGGTGCTTTTCAGTGCCTCCTTTTGTTTTTCCCTTTCTGTGGTAATTATAGACAGCTCTTGGTGCCGTTGAAATTTGTTTTTTTTCTTGTGAACTTTTCGTTGAGCCAAATTTTTTTTGTCAAAATGCCTGTTGTTTTGTTTGGGAATGAAAATAAATCTTCGGATTTCGTCTTTATCTTATTGGCTTGCCAAAATATTTTTTGATAATCCGTTTGTGTTTGTCATGTAAAGCTTTTTGACGTTTGTAAATTCATTCATAATGTCTGCAATGCCAAAATTTTCTTTTGAAGAGCGTATATGATACCGATAGCATTGCTTTAGTTGAAGGTAATATCAAAAATCCGTCAAAAGAAAGATAAAAACGCTGAATTTGACAAAAATTAGGCTTAATGTGCTTGTATTTGGCACATTAATCTTCTATTTTTGCAAGAAAGAAATATCAATAAACTAAAAACTAAGAATATGTTGTACGATAAATTTAAAAATCTTCGAGAATTGAAAGAACGAGGAACGGGTGCTGTACTTGGCAATATCGAAACAGATCCGATGCAGTGGGGATTTATCAATGCTAAAGAATTGATCTTTTGCGTAGATGATGGAAAACCTATCAGAGTGATGGATATGGAAGGTATGGATCCTGCCAAAGTTCTTTTTGAATTAAACCCAACTAACACAGTCATTGCCGAGTATGCAACGATAGAAGAGATGTTGGATGCTGGGTGGAGATTGGATTAAATAAAAGCATAAAAAATAAGTTTATGGCAAATAATCCCCATGGAAAAATAACTTTGTCGACTAAGACAGAGGTCGAGATGCTTGAATTTGTACAAGCACTTGCAAATACTGATAAAATCAGTGTAGATTCCGTTGAAAACTTTGTAGAGAAAATTAATACACTGAGTAAGAAGCATGGTGATGTACTTCTATTTATCGATGGAATGGATATTTTGGGTGTAGAGATGGTTTCTCCGACCTCTATTTCTTTGTTCGTAAGAACCCTTTGGATAGATGGTATGTTGGGTTGGTCTGACAAAATAGTTAAAGAATATCCTTATTTATCTTTGTCTGGTAGTAGCTCTGATTGTTATATGGGTTATAATTTTGATTTTAATGACACGAGGGTTCTGCAGGTATTAGATGAACTAAATATTCATGGAGTCGGATCATCAAGACCAATTGTTTATCTTAGCGAAACAGATCCAAATGACAGAAAAGAATCTTCTAATAAGACTGAATCTACTATAAATAGATCTTATACATTCAGTATCATAGCTAATGACGAATCTACTTTATTAGAATTCAGTAAAGATATTGCTACTGCTGATGGGATGGGAGAAGTCTCTTCTGCTCAAGAGTTGGTAGAGAAATTGAATGTCCTAATAGATGGAGACCCTCAGAAAAAGACAAAGAGTAACATAATAAATGGTTGTTATTTGAGTCATGTTTCTTGTTTATCTAACAATACTATCGAAGTTAAATTTGATTCTAATGATGAAGATGTTCATATCTGGTCGAGTCTTTTATTGAACAAGTATCTTTCGTTGTCATTGGTTGGCTATGCTCCAAATATTTCCCATAATAGGCCAAATAATCTCACTTTTAAGACTACTAAGCGTATTTCTATACATGAGGAGGAGATAAAGTCAAAAGATGATATAACAATAGAAGGTGATGATGTACTGACTTTAATGAAAGATGTCTGTCTTGACAATGGAATTGCCATTGATGAAAGTCTTAGTTTAGAGAGTATTGTCGATAAATTAAACCACTTAACTGAAGGTAATAAAGAAATAAAAAGTAGCAAAGCTTTTCCAGATGATGCTCAAGTGGAAAAACTATGTTATCTGTCTCCTACTATGATTAAAATAGATTTTTTAGGTCATTTTGAATATGGTTTTGAAATATTTTCTGAATATATAAAAGAGAGGTATCCGTCTTTGACAGTAGTTGGCGACTATTATAATAATGATAGTTTATCTGAATCAGAGGAAAGTTCAATGGAGGAAAGTCAGTCTGCAAATGACGATAATTCTTCGTATCTTGATTCTCTGCCATTTTGATACCTTAGGTAATATTCATTAGAAACGTATCCTTTTGTGTGCGTCTGCAAAGGTTGTTACAATCTTAAGTCAGTCATGTCCCTAATTGGATTAGAGTTTTTCATTAAGAATTGAAATTACAAAATAGGACGCACCAAACGATGCGTCCTTTCTTGTATATTTGTTTTATCGGTGTCTGTTAAAAATTTTTGACATTTGTAAATTCATTCATAATGTCTGAAACGTAAAGAGCGTATAGGATTATGCCGAGGTTAAAAATCTTCATTTTGTCGCAAAAATAAAGCGGAGATAAAATTTTGTGCTTTTATAGTAAATAACTAATTTTGCAAATGCATTGCCTGCAGAAGCCTTCGGGCGGGTGGGTAGTGTGGTAACATATTTTTTAAGGCGTTTATTTGCGCTTTGTCTTTAGGCAACTGAAAACTTCGCAACTTTTCGATATAGTCAAAGATAAGGCAACGATAGATGTCTGCGGTTAGTGTGTACTATTATGATGCTTCGCGGTATCATATCTATGTATATGCTATGCGTGGGCTTCTGCGTTGCTCGTCTATACTATATCGGGTAATGCGAAGACCTTCAGTTGCGTGGACGAGCAAAATGAGAACTCCCACGCTTTTTTTGTTCCCTGTTTCTAATTGGGAGGTTAGAGACGTAAGCAGCGATTTATGGTACATATAGGTCAGATGATAAAGGAATATGTGGAGAATAACACCGATTTGACGGTGGTTGCCTTTGCTAAACTTTTGAATTGTGACAGGACGAACATATACAAGATTTACAGCAAGCCCAGTATAGATACGGATTTGCTTTTACGCATAAATTCAGCGCTTTCGCATGATTTTTTCAAAGATATATCTGATTTGACGAACAAAGTGTAGCGGATGTTTCGACATGTAGAAATATCCGCTACACTGTTTTTGTTTTTGCGTTATTCCTTGAGTTATATTTGCAATCGTTAACGAAACAAATTTGTGGACTAAACGAGGATTCCGAAAATCGAGAATAGAGTAGGGGAAATTGATGTATTCGTAAAGATGAATTTAAGTACAGTTTTCAAGGATTTCTGTAATGAATTAGGGAAACGCACAGGATTTCTTTCTGAGGACAACATTCGTTTTTATTGGTTCGCTTCCATGTTGAATCAGGATCCCGATCTGAAAAATTATTCTCTGGAAGAACCATATACAAGTATTCCAGGTAAGGAGCTTGATCTTATGTATGAGGATAAAGATGAGATTTTGGCTATAGAAATAAAGTTTCATAGGCATACCAAATATGTTGCTTTCCCTCATCCCAATTCTGCGGGAGCGATATTTGACGATATTCAGCGCCTTCCTTTGTGGACTCC
Source organism: Paludibacteraceae bacterium (assembly GCA_045641625.1). Taxonomy (GTDB): domain Bacteria; phylum Bacteroidota; class Bacteroidia; order Bacteroidales; family Paludibacteraceae; genus UBA1723. The sequence continues at coordinate 106,684 of JAZUHH010000041.1, forward strand.
TTCTGTTTCAAAACCAGTACGTAGGTTGTTTTTGTATGTTACTGACCAAGAAATGCATAATTACTTGTTTTCTTCAGTTACTAAGCAAAATCCTAATTATAGAAGTGAACTAAGCAAATTCTATAATAGTACAGTAGGGGGAGTCTGTAAATTGGTCTTTGGAGGTGTTGGTGTTAGTGACACTCCTAAGTCTTTTTATGAGAATGCCTGTGAATCATGTTCAGCTAATGTTTCTGGTACAGGTTCACTAACTTTCAGTGGCATTGCTCTTATTGATAAGCAGGATGCATTAGCATGTCATAGCTTTTCCCTTAAGACTCCAGAGTGTTGGGTACGATTGTATGAGATAAAATAGCGGATGCCGAAAAGCTTATAGAGTAGGCAATAATATAATTTAGCATTATAGTATTATGCGAATATTGTATAGAGTAAGACTTATCTTTAATCTATTTGTTCTTTGTGCAGGTGTAATGTCTTCTTGTTCAGACGCTGAAGTTAGGGCAAATCTAGAACGAGTAGAAAAAGATAAGGCTAAGTATAATGAGGCTAGAAGAGAAGTTCAGTCTCACATTGTAAATAGGGATTACAAGTCTGCATTGGTTGCCGCTAAAACTTATGAGGGTGAGGACTTTCAGCTCACCATGGGTAGTTATACGCCTTTCAAACCGGATGAATTTGTTGATTCTTTTCTAGATGCAGAGGAGTATGAATTGGCTTTGCAACTTATGAATAAGGAGCTAGATAAAAAATTATCTAGACATGCAGGAATAGTGCAAAAAATTGCGGTGGGACTTTGTAAGCAAAATAAAATTGATTTGGCTTATAGAACAGCAAAATCTTATAGAGATGGTGCAAGTATTGGTAGTCCTGAACAATTTCATCAGTTTATTTCTCCTATGGTAGAAGTGATGAAGGTTCATGTTACAGATTTATGTGAAAAGGGGAAGATAAAAGAAGCAAACAAATTGATTGCAAAAGAAGCTGATTATATCGGTGAACACAATACCAAAGAGTTAAAGAAGTTAGTTAATGAACTAAAAAATGCAAAATAATGAAAATAAGTAAATTATTTTTGATTTCAGGTGTTGCTTTCCTGTTTTCTTCATGTGGAGGCAGTTCAAGTAGTGAAGCTTCAAATCAAGCTTCGGAGACCGAGACATCGAGTGAATCTGAAGTTAAGACAGAAGTTGCAAATGCAAATGCTAAGCGTCCCACATTGATGATAGTGCCAAGTGACAAGTGGTGCATTGACAATCGTTTCTCTTATGATTTTTCTAAGGCTGATGGATCTTCAGAGAAAGTTGCCGATTACGAAGTTGCCTTTATTAAAGATAACGATTTGCCAGGTGTAATAAGTAGCATTGGTCAGCAGATGACAGATTATGGCTATTCTTTGAAGGATTGTCAGCAGGAGTTGAAGTCTATCAAGACAAAAGAGGCAGAGGATAATGTTACTAAATCAAATACATCAGGTGCAGAGATGATGGAATCTCCTCTTGATATTTTGAAGCGTAAGGTAAAGTCTGATGTTATTGTTCAGATAAGTTGGGTAAAGAGATATGAATCTGGAGCAAATTCAGTAGAGTTTACTATCGAGGCATTTGATGCATACACTAACAAGCGAATTGCAACAAGTACAGCTATTTCTGAGCCTTCTAAGGAGATTGTACCTCGTATTATAGCAGCAGAGTTAAAGAAGCATATAGCAAAATTTGACGAGCAGTTGGTTAAGTGGTATGCTGATACAGAGAAGAATGGTCGTGAGGTTTCACTTCGTGTAAGAGTATGGAATAATTCTCCTGTTAATCTTGAGACTGAGGATGAGAATGGTGATGAGCTAATTGATGTAATTCAGAAGTGGATGAAACAGAACACTGTGAATGGTTCATTCAATTTGTCTGATAATACAGAGAATGTTGCTCAGTTCGAGCAGGTCCGCATTCCATTGTTTGATGAGAATGGCGATGCTGTTGATGCTCGTGCTTTTGCCACTGCGCTTCGCAAGCATTTGAAGTCTAAGTACAATGTCACTTCCAAGGTTATGGTTCGTGGACTTGGCGAGGCTAATCTTGTGATTGGTGAGAAGTAAGTATAAATTAAGCAAATAGAATCTTCTTTAGCAAGCCTGTTTCCCTTTTGTAGAAGCAGGCTTGTTTTTTGAAAATAAAATTTATGAGTATGAAACTTAGAAAATTATCGTATTTCTTTTTGATGGCTTTGCTTGCCTCTTGTGATGGCAATAATTCAACCCAGTCGTCAACGCAGTCGAATAAGCCGGGTGCAGTGTTGAAAACTACACAAGTAGAGGATGATGGTCCTCACACTTTGGGCGGCAATCCGGTTAATTCAACAAGCGGAAATGCTCTTGCAGTTGACACTACAAACTACACTCTTGGCAAAGATATTGCTTTGGCTGTATGTGTTCCGCAAACTCAGTATGTCACTCCGCAGGCAATACCTTTCTTTCAAAACAAGTTGATGCAGATAGTGACTAATTATGGAATGGCTTCTTCCGAGAGTTCCGATTTTGTGATTACAGCGTCAGTATTCCCTGTGAGCAAGGATGTTGTGCCTACCAATCCACCTAGGGTATCGGAAAAACTTCAGTGTGTATTCTATATCGGAGACTATATCAAGAACCAGACATACGGAAACTATGTCATGGAAATTGATGGTGTCGGAACAAGTGAAACAGATGCACTATTAAAGGCTATTAAGAACATACCTACGAAGTCTGCAGAATTAAGCCAGTTTGTACAAGGCTCTAAGCAGAAGATTATGGAGTATTACAATGCAAATTATAAGAAAATAATTGCAGAGGCTAAGTCAAAGCAAGCTTCAAAAGACTATGCTGGTGCCATAAAGATATTGTCAACAGTTCCAGAGGCTTGCGTTGGTTTCGAGGAGACACTTCCTGTCTATGCTTCAATTCACAAGGAGCGTTCCGAGTATGAAGGCAAAAAGTTGTTCCAAGAGGCTCGTTCGTTATGGACTGCCAATATAGCCAAGAATGCGACATCCATCCAGGACGCATCGTCTTTGGCAGAAGAAGCACTTTCAAAGATTGCTATGATAGATCCAGGATGTTCTGCACAAAAGGATGCAGCCATATTGGTGGCAGAGATTAGCAAGAAAATGTCAGCTATTGATAGAGCGAATAAAGAGTGGGGTATGAAAGTAAAAGTTTATCAGGACAGTGTTGATTATAAGCGTCAGATTATGGCTGATAAGAAAGAGATTCGTTTGGCTGAATTGGCATTGTGTAAGGATGCTGACGATGTTGCTGCACTGACAAGGGCAAAGAATGGTCAGTCTGCATTTAGCTTCAATCTTTTCTCTCTGTTTAGTGGTAACACATTGCAGGGTGCAAATGCAATGAATGCTGAATAAATGATGAATTCTTAAGAGCATATATCTAGGAAATATATGCTCTTTTTATTAGATACTCCAACTAACAACAAGAAAAGGACGCACCAAACGATGCGTCCTTTCTTGTATTTTGTCAATTTTGATTACTTGTAGATTGCTTTCTTGCCAGCAAGAAGAGTGTTCTTAAGTAGAGAGCAGATTGTCATTGGTCCTACACCACCAGGAACAGGAGTGATGTAGCTGCACTTAGGCGCTACATTCTCGAAATCAACATCACCTGATAGTCTGAAACCTGTCTTTGTCTCTGGTGCAGGAACACGAGTTGTACCAACGTCAACGATAACAACACCATCCTTGACCATGTCAGCCTTTAGGAACTTAGGAGAACCAAGTGCAGCGATGATGATGTCAGCCTGTAGGGTAATCTCCTTTAGGTTCTTTGTGCGGCTGTGGCAAACAGTTACTGTTGCGTCACCAGGGAACGCCTTCTGCATCATTAGTGAAGCTACAGGCTTACCAACGATGTTGCTTCTACCGATAACAACGCAGTGCTTTCCTGCAGTCTCGATGTTGTATCTCTTCAAAAGCTCCATGATACCTGCAGGTGTTGCAGATACGAATGAAGGAAGACCAATGCTTGTACGACCTACATTGATAGGGTGGAATCCATCTACATCCTTGCGGTAGTCGATAGCCTCGATAACCTTCTGCTCTGAAATATGCTTAGGCAAAGGAAGCTGAACAATGAAACCATCTACATCGTCATCTTCGTTTAGAGCCTTGATATGGCCAAGAAGCTCCTCCTCTGTGATGTTAGCCTCAAAGCTTAGTCTTGTTGACTTGAATCCTACCTGCTCGCATGATTTAACCTTGTGAGCTACATAAGTCTCGCTACCACCATCGTGACCTACGATGATTACAGCCAAATGAGGAGTCTTGCCACCTTTAGCCTTGATATCAGCTACTTCCTGTGCAATCTCCTGCTTTATTTGGTCGGCTATTGCCTTTCCGTCGATTAACTGCATTCTATTATAAATTATGAGTTAAAAATTCAGTTATATATAAAGAAAGAGTTAGGTGTCAAGTTGCCTTGATACCTAACTCTTTTGTAATTTATCTTCTTCTGATCATGCTTGCAAGCTTGCTCTTGTTCTGTGTTGCCATACGCATAACTTTGCGAGTGTCCTCGAACATCTTCAAAAGCTTGTTTACTTCCTGAAGCGATGTACCGCTACCTTTTGCAATACGCTGTCTGCGGCTTCCGTCGATGATGGAAGGATTTGTGCGCTCTGCCGGAGTCATTGAATAGATGATTGCCTCAATTCCCTTGAAAGCATCGTCTCCGATCTCTACGTCTTTGATCATTTTGCTGACACCAGGAATCATACTTGCCAACTCCTTCAGATTACCCATCTTCTTGATCTGGTTGATCTGGCTTAGGAAGTCGTTGAAGTCAAAAGTATTCTTTGCAAGCTTCTTCTGAAGCTCCTTAGCCTGTTTCTCGTCGAAAGCCTTCTGTGCGCGGTCAACCAAAGACACGATATCACCCATTCCAAGAATACGTCCGGCCATACGGTCTGGGTGGAATACGTCGATGGCGTCAAGCTTTTCACCTGTTCCGATGAACTTGATAGGCTTATCTACGACCTGGCGAATTGAAAGTGCGGCACCACCACGAGTATCACCGTCAAGCTTTGTAAGAACAACACCATCAAAGTCCAGTCTGTCGTTGAATTCCTTTGCTGTGTTTACTGCATCCTGTCCAGTCATCGAGTCAACCACGAACAGAGTTTCGCTTGGCTGGATGGCCTTCTTGATAGCCTCGATCTCGTTCATCATCTGCTCGTCTATGGCAAGACGTCCGGCAGTATCGACGATTACAACGTCGCAGCTGTTTGCCTTTGCGTAGTTGATGGCATTCTGAGCGATTTCTACAGCGTTCTTATTCTCCGGTTCACTATAAACAGGAACATTCAACTGCTCTCCAAGGACCTTCAACTGGTCGATGGCAGCAGGACGATAGATATCACATGCACATAGAAGCGGCTTTTTGTTCTTCTGGCTCTTTAGCATGCTTGCCAATTTGCCGGAGAATGTAGTTTTACCAGAACCCTGAAGTCCACTCATAAGGATGATTGCCGGAGCACCCTTGATGTTGATGTCTTTTGCAACACTACCCATAAGCTCAACAAGCTCATCGTGTACAATCTTGACCATCATTTCGCCTGGCTTCACAGCTGTAAGCACATTCTGACCAAGTGCCTTTTCCTTTACTGTGTCAGTGAATGTCTTTGCGATCTTGTAGTTGACATCGGCCTCAAGCAACGCCTTGCGAACGTCCTTAAGTGTCTCTGCAACATTTATTTCAGTTATTCTTCCTTCTCCTTTGAGTATTTTGAATGACCTTTCGAGTCTTTCTGATAAACCTTCGAACATAGTTGTTAGATAATAATCATAAATAATATCGGCAAAGGTAACTATACTTTTTTATATGGCAAAATTTTTTTTATTTCTTTATAAGTTATAATTTTGCACGTGATGATATAAAAACTAAAACAAAGAACTTTTTTACATGAAAGAGACTTACCTTAATCTTCTGAGGCGTGTTTGGCGTCTCATCTTTTCACCTGCCTCTGAATGGAATGCTATTAGGACTGAGCAAAAGCCGTGGGAAAGGGTAGAGAAGGAATACTTGCTTCCCCTTTGGTCGCTGCTTATTGGTTCCATGCTCATTCGTATCGGGTATCTTTCCCTCTTTGTGGAATATGAGTACAGCAAGTCAACATTTTCCGCAGACTGCATAGAGACTGTAGCAGCTACATTGAACATCATAGTCTGCTTTTATGTGGCAGTTCTTGTCAGAAGCAAAGCCGAGAAATGGTATTCCCGCTATCCAAAATTCTATATATTGCCGTTGAGAGTGAACAGAGATCTGGATTTTACCTCAATATGCATCACTTACTGTTCGACTCTTATGGTTGTGACTCAGGTTGTCGAGTTCTTTGTGCCTGTTGCAGAGGTTTTCTATTGGCCGGTCAACATGTATGCGGCTTATATATTCTGGACTTGCTATTGGGCCCTTTGTCATGATGAAAGGTCTTCGTATGAGCCTCAGCCACTGCATTTCACAGCAATGACCTTTGTGCTTGTTTACGGACTGCCGATGGGACTTCTAGGGGTTGTGAAGATGATCATTAAGTTCGCTTTGCAGTAATCATAATTACATAGGGATAAAAAATAGAGGAAGACTCATCGAGCCTTCCTCTATTTTATTGTTTTTTTGTCAGAATTACTTTACAACGACCTTTTCAGTTGTATTTCCAACCTTGACTAGGTAAACACCCTTTGCAAGAGTTACATTTATCTGCTCTGCCATTGGTGTGTCTAGCACCTTTGTTCCGACTATGTTGAACACCTCAACATTATTTGCGTCGTAGCCAAGAATTGAAAGAACGCCGTTAGCATAGCTGATTGCAGAATCACTGCTCTCTATGTTGTTTACTGATGTAGGTACCAACACGCTAATAGTAACAGTTGACTTAAATTCTCCCACTGTTATATTGAATATGCTATCTCCTGGCTTGCAAGTCTTTGCTTCTTCAGGAATTTCCACTGTGTAGTAGCAGTCAGCTTCGCCGATAAGCTCTCTTATAGCATTTTCGATGTCTTTTGTTGCGTCGATGGCTATCGGATTATCTTCTGCAGAGAATTTGTATTCGATAGTTGTGTCTCGGCTTGGATAGTAGCATCTGCACTTGTCCAGAGACAAGGAAACGTCAAAATCTGTGCTGTTAAGATGTTCGTCTTGGATCTTAATGTTCATTGGACTTGGAACCGATGTAGGATTCTTTTCATTGTCAAAAAGGATATTTGCCAACTCGATGTCCAATACTCCATCTACGCTGTCTATCACAACAGGTTTGATATAATTGGCAAGTTTATAGCCGCAAATAGGGTGGTAGATATAGAGCATTTCACCTGGACTAACTACTACCGGAGCCTTTACATCAATTGCGCTGACCTTATTTCCACCAATAGCGACCTGTCCGACAAACTGCTCGTCTGCGCTTAGTATTGCACTGATTTCACCCTCTTCGTTTCCGAATGCCGCGAATATTCCAAGCGACTGGATGTACTGCTTTGCATTTCCGTTAGCCTTTACAGCGATATTAGTGAAGTTAATTCCGTTTTTCTCGTCAAAGATGTTGATGTGAGTAGTGTCAACTTCGAAAGTTACAGCCAGTTTCTGCGACACACCTGTAAGCTTGACAGGGTAAAGTGCCAAAGTCTTGGCGTCTGCGCTCAAGTATGCGTGTTCGAAGCTTGTGTTTGCGTCGTCGCTAACCTTGGCAAAGAAGTGTGTGGCGTTTTCGAAGTCAAAGTCGAACTGCTCGTCAACAATCTCGATATTCTTTACATCGTTTCCGAAGTTGCAGGTGATATTGAATATGGTTCCGCCGCTTAAAATGTCAAGCATGCTTTTGTCTCCGCCCAAAACATAGCTGAAAGTACCTTCAAGCGAGTCCTGTTTAGTGAAGAACTCTGCGTTGACAGTAGCTGTTGTCGAGATGGCGTAGTCTTCGACTTTGAACTTGGTCTCGCAGTTAGAGATGCTAATCTCTGTAGTGTCAGCGTTTGCTGTGTACTTCAAGTTCTCAAGGGCAAGAGAAACCTTTGCAGTCAAGTTCTTGCTCTCTGAAAGCTTTACAATGTACTGGTCAGAAGTGATGTTAAGGTAATTCTTGTAGATAGTAACCTTTAGAGAGGCGAACTCATCCTTCGTCTTGTTCTGACTGTTGATTGTGTTGTAATAAGGCACGTTCTTGAATGTAAGTTCCTTGATAGGTTTTTCAACTTCAGCCGGCTTGGGTGACATTGTGAAATTGATGACACAATTTACCCCCTGAAAACCAGAACCATAAGTAAATGTAATCTTTCCTACAAAAGAACCTTCATCATTCATAAGTGCCTCGAAAGTTGGGTTAGTGATGTCTTTTGCCCCGGCTATGCTAGTCTTTTCGTGAGAAAATAGTCGTTGGTTAACCTCGTCATATGCGATAGTTAAGAACTTAAGGTTAATTTTTACTGACGCAATTTCTATTTTTCCAAAATCAACATCATAATAATCATGAGATGCTTCAGCCGGGTGTGTTACCAATGTTGCCTGTTTGCTAACAGAACCAGGAATATTTCCCATAATTGTTGCAGCACTAATCTCCATATCTGTCAAATAGTCTCCTTCGACAGACTCCTGTGCCAATATCGTATTAAACGACATAAACAAGACAGAGACTAGCATTAAAAACTTTGTAAAAAATTTATTCATGTCCTAATCCAGTATTTAAATTATACATTAATATTGAACTCACATTTATTTTTGCAAAGGTAGTGCTTTTTTGATAACTAATTCAATATGTTGCATAAAATTCGTATATAGAAGCCTATTTTATGCTGCAAAGTTTAGAAAGTGGTAAAAAAATAAGGGCAACACTTAAAAAAATTAAGTGCCGCCCCAGTTTTTGTTCGCTTTGTTCGCAAACTGCAAAAAAGTTTGTTCGTTTGCTTTATTTCAAAACCATCTTAGTGGCCTTGCTTCCAGCCTTGACGATGTAGATTCCTCTGTTCAGAGACTCAACATCCAAAGACTCTACGCTGTTCTCTGCAATCTTGTTCATTACCTTCACACCGTCAACCGAGTAAACCTCGATGATGTCGCCCTCAGCGATTCCGTGAAGAGTAACAACGCTTGATGCAGGGTTTGGCTCAACTACAAGTTTTTCCTCTGTGTTCTCGATAACCTTCTCGCTGGCGTACTCCTTGTTGTACATTCCCCAAGAGTCGAAGTTAAGGTCACCGCTGAAAGTGAAGAACAATGAGTGAGGCATGTATAGAGGCTCGATAATCTTGCACTCGAAGTCCTCGTAAGTGCTCTCTGAACCTGTGCTTGTGACATTCAAGTATGCAATGGCCTCGCCGTTAGGAGAATCCTTGGTTACACGGATTGCACCGCCGCATTTGCTTGCCACTCTTGCCCTGAAAGTATTCTCGCCCTTAGGCTGAACATTTGAAATACCTGTCCAGCTTCCGTCGCTTCCCTTTACAGCCATGTTAGTCGATCTGCCGATGTAGTTCACACTGACGCCGTTCTGCCAAGCAAAGCACTCAGCCTGTATGTAGCCTACCTTTGTCACGTTCTCAACCTGGTCAACACCTTTGGTTGTTCCTGCGTTTACTCCAAGAATCTGTCCTTTGGACTCATCTACGTTTGCGTAGTCAACGTGCGAACAGCGGTAACCTCCATCTACGCCAATCTGGTTCTGAATCCACTGGCTGTGGTAAGTGATGTACCATTTGTCCTTGAACTTGAAGAACGAGTGGTGGTTGTTACCATTGGCACCTAGCCATCTTGATGGATTGTCGAACACCTTGCGGTCAAAGTTGAATCCTGTCATTGGATTAGAAGATGTCATTGTAGCGATTACAGCGTTAGAAATGCCATACTGGTTGCCGTTCGGCACATTCCAGTTGGTACAATATGAGTAAACGTACTTGTTTCCAATCTTGTTGATACCTGCATCCTCGAACAGATAAGGTGGCTTCAATGTTGCAGGTGTTCCATCGATAGAGATGAAGTCCTTGCCTAGCTTGGCAATACGGGCAGTTCCCGGGTTAGCCTGCTGACCGTCCGGCACACCGCCGCCGAAGTACAGATAACCTGTTCCGTCGTCATCAACCAAAACAGCAGGGTCAAACAACCATGTCACATTGCTGCAGTTCGGAGTAGAGCGAGTGATAAGTCCCTGACCGTTCTTCACGTCCTCCCAAGGTCCGTAAGGTGTGTCTGAAGCAACTACATAGATTCCGTTTCCGTTGTTTGCGAAGTATAGGAAGAATCTGTCCTTGCCGTTTACCTTCGCATGGCATGCAGTTGGTGCCCACGAGTTAATAGCTTTCGAGATTCCGCCAGTGCCTGCAACCTTCATCGGACCGTGGTCAGTCCAGTTCACAAGGTCAGCTGAAGCAAGGCAGACAATCTCTGTAATCTTGCCGTAGCCGTTTTTTGCGATAGCGCCCTTGCTGTCGTACTCATATATATCGTGTGTCATATAGATATATACCGAGTCGCCATAAACCATCGCGCATGGGTCTGCACCGTAGCGCTGTGTCATGATAGGGTTGTGGTTTGTTGTAGGCTTGACCTTAGAGTTCTTGTTGCTCAAAGATATGCCAGAGAATACCGACTCCAAATCGTCGTTTGTTCTGTCTCCGACTACGCAGCCGTTCTCGTCGTATGGCTCGGCTGAGCTTCCGTCATACTTCTCGAAAGTCATCTTGTCGATGTCGAACCAGTCGCTTACGACTCTTAGCTGTAGAGTGTGCTTTCCTGCAGAAATCTCCTTTGTTCGAGTCTTCACATTGGCGAACTTCTTGAAGTCTCCTGTCATTGGCGCAGAAACCTCGCCAGTTACAGCAACACCGTCAATGTACAGCTGGAATGCGGCAGACTCGTTGTCTGTAGCGGCAGAGACTGACACAGTGTACTTTGAAGTCTCCTTGACATCAACTGTGTAGTTGTACCATTCGCCGGACTGGTTGTAGCCGACTACATAGCCTGTACCGCCAGAGTAAACATCGACACCGTCATTTCTGAACGCCTCGCCTCTGTTCTCTGTGTCCTTGTCGTTGTAGGCAACGCCCTGACCGCCCTTGTCGTATTCCTCGGCCTCGATAGTGCCTGGAATCTGTGCCGGAGTTCCCTTCCAAGGTCCGGCCTGCTCTACTTCGGCAGGCGCGGCGGAAGCACCGCACTCAAGTGTATATTTCGAGACGAATCTCCAGATTTCCCTTACTGAATGATATTTGTCGTTCGAAGGCCAGTGTCCCTTTCCGTAAACCTTGTTAAGGCATACCTCGACACCGCACTTTCCGTTCTTCCAAAGGTAGCGTGTTGCCGCACCATCTACAACGGACTCGACCGGAGTTGCGTCACATCCGTTTGCCTTTGCCCAAGCCTCTGCCTGTGCGTAGGCACCCTGCTGCTGCTGGTACATTCCGTTGAAAGTTCCGCTCCAAGGCTCGTAGTGGACAACGTCGTCCTTGTCTCCGTTCGTGTGAATTATCGGCATCGGACGAGAAGGCTTTGCAGTCTTGTCGCCGATAGGGTAGCCCGAAACCGGTGCGCAGGCGGCAATCTGGTCCGCCATGTTGTTGGCTACCGAGTAGGTGAGCATACCGCCCATCGAGAAGCCCGACATATATACGCGGTCAAGGTCGATCTTGTACTTCGAACTCATCTCCTTGATGATGGCCTTGATCAGGGCTATGTCGTTGCCGTTGCCTGCCAAGTCCCAAGTCGAACCGTCCGACTGCGGATAGACTACAAGGAACTTCGCTGTATCAGCGACCAAGTCCCAGCGTGACTGCTCTTTCTGATAGGCTATGTCCTGTCCCATTCCGTGACAAGAGATTACCATCGGTCTGTTCTGTCCCATTCCGCTCGGAGCATAGACATCAATCGTGCGGTTCTTTCCGTTCACGCTGATTGTCGATTTTGTTCCCGGCAGAGTCTGCGCACCCACTGATGCAAACATCATCAGGCCTGTGGCTGCTGCAAGAAATGATTTGTAAAGTGTTACCATACGTATTAGATTATATTCGTGTGTTTATCTTGTTTACGGTTGCAAGTTTAGTCCAATAATTGAAAAATCCAAGTGAAAAACGTATAAATTAGGGTAGTCATTTGTTTCTGACGCCCTTTTGACTGGATTTTACACACCCTTTGACTGGATTTTAATGTTTGCGGAGGAATGTAGGCAGGTTCAATTCAGCAGAATATGGAACGATGTGCCATGTCCCTGTTTGGAATTTACCCTTATCGTAAAGCCGTGCAGAGTAACGATGCGCCAGACCAGAGCCATGCCTATGCCGTGCCCTGAAGCCCTGCCGCTTCCACGATAGAAGGGGCTGAAGAGATTCTTCTGCTCGGTAATGCTCATTCCCTGCCCCTTGTCCGAGAATGTAACGCACCATTTTGCCTGGGCTGAGATTCGGAACAGGCTGCAGAATGGAAGATGTGCCGGCAGTCTGCTTCCTGTATCGCCATTATGTTTTGTACCTCTGCTGATTGCTATGTTGCAGGTGTGGTCATGCGAATACTTGCAGTTGTTCTCTATGAGGTTTCTGAAGGCAAGTGCAAGAAGGTATCTGTTTGCAGTTACCGATATTTCCTCGTCAGGTGATGGTGTGTCTGAAAATGACAGGGTTGCCCGGTATTCCGGCTTGGCGCGCAGAAGTTCCTCTGTAGTGTTCATTAGCAGTTCGTCAATCCTGACCGGTTCCATCTTTATCTGAGAGGCGTCGTATTCCGCTCTTGCCAGGTTCAGCAGGCCTATGATTGTGTCTGACATTCCCGAGGCATCGTCAAGTGCTCTGCCTATGCGTTTTTGATAGTCTTCTGCTGTTCGTTCCCTTTGCAAGGCAAGTCCCAGTTCCCCCATAATTGCGGCAAGCGGTGTACGCAGTTCGTGCGACACGTTGCTTGCAAACATCTTTTGACTAGTCAAAGCTCGTTCTATCGGACGTATAGTAAGTGTTGCAAGAATGTAGCCAACGATGACCATTAGAAGTATAGATACAAGGAAAATGAGTAGAAGTGTATTGCGGAGTGCAGCCATGTTGGCTTCTCCATATCCATCGTGAGCTGCTGCGGTGACCACATATTTTCCTTTATATAATATTCCCACTGCTTGATACCCCTTATCTACCTCTATCGACATTTCGCCTTTCTCGCAGATTTGCCGAATCATTTCGTGCGTCTCTTTCACAATATCATGCTCTGCGGCATCATGGTAAAGCATCTTGAAGTCGGGCGTATAAAGGGCAACTTCCACCTCGTTGATGAACTGTGTATTGTTTAGGTAGATGTGTTGCATGGTAGTCACATCCACCTTGTTTTCAAGGAAGAGGTTTGCCTTGGTGATGGCTTCCGAACGAAGTGTGCCTTGGAAAGATTCATGGCGTGCCCTATCACTCACTATATATATAATAATGAGCGATGTCACAAGTACTACCGACATAAAGAACGTGTACTTAAGAGTTAACTTTAGTTTGTTATTCTTCATCTTTGCAAAGAATGAATCCTACACCAGGTTTTGTGTGGATGAGTTTTATAGAAAAATCTTTGTCTATCTTGCGTCGTAAGTAGTTAATATAGACATCAATGAAGTTTGTGCCTGTGTCAAAATGTGTATGCCAAACATTATTCTGAATATCCATGCGACTGACCACCTTACCAGCGTTCTCCATTAGGTATTGCAGTAGTGCGAACTCCTTTGGAGTAAGATGAATCAGCACATCACCTCGCGTACACTCATGCTTGTCAAGATTGAGTTTAAGATCATCAATCGTCAGTATCTTCGTCTCCCCTCCTTTGGAGGGGTTGGGGGAGGTTGTCCTTCTTAACAACGCCCCAATTCTTGCCAACAATTCGCGAAAGTCAAACGGTTTGGTCATGTAGTCATCAGCGCCAGCATCGAACCCCTCCAGTTTGTCGTCTGTGGTTCCGAGTGCAGTAAGCATCAGAATAGGCACATTAGGCATCACTTCCTTTATTCGTTTGCACAAATCTATTCCATTCATTCCCGGCAGAATGATGTCGCTGATAACAAGGTTGATTTTGTTCTCTCCCCCTCGGGGGAGCTGGAGAGGGGCTAACAACCTCAAAGCCATCTCTGCATCATACGCCAACAGCACATGATGTCCAGCTTCCTCAATGCCCGTCTGGAGCAAAGAGGCAAGTCGCTGATCGTCTTCTATGATTAATATTGTACACATTACGGGTGCAAAGTTACTTTTTTTTCTTCAATTATGAACCAGATGTGTTATTAGAATCTCATTAGAATTTGCTCTAATGATTTTCTAATACCGTTCTAATCATTCTCTAACGGCTTGTTTCTTATGGAGTGCGTACCTTTGCACTCGCAATCGGAACCATATTGTTTAACTTATTGAAAAGAAAGGAAACAAAAAGAATGATGAAGAACCTTTTCAATTTCAAGAAGAGTCCTATGACAAGGGCTGTTTACAACAGCGAGTATGCTCGTTTTGCATCTCGCCAGTCGTTGGAACAAGTTTATAGCGCACTCTATGCTCACAGACGTGGGTTGGGTGAGCACGATGTGGAGAGCAGACGCCGAAAGTACGGCGAGAACATCGTGGTACATGAAGAGCGCACCAATCCGATGAAGCTGTTCG
>JAZUHH010000042.1:0-25796 GCA_045641625.1 Paludibacteraceae bacterium
TGAATAATAGAATAAATAACGCACTAAATGATAAGAAATATAAAGACATTACATGGTTGGGAGGAACCGATAAGATAAAGGATATGTCTGTTCGTGAAGCTGTAGACTTCTATAAGGATGCTATAGAGAAGTATAATAAAGAAGTTAGAGATCAGTCTAAATATGGAACAGATTCACATAGTTTTTCAGAATGGTGGAAAAATAAAAACTACAAGGGGGATTTAGACAGACTTCAAAGAATAATTGAAGATGTAACAAAAGATGATGTTAAAACTCTTAATAGGATTGTAGCCGTAAAACAAGACTATGATGATATTTTGAATACATTAAAGGAATTTGGTATAGACAATCCTTGGAATATGAGTGTAGATGAGATTGAAGATGCATTAAACAGCGATAAAAGTATAGCTAAGTTTGAAGACATATATAATAAAAACGATGCTGTAGGATTTCAGGTAATACCTCTTGATATGCATGGTGGAAGTGATCTGGCGAACAATATAAAAGCAAAGGAGATTATCAGAAACAATGCTGTTCTAATTGATTCAAAAGATATAGAGAAGAATGAAAAGACAGGCAAGTATTCATTCAAGACAAAGAGCTCTTCAATAGGATCCAAGAAAGACAAATGGCTCTTTGATGAAGGAGCTAGTGACGACTGGGAGCAGATAAACAAAGGTAATTATATAGTAAGTGTATCATTAGATCCTGACAGACTAGGCTATATTATAAAGCCTATAGATTCAAACAACTATTATTATGTTCCGGCAGATAGTATTTATGACAGGTCGCAATATACATTCAATGATGCAAGACCTGAAAACGCAGACTACTCTTCATTAGGTATCACAGATAATACAGGAAGAGCTGTAAGCAGGTATAATGACATCAAGAATGAGCTTATAAACAGATTTAAAAGTAATGGTTATAGCAACGAAGATGCAGTAGGGGCAACTAACCATATACTAAGTGAGTATAAGGATATTCATACTTATTCAAGACTTAACTCATTAAGAAAACTATTGTTTGGAGAATACAAGGTTGGAGTGACAAATGTTTCTTCAAATTCACTTTCTCCTGTAGACCAAAAGTATCCTGTATATGGATATGACTCTTATGACAGTAATGCAGTAGACGATCCAAATGAAGATTAATAACCAATAATATATAAAACAATGACAGGTTTAGAAGGAATAAGAAACGAAGATATATATGGAGAGGATCCTGTAGTTGAGGCTATGAAAAATAGCCTCAATGGATCTGCTTTCACAAGACAGAAATATACTGAATATGTACAAGGGCTAAGAGGTGACAGTTCTGCATTGACACCTGGATCGGTATTTGAAGAAAATGAAGATCCGTTTTCAGGAAGACTAATGGAGGATTCTGCCGCTGCAGAGGCATACTCTGAAGAATCTGTTTATGATGGTATTGTTGAAATGCCTACAGAAGAGAAGATCAGAGACAACAGGGCTAACGAACAAAGTGCATTCGTTCAGTTTGTAAACGGCTTGGGGAAGTTTGGTACAACAGCCACAACAACTTTCTTGAACGGAACTGTTGGTGCTGTATGGGGTATTGGTAGTGCTATAGTAAATGGTGATGCTACAAGAATATTCAACAATAACTTCATAAATGCTATGAGTGACTTCAACGAATACATGGAGAAAGTTATGCCAAACTATTACACTACAGACCAGCAGAAGGAAGGTTTTAGTCTTGGAAAGATGGCTACAATGAATTTCTGGGCTGACAGCTTCATAAAGAATATGGGATTTACTGTAGGTGCTATAGGTTCATCTATGGTAGGTCTTGGTCTTTTGAGTAATGCATTCAAGGTACTTAAGGCATCAAGTATGGCAATGGATATAGTAGGATCATTATATGGTGCTATCAATGAAGGTGCATTTGAAGCAAACAATCTATATAGGGATAAGGTAAAGCTTGAATCTGCACAACTAGGAGATGAGTACAAGAAGATGAGGGATGCTATACTTGCCGACAGAAAATTGTCAGATGAAGACAAGGCATACAGAATAAGTCAGCTTGGAGACAACTACGACAAGGCAATGTCTGATATAGAGCAAAGAGCGTCTGCTGCAGGTATGTCTGACTTTATTTTGAATACAGCATATCTTACACTATCGAATCATCTTGAGTTTGGCAGAATATTCAGACAGGGAGCTAAAGAAGCTATGACTGAAGCCGGAAGACTTGTTAGGGAAACATCAAAGGGAGTATATGGTGCATCTAAAAGAAGGGGAACATTAGAGGCATTGGGAAGAGGTGTAAATGAAGGATTGGAGGAAATGAACCAGGCTTGGTTTGAATCCGGTTCAAACAAGGCTAATACGTATAAGGACAGTCCCGAAGCGTTCAGACAAATACTTCTTGATGGTAAATCCAAGGTAGAGCAATGGGATACAACTTCAGCTATAATGAAAGGATTCCTTGATGTATATGGAAACAAGGATAGATGGGAAGAGGGATTTATAGGATTCCTTACAGGTCTTTCCGGTAGTGCTTCGTTTGGTAAGACAAACAATAGCGGACCTGAGACTATACTTGGTAGAGGAAAGGCTATCGGATGGTCTGGAGGTGTATTTGGTGCAATGCAGGCTGCAAACGAAGATAATAAGAAGGCTGAGGAGTATGCAAAGCATATGAATGAGTTTGCATCAAAATATGGAATGAGTGAAAAGACTGTCGACAAGGCTATTCTTATGAATAATCTTAATGCTATGATGTCCCAGGTTAATGACAGAATGGCTGGAGCGGCAGAGAATGGAGATACTTTTGACTATATAAACAATAAGGACAATTCAGACTTTATGGCTCTTCATGCCTTTGCAGCTACAGGACATTTAGGTGCAATAGAGAATATAGTAAAGTCTAGTCTTAATTCTTCTGACATGAATTCAAAGGCTCTTGCAGATCTATGTAAAATCATGACGGATAACGGAACAAAGAATATGAACGATTCAAAGTTCTCCGATGGATCAAAAGTATACGATGAAAATGATTTTAACAACGATGAAGAAAAGGCGAAAGAGATAAACGACTTCTTTAGAGAAAGAAAGCAGGAGTTCCTTGACAATATAAAGGATTACAAGGAGGCGTTTGGATATATAAATTCACGTGTAGCAAATGCGGATAGTGTAACATTTGACCAGAAGACAGAACTTGCATGGCTTGCATATAAGGTAAAGATGTTCATCAAGAGATCTGACAGCATAATGAATGACGAGAATAAGAGTCTTGCAAAGAAGCTTAGATCAAACTTGTCTCAAATGCAGGAACAGATATCAAATGGTTTTGCATACAAGGCTGCAATAGAAGACGAAATAGATTCATTGAAGGTTCAGATAGACGAAGGTGTCAATGTAGAAAGAAACAAGAAAAGACTTGAAGAAAAAAAGAAGGATCTTGAAAGCGCAAATAAAGATGTTGAGAAAGTAAAGAATGTAAATACCTATATAAATGATTTCATAGATCTTCTTACTTATTCATTGGACGACAAAATGCCAGGAATATTCAAGTCTTCAATACAGTTGGATTTATATGACAGACTAAATGAGCTTGTTAACGAAAACAGTGAGTTCTATGATATAGTAAACAATATTTCAAGAGAAGCCATAAATAGAACAGATATGTCCAACCTTATATCAGATCTAAAGGACGTATTCAGACTTAACGAACTTGAGAAGCAGTTTAGTGATAAGCTTGATACATACTTGAGTAATCCTAAGAAGCAGAAGGAAGAACATGAAAAGCATATAGAAGAGGAAGAAACAAAGGCTAAGGAGGAGGAAGTCAGAATCACAAAGAATGATACGCAAGAAAAGTTTGAAGGATTTTATGACAATAATGTAGTTAGATTTATACCGTATTCAAATCTAAAAGAAATATATCTGAAGCTGAATCTTATTACACTAAACTCAGACTACGTTAAGGCGATAGAGAATGCCGTTGCTCTCCAGTATCTAAACAAACGTATAACAGAATTGTTGGAACAAAAGATATCCGAGAACAATAATCCTACTATAGCAAAAAATATTAAGGACATACGTGAACTAGTAAATGAGATAACAAACCTAGATCCTGAAAAGGCGAAAGATACAGTTCTTAAGGACGATCAATATCTAGAAAAGATAACTATAAACCTTGAAGATACAAGAAAGTTTGTAACGGATCTTATGGGTATATCAAGGAAGATTAATAATGGAGAAGAGTTAACTGAAGAGGAAAATGACACAAGAGCCTTCCTTACAGAAGTATTCTCTTCTGCTTTTTCTGAATTCGACGACATTAAAAGACAAGCTCATACTGAAATTGAATCTATTATAACAAACAATTCTGCTTCTACTAAAAGGAATGTTGAGGAACTTCTTGAAAAGACAGGAGGCGAATCACTTGAAGAAGGTAGTGATAATGCAGAATATGAAGCAAAGGACGACAAATCTCCGCAGGAGGAAGAGAAGGTAGCATTAGATGAATCTGTAGAACAAGTTGCAGAAGATGAGGCTAAATTCACTCCTGGGAATGATAGTGTAGGTAAGACTCCCGAGATCAGAAAGAACACTCTTTCTGATTCTTATATAAATAAATTAAGTGGTCTGATACATGACGGAATAAAAGGTTTCTTTATTGACGCAAGAAAGATTACTATCAACAGAGCAAAATCTGTATTGACAAATGAAGATTCCATAGAAACCGGAATAAGAGAGTTGTATAACAATTATAAAGATTATATCAAAGCAACTCCTGATGAGTTTAGAAAGAAAATAATTGATATAATAAATAACTTCTCTAAAACTCCGGACAGTTTTGAAAAGCAGAACAATGAAGTATATATTGACGATACTATTGAAACTGACAGTAAAGATAAAACTATAACTGATGACGAGATAGAGAAAAAAGAAGAGGATTTTGAGGAAAAGAATGTTATATATAATAATGTACTTGAATTCAACTACCTTAAAGACAAGAATAGTCTAAACTCTACGCCTTATGTATATTCTTATGAATTCATAAAACAAAGAGGCGATGAAACTAAAGAAGAAGCAGATATAAGAGTAAAAAGAGCTCAGGCAATAAGAGAATATTTCGTAAAGAATGGCGTGTTCAGAAACATGGAGAATGTTAATGAAGGTGACGAAATATTCTTCATAACAGACAGTTTATTTGATGAGTTTAATGATTCAAAGGACGGACCGGTTATTCTTATGGCTGTAAAGGATGGAGAATCGTATAATGTTGTAGGAGTGGTTCCTGGCAAAAATGAAAGGATTCAAAACGGTGCGGATGATGTCAAAACAATATACTCTTTGTTTGACAATTCAAAATTAGAAAAGGTAGATAATTCTAATTTCTCTAATATAATATACGAGGGGAGCAGATTATCTTCTCATGTAAACAAAAGAGTTATAGGTAGAGTTGCGTTTTCAAACTCATCCAAAACAGTGAAAGAGGCATTTGGATACAATGATAACGAAAAAGCTGTATTTGGTATAGTAAAAGATAAGGATGGAAATATAAAAACACATGATCGTAAGATAAATGTAATCAATTCACAAAACTATACAAAACCAGGACAGCCTGTTCTTTTAATTCCAGTCAGATCTAAAGATAACAAAAACCAGTATAAAGCTACACGAATAATACTTAATTCGTATGGATCTGAAGATTGTTTCCTTAGCAAATACATAGATAAGGTATTGGATGGATTCGGAGAGACTATCAATCTGGGTGATTCAGATATGAGAATTAAATTTGTAAAAGTTCTTTCTGATTTATTTGCTGTATATGTAAATGATAAAGATCAAAACAAACGAGGATTTCATATATCAGTTTATGAAGATAAATTGAGAATATCGGTAGTAAGAAGCAGTAATGTTGCAGAGACTATTTTTGAATCTAAAAATACCGTTGTAAGTATTAATGAGATTAAGCAAGCTCTTAAAGATAATCATATTCTTATTAAAATAGATAAGAATAGATTAATGTCTGATGACGGTACAAAATCAATAGATATAGAAGGTACATATTATAGTTATTCTGAAATAGTATCTATGTCTGTAAAAACAAACATAGACGCACAGCAGGGATCAGAAAATGATATAAACTATAGAAGAACTCTTATAAACAATTCGTTCTGTATAAATTCACTTGATGTAAACGGTAAAGAGAAGAATGGATCTGTCAGTGATTTTGAGCCTTCTTCAAGTAATAACAGAAGTCAAGTTGTTTCATATAATAATGCTAAAAAGAACAAATCTAATATAGCATATAGAGTATATATAGATGATTCTGGAGATATAGCAAAAATTACAAGTGAAGATGGATCTAAATCATACGACCTAGATGATTTCAATGAAGATGAAAAGAAGATTCTAAAAGCTTTGTATTTTATAAAGAAAAATGAATTAATCAATTACTCTGAAATAGGATACGAAAGAATGAATGATATATATGATATTTCTTTAATAAAAGATCAGATAGGCATTAGTGCTGATTACTTCAACTCAAAGACTGGAGAGTTTGGTGTTCTAGAAACATTCAAGCGTGTATATGATGCTAATAAAAAGGAGGATCCTACTGAAGGTTTTGATCCTAACGCTGTTGGTACTCCTATAAGTAAGGTTGACTTTTTAAATTCTCTAGGAAAAAGTTCTGAAGAAAGTGATACTACAGCTACGATAGAAGAGCCGTTTTCTCCATCAAATGATAGTGTAGATACAGATTCAGATACATCTGATACTGTAGTAGAAGATGATAACACATCACAATCTGTAGATGAACCTGTAAACGATTTTTCAGACGAAGACTACGATGAAGATTATTCTATAGGCGACGCATTCAGTGTAGCAACTAATGACAGTAATACGGATGGAGCTATGGACTATAATAAAGAAAAGGCATTTATAGACAGAATACTTCCTCAGTTATCTGAAGAAGGCAGAATAAGGCTTCTTGATAAAATAATCGAATCTACAAAAGATGGTAGTCCTGTCAGGGCATGGGGTATGTATTCAAATGGTGTTATAAGTCTTTATAATGGATCTGCTAAAGGAACTGCACTTCATGAGGCATTCCATTTCGTATCAGACATGATTCTTAGTCCTGAAGAAAGGGAAGAGATGTATAGTTTGGCAGCCAAAGAGTTTGGAATGTCGAATAGTACAGCAAAAGATAAGATGGCTATAGAAGAAAGACTTGCTGAAGAATATGTTGACTTTACACTGAATGACGTATACAGGGAACAGTCGCTGTCCGATAAGCTATACAACTTCTTTAATAAGATATTTGAATTCATCAGAAACATAATGGGTTTTGATAACGGAGTATCTAAAATAGACAACTTGGACACTTTGTTCAGTAATATAAATAGAGGGAAATACTCAAGTACAGAACTAAATAATGAGTCAAATAGTTTAAGCAAGTATCGCAGTTCTATAAACAGCAAGCTAAAGTCACAGATTTCTGATCCATTGAAGAATGGTATTATAAGTTATGACCAGGCTGTAAATCTTGTTAATGAAATGAAGGATATATATTCTTCAAATGGATATAGTGTTGACATAAGTATTGACAGCAGGACAGGAAATGTCAGCTGTTACTCAGTGTCAAAGAGTGACTCGTTGAAGACGTCCTATTCCATAAAGTCATACCATAAGAACAAGCTGTCATATGGAGATCTTTCTGACGGAAGAAAGAGCTATCTAAGAAGTTCTGGCATATCAATAAGCGAATACGAAAGCATGTCAGAGGAAGAAAAGGAAAATTTGTGGAACTGTAAATAAATTGCAATATGAAATATTCTGGTAAGAACTCAATATTAAGACAAGTAGATGAAGAAGAAACTCCAGCCAAGGAAAGATACTTTGGTATCAATAGTACTGACAATTCAGAGTATGATGTTCAAGTTGACAAGGCTAATGCAAATGATTATCTAGAACAACTTGACAACATAAGAATGAATCAAAATGATGAAGAGATTCTAAATGCTATAGAGAAAAGGTTTGGAGGATACTTTCATTTGTAGCGTTTTTGAGCCGTTTACGGGGTTAAAATATATTGACCGATAATTTATACCGGAAATATATTTAAAGCCCTTATACGGCTTATATATACTGTCTATATTAGTAATGGTATAAAATAAAAAAAACAGCAGGGCGTTGATTACACTCTGCTGTTTTAGTTTTTACCACATTACTGTTTGTAGTAGTTGATTGAATTAGCCATAGACTCAATAAACTCTGGTCCATACTTTCTATATGCCCTCATATATACTGCCGGTTCAAAAGAAGTATACAGCATTGACTTCTCTAGCTTGGTAAGTCCCTTGTTCGGACCGGTCTTTATCTCTGTTGTCCAGTCAGAAGGGGTAAGTATTGAAGACGCACAATTCGATATTGCTTCAAGGTCACTCATTATAAGTGCAGGATTCTTGAATGTCTTTACCCACTCATTTGCAAATGTCGTCGAAGGTACAAGAGTTCCAAGTTCATGTTGTGTTCTTCTTGCCATATACTCGGCAAGTGCCATAGCTGCAGACCTGTTCTTCTTATCCTTCCAAGGACCGAACCAGATAAGCATTGATACAGCAAGGAACTGTAATATCTCAAATCTCGCCCTTGCTATATTCTCAGCCTCCATGTCACTCAACTCTCCCTTGCCTGTCAATATAGACCAATACGAAAGGTTTCTCTTTCCATTATGGATATCGGCAACAAGTCTCAATACTGTTCTGTAATATCCCTCAAAGTCTTCATTAAGCGTCAAATCTCTTCTCATAGATCCGAATCTTGCATCCAATAGCGGAACAACCCACTTTCTCATCTGTTGCAATATTCTTCCTATGGCAACTTGGTTTGCTGCATTTTGGTCAGCCTGGTTATATATACCGTATAGTTTGTGGTTGATAGCCTTTATTCTGTCTGAAATTTCTGATACTGTAACATATCTGTTTCCTTCATTAGTGTATCTTGTTCCTTCAGGTATATATGCCTTGCGTATCTTGTTATTTCCTTCAAATACATCCTTATATTCTATTGCATCCAAAAGAGACATTTCAACATAGTTTCCAAGGTCTATATTCTCATTATAGCTGTCAACAATCTTTCTTGATTCCTCATCAAGGATTACATAGTCTATATTCTTGTTGTTTCTGCCTAGCCTTATGATGCTTTCAAGCTTTGGTTTTGATCCGGTGAATTCGGCCCAGTTTTCACCATCCTTCACAAGAAGCTGATTGTCCTTAAATTCGTCAGCCTTATATTCTGCAGTTCCCTTCTTTCCTCCAGACTCCTCACCGATAGGAGTATCGTACTCAACTTTGATAGGAATAATGTTTATTGACTTCACATTTATTCCGTATTTCTCCTCAAGGAACTTTGCATATAAGGTTGTCTGTTTTGACCACTTGTTCTTCTTTCCTTCAACACTCTTTCCTCTATGAGTCTTCATATCAAATATATGGAAGTTTCCGTCCTTGTCGTAGGCAAGCAGGTCAAGAGTACCGGCTACAGGAACTTTCTTCATTTCTGTACCTACCATAACCTCCATGAATCCCTGGGCAACAACATCCTTCGACACTATAGTAAGACCGTTGTCCTCAAACTCCTTCTTCAATGTATTCAACTGCCTTACAAATGACGACAGATCTTCCTGTGTAGAGTTTGGATATATATCTGAAAGCTTTATATTCTCACCATTCTTCTGAACAAAGAATTCTCCATTACTGAACACAAATTTGATATTGTCGTCAAAGAAGTCTCTTACCAATATGTCCACTCCTGTTCCAATCTTTGTTGAAGGCAATATATAATTGTTTGGAGATCCGTCCTCATGCTTCTCACTGAAATCTTCCGTACTTGTCTTGATAGCTTGTGTTACTCGTATGCTTTTGTTATGGGCATTATCTTCATAGAATTTCTCGTCTTCTGTAAGAGAATATAGTTTACTGTCCTCTGTAATCTTTTTGACTATCTCTACAGCCTTTTCGTATCCTCTTATTTTCTGGACGTTTCTTGATGACTTTGGAACAAGAACCTTTATATGTGAAAGATGTGCAAGAGCCACTCTGTTATATAGCCAATGATCTCCAGCCTCCTGACCTATAAATGCAAATGTTGAACCAAAAACCTTTTCCATCCATGACTTCTTCTTGTTGTCATATTTAACCCTGTTTCCATAGGTTTGCTTGATATCAAACAAGTCGTCAAGCAGAGAAAGCTCGTCTGTCTTATATCTGCTTCCTAGGTTTGTAAGGTGGTTCTTAAGCATTTTTCTATATACATTGTCTGCATGAGCCATCTCTTTTGCAGTAAAGTATTTTCCTGCAGCCATTTCTATATGAGCCATACATATACCTGTTGTTATGTTCGATATGTTTGCCAAAAAGTTAAATCCCATTTTTGCAAACGAACTTGCCCTAAGGAACGAGTTGACTACTTTTGTATAGCTGACAGTCCTTGTTTCGCCATCAGAGTTCTGATAGCTGAATCCACCTTCATCCTTAATGTATCTTAGATATACATTTGAATTCATATAGTCTCTCAGTCTTTTCGTTATATATGAATTATCCTTTGCCAAGTACTTTTTTACTCCATCGGTAACATCCTCTACCTTAGATCTGTCTCCTACTGTATCCACTACCTTGAATGTCTTGCTGTCCATTACAAGCGACATTGCAGTTTCCAAAGGATTTACTATACTTGTCATTTTTTCGTATGTAACAGCAGAATATGCATATGCAAGAAGAGAGCTGAATGCGTCTGTAGATATATCGTCCGGATTCTTTAATGGAGTCGTATATAGAACAGGTACAAGCATAAACTCTGTTCCGTCAAAGTTTCTCATTCCTCTTATATCTTCTCCAAACAAATCCTTATCTGTCTCAGAATAATAGAACGCCTCATTTATAGACTCCTTCAGATTACTTATCATCTTGTCCGGATGCTTTATTGACTCTATAAGTCTGTTTCCTCCAGTCTTTCTCTTCTGGATAGCCTTGTATGTATTTGTCATGGATCCTGGATATAGAGAATCAAGCTCCCTTTTTATGTCAAGATACTCTTCAAATATCTTCTTTTCGTCACTGCTTAGTTTCTCATAGTCACCCTTATATTTTTCAGGATCAGGATTGGCAATGTTTCCGTTGACTGTATTCTCCTTTATCCACTGCTTCTTCTTGTTGAGCTTTTCTATCTGGTCCGCAAAGTCTGTCTTGTCCTCGTATTCTTCATCAAGTTCCTTCATAAATTTGTTGAACTCATAGTCAAACTTTCCAAAGTTGATTTCAGATACATAGTTACCGGTCTTCTTTCCGTTATATGTCTCATACATAAAGCTGAAGTCTGTTATTCCCATAGATTCAGCTCTCTGGTTAAGCTCCTGTATTCTGTGTGAATATTTGATAGTCTCTTCCCTTATCTCATTGTTCTTCAATGAAACGACTCTATCAAACGTCTGTATAAGAAGGTTATTTGAATCCTTTGCCGCACATAGCATAGCGTCTATAAATGATATATCCTTGTCTGCTCCGGATATAATGGTATTCACGTCATACATCTTGCCGTTGATGCTGACCTGTGAACCAAAGAACGGCTCTATGAACGTAGCGAATGTTTTTCTTGCAATATCAACATACTCTGCAGAAAGTATAGTCTGCAAATTATTTAGCTTCTGTACCAAATCAGGAATATCGACAAGTTCATCCTCATCATTATCATTCTTTATCTTCACTTCCTTGTATAGATTCTTTTCGTGTTCGGTCTCAGAATTTAATGATGAGTCCATCTCTTTTGACACATCCCTTATGAACTCTGCGTATGAATCAAGATAGTCCTTCAGTCTTTTTAGCAATGCAAATCTCTTTTCAAGGCTAAGAGTGTTTATTACGTTTATCTCCTTATGTATGTCAGACAAGTTATCAAAAGCGGATTTAGTATATCTTGCAAGACCTGTAGTAAGTTTGAGTTCGTCAGCCTCGGATATATCTATGTTGTCTATAAGAAACTTTATTTTGTTTCTGAGTCTGGAGTTCCACTTTCCTGTAATTTTTTGTCTCTTCCTTTCAACATCCTTTGCATTGGTAAGAATATCCATAGCTCTGTCAAGCCTGTCGCTTAATGCATTAAATTGAACATTCCTATGCTTCATTTCTCTAATCTTGTCTTGGGTTATGTTTAGTTTACCTGCAAGAATACTGTCAGAAAGTTTTCTCATCTCCTCTTCAGCTTCAATTATAAGGTTAAATACATCGTTGGAGTCTTTATCCTTATACTTGCCCTTTATCAGGTTGCTTACTCTTTCTATCAATGGATCTGAATTAACTCCTTCAAGCAATCCTTCTCTCAATAGCTTTCCTAATGCCTCTTCTGCTATAAGAAGATTGTCTCCGTTATGGAATCTTACATTATCCTCATATTCGTCTCCGAGTATAACCTTGAGTGCATCATCGTTCTGGGAAAGTCTGTTTATAAATCTGTCTATAACAGGCTCGTTCCTAAGCGACGCTATTATCACATGGCTGAACTCTTCGCTTAATGCATTCTGTCCTTCCACTCCTTTTGCTATTCGTATAAGAGATACGAATCCATTTGCCATAGACTCTGCATTTGTAAGGTCAGCAACACCTATACGTCCAGCTTTTCTTTCCTCGTCACTTAAAAGGGTATATGTTATGCCTTGCTTTTCAAACATAGAGGAAAGAGCTTTGTTTAGCTTGTGAGCTGTCTTCTGTTCAACAAACTTCTTGTCTGAAAGTTCGTTCTTCATTTTTAGTACAGGATATATATTTCCGTTTTCGTCTTCCTCTATGTATATAGAAATTTTTTCGGCAGAGCCTTCAAGTTCTTTCTCAACAGACTCTATCATGGAAGCATAGTTTTCTTCAGAGAACTCAACAGGACTTATTCTTTTGAGCAATTCCCTATTAAGACTATCTTCTCCTATCATATACAATACTTCATCGAACTCCATAATATCTTCTAATAAAGGAAAGCCCTCAGTATCTCTACTGAGGGTTTCAATCCTTTTACTGAATTCATTAGAAGTGAGAAGCTTGTATACATTCCAAGCAGATTTTCTTCCATACTTAGAAACTATTTTGTTGAAAAGTATAGAACAATCATCTGGAACACTAATACATTTTGTTCTCATTGTAAATTCATTTATAATTTATGCAAAATTAGCAATATTTTACTCACTAGCATTCTCCTCTATCTTGATTTTTTATATCATCTAGTTTTTTCTTAGTTAATTTTTCATATATACTTTCACGAGAAAGCTCCCCGACAGAAAGATTATATTGTTTTATGATATCATTGACCATTTTTACATATACATTATCATCTTCCATAGCAGAAGCAACAGATATATCATTAGATACCTTTTGTTTAACATCGTCGAAATTATCAAAAAGTTTCTGTTCCTCTTCTTCGTTAAGATTAAGTAATCTGAATGTCATGGCAAGTTGCTCTTCAAAACTTTGTCCTTCTGTTGTTCTTGACTTTTCGTAAATATAGTCCATTATAGGACTGTCATTTTTACTATCATCGCCAATACCTTCTTCCTTATCTTTAACATCAAAGAAATTATTAGGTTCACCTTCGTTCTTTATTTCATCCCCTTCGTCGTCAAAGTCAATGTTAAATAAAGATCCGTTTTCAGAACTGTTCTCGTCATAGTATTTCTTTATTTCATCTATACTACTTTCAGAGTCATAAATCTTCCTTAAACTTTCTGTATCGATAACTTCAATTCTGTCATATAC
This sequence comes from Paludibacteraceae bacterium, assembly GCA_045641625.1. Lineage (GTDB taxonomy): Bacteria > Bacteroidota > Bacteroidia > Bacteroidales > Paludibacteraceae > UBA1723. Next base: position 13,781 of record JAZUHH010000042.1, read on the forward strand.
AATATTGTTTTTAAGAACATAACTTCCATTAATATAGTCACAACTCTTTTCTAGGTTAAGTTTCCATATAATCTTTTTGTTTTTTCCGTCTGCAGACTGTGCTTTACTGTTTGTAGTAAAAATAGTCTTGAGTCCGAAATAACTGCTACTAGGATCATATAGATATAACTTGAAGAAATTAAGCTGTTTTGGATCGTCTCTGTTTATTACAATAGAACTGTTGTTATTAACTATACTACAGCCATAAGAAAGAGGATCTTTCTTTACATTAAAGAATAAAGAAGAGTTCATTGCAATAAATTTGTCAGTATAGTCTTTGACTGAATCGAAATTGATGTATTCGTTAAGTCTTCTAAGATGACCAACTATTCCAGGGAATCTGTTCCACACATTAGGATCAAAGAATATTCCGAAATCGACAGGACTGAATGCAAATCCATTCTTGTAGAAGGAATATAAGAAAAGATCTCTTCCAAAATCTCTTATTTCAGGATCCTCGCTATCGAATAGCTGATTGAATTCTCTGCATATAAGATCCTTCTGCTTCTTGACAAGACTACCTTCTCTAGGGAATATAACAGACTTGCCATCTTTGCTAAGTCTAAGTCTGCTTGTGATATTCAAGTCAAGACCTTTTTCTTTACATCTCTTTATATTCTTCGCAAGATTAACAGGAACTCTTGTAAGAATCTGATCAGACTTCTCAAATATAGAATAATTTTCATCTTTACCCAAGGCTTTTGTTTTGGTCATAAGATAATATATAAGTCCATTTACATAGTCATTCATAAAACCACTGAACTTAGTCTTTGATAAAGTTGAAATTCCATTTCCAAGAAATGATACATAATCTCTTACTGAAGAATTTCCCTGTATGAAATATTTGTTCATTACATACGTAGGAAGCTCAATTCCGAAAGTGAATGCAGATTGAAGCGCAGGAGTTTTTGTGTAGTCTGAAGATCTTATCATATTCTTTATTGTCGTTATATAACTTTTCAGTTCAGAAAAATCGTCAAAATAAAGTTTTCCTTGAGTTCTAATGAAGTTCTCAGAATTCTTTTTACCACTATCTGAATCTGAAGGTATATAGAACGGGAAGACATTTTTTCCTGCATTAGCAAGGTTAGAAACTTTATCCACCTCATTCACCTGATTTATTGCATTAGTGAAATTGATATCGATGGCATTGTTAGGAGAGTCAGCCTTCATTACATTCTGTAGCGGTCTGATAGCCTGATATCCATCATAACATTTATTAAGTACAATATGACAGTTCAAAATATTAGAGAATAGAGCTTCATAATCTCTATAGATAATAGACAATGCGTATGATAGTAATTTATCTCTTTCATTATCATTTCTATATACAGCAAGAAAGGTGTTGGATTTGGTATTTTCGATATTTCCATTCTCAAGAAGCGCATCGGCATCTTCCATAATAAGATTCTCTATATCCTGTATGGCATCAGATTCTTTCTGGTTCTTTAGTTTTCCATTAAGAATCTTTGTCATTGTCTCAATAACCTTCTTCTTGTTCCCTCTGCTACATTCAACTATGTTTTTCACAAAATCAGTTTCTGTATGAGTTATGCCAAAATTGACAAGATCAAATCTATGTTTTTCTGTATCAGTTACGTTATATGCACTGAACTTAGTCATTATCTTGTTATGAATATCTCCAATCAATCTGGAAACTGACATTGAATGTACGCCATAAAAAGGAGTTTTGAATATCATATTAGCCAATCTTACAGGAACTCCCATTCTAAGCATATACAACATAGTACCTGCAGTTTCAGGATTCTGTAACAGCTTCTTCAACACAGGGTCCTTTACATTATCCACAGAAGATCCCTGAAACTCAGAAATATTATGCTGAATACTCAAACCTTTCTTGTCTCTTAATTCGTCAAGAGTATCATATGTTTCCGCGCCAATAGTGAATGAGTAGTCCTTTGTGACATGAATATTCAATCGCTGAAGTTTTGCATGGAATGACGCTCCATTTGCATAAATACCTATCATCTTTCCTCCTGCAGTATTTTGCTGATGATTATATGTCCATGTGTCAGGAGATACGGGACATCTTTCTGTAGAAGAGCTTACTACAAGCTTATTAAGATCACTTAGGCTTATTCTTTCAAATGTGTTGTATATTATATCATATAAAACATTCTTGTCAGTAACACTGTCGGCTGTCTTATAGTCTTTATACTTTGTTTCAAACAAATCCTTAAAGTCTGTATCTCTTCTTTCAAAGATATATTCTATAAGCTTATTGAATGACTCTTCGTTTTCAAGAATATCGTTGAATCTAGCTGAACATTTCAATGTGACGAAGTGACCTGCATTAGCCATCTGCTCTGAACCTTCCTGAGAAGTAAGGATTGCATACTCTATATCAACCATTAGGTTGTCTCTCTGCTCCTTATTCATTCCCATTATAGATTTCCATACATCAGTTCCATTCTCTCTATCGTATAAGAAGTTATGACTGACCTTCTTTATTTCAGTGATCTTCTTTTCCTTGTTGTATGACTTAATATAGTTATACATTCTCAAGAACACCTTATCAATATCAAAGTCGGAACCTGACGCAGCAACGAAATCAGCTGGAAGCATAATTGAAGATCCATTTTCCTGTGGTAGGAATCCTACAACCTTTAATGGTATCATTGAATACTTGTCCTCAGTAGGAATACGATATCCAACCATCTTAAGAAGTTCAGGATCCATTCCGTTCTCTTCATTGAACTTGTTTATATCCAATTTACCTTCACTGTCAAGAAGAGGTTTGAAGTAGTCCTCACACCAACAAGGAAGAAGACATTCTACAGCTTCGGTTACCCCTGTCTTTTTGTTTCTTATTGTCTTCAACTTCTTTGTAAGACCGACATTCGCAACCATTACAGCAGATCCTCCTCTAATAGTCTGCTTTGTTACATTGTTCTTCCATATGCTTGTACACAACTCCTCTACCTGATTCTTTATAGAAGGAGTCCACAATTCAAGATTAAAATGTCCGTCGACTAACTTTAATGATTCCTTTAGACTCTTGTCGTACTTTGTAGGATTGCTTTCAATAGCATTCAAAAGTCTTCTTTGAAGTACTTCTACGTCCTCAAATATCTTCAAACACTTATCGAAGGATTCCATATAGTTCTCTGATCTAAGGGCATCATATAATCTTACTACCTCATCCCTGTTAAGCTCTGACTCCATTCCTTCAGCATTCTTTATCTTTATGCTAAAATGTTCAGAAAGGTTTGCAGTGATAAGGTTGACGAACTGTGATCCGGAAGTAAAGTCTTCATTGTCAAATAAGTGTGCTGCTTCTGGCTGAGCTTCCATCCAATCAGAATAAGGAATCTCCTTTACGGTAAACTTATTATACTTACCGTTCTCAAAATCCAACTCACCTTCTTCAGATCTACATGCTTCAGTAAGCATATTGACAATATCGTCTTCATTTGGCTCCATTTGTTCTATAAGATTATTATAGTCGTCAAATGTAAACTCTGTGTACTTGTCATTTTTAGCGAGATCGAACATTACAGCCTCAAGTCTGTCATAGTCATTCATCTTATTGAAAGACTTCTCTCCTAATACATTCTTAGCTTTCTTTGTAAACGATTCTTTATTTCCGTCAAAATGCTTGTTGATGAAATCCTTCCTTACCTTTTCTACAAGTTCGCTATTGCTTCCTAGATCAGTTACTCCCTGACCACCGTTCTTTACAGCTGACTCAAAATCTATTACGTCACAGTATCTGTTTTTGTCAAAGAACTTTCCTACACCCTTATAGAAGTTAGACTGACTGTCTCCCTGTGCAATAGCATTAAATAATGCAAGAACAACAAACTCGGAATTCTTGTTTTGGTTTGGAGAAGAAAGCATTATAGGATTTCCATCTGCATCCTTAACCTGAGAGTCGACTTTGATATTTGTATATATGAAAGGCTTTAGTGCATTCATTACTATATTGAAGTCTCCAAAACTCCAATTGCCGTTTTCTATAGCATTAAGAGCAGCTTCAGCTTCTTCATCTAGTCTTCCCTGCATGTCAAGTACAGCTCTGTATGACCAAAGACTTCTATATGCCTGTCCATCGGCTATATTGATCTTCTCATACTTTTCTAGGATCGCGTCAGCTTCCTCTTGTCTTAATCTTCCTTCTTCTACAGCGTTTCTTAGGACCTTTTTAATACCTCCGTATGTAGAAGAGTTTCTATATACGTCTCGTATATATACAGTTTTTTGGATCTTTCTTCCGTACTTTGAATTTGTATTAAGCCTGTTTCCTGAAGCATAGACTTCCTTGAATCTCTTCTGGAAGTCTGTTCCATTCTTCTGAAACGCCATATCTCCAACCATCACCTGAGTTATCTGTGATCCCATATATGTTGAGTTCCAGTAAAACTCCTCCAAAAGCTTCTTTACACTATTCGCATCATTGTCTCCTATTCCAACACCAATCATCTTTATAGTCTCAGTCATTGTATCGATATCAAGACCATCTATATAGCTTTTTGTCATTGTATTTAGAGCGTTGTTTACGAAAAGTTCTATTACGCATTCTATAACATTAAGACTATTATTTTCGTTATAACGCTCTGCTATTCTTACTGCATCTTCATTATTCTTGTCATAAACTCCATTGATTGCATCTAGAATAGTCTTTAGATCTATAGATTCTTCTGTAATATTGGAATTGTCAGTATATTTACTTTCTGTGTCACTATTTCCTAATAAAACATTTTCTTTTACAGGTTTCTCTATAATATCAAGTATCTTTTTTACGCTTACTTTCGTATTGTTTAGTTCAGGAAACATACAAAATTTTGTTCCATTGTCGTCAAAGTACTGAATTCCATATAGGTTTTCAACAGCATTTTTTCTTTGTCTGCACAAGTTTATTCTATCGTATTCCTGTCTTACAACTTTAGCGTATCTTTTAAGAAGCTCATGTTTATAGTTATTGCCTACAAATCTAGGTAGTCTCCATGTAACTAGAGCAGGAGAATCAGCAAGAGCAGGGAATCCATAGTCAGCATATGTGTTTTCTGTAGCATTACCTTGATATCTCAAGTACTGTATTAGAAGCTCGCTGTCACAATCGTTCTTGTCCCAGTCGTTAAAATCCTTGTCGTTATGTTTGAATATCTCATTGTATTGAAATAGTCTTCTTGCGTTTGAGATATATTCAGAACATTCGTCATCTTTTATAGTTGGATTGAATATTTCTAGAATTATGTTTCTATATTCTTCGCTTCCATTCTTTATGAAATAGTCTATACCATTGAACTTTTCATCAAACAGCTTCTTTCTGAATAAAGGACTCTTAAACATCTTTGTATACTTGGAAATTACGTTAGGAGCAGAATATGACTGTCTAGTTTTTCCATCATATCTTGTTGTTACCTGAGTATCAAGATCCTTACATACACCAATAATATCAGCAACTTTCTCAAAATCTCCCTTTGAATTGTTTCTATCTATAAAGAAAGGAATCTCTGCACCACTTTTACCTTTCTTGATGTTATGCTTAATTATTTTATCAATAGAGTTTATCATTTCCATTATTCTGTCTGTAGAATGATTGGTTGTGCTGTCTATATACAAATCCTTCAATATAGATGCTGTATCCTCTTCTGATATATCATATCCAATTCTTCTTAATATTTCAGTAAATGCTTCAAGATGTGAACCAAATGCATCATCGTAGTTTTTCTTTCCTAAGTTAGTCTTTATTATAGACTCGCCATTTTTTGATGTATAGTCTTCTCTTATAAAATCCAATAAGCCCTTGGTTGCTACAAGACCCGACATATTTACCATACCTATTTCATTGTATATGCATAGCATACCTTCATTTGACGTTGGATATGATACCTTATAGCCTCTTGCTTTCGCTCTATCTATAGCATTCTTTTCATATTCCAATAAAGCACCACTTCCAACTTTAGACAGATTAGTTCCAAGCTGTGAATTTAGCTTCATTTCCTCTATTGCAGAATACTTTGATGACCTCATATTCATTGAAGCTGTAAGAATCTTACCATCCTTTACATATGATCTAACAAAAGGAATGAAGTCCTTGTTAAGATCAACAAAGAACTTGGACACAAGACTTTCATTTACTCTGTTTTCAGCATCAAATGATCTTACCTTTGTATCCTTATCTTCTATAGTGATAGCTTTCCATAGCTGCATCTTTATATCATTAACCCAAGGAAGCTTTGTTTCTAGCTTAGTCAATGCAGGGAAAACCTCTTCCGGTGTAGTGTTTTGTATTCTGACACCTTTATCGTCTCTCATTACATTTCCATCCTCGTTCAATTTAAATGGACAATAGAAATCGTCTGCATCAGTGATTATGTTTGATAGTTCGTTGATTAGTGTATAATGTATTGCGTTACCTGACACAAATACCATTCTTCCCAAATCATCTCTTACTATTTCTCCGGCTCTGTTCTTTTTAGGAACCTTGCTCATTACAGCCTTAACCTCCTTTGATGCATTTGCAATCTGGTCAATGAATCTTATCTTGAAGTCCCATCCATTTTTACTTAGGCTGTTTTCTGTATAGTCGTCACCGTTCTCATCATCCTGAATAGTTTTATCCAATTCTCTTTCTGTATCGTCATTATCTCTTTTATTAAGATTTATCTTGATACCTGATATAATTGAAAGTTCCTCAAGAATGTCTTCCAAAAGAATATCCATATTATCGGCAAGCTTCAAATATTCGTTTTTCTGATATTCACTACACTTAGAACTCTTTGATTCATTATAGAATGAACTTCTTAGCACTTCTACAAATGCGTCTATTCCTGTATATGTCTTACCTTTATTCTTACCCATTATAGGAGTATGGGTATAGTATTTCAATCCATTCTTCAATGCATTGTAATAGTCTCCATCGTTGAATCTGCCAAGAATTATATTTAGTTTCTTTCTTTCATTTGATCTGACTTTATTTTCCCTTGCTACCTCCTTTGATAGAGATTTATATTCTTCTGATGTTTTGTCAAGTTTATTAAGTCTTTCTATAGCATCATTGTCTTGTGCCTCTAATATATTCAACCTGTTGTTTATAGACTCTATGAACTCTTTATTAAAGATTTTCATTCTACCCGAAAATATCATATTTGCATACATCGCACTCATTGATACTCTGTATCCGTACTTATTTCCACCAAACACTTTGTTGATAATTTTAATATTGTTTTCACCTTCTACAGTAACATTATTAAATTCAATCTTAGCCTTATTCGTACCGAAGTTATTTTTTGTAGTTCTATTCAATTTGATATCCTTCGATTTCAATGCAACTTTTTGAATGAATTTGTTTATCGATTTGTATTTATCGTTTATAATGCCTGCGTTTTTACTTACTGTATCTTCAAGGTTTACATATTCAACCTTGCCTAAGTTATCTACAATCTTTATAGACAACTTCTTTTTGCCATTAACCTCTATCGAATCTATGTTTGAGTTGATATTCTTTGGATCTATTCCGTTTTCTTTTAGTTTGTCGAATATTTCATGATATGCTTCACAAACCAACTTGAACAGACCAGGATTCTTCTCCGCATTTATTTTATAGAACATTAATGGTATATGTACGTTTTTGTATCCTCCACTCTTAATGGAGTCTATCATTTCCTTTATTTCACCATCGTTTCCATTCTCTCCAAACCATTTCTTTTTGTAAAATTCTACAATATCCCCATCCTTCTTTTCCTCTACTTCTGAAGATGAAGGAAGTGTTATGAATCCAGAGTTATTTAATCCTCTTACTGAAGCAGGACCTTTCGACTGGAATCTCTTGCCTTTGAATGCATCCTTTACATTTTCTTCGTCTTCCTTGATTATATTTGTATCATATTTATCATTTGGATCTGTAAGATTTTCGTTTTCAGGATATACATAAAATGTACCTGTATTCTTTCTGGCTTCCTCTCTATCTACAGTTTGTTTTGTATAGAAATTGTTGCCGTCAGACTCTTTCTTTTCTTCAAATCTTCTTGCAAAGTTGAATGATTTCACTATATTTCCATTGTTTGAAGTATAGTGTCCCATCTTAGTTTTTGTCACATGCGACTTTATATTATTCTTCTTTGCAATCTTTACGGCAGACAAACTGAATCCACTATCTCCATTTGAATATATAGTAGATATGTTTATGTCTTTCTCTTTTAATTTGTTGAATATTGACTCGAATATATTATCTATATCATCCTGAGAAAACTGAATTTCATCTTCAGAATTTCTATTAAGCGACATTACTATATCGTGTAGTGTATTTCCGAATATGTTTATAGATATACCACTATCACTGCTAGGATCAATACCCAATTCTTTGCACTTATTTATTATTTGTTCGTATATTTCATTTGCTGTCTCATCTATAGAATCTATATCTATACTACTTTTGATAAGCTTCTCCTTTGTAGTTTTGTAACTATTATTGGTTTCTATGAAATTAAGTGCGCTTCTGAATGACTTCGATGTAAATGCAACATCAACACCGTCTCCTCTTTTGCTTTCTCCACCTGGAACATATAAAAGAACGCTTATATCTGCCTGTTTTGTATTTTCCTTTATAGTCTCTTCTATATTGTTCTTTGACTCTATTTCAATCAATGAATTCTTTTCGCTGCTAGGATCATAGTTCTTTATTTCCTCAAATGCCTTTACAAGCTCTTCATATATTTTAGGAGCTCTCTTATCTAGCTCTGCCTTTCCTAAGCCTATAGTTATATTACCGTCTTCATCAGCAGGGAATATTATCTTTCCTCCTTTATTTATGATCTCCTTGCACTTCTCTAAAAATGGAATCAACTGATCAGAAACCCATGATTCATAGTCGTTGTCTGTGTAATATGATTCATTTTCAGTACCTCTGTTCTTTTTAGTATTTATTCCTATTGCATTGTCAAGACCTCTTATTACAGCCTGTGTGCTGCTTGGAATATATCCAGATGCTTGATCGGCTACATTGTCACCAAATACAAAGTATTCCTTTTCTTTGGCCTTTCCTTTGACGTAATCCCTTGTAAGATACGAACTTCTGTCTTTTGATATATGTAAATCAAAATGCTTTGGCTTACTGCTTATGTTAGCATCAAATCCAGTAACCTCTTTCTCGTATTCATTCTGTACTTTATCAAGCTCTGAAGTGTCAAATCTTGATTTAACATTGGATTCGTACTTTCCTTCTATTATATTGTAATAGAAATATCTTCCATCTGAATTTTTCGATACTATTATGCTATATTCCTTGCCTTCCTTGTCCTTTATCGTCTTCAAAGACTTCTTGCCTTCCTTTACTGCTATTATGTTGTCAAGAAGTCTTTTCTTTTCGTTATATCTCATCTTGCCATTCTTCTCTTCATTGTAATATACCTCTATTCCGAATGAATTGAAGTACTTTGTAGATGACCCTTTTTTGATAACGAACACTTTCTTTTCTGTAGTACTTCCATCATCATTTGGTATACTTAGTTTAATGAAGGTACCGTTTGCTACAGACTTATTGTCTTCTGAATTATTTATATCTCGTCTTTCGTCCAATGAAATTGACTGGATGTAAGCAGCAACTGCAGCCTTTACATCTCTCATATTTTCATACTTACATTTGATTATGTTATACAGCTGTATAAAGTTCTGTACGAGAAATTTGTTACAGAATGCTTCCTTAAAGTCGCTTTTTGTCAATCCATATTCATCAAAATTTACGTTATTTGAATCGAAGATTAGATCTACAATCTCATCATACTCCATTTCATCAAAGTCAGGAATAAGTATTGACTGTTTACTACTGTCATACGAACCAAGAATATCTATGCTTTTTGTAGATACGATTTTTGTTGACACAGTAACTGTCGAATTGTTTATTCTAATGGACATACTAGGCATTGTGTTTACTTTAGTGTCAAACAATCTGTCTAGCAACGACTTTAGTTTACTGTCAGATTTCCATGTACCGTTGGCAATAGAATTAACGCTTATATCTTCTGTGCTGTTGTTAAGAAAAACATTTAGTTTTACAGCGACTATATTTGCTGTAAGACTGCTATTGTTTTTCTTGTAAAATTCAAACACATTCTGTACAAGGCTACTATTTATCGGAATACAATTATTACTTTTACCCATAAATATATATATTACTTTATTAAAAATTTGAGTGCAAAGATACTTAAAATAACATATATATAAGACGAATTCATAAAAAAAATAGGGAGACTACAAAAGCCTCCCTGATATACATTACACATTAAATGTATCTTTAATCTCATTAATACTTATTATACCTATAGTTCTTTTGATTTCTTCTCCTTTTTCGTCTACCAATATAAGCGTTGGAGTTTGAAATACTCTATACTTCTCGCTCATCTCGATTCCGTAGTCGTCATCTACATCTATGTTTTCATATACGATGTTGTTTGACTCCAGAATCTTTGAAAGACTTCTGCATGGTCCGCAATGTGACGAACCGAATTTCAATAACTTGTTCATATTATCCTATTTTACGTTTTTATATTCAAGTTCAAATCTTTTTGATGTTTCGTAGTTTGAGTTGTACCTATCTATTGTGACGTTTCTATGCGATATGTATGATGCATCTTCGTATTTCTTGTTAAAATACTTTACTGCCTCCTCTTCGCTTACACCACTACACTCTGTTGTTTTTATACATCCTGAATCATCTCTATAGGTCACTTCTATTGTCTCCAAGAAATAATCCCTTCCCTTTACTGGAATTCTTGCACTCATAATATTTATGTATCTTTATTTTATATTCACCATCTAATATAGACAGTCTATATGAGAGTATGTAATAAATAATAGAATAACCTAGTCATTTTTCCTTACAAATAATCAATTCATTTGCATAAGGCAAGGACTCAACAAATCTACAGAAGGCACCCCAATCCTCTTTAAGTTTATGGTTCTTACGTTGTCTGTAGATTGTGGCTAACTGTTCATAGTTAGTTGTTACTCTCATAGTCAGTTCAAGACCAAGCGGACAGTTGGATACAACCTGCATAAAGGCTTCATATAGCTCCTCCGAACTAGCAGATCGATCAACTAACGAGTTGTAGTGATAGATAAGTGGTTTCAGAAAACACTTTACAGCTTCATTAACGTACTTATTACAGTTATTATCAATATCCATCTTTAATAGCATATGCATCTTGGACTGGCTTGTTACAGGCTGTATCCAATGATATCGTTGCAGCTCCATACTGATATATTGAGGATACTTGATATCAAAAGACACAAGTATGCCTGTTCTAAAATTGGAATGACCTGTACCACCACCTGCTTTAGCAAGTTTCTTGGCTCTTGTTAAATGCTTTTCAAAATTTAATTTCTCAGCCTCATAGTCATAAGGCTTTGTTGTCATTGCGTATCCAGAGGCAATAATTGACTCCGCTAGGTCATGTACTTTTACGTTAGTTACTTCTACCATTTCTATATAAATCTATTATTGTATAAACAATCAGTATTAGCCAAAATGTGGCTATAATGTAATCAAGTATCATTACTTTGTTATTTCTCAAATAATACTCTATGCACATCTTCGTTCATTACTTAAGGCTCAATCTACTACTTTAACATATTCCCAAAGTTCTTTATTTGTCTTCATTTTAAGTAAATCTTCCAAACTGAGATAGAATAAACAGCTCTCGCCCTTATAAGCAATCTGTGTCTCGGATCCATTACAATATGAAACATTGAAACAATTTATTTCTTCTGATGAAAGACCCAAAGATTTTAATTTATCTTTCATACTTGCTTCTAACAATCCAAGTGCTTTAAGCAAAGAATTATTAGCAAGCTTGAATTTTTTCCAATATGACTTCATATCAATCCACCTTAAAATTATCTGCCAATTCACTCAACCTTTGATTTAATATCCTTTATATGCTTAACTATCAAATCATTTACCCAAGCTAAATGGGGCTCACCATCTTCAAACTCACTTGCTTTTATGGCAACA
>JAZUHH010000043.1:0-28088 GCA_045641625.1 Paludibacteraceae bacterium
TATGGACGAGCTTGAAAAGGAGCTTAACATCAAGGTCAGACCTCTTTCCTGGCCTATCAACCAGGGTGAGAAGTTCAAGGGCGTATATAACCTGTACGAGCATAGCCTTAACCTTTACACTCCTTCAAAGCAGACTATCTCTGAGAATGTTGCCATCGACGACATCAACAGCAAACAGCTTGACGATATTGTCGGCGAGGAGGATGCTATGCAACTTCGTGAGGACCTTGAACTCCTTGAGGGTGTATATCCCGAGTTTGAAAGGGACACTTACGAGGCTGGAGAGGTTGCTCCAGTATTCTTTGGCTCTGCATTGAACAACTTCGGTATCAAGGAACTGCTTGACTGCTTCTGCGAGATTGCTCCTTCACCCGGTCCTATTCAGACTGAGGAGAGAGTTATCAAGTCTGCGCAGGAGAAGTTCTCCCGCTCCGTGTTCAAGATTCACGCCAACATGGACCCTAACCACAGAAGCTGTATCGCTTTCGTAAAGATTTGCTCCGGCAAGTCCGAGAGAAATGTGAACTACAAACATGTACGTCACAACAAGATGCTGATGTTCTCTAACCCTACCTGCTTCATGGCACAGAAAAAGGATATTGTTGACGAGGCTTACCCTGGTGATATCCTTGGTCTGCCAGACAACGGTGGCACTTTCAAGATTGGTGACACACTTACTGCCGGAGAGACTACTCACTTCAAGGGACTTCCAAGCTTCTCGCCAGAGATGTTCAAGTACATAGAGAATGACGACCCTATGAAGGCAAAGCAGCTTAACAAAGGTATCGAGCAGCTTACTGACGAGGGTGTGGCTCAGGTCTTCACAAACCAGTTCAACGGACGCAAGATTATCGGTACTGTCGGAGCATTGCAGTTCGAGGTTATCCAGTATCGTCTATTGCACGAATACAACGCACAGTGCCGTTGGGAGCCTATCTCACTTTACAAGGCCTGCTGGATAGAGAGCGATGACAAGGAGGCCCTAGAGACCTTCAAGAAGCGCAAATACCAGTATATGGCAAAGGACAAGGAGGACCGAGATGTGTTCCTTGCAGACTCGGGCTATATCCTTCAGATGGCACAGAGCGACTTCCCTAAGATTAAGTTCCACTTCTCATCAGAGTTCTAAACTATGGAATTGCCTTCAGACCCAATGATGCTCCTAAGCTTTCTGAACATGAAGCTAAGGGATTTCTATTCATCGCTTGATGAACTATGCAGTGACCTTGATTTGGACAAGGAGGAAATCTTGAAGAAGATGGCTGATGCAGGGTTCGAGTACAGCGAGGAAAATAACAAGTTTTGGTGATATGACAATGCATAGTGCATAAATATAATGTCACTGTTGTCACTATGTCACAAAAGAAAATAAAAGGGAGTCGGCTTATCTAAGTCAACTCCCTTCACTTTTCATAATTGGTTCAGGTTATAGGGTTAAGACACCTTGCGATATGTGTCCGTCTTTCCTTCTACTGGCACTATTTTTCTTCTGCATTTCCACTGCCTTATATCGGATCTCGCCTTATTTTTATCTCCCTTGATTTTTACCCAATCATCCACAGTGAACTCATCATTAAGGAGATTCAATTCACATTCTCTGCCGCCTTTTGCTTTGGGTTTGTCTTTGGGTTTGTCTTCGTATCCTAGCTCTTTTCTGGCATCATCGCCAAAGAAATGCATCTTGCACCACATGTCGTAATGGAATGACCAGCGAATAAAGTCCTTCATTTCTTGTGAGAAGGTTTTGCCTTCAGCTATGCATAGCACATTCGCTTTGAGGAACGCAATCACAAGGGCTCTATAACTGATGACTTCGTAAGTTCTGTCGTCTCTTTCCACAGCTATTTTATGCATCTCGTCCTCAAGTTGTTCTGCAAAGTTTTTTATGTCATCATTGATATACTGACCACTTTGTGCATTAAGTCTGTCTATGTATGGCTTCAAGTCGTTTTTGAACTGGTCGTCATAAATACCATATACTGGCTTTTTACTGCCAATCGGCTGTGTAGGTATTGTGCAGAAGTTTATGCGGGTCATTGCACCGTCGGTTAGGTTTTGCTTGAAAAAGGCTTTGCCAACTTTGGGTGTTGTGCTTGCGTTCCAATTCCAATGAATTTTTACCATTTCACTACTACTTTCTATGCTTTTGCGTTCAGCACTATAATATTCGTTGTCAAAAGCATTCTTTACCACTGTAAAGAAAGGTATCTTGTCCTTTCCTATACCTTGAAATGACTCAATCTCTGGGATAATCGTGTAAAGGAACTTACCACCTGCCTGAGACAATCTGTCTCTAAATGCTGCATCAGTCATGTTCGGAGAGACAATCTGATAGGGACAGACTGGTCGGTTGTCTTTGTCCTTGTTACCACCTCGTTGCCTTTGAGCTGCTTTCCATGCCTCCTCTGTCTCACGATAAATTTTGTCGCTTTCCATTATGTCCGCCATAATAAACTCTATAGGGGCTTTGATACAGCTCTTTCCAGCGCCAGTTTCAGCCATCAGCACATTCATCAGTGTTGCCTCGTGATACTGGTTGTCGATGTACTTGAACCTGACATTGAACAGGTGGGTAGCAAGCGCAGGGAAAACGGCTTGTGCCACAGTAGGCTTATAGATTTCCGGTGTTCTGCTGACCAACAGCTCTATTAGTGAAGGCAACTTTTCAGGCATTTTTGGTGGACAGTCATAGTCTTCCTCTTCCTCGCTTTGAGCATATTTTATTGCTTTGTCAAGGATTGGAGGGAAGCGGTATTCACGAAGCTGACTAATGGCACTTTTGATTGTATCCATTCTCTCGCCACTTGACAAGCCGTAGTCTGGAAGAATAGCGTAAATCCAATCAGCCTTGAAATCGCAGATGTGTCTGATGTTGCAAGCCATTTGGAAATAGGTGTTGTTCCTGTTGCCCACTTCTGGTTCACCACCACAAAGCTCCTCCAGCTCATACACTATTGAAGTGTACGGAATGCCCTTAAACTCCGTAGGATAAGCGCCACAATTTGATGAGGGAGCTTCGTTTACCACAGCCTTGTGCATAGTTGCTTTGGGCTCGGTGTTGTCGGCATAGACTACCTCTCTGCTCTCCTCAAAAAGCTTGTCTTCGAGAATCCAAAGGTCTTCTTCTTCGTTTGAAGTGGCAAAGATAAGCCTTCCTGCGTCCTTTACAGCCTTGTCATATTCCACTCCCTCGATGCCAATCTTGTCAGTCACCCACTGGAGGTTTTCCTCTACTGAAAGGTTAGGGTTGCCCTCAATGGCAATGTGACAGCCACGACATCTTGGTGAACGCTCCGCAAAGACAATTTTGCACTCGTCCTTTAGCTCAAGAATCCTCGCCTTTAGCACCCACATTGTGTCTTCAGGAACTTTGTCGATGTCCATAACAAGAAACTGGTTGCGTCTTTTGCATCCTATGAAATTACCTTTCTCGTCAGGGATACCGCCATAGATGAACGCTGTGAGCTTTCTTTTGGCTTCGTCAGCTCCCTTTTCATAGACTTTTTTCATTTCCTCGTCTTCTGCCTCCTCCGCAAGTTGTGTAAGGGTTCTGACTTGGGTTAAGCACTTTAGGTGGTCTTGCCTCCTCCTTAACTCTAGGAACTCCTCGCGGCTGTTTACTACTGTACCAGGTCTTCCTGCCTGGAGTAAATTTGATACGTACAACATATATGTAAAATTTAGAATGTTATAAAAAAATTTCTACGCCAACCAAACAAAAAAGCATCGCCAATCATTTGATTGAACGATGCAAAATTAGAGGTTATATTTCAGCTACACAAGGGTAGGAAACGGGTACCCGGAAACTACCCTATTTATACTATGCTACTTGACCATTGTTGAGCGAGTCGATGATGTTGTCTATTTGCTGATATCCCTTTGGAAGAACAGTGTCTCTGTTCCTTGTACTCTGTACATCGAAGCCGAAGAATTCATTGACACTTTTATCTATATCAACACCTTTTATCCAACTACCATATTTATCAGAATAGTCACCACAATACAAACGCCCCCAAAGGTATGCGACCAACGTATTCTTTCGAGGTGCCACATTGAAACCTTTTGTATCGGGATTATACTTTATTATACCTAAATCTTTTTCCACCTTTTCCAACACTTCCCTTTGCAGTTCAGTTAATGGATAGGAGTATCGACTTTTTTCAAATTCTTCTGCTTTGTCGAACAGTGTGTTAAAATCGATTGTTTCGTTCTTTTTTAACCTGCATTGTGTTTCTGTGCAGCCGAGTGCACTTTCTAGAAAGTTTTTAATTTTCATAATATTATATATTTTTATTATCCTCCCCCACTATGGGTTTGGTTCTGAACGCAAAATTAAGCAATTTTTACACAACAACCAAAAAATACACTCGACTTTTTACTAACCGTTACGTGACAACGTGACAAACGTTTTACACTATATATGTATGGTATAAAGTTATTCTTTTCTCCTTTAGAAGAGAAAAATTGTTAAATTATAATAATATATTATATATTATTATAAAATTCTAGTATAATATAAAAAAGTATTGAATAATACTATTTTTTTCAATGTCACAATGTCACGTAACGATTTTTTATCCTAATCTTCCACCCAAATATAAATAAATCACTTATATTTGCGTAAAAATCCCCTACAAAACTTGTTTATGTCGAAAAATATGATTATATTTGCAGTATATTTAATTACAACCTAAAAACCAAAATGTTATGAAGAATTTTTCATTTTTCAAGATGCTTAGCAATGCGCGTCACACGCATTATGCTACCGAGTTCCTTGAGGGTATGCCTCGAGGTGTATATGAGCAGAAACGTCCTGCTTTGACTCAACTTATCTCTAAGGAGATAGAGAACCTGTCTAACTGCAGAAAGAACCACACTCGCGTGCAGTGGAACGACAAGGTCAACCACCTGAGAAACATCATGGCGGCTCTCGGACACATTCTAAAGAAAGAGGCTGAACTCAACAGACAGGGAGGAGAAATCGAATTCCACAGCTACCAGGTCCGTGTGCAGAACTCAACCAACAACCATGAGTATGTTGAGAGTGTACGTGCTTTCCTTGCAGCTTGGTCTGGTGTAGAGAGTCCTTCGGCAGAGGCTCTTGTTGACGAGGCAAAAGAGATATGCGAGGAAGTCGAGAACCTTGTCCAGTTCATGGAGATGGAGGACCTGATGATTGCAAACATCCCTGCGCAAAAGACTCTGAGAAAGCCTACTGACGACATGATCGAGGCTATCATAAAGAAGGCTGAGGTCGAAGGTTACGAACTTTCTCCGAACATAGAGTCAGAGGTCGAGAGACTTGAACTCATAAACGAGTTCCTTTCATTCATCAGAAACTGGCTGAAACGAGTGACAATCTCGGTAAAGAACTCAGGAATCGAGGAGGAGGAGGAACCAACTCCAGAACCTGAAATACCGGAGTAATTCGCAATGCAGACCGAGGACGGTAAAAAAAAGAGGCGCAAAATGCGTCTCTATTTTTGTGGTATATGTTCATATCCTACGGTAGCCAAGAGCTTGCGCTCTTGTCAACCATAGGCTATATAGTTGAACCGTTGCCACGGTTCATTATGCATTATGCATTGAAATGGCTATCTTTTCCGCCACATTTTCTCCATCCACAGCGGAAGAAGTTATACCACCGGCATAGCCTGCACCCTCTCCGCAAGGGTAAAGACCTGCGATGGAGATATGCTCCATAGTCTCTGGATTTCTTGGAATACGGACAGGTGAAGAAGTACGGCTCTCTACACCAACTATCACAGCATCGTTAGTCACAAATCCCTTCATCTTCTTGTCGAAATCCTCGAATCCCTTGCGAAGTCTGTTAGCAATGAACTCCGGCATCCAAAAGTGCATAGGCGAAGATGTGCATCCAGGGATATAGCTGATGTCAGGAAGGTCATAGCTCAAGCTTCCACGAACAAAGTCATAGAGCCTTTGGGCAGGAGCCTTTGCACCTCCACCGCTATTGGCAAAGGAGAGCTGTTCAAATCTGCGCTGAAACTCCAGTCCGGCAAGAGGTCCGAACTTTTCATGGTCAGGCACAAGCTCGGGCAAATCCTCGACTCTGATTTCCACAACTATACCCGAATTGGCAAACGGAGAGTTACGGTTACTTGGTGACATACCATTCACGACAGTCTCGCCATCGAATGTAGAGGCAGGGACAATGAATCCACCCGGACACATGCAGAAGCTATATACACCTCTGCCATCCACCTGGGTAACAAGGTTGTATGCGGCTGCAGGCAGATACTCACCCCTTTCAGCGGCATGATACTGAATCTTGTCAATAAGTCCCTGAGGATGCTCTACACGGACTCCCATAGCAAAGCCCTTAGCCTCCAACTCCACACCATTTCTCTGTAGCATCTCATAGACATCTCGAGCAGAGTGACCTGTACCAAGAACTACTGCGGGAGACATAATCTTTTCACCGCCTTCAAGGACAACACCCTTAACAGCCTTGTTTTCGATGATGAGGTCAGTGACTTTGGACTGGAAACGAATCTCTCCACCATTTTCAGTTATGGTGTTCCTCATTCGCTTGATAACCTCGGGCAACCTGTCAGTACCGATATGAGGATGAGCCTCTACGAGTATGGAGTCCTGCGCACCATGATAGTGGAAGCACTTCAACACCCTCTCGCAGTTACCTTTTTTCTTGGAGCGAGTGAACAGCTTTCCATCCGAGAAAGTACCGGCACCACCCTCTCCAAAGCAGTAGTTGGACTCCAAATTAAGTCCATTACCACGGCAAAGGTTAGCAATATCCACCTTTCTGTCACTCACAGCCTTACCACGTTCAAAGATAATAGGCTTGAAATCAAGCTCAATAAGCCTCAACGCAGCAAATAGACCTGCAGGACCAGCACCGACAACTACGACACTTCGACAGTTAGACACATCGTGATAGTTGAAGTCGTACTTTACAGGCTCCGGCTTGGACTTGTCAGTATATACGTTAACGGTAAGGTTAACCTTGACCTGCACCCTAGAACGGGCGTCAATGGACTTTCTTACAATCTGTATGTCACGTATTCTGTCTGCCTTAACCTTGATAATCTTAGCGACCTCATCCTTCAACAGGTTCATTTTCATTGAAACCTTAGGCAGTACAGTCAGTTGTATGTTGTTATAGTTCATAGTTTACAATTTATAGCGCAACGCGCTACGAAAATACAATAAAAATTCAACCATAATTGAACGTACCAAGCACGTCATAGGAGCGTAGCCACGTAGTGGCTTTTCTTGGTCTAGGCGGGGATTTCAATCCCCGGCTAATAAATAAATAACATCCTTTATTCCTACGGTAGCCAAGAGCTTGCGCTCTTGTCAACCATAGGCTATATAGTCAACCGTTGCCACGGTTCAATCAATCTTTATTTGGGTGCAAAGGTATGACGTTCTTGTTCTGCTTGCTTTCATACTTGGAGTAAGCATCGACAATCCTCTGGACAAGTTCGTGGCGGACAATATCCTTAGAGGTAAATTCCACACGACCTATGCCCTTGACATTTTTAAGGACCTTTAGAGCCTCGCCAAGACCGGAACGCTGACTAGCAGGAAGGTCAATCTGAGTCATATCTCCGGTCACGACAATCTTTGAGTTCATACCCATACGAGTAAGGAACATCTTGATTTGTGCAGTAGTTGTGTTCTGAGCCTCGTCAAGGATAACAAATGCATCGGACAAAGTACGGCCTCTCATAAAGGCAAGAGGTGCAATCTGAATAGTACCGTTCTCCATATATTCACGAAGCTTAGAGCCTGGAATCATATCCTGGAGCGCATCGTAAAGAGGCTGAAGGTACGGGTCAATCTTTTCCTTCATATCTCCAGGCAGGAAGCCAAGCTTTTCACCAGCCTCAACAGCGGGACGGGAAAGGAATATGCGCTTGACCTCCTTGTTTTTCAAGGCTCTCACAGCCATAGCTATAGCCACATAGGTCTTACCGCTACCGGCAGGACCGATGGAGAATATAAGGTCGTTAGTCTCGTATAGCTTAACGAACTTCTGCTGATTGGGAGTTCTGGCAGAAATAGGCTTGCCGTTGAGACCATATATAATCAGGTTGTTGTCCTTTTTGACTTCAGGCTCAGCACCCTTGACAATATCAATAATAACCTCCTCGCTGAGTTTGTTGAATGTGGCGCAGAAGTTTTCAAGCTTAGCCATCACCTCTTCGATGACAACCATCTCCTCCTCACTGCACATAACCTTTATGGCATTACCACGCGCAACAATCTTAATCTTTGGGTAAAGGTCCTTAATAGTTCTAAGGTTAGTGTTGTTCACTCCAAAGAAAATAGTTGGGTCAGCGAGTTCCAGTTCGAAAATTCTTTCTATCATAAAAAAATAATAACAATCAAATTTGAGCTAACAGCGTGACGTTACAATGGTTACAATTAATTATGCATTAAGTTTGGTGTAAAAGTCTTGAACGCCATATCGTTAGGCAGATACCCGAACTTCATCTTCATATATACCTGAGCCGTAGCCTTGACATCCTTCTCGCAGTAAACGGCAATTCTGTCATAGTTCTTCTCCTCATAGAAGACTCTGCGTACCTCACTTCCGTCTATATCGTCCTTGGGTGTAGGAATACCGAACAAGGCACAAAGCAACTTCAAGGATGTAAAGTGACGGGAATCACTGAACTGCCACATAGTCATTGTGTCCAACCAGTTCACCTCCCAAGGCTTGGCACCTTCCTTATATATGGAATCGGGTACATTCAGTCCGTTAATCATAAGCCTTCTGCATATAAATGGCATATCAAAGGACTTGAGGTTATGACCGCAGAAAGAAATGTTTCCATGCTTCCTGACCATGCTGTCAACCATAGCAAGGAACCCTTTGAGCAATTCCTTCTCATCCTCGCCATAGAAAGACTTTGTATTCAGCACAAGCGTTGACTCCATAGTCATGATTCCTACGGAAATACAGACAATCCTGCCGAACTCAGCCTGCAGACCTGCATTGAGGAACTCATCCTCGGCAGACACCTTTTCAGACTCAGCCTTGCTCATGTTGGAACGATCAACCTTGTCATTCCAGATATGCTGAAGTCCCTCTGGAATCTTGGAAAGAGAATCAGCCATAGGCGCAGTCTCTATATCAAGAAAGACAATCGGCTGCAGAGTCTTATAGTTATGTGCATCCATAATTCTTAACTTTTTAAATTACTTATAATTAAGGTTATATTGAAATCTATTTCTTGGGTATCTTCTTCCAAGCCTTTTCATCATATTTGCTTTCAAGCTCATGCTGAACATCCTTTGGCAAGTTCTTGAAGAAGTCTATACCCGTAAGCTTCTCCACCTGATCTACGGTAGTAGCGTAATGGAAGATATCGTTGTCATTGCAATCCTTATTAGGCATAAGGAAAGCTATCATCTTCATATTCTTCTCGTAGGAGCTGTCAAAGATAATCTTGAAATAGTAGTCGGGCAGAGTTATTCGTGTCTGCTGTTTTGTACCATCCTTGAAAGTCTTTACAAGCTTGTTGTTGCAACCCTTTAGCACAGGACCAGTTACAACATATATCCTGTTGTATGCTCTGGCAAGATAGCGGACATAGTTCTCCAGATCATTCCATATTCCCGCATTGAAGGCATGAAGCTGCGGAGACATATTGCTCATATAGTAGCACTCCTTTTGAGCAACAGGATCGAAACGCATATCTGCACTCGGAGCCATGTGACCCTTGTCATATCCGGTATATTTATAGTCATACGGCTGTGCTGACTTGGTCTCAATTATCGGATCCTCGAAAAACTCTGTGCTCTTTGCGCAGTTGTTACTGCTGACCTCCTCATAAGTCACCTCATAGGCAACCCATTCAGCCTGCTCGTCCTGCTCGCTGTATGAAAGGAAATAGTTGTTGTGGTAATAGATCTTTCCGTTATATGTGGAATGCGAGAATGCACGATCACCAACACCAGCCTTCTTTACAGCCTTGGCAATATCCTTCATGTCAACAGACTTGTCAGTCCTTGCGTTGGATGTGTTGCTGTCAGCCTTGGGATTCTGGAGCAAAGTATTAGACTCACTTGTATTCTGCTGCTGAACTGAACAAGAACAGAAGAACAGAATAACAGTAACAAATATGTAATTCAAGTATTTCATTTTCTAATCAGTTATTCCATATACCAAAACAAAATCAGGGAGTATCCTGTAATGCAGAAGATATTTGCGTCCCTCATCGGTTCTGTCTTCATACGAAGCCATGACTCCACAGTTGCCGATACTCTCGGAATATCCGGAGTTTTCAACACTTTGTCCGATGCTCTCTATATGCAGATGACGGTTGAACTCCGTATCAGAGTATCTCATGATTTTATATAGAGTCTCTTTGGCACACCATAGCAAATGCAGTTGAAGCAGTTTGACATCATGATCCGAAGATAGCATAGAGGTCTCCTTTTCAGTAAGGAACTTATGCATAACACGTTCAACCTTCACTCCTCTGGTCTCTATGTCAAGTGCTACACGCTTGTCCTTGTGCATTGCAATAGCAACATAGTCCTTGGTATGAGATATGTTCATCTCTCTGGAGAAAGTTGACAAATAAGGTCTGCCCGATTCCTCATAAAGGACTGTGTGATCATCGTTCACAGCCATTCTTAGCAAATGACGGGCACATAGAAACTCCAGCTTTCGTTTGGAGTTCTTGAACTTCTCCAACTCCACCTGATACAATTCAGCCATCTGCGAAGGAAACATTTCAAGCATCTCCTCAACAGATTCATCCGTACGCCAGATAAAAATCTCCGGCATAAGACCAGAACTTGTCAGATAGTGTTTATACAGCATAGAACTACTACTTCTTTTTAGAGATTACAAGGTTTGTCACATATATGAAGACAAAGCAAACCGAAATGAAGTAAAGCACATCCCTGCTGTCAATGACTCCCCTGCTCATACTTTCATAATGGCTGTTTATTCCCAATGAAGAAATAAATGTCTGAGTGTTTCCATCTGTACTCATCGAAGACAACATGTCAAAGCCATAGTAGAACACAAAACACAGAACAGCCGCAAGTATGAAGCTTACAATCTGATTGTCAGTCAAACTGGAAGCAAAGACTCCTATAGCCACATACACCAAAGCAAGAAAGAACAAGCCTATGTATGAGCCCCATATTCCTCCCGTATCAATGTTACCGCTAGGGTCTGCCAACACCCAAAGAGAGAAAACATACACAAGTGTAGGCAATAGGGAAAACAACACCAACAAGACACCGGCAAGGTACTTTGCTGTTACAATCTCTATTTTCTTTATAGGGTGAGTCAAAAGCAGTTCCATAGTACCAGTCTTCTTCTCCTCAGCAAACAGACGCATAGTGACCGCAGGCACAAGGAAAAGATACATAAGCGGAGCAAGCATGAACAGACCGTCAAGATTTGCATACCCTCCGTATATGATATTGAAATCTCCGGGAACCACCCATAAAAAGAGACTTGTCATCAAAAGGAATATACCAACAACTATGTAGCCGATAGGTGCCGCAAAGAAAGTGGCAAACTCCTTGAATAATAAATGAAACATAATTGATTATTGTCTTATCAATGAACACGCATTACTTCCTCTATAATCTTAAGGACATGCTTCCATGTCATCTCCACAGTGTCAATCTTTACTCTTTCTGCAGGAGAGTGGTTGCCGATTATAGTAGGACCAACTGAAATCATATCGAGATTAGGATACTTGTTGATGAAAAGACCGCACTCAAGTCCGGCATGAATAGCACCCACCTTAGGTTCAACTCCGAACAACTGCTTGTAGGTCTCTACGGCAATATCCTTTATCCTTGAATTGATGTTTGGCTTCCAACCTGGATAACCTTCATCGCAATATATGTTCTTTGAGCCGGAAACAACGAAAGACATCATGACTTTCATACGAATCTTCTCTTTCTTAGCCTCGTCGGAACTGCGCTGACTTGTTTCGATCAAATATACACCTTCACTCTGCTTCTTGATAGAGGCTAGATTTGTGGATGTCTCAACAAGTCCAGGCATATCTTCGCTCATACCCTCTACACCATGAGGACAAAGGGACAAGGCAGAAAGGATGTTTTCTGTATCCTGCAAAGAAATCACCTTGTCTTGTTTGTCAGCACTCTCCAATTCAACGACTGCCTTTTCCTCGTCACTGCACATCTGCTGAACCAAATTGTCCAAAAGGTTGATTTGAACTCTGACCTTCTCTTTATCCTTAGTCTTGACTGCAATAGTTGCTCTTGCCTCTCTAGGGATAGCATTGTGCAGATTACCACCGTCAATATCGGCAATATACATTACATCTACATTAGCCTTAACGGTGCGGAGCAGTTCAGCAAGAATCTTTATTGCATTGCCTCGGTTCTTGTCTATGTCAGCACCAGAGTGACCTCCTATCAAACCACCCACCTTCACGTTCATGAAGAAAAGATCTGACGAGGCATCTTCCATTTCACACTTGTATTCAGCAAATGTACCAATTCCACCAGCGCATCCTATACAGAATTCACCTTGCTCCTCTGAATCCAGATTAACAAGGTATTTGCTTGTAATCCAATCTTTTCTCAATACATGTGCACCAAGAAGTCCAACCTCCTCGTCAACAGTAAACAAACACTCTATAGGTCCATGCTGCAGTGTATTGTCCTCAAGCAAAGCCATCTGATAAGCGACACCGATACCATCATCAGCACCCAAAGTAGTACCCTTTGCCTTAACCCACTCACCATCAATATAAGGTTCAATCGGCTGATTGTCGAAGTCAAACTTTACATCAGAATTCTTCTCGCACACCATATCTATATGGGACTGGAACAATATGCTGGGAACATCCTCATGACCTTTTGTCGCAGGCTTGCGAATCAAGATGTTGCCATATTCGTCGCTAATTGTTTCCAAGCCAAGTTTCTTGCCGAAATCAATTATATACTGGCTCATTCTTCCTTCTTTCTTTGAAGGATGAGGGATGGAACAAATATCATCAAACTTTTTCCAAACGCACTTTGGTTCAAGATTTACTATTTCACTCATTTCTGTCATTCATTTTTATATCTAAAATGCAAAGATACAATTTTTTGGTCTATTTAATGCTCTTAAAGCAAAATAAAAGCGGACAAGCCTAAAGACTCGCCCGCAATATACGAATTGTATTGCAAAAACCGTAATAAACGATTACTTGGAATATCTCTTGTTCATATCCTCAACAACAATCTTTGTGATGTTCAATCCTGGCTTAGCCATAAGGATTGTACTTGCAATGGCATTGTTGGCAAGAATGACCTCGTATCTTCCCTCGTCCATATACTGCTTTAGGACAGAGTTCAAGCTGTCGCGAAGACGAGTGTTCATTTTATTAGTCTCGGCAAGCATCTCGTTAGTAAGCTTCTGGTCAAGCTGGTTAAGCTCCTGCTCACCCTTCATAAGTTCAGACTGGGCTGCCTTCAAAGAAGCTTCTGTAAGGAACTTTCCGTTTTCATAGTCCTTCTGGAAATCCATAGCCTTCTTCTGCAAAGCCTCCTGTTTTCTGACAATGGAAGCACGTGCCTTAGACTCCTTTGCCTTCAACTCCTTTTCAAGTTCCTTTGCCAAATTGTAAGCCTTGATCACAGTGTCAAGATCAACATAAACGACCTGAGCTTTCTGCAAAGGCTCTGCACCTGTAAAAACAACTGTATCATTCTCAACAGAATCTGTTGCAGACACCTCTGTAGTATCTTTGTCTTCTGCCTTTGTATCCTTCTTCTTGTTGTTGCATGAACTCAAAGCAAAAACTGTAGCCAAGACAGCGACTAAACCAAATATCTTTTTCATTTTCAAATAAAATTTCAAATATGGTGCAAAATTACAAAAATAATTCACATACCAATATAAATAGAGGAAATAAACGAACAAAGAAGAACATCAAAAACATTTATTGCCGCTCTCTGAATTCCGAAGCCGTCATGCCGAACAACTGCTTGAAAATACGAGCAAAATATCTCTGGTCGGAAATTCCCACAGCATAGGAAATTTCTTGGATTGACATGTCAGTAGTTTTCAGCAATTCTTTGGCTTTTTTCATTCGCATATCTCTGACAAGCTCAACGGGAGTCAGTCCGAACAATGTTTTGCACTTGGAAGTGAATGACAGGCGCGATAGGTTCATAGCACTGCAAAGAACATCCACGTTCAAATCTTCATCGGACATCAGTTCATTTATCTTGTCTGCGATAGTCTTAGCCTCAACAATAGACGCGTCTTCGTTTTCCACCTCCTGTTCATCTTCCACAATTATACCGCGGAAGTGTTTCTTCAGCATTTCACGCTCGTCCAATATGTTGTGGATTCTGGCCTGCAGATACTCTATACTGAAAGGCTTTGTTATGTAATCGGTTATACCAATCTCAAGAGTTTGGATCTTGGTCTGAATATCATCCTTGGCAGTAAGCAATACCACCGGAATATGAGAGAAATTAGAGTTTGACTTGACTTTTTCAGCAAATTTCACTCCGTCCATTTCCGGCATGATGATATCAGAGAGTATCAGATCCGGGATATTGGTCTCTATCAGCTCCAAACCAACCACACCGTTTTCTCCACACATTATATTGTAGGAAGGTTCCAACGAACTGACCAGAAACTCCCTCAGATCCTTATTGTCCTCAAGAATTAGCAATGTTGTATTCCTTTTCTGCTCCGCATCAGTTTTCTTTACAGCATTGGTAGTTCCCGAATAGTTGGAAGCATATCGAGGAAGAGAAATAACGACATTTACCCCTTTACCCTCTTCGGACAAAACATCCAAGGAGCCGGACAAATTGGAAACTATTCTCTTAACTATACTTAGTCCTATTCCTGAGCTGTTCTCTCTGTCGCCAGTAGTAAAAAAACGTTGGAACATGGAATCCTTTTCAAATTCAGTCAAGGATTTTCCGCTGTCATACACGGAAACAACAGTCTTGTTATCAGCGAAATATGCACTAAGCTTTATCTCTCCGTGCCTAGGGGTAAACTTGAATGCATTGCTGAGCAGATTGATCAGTGCAGTCTCTATTTGTCTAGCGTCAATGTCACACGCTTCACCATTAGTCTGATCATCAACTATGAAAGAAATGGAGTTCTTTTCCGCTTCCTGAAGAAACAGTTTGCTCACCCTTTTCAATATCGGCTGCAAGCTTTGACCAATGATATTGTTCTCGAAGTGATCGGATTCCAAACGACTGTAGTCAAGAAGCTCATTTACCATTGACTTCATTCGTTCGGAGTTAGCCTTGATAACCTCAAGCAGTTTTTCATCTTCCGGTGCAAAGGACTTTCTGCTTATAAGGCTTTCAATAGGAGCAGAGATCAAAGTCAATGGAGTTCTGATCTCGTGAGATATATCTGTAAAGAAGTTCAGTTTCATCTGGTTAAGATGTTCGTCCATTTTTCTCCTGGTCATCTTCTTATAGTATATCAGATACGATCGAATGGCAAACCAAACTAGTCCCAAAGCCAACAAAACAAACAGAACTTTTGCCCATATCGTTTCGTACCACGAAGGAAGCACAGTAACTTTGATTTGCTTTACAACATCACTGTTGTCCGAGCCCAATTCGAACACATAGTCTCCATGCGGAACATTAGTGAATGTAGCTTGAGGCAACAAAGTGTATGTATATTTCTTGTTCAACCCCTTGAGCCTATATTTATACTTTGTCAAACCGAACAAGAGGTCGGAATAGTTTATTGTAAAGCTATTGTTGGACTTTGACAGGCAAATAGTGTTGTCATCAAAATCAACCTCATTGTTATTCGACACAATCCCTGTTATCACATAATTGGGAGTCAGGCTGTTCCTGTTTATATTCTGCAAATCTACTTCCAGATAACCAACGGAAGAAGGCACCAGCACATACTTGCTATTGAAAGAAATTGTTCGGTTACGGAAAGACGCACCCTTTATAACATCCATCATAAACTCTACGCACTCCCCTGTCCTGGTATTGACTCTCAACAAAGAGTTAGGCGAAAGTATAGCCAAAGAAATGGAATCAACAGACACTACGGACAAAAGCACTTCCGTTTGCTGGGTTTCAAACTTCTGAAGTTCAAGAGGCTCGCCCAGAAATCTGTCAGAAGAACAGTGGTACAAACCTCCACCGATACTTGTAAACCACAATTCTCCGTTTGCGTCCTCAGTAATATCGGTAATATGGCTATAAATCAAATTGGTAGTTTCGGAGTTATAGAAAAAGAAACGGACGTTCTTGTAGTCCTTCTGCTCACTGCTGAACAAAGTTACTCCGTCGGTACTTCCTACCCATATTATACCGTTTCTATCTTCAAAAAGACAATTTATTGACACAAATCGAGGAGGATAACTGGACTTCCATTCATCATGCATAGTCATGAAAGTGCCGTCTGAATTCAAAAGATAGAGTCCGTCATTCTCAGTACCAACCCAAATTCTACCATTCGAATCCACTAAGATATCACTGATTTGAGCATCCTTCCTGGTCTTATATGTCAACACATTGAAAGACTTTCCGTTGGGAACGAGATGGAACAAGTTGTTCTTGCCTCCCAAATATAGATCTCCGTCTTTTCCCTGCTTGATAACTCTGATTTTATGGAAATCAACCGGTTCCTTTTGCAGACTACCATTCTTGTTCAAATATAGTGTCTCATCCCCCTTTTTGAATACAACTTGTTTGTCTTCGTTGCCTAACACATAGTCATAAGACTTGTCAAGAGGAAGCAATGAATGGACATCATCGACTTTAGAGTATCCATGAATAATCTTTTTGCCTGAAATCTTGTTCAGCGACACATAGTCATTCAAGTGAACCAGCTTAACCAATGCTCCATTATCAATAACCCATGACACATTATAGGAAACATTGGAGTTTTTAACATCGGAAACTATACCCGAACTATTAAATCGAGGGGAAGCAACAGTATCACTGCCCAACACAAGGCACCTGTCTTCACTCGAACACATATACAGTGAATCTTTGCAAACTTCAATCCTATCTATATATATGTAGTCATCACCCACATTGTCCTGTGGATCAGGATAAAGATGGAACTTGTTCCTGCTAATATCGAAAACGAATGTTTGGCCTCCGAGAACGAGCAGAGCCAAACGATTGCAAGGCAAAGGCTTTATATCTATGATATTGTTGGAAATCGCTGTATGGTAAAGCAAAGGATCAGCCTTATAAGTCTTGAACTCATAACCGTCGTATCTAACCAATCCGTCTTGAGTTCCAATCCATACAAAACCAACACTATCAGTACAGACACAATTTGCAGAAGACGGCAACTGATTGTTTTCCTCGGAATATACAGCAGATACGAAATAGTCCTTTGCTGAAACTTTACCCGCAAAAGCAAACAAAAAAAAGAGGATGCATAAAATGTACCCTTTCAATTGTTTCATCGACAAGCCCTTGCTGGTAAACATATAAAATAAACAGATATTCTAAAAAAAGGTTCCCACTTGAAACAAGCGGAAACCTTGATATAAACAATTCTTTACTCTCTGTTGAACTTGACAGCAGTACCTCTTACTGAATCATCCAATACACCGTCATTGTAAACCAACTTACCGTTCACGAATGTATAGATAACCTTATACTGCAAAGTCTCTCCCTCAAGAGGAGACCAACCGCACTTGTACTGAAGATCCTTCTGCTCCACTGTGTATGTGAAGTTTGGATATACAACCACGATATCAGCAAAATATCCCTTGCGGATATAGCCTCTCTTCTCTATATTGAAGATCTTAGCTGGGTTATGGCACATCTTCTCAACTACCTGCTCTCTTGAGAAAGCTCCATTCTTTGCAAGCTGAAGCATCATTGGCAAAGAGTGCTGGATAGAAGGAATACCACTTGCTGCAGTCAATGCGTCGCCCTGCTTCTGGCTCAAAAGATGTGGAGAGTGATCGCTGGCAATAGTGTCAATGATACCCTTCTCTACTGCAGATAGAAGGTTCTCTCTACTCTTCTCCTTCTTGATAGCTGGATTGCACTTGATCTTTGCACCCAATCTTGGATAGTCTCTATCATCGAACCAAAGATGGTTTGGAGTTACCTCTGCAGTGATCTTCTTGTCCTCCACATTCTTCAACTCATGCTCGAACAAGGCGATCTCTTTTGCTGTAGATATGTGTGCAACATGAAGCTGAGTGCCATACTTCTTGGCCAAATCAATAGCCAAAGACGTACTCTTGTAGCATGCATCTGAAGAGCGGATGAACTCATGCTCCGAAACAGGAACCTGTCCGTCAGGATACTGAGCCTTGTACTTCTCGATGTTTGCTGCAATCATCTTCTCATCCTCGCAGTGTGTCACTACAGGAACCTTAGCATTCTTGAACAATTCATCAAGCTTAGCCTTGTCATCAACAAGCATTCCACCTGTCGAACTACCCATGAACACCTTGATACCGGCAATTCTGTTCTTGTCAACAGCAGTAATCTCTGCAATGTTGTCGTTAGTTGCGCCAAGACAGAATCCATAGTTTACACGGCTTTTTGCCTGAGCAATCTTCTCCTTTGCCTCAAGAGTTTCAAGGTTTGTTGTCTGAGGTTTTGTATTTGGCATATCTATCACAGTAGTCACACCACCCATAGCAGCAGCCTTTGATTCTGTCTCCCAATCACCCTTCTCATCTAAACCAGGCTCTCTGAAGTGCACATGAGTATCAATAACACCTGGCATCACCCAAGCGCCATCCACGTCAATCACATGAGCTGTTCTCAAAACGTTGTCTGGTATATCATCTCTGAAGATCTTAGAAATCTTCTCTCCCTCGATAAGCAAAGACCCCTTGTAAGAAGTACCGTCATTGATTATCTTAGCATCCTTTATTAGTATTGTATCCATTATGTTTGTGTTACTTTGTTTTTACTATTTTGATTTCTGAGGGTATTTTCTGAAGAAGCTTCTCCACTTCAACGAAATTACGCCGAACAAAGCCTCAGAAAAGATTCCACCGCTCATTTTGCTAGTACCTAAGACTCTATTGACGAAAATGATAGGCACCTCCTTTATGTTGAATCCGCACTTATACGATGTGAACTTCATTTCGATCTGGAACGCATAGCCCTTGAACTTGATCTTGTCTAGTTCGATGGTCTCAAGCACTTCGCGTCTGTAGCAAACGAAACCGGCAGTAGTGTCTGCCACATTCATACCTGTTACGAACCTCACATACTTGGAAGCGAAATAGGACATAAGCACTCTGCCCATAGGCCAGTTCACAACATTCACACCGCTTACATATCGGCTTCCTATTGCCACATCAGCACCCTCCTCACTACAAGCCTTGTGCAAATTCAAAAGGTCATTCGGGTTATGAGAAAAATCGGCGTCCATTTCGAACACATAATCATATTTATTCTTAATAGCCCAATTGAAACCTGTAATATATGCAGTACCCAACCCCTGCTTACCACTTCGTTCAATGATATGAAGTCTTCCTTTAAATTCCTCAGCCATCAATCCCTTGACGATGTTGGCAGTTCCGTCAGGAGAGCCATCGTCAATAATCAACACATCAAAAGGAGTAGGAAGCGAAAAGACTGCTCTAATTATCGCCTCTACATTTTCCTTTTCGTTATATGTAGGAATTATTACTACACCACTCATCGTTTAATCGTTTTTTGTCTTGTCTGTCAGTCACCATAGAATCTATGATAACACAATGCAAATATAAACAACTTCCCAAAACTTTTAGGCAAAAATCATAGTTTTTTTATTGTTGTTGCTCTAAAACATATTTTGTATGGACGCTAGCTATTCAACAACAGATGCCAACATACATGATATGAGTGTAATATAAAAAACAAAGAGCAGAACTACACTGTAATCCTGCTCCTTCCTATATTTATTTGTAATACTCTATTTTGTTCGTCAGAATTCTAACTAACTTGCCGTCCTCGAAAACCTTGGTTTCAATAACATTCCTATGTTTGTCATACATATATACTTTCTTTGTAGCCAAAGAATTGTCAGGACCTATTTCTAAAGATTCAATCAGCTTCCCCTGCTTATCATAAATGCATTTGTATGAATAGTCAATCTCTTTCTTTGGTTTTGAGGAAATAAAAGATTCTAAAAAAGCCTCAAACTCCTCTGAACTACTATCGCAACACCTGGTTTCATTAGAAGCTTTCGATTGAACATTACCATGATGTTCATATTCATGATACTCAATCACTCTACCTTTTGAATCATATTTCGTAGATTGTTTTCTTGTCAATTCTGACTTGACATATTCGCAAGTTTCTATAATATTCCCTTTTTTATCATATACCTTGGTTATTTTGTTATTCAGAATACTATCTCTGTCAAAAGTGCAGTATTCTATCTCATTACCTTTCTTATCATAGGCATACACCGAGCTATACTCAAATCCTTTTTTGTTATACTTGCATTTCTCTATTAGCTTTCCTTTTTTGTCATAAGCAAAAGTTTCCTTTGAATCAAATTTATCATATTTATCGAACTTGATTGCTTCGATAATATTGTTCTTGGAATCATACTTGTTCGAAACACTTCCCGAAAAGACACCGTATGAATCATAATTTTTATGCTCTACTTCATTCCCGCGTTCATCATAAGTATAGACAACCTTTTTAGCTTGGTAATAAAACCATGGCTTCTTGTTTTCGAGTGCTCTATCATCTATAAAAGTCTCTATCAACTTTCCTTTTTCATCATACTTCCAAGTTCGACTTTTACTTAAAGTTCCATCTGACTTGTAAAGATTTTCTTCAAGCTTGTTACCCTTATTGTCATAAGCATAAGTATATTTATATTTCAAAGAATCGCCAGAAAACTTAATATACTCTAACAAATTGTTTCTGTCATCGTAAGTATATGTATATCTTATATCGAAAGAAAGTGTTTTATTGTTCGTTTGTCTTATTTCATTTCCGCTTGAATCTCTGGAAATAATAGAAGAACTAATAGTGCTTTTTGCATTATAGTTACAATATTCTGATAGTCTGCCTTTTTCGTCTGCCGTATAAGTAATTATACTTTCCAAATCACCATTTTCATCAAATGTTATATGCTCTTTTATCTCTCCTTTCGAGCCAAAGGTGTAGCTGTATTGCAAACGTGAATCAGACTCCCCCTCTGAAATGTAACGTTTATATTCCTTTATTTTGCCTTTAATGCCCAAATCTTCAGCATTGGGAATTTTAAAATCAGGATTCTCTGCGTAAACAAGGCAAGTACAGACACAAACAAACAGAGTTGCCAATACTTTTGACACAATATTCATATTCAAACCTAATTTATTATAGTTACTAGTTACGAACAGCGAAAATACCAAAAAACATAGACAAAACCTAATTTTTGTTCATTTTTAATCATAGACATCTGCAAGCTCAGACAAAAAACATCTTTTAGAATGAAAATTCATTGGAACTCAATTCAAAAAAATTTTTTGGTCAAGCAGACAAACAAACATTGAAATAAAAAACATTAATTGACCATCAAGACTTATGGCACACAAAAAGGAAGAAAAGAAACACACAACAATCTTTCTATAAATACAAAAACAAAATGTGTTTTCGTATCAAATAGTAATGGCAAGGCAATCTTAATTTAACAATCGTCTCTTGACTAATATGACATCAAAAATGAAGAATAAAGCCAGAAAAAAGCGAATAATCCCATTTTTTGCACGGTAGCGAGCATATTTGTTTTTTTATCAAACAAAAACATGTAAATTTGCAGTCAGAAAGTAGCAGGAGGGTCTGTCGCTTGCATTCTTGTGGTGCAAGAGGAAAGTCCGAGCAACACAGAGCACCATGCTTGTTAACGGCAAGTTCTCGGCGACGGGAAGTTCAAGGCAACAGAAAGTAAACCGCCAGAAATGGTAAGGGTGAAACGGTGAGGTAAGAGCTCACTCGGCTAAGTGGTGACATTTAGCGTCAAGGTCTGACCATGGGTTGCAAGATCATGTAAACCAACGCTTGAAGGCTGCTCGTCTGATGTTGGAGGGTAGATTGCTAGAGATGCTTAGTGATAGGCATCGTAGATAAATGACAGACACCGCTTGCGGTACATAACTCGGCTTATACTCCTGCTGCTTTTTATTTTATTATCTAACACGGCTAAAACTGAATGCAACCATTATCTGAATACATTTCCACTCTCAGCATATGGAAAATCAAGAAGGAAGATGAAAAAGGTGTCAAAGGTTTCTTTATAAAATGCCTTAAGATTCTTCTTCTTTGCGTCTCCCACTTTTTGAAGAAAGACATAGACCGCCTTGCCTCGGCATTAACGTTCTATGTTGTCATAGCCATCATACCTATGCTATCCTTTATGGTGGCTATAGCAAAGCTTTTCGAGATAGACAAAGATTTGTTTGTTTACCTTACAGACTCATTCAATGTTGCTCCGCAGTGGGTAGATGCAATTCAATCACTCATCACAAACTATCTGGACGCAGCCAAGGGCGGTGTCATTTTGGGTATAGGCGTAGTGTTCCTGTTGTACTCGCTAATCTCAACATTCACCTCTATAGAACAGACATTCAACAATATATGGGGAATAACTAACGGCAGGGATTTCATAAACAGATACACAAACTATTTCACACTGTTTGTGACTATAACAATAATCATAATCATATCTTACGGCATAGAGGAATTTGCAGAGCAATCCAACTACAAGATAGTTCAGGCTATGCTGTATTTCAAAGGGATTATCAGTGCATGGGGACTGCTAAGTCTTGTCTATATAGTTATGCCCAACACCAGGGTCAAGTACCGCAGTGCTATCATTTCAGGACTTTTGGCGGCACTTTTCTTCATCTGCTTCAAATGGGTGTTCATAGAGATTATCAGCAAACTGTCCAGCTATGAAAAGGTTTACGGAGGTCTTGCCGCAATACCGCTTACCCTGCTTTTCATCAAATGGACTTGGATAATCATACTTATAGGCGGGGAACTCAGCTTCTCGATCACAACTCTGCGCCAGCACGAGTTCGCCTATGATATCGACAACATGTCTCTTACAAACAAGAACATGGCAGCTTTCTATATAGCTGCAATCATATACCACAACCACAAGTATGTCAAAGGAAGCGCCCAGCACCTTAACACTGAAGAGATAAGCAAGACTTTCAACCTTCCGATCAGACTTGTAGCAAGCTGTACAAAAGTGCTTCAGCAGTACAAAATCATAAACATGCTGAATGACGACTTGAAGTATCAGCCAGCCGAGGATACAGACAACGTGACTGTATCAAGATTCTTCGAAATGCTGAGAGGAAGTGAAGAATCCGGATATTGCATCAAAGGACTTCATTCCGACAAGGCTATAGAAATATACAAGGACAGAATAATCCGTATGAAGGAAATTCATAACGATATACTGATACGTGATTTGGTCTAACAATAAAAACAATTATATGGAAAATGACATTCTTCAAATGATAGACAGGGTTCAATATATAGATTCAATTATAGGTACCATAGTTTTATTGGCAATCCATATACTCGGTATCATTGGTGCTATACGAACACTTTCGTCACAGGAAGACATCAACAAGATTGTCAAAACTTTTTGCGTAGCGACAATAATAATCTGTTTCCTATGCGGACTTACGATTTTTAGAATACGTGCGTATAACGATTTATTGGTTAGCAGTAGTTTTCTAATGTTGTTATTCGATGCTTCTAGTTTTACACCATTCGTGTACTTAGTATTGAGATATTACAAGAAGTACAAGTTTGACAAACTGCTCACAATATCAATGTTCATTTGGATTGCCAACATAATTTGGCAAAAACTGCTACGAAATATCGTATATTCATTATTTTTATCATAAAATGGGAAAGATTCTATAATTTTTAACAGAAGCTTTTCTATGACAATCTGTAAAATTATAGATGGAATTACATTTCTTTTGTAGGACTAAAGTACCATTTTAGCGAATAATTACAATATTATTGTACATTTCATGTTGGGAGTAAACACAAAAAGCACTAATTTTACGCAGATTTTTCACAAGAAACTTGATACTATACTATGAATAATACCTTCAAGACATTACAGAAAATGGCCACATGCCTGGCCGCTTTATTCTGTTTGAATCTTTCAATATCGGCACAGGATTGTGAAAGCGTCCTAGGTTGGACTGACTTTTCGCCGAGTGCAAAGAATTCTCATGACACCATTACATTTTACTCGCTGGACGGAATGAAGAACACTTATCCATCCGGAGCAATGGCTGATGCTGCAGGAACGAATGCAATAGATAGTCTGCCTCAGTTCAGCGATGGAAAAAGTTTGGTGTGGGCAGTTACATCAAACCCTTCAAAACTAAACTCAGAAGGCAAAGGCCAGTTTGCAGACATTGACGAAGACATGCTTGTCATTCAGTGTGCAACAGAACCGATGACCAAACTATTTGAATATTCTGTGTATGACGCAAAACCTGGAACCACATATAAGGTAAAGGTTACACTATATAATGTTATGGATCCGGACAGTTCTATAGCAAAAGCCTGGCCAACATACGATGGTTACAATCCATATCAACTTGTGGTGGGAAGACCTCAACCATACGGAAAGGACATGGAGTCTGTATCTATAAGTTCAAAACAACAAAAAGTTGAAGTGACTTACGAAGGAGAAGTCAAACCTAATGAAAGTTCCATAACCTTCGGAATTTGGGCAGGTTACAACTGCTTGCAAAACATCTCTCTTGGAATTGGAAAGATAGAGATCATTGGCTGTCTTAATCCAAGAATAAAGTCCGGACAGGGATCTAAGATCTGTCGCGGAGAACAAACTTCATTAACTCTTGACAGAGATTATAACGCAAAATCATACAAGTGGGAAAAGTCCACAAACGGAGGTCGCTCTTGGGAGACAATTTCCACTAAGCAAACTGCATTAGACGAGGTAAACAACACAACTATGTATCGTTGCTTCGTGGATGGTGAAGAAAGTAATACTATTACTGTAGAACCGGAGACATGTTGCGAGGTAAATGGAAAGCCTGCTTCTCGAAAGACTGTATTCCTCGAAGATTTCGGATACTTCAAAAACGCACGCACCTACGTAAACAAGGACGGAGATGAAAGCACCATTCCTGCAAAAAATGTTGACTTTAGAACATCTACAGGCTTCAACATTCCCGAGCATACGGTTGACCTAACAGGACAAATCAACGATGACACTTATGCCGTAGTCGTTCCTACTGAAAATGGTTATGCTTTACAGGGAAACGGACAGTATGCAACATGGATGAACGGAGTGACAAAAGACCATTCGTCTGAAATTGACGGACGAGACAATAGCGCATGTCTGTTTATCAATGTAAACAAAACTAAGCAATACAAAGGCCCTATTTTCGAGGATAGAATTGATGGACTTTGCAAAAACAAGGAATTGTATTTCGAGTGCTATATTGCCAACATGTCTGGTGGAGAGAATCCATACGTGACAATCAAACTTCTTTCTCTAGACGGGAAAGAACTAGGAGTTAAGGAAAATGTTGAGGCTACAGCAGGAGGAGGATGGATTCCTATCAAAATCCAAGACATTGTGACTCCTGAAACTTCAGTAATTCTACAAGTTATTGCAGACTGTGGAAGCAAGTGCCAGTATTCCAATTACTGGGAAAAAGGAAACGATGTGGCTATAGACGATATTAAGTTCATGACTTGTTCGCCTCCATCAGTTTCTGCGTACCTAAATATGGAATCACTTTCGCTTGATACTACAGTATGTACTGATGCAGACTTGCAAATCGAAATGCCTATTTCTAAGCTTCTTGACGATTACTTCGGAGGAGGACAGCATTATGTCCTTCAATGTAGTGCAGATGGCAAGACTTGGAAACATGTATCTACATCACTATCATCTATCATAAAGTTCAATTCGAACGACATGATTGGACTTTATCCTGATGCAAAGATTATTTATGCTCGAGTTATTGTAGCTAGCCAAAATGCTGCACAAGAGTTTGAGGCTAATCCAAACTTGGCAAATGCTGACGACGATTGTAATGACTACTCTATTTCAGATCCATTTACAATAACTATAGATTGTCCGACTTGTACAAAAAGTGACGACATAAACATCGAATCAACAGCTGAGATTCAGATCCACAACAAGATAAAGTATGTTTACCTTTGTCCAGGAGAATCAACAACTTTGTCAGCTGCAGATGTAAAGACTCTGAAAGAGGACAAGAGTGACATTTACGACAACTTCATACTTACTTGGTATGCTGATGACAAGGAAATATCTCATGTAGAACAAAAATCAAAGGCCGAAGATATAACAGTAACATACGGTGATGTTACCGAGAAAGGTGTAGAATACAAACTTCAAAGTTTTGATTATGACTATCCTGGTCAAAAGGACTGCATGCAGGAAGATGTAGTCGTTGTTGCAAGATACCCCGAGGTAAAAAAGACCCTAACCGACCCCGACCCATTCTGCGAGGGCAACGGTGCAGGCAAGGTAGTTTCCACAATCAGCGGCTACAAGATCCACTGGTTCGAGGACGCCGACACATTGAAGGCATTGTCAGAGGATATACCTGCTTCTTATTTCGAGAATAAGGAAGGCAAGACAGGTCTAGACGGTAAGCCAGATCCTTACAAGTTCTACTACTACCTAGAGAATGAGGCAGGATGTAAGGGAGAAGTTAACGAGTTCACACTAGAGGTTAGAGAGATTCCTGACGCACCAGCAGATACATCAATATCTATGGTTGTTACAGGAAAGAAAGAGGCATTGACTTCATGGGAGATTCCTGATAATCTAACACAGTTGTTCTATGAGACTGCAACAAGTTCAACAGGAAGTGAGTTGTATCCTGAGATAGACAAGACTGTTGCTGGTACAATTATAAAGTACAGAACATTCAGCAAGAATGGATGTGAGAGTGACAAGGCATCAATAACAATTGAAATCTCAGCAGCACCAACACCAAATGTTAAGCCTTACGATTTGTGTGAAGGTACTAGTTTGGACTTTGCAACAATCGAGAGCCTAGTAGAGAAGATTCCAGACTTCGACTTAGTATGGTATGCAAACGAGTCAGATGCAAAGGAGAGTTTCATAACTCCAGGAAGTGAATCATCTGTGATAAATATCACAAGTGGCGAACCAGGTGTGTATAAGTTCTACGTTGCTAATAGAGGTCAGAATGCTCCTAACCCAATAAGTGATAAGGCAGAGATTATTATCACTTGCTACGGAGTAAAAGCTCCAACAGTAGAGTCAACAAAGAGCTACTGTTCAGGAGACGATGCAGAGCCATTAGAGTTTACTAAGGTAGTAGATGTGCCTAATTATTACGACGCGGATGGATTTATCTGGAGTACAGCAGGAATTGACCTAACTCCAAATAAACCAGTGCCACCAAGTACAGCAACACTTGTAGATGGAACAACTCCAACAACTTACGATGTTAGACAAACTCTAACACTAAAGGAAAGTAAGAGTGTATGTGAAGGTCCAGGTGCAACAATTACAGTTAATGTAACAAAGGTTCCTGCACCAACAGGAGACCTTACAGTAAGTTATGTTAAGTCTCAAGGTGCTCCTAATGGATTCCCTAATAATTTATTACAGCAGAATCCTACTGTAATTACAGATATGACTGGTCACTCATTGTTGTGGTCTGCAAATAAAACAGATAATCCTCAGCCTACAACACCAACTCCTTTGTATAAGCCTAACAATACAGACTTAGTAGAAAAGTTGTCTTATTGGGCAAGATGGCAAGAGAATATTAGTCAATGTTTGAGTGAGCCTGTTGAAGTAATAGTTACTATATCTTCTACTTCAAGTCCCAAGCCTGCAATTTTGTCATATTGTGAAGGTGAAGACCCTACTGATACTGAATTAGGAAGTTCAACTGCTATAAACGCAGAGGGAGGACTTAATGTAGCTGATTTTGATTTGTATTGGTTTAAGCCAGAAGATAAAGACGATGCAGAAAAAGCTGTTACTACTCTAGATTTAACAAAGGCTTCAACAACTGCACCAGATCCTACTACATATACATTCCCTGCTGGTTCTACAGAGACTGTTCATGAGGTTACATATTATGTAG
>JAZUHH010000044.1:0-63227 GCA_045641625.1 Paludibacteraceae bacterium
GGAATAGCATGTAC
Source organism: Paludibacteraceae bacterium (assembly GCA_045641625.1). GTDB lineage: Bacteria > Bacteroidota > Bacteroidia > Bacteroidales > Paludibacteraceae > UBA1723. The sequence continues at coordinate 15 of JAZUHH010000044.1, forward strand.
ATAGCTCCATCCTTAGTGCTCATACGCTTGTCAATCATACATGCAAGTGTGATGGCTGGGTTGATGTGACAACCGCTGATACCACCGATAGCATAAGCCATAGCTACTACAGCAAGACCGAAAGCCAAAGATGTTCCGATAACAGAAGCTGCGTTGATTACGTGAAGTCCAGCGCAGTTTGATGAGCAACCAAGTGCAACAGCTGCACCACAACCCATGAGAACAAGCACCATTGTGCCTAGCATCTCTGCAAAATACTCTTTTTTCATTTTAATCCTATTATTATATTAATGTTAAAGTTATTTCTTCTTACCGAATAGGAATGTCAGAAGCCTAGGAAGGAATCTGATAATGGCATTACCTATTTTAGTGTAAAGCTTCTTCCTTTCCTTTTTTGCCTGAGCCTCTTCCTTCTTCTTCTTTGCTTCAAGTTTAGCTTCCTCCTTGCCTCTCTTTTCTGCTTCCTTGATTGCTTTGTTCAGCTCTTTTTCTCTGGCTTTTTCTTCCTTTTCCTTCTCTTTGGCAAGTTTTTCAGCATCTTTTTCAGCATTGGCCTTTTCTCCCTCTGCTTCCTGCTTAGCTGCCTCTTTACCAAGAACTGTCGTGGCTTTCTGTGGGAATTTCTTCTCCCAGTCATTGCTCTGAGTCATAGAGTTGGCGAAAATAGAGCCTTTGACGATAGAGTTGCGCTCATCATCTGTGATAGGACCGATTTGTCCTGCTGGGCTTAGCATTTTTGCTCTTTCTACGATGTTAGGAGCTCCCTTTTCGTCAAGGAAAGAGATCAGAGCCTCTCCTGTTTCAAGCTGAAGAAGAGCCTCTTCTGTGTTGAGTTTAGGATTCTCTCGGAAACCTTGTGCTACACTCTTTACAGTCTTCTGATCCTTTGGTGTGAATGCTCTTAGTGCGTGCTGGATCTTGTTTCCAAGCTGTGCAAGAACATTCTCTGGAATGTCACCTGGGCTTTGAGTGATGAAATATACACCTACACCTTTAGAGCGGATCAAACGTACAATCTGCTCGATCTTGTCAAGAAGGGCCTTCTGCGTGTCGTTGAACAAAAGGTGTGCCTCGTCAAAGAAGAATACAAACTTAGGCTTCTCCATGTCTCCAACCTCAGGAAGCTTGTCGTATAGAGATGAAAGCATCCAGAAAAGGAATGTAGAGTAGAGTAGCGGAGAGTTTCCAAGCTTGTCAGCGGCAAGGATGTTGATCACTCCCTTATTGTCCTTGCACTTGATAAAGTCCATGACATCGAAGTGCGGCTCTCCGAAGAATTTGTCGCCTCCCTGCTCCTCAAGTTGAAGCAATGCTCTTTGGATAGCACCGACGCTGGCTGCCGACACGTTGCCGTATATTGTGCTCAGCTCCTTTGAGTTGTCTGCAATATAAAGCATCATAGAGCGCAAGTCTGCGATGTCAAGAAGCTGTATGTTCTTCTCTCTTGCCACTCGGAACGCGATATTCAGCACTCCGTATTGGGTGTCGTTCAAACCTAGTATTCTTGAAAGAAGCACAGCACCGAACTCGTCAGGAGTTGTGCGTAGTGCGTTTCCTCTCTCTGCAAAGATGTCGAAGATCTCTACAGGGAATCCGTGGAATTCGAAGCGTGCGTTGCTGTCTGGAAGTATGTTCTTGATGGCTTCCTCGCTTCTAGTATAGAATTTATTAGATTTTCCTTCGTTTGCTACACCGGTAAGGTCTCCCTTGATGTCGGCAAGGAATACGGGAACTCCCATTTCAGAGAATCCCTCTGCCAAAACCTGTAGGGAAACAGTCTTTCCTGTACCTGTTGCACCAGCGATAAGTCCGTGGCGGTTTGCCATCTTTGGAACAATTCCGAGCATCTTGTCCTCGGAATACGCGGCGTGAAGCAAGTTTGAATCGTTGTTGTCTAAAACAATCATTATATTAACTTTATAATATGCGGAAAAAGAGACGTAGTATTGCTACGCCTCTTTGTATTTGTTTGTTGAAGTAACAGATTACTTCTTTCCTGCCATCTCTCTAGCCTTGTCAGCCTCTGTGATAACCTTGTGAAGCTGAACCTTGAAGATCAAAGTTGATGCTGGAGGAATTGCACCAGGCATACCCTGATCGCCGTAAGCTAGGTTTGAAGGGATATAGAACTCGAACTCGTCTCCCTCCTTCATCAACTGGATACCCTCAGTCCATCCTGGGATAACTCTGTTCAATGGGAAGCGAGCCTGCTCACCTCTCTTGAATGAACTGTCGAATACCTTGCCGTTGATTAGTCTTCCCTCGTAGTGAACAGAAACCTCGTCAGTTGCTGTTGGCTTTCTTCCTGCAGGATCAGTGCTTGCATTGATAACCTTGTACTGAAGTCCAGACTCAGTCTCTACAACGCCATCGTTCTTCTTGTTCTCCTCTAGGAACTTCAAGCCTTCCTCTGTATTCTTGTTCTTCTCTGTCTCAGCAAGATTCTGGAAATAAGACTGAAGGATCTCAACAGCCTCGTCTGGAGTAAGTTCAGCCTTGTCAGGATCTTCTGCGTCAAGTACGTTCTTTACTCCGCTCAAGTATGCTTCTACATTGAAAACTTTCTCGAATGACTCACCCTGGTTCTTGACGAAGTTGTTGATACCAGGTCCCTGAACGATACCAAGTGCGTAGGAAACTGAATCCTCGATAGTCTTCATGTCCTTCAACTGTGAAGCTGCATTCTTGTTACCGCAAGAGCTAAGAGCAAGCATTGATGCAAATGCTAGAACTCCAAAAAATCTTTTTTTCATTGTATATTAATCTTTCTTTATCTGCTTTGTTATTCTCCTCTTTCGTAAGCCTTGAACTGGAACTTTGCTCCGTTGTTGGCCTTGGTAACATCAAGTAGGTCAACCTCGAAAATAAGGATAGAGTTCGGCTTGATTTTACCCATGCTGCGCTCTCCGTAGGCAAGCTCTGAAGGGATGAAGAACTTGTACTTGGCACCGACGCTCATAAGCTGGATACCCTCAGTCCAACCTGGGATAACCTGGTTCAAGTTGAACTCCACCGGATTGCCTCCGTTGTTGCTGTCGAATACAGTTCCGTCAGTCAAAGTTCCTGTGTAGTTTACCTTTACCTTGTCGGCAGCCTTTGGCTTGATGCCTGAACCCTCTGCGATAACCTTGTACTGAAGACCGGAATTAGTCTCCTTGACGCCTGGGTTCTTCAAGTTGTTTGCCAACCAAGCCTTGTTCTTCTCTAGGTCCTTAGCCTTCTTCTCGGCAGCGGCTCTCATCATCTCTGCGTTAAGGATGCTGTCAACCTTCTCTGGCTTTAGAGAGTAAGATGCCTGGTCCTTGGCCAATATGCTGCGGATAGCCGAAGCAAAAGCGTCAGGGTTGATGCTGTCAACCGGAAAGTTCTGCATCTGGTCAGCAAGGCTCTTTCCTACGCTCATGCCAAGTGCGTAGCTTACAGTGTCTATGCTGTTCTTTAGTGCTACGCTGCAACAGCTGTTAGCCTTGCCTGTATCCTTCTTCTTTGCTGCGAAAGCAGAAGAAGAGAAGCATAGGCCGACTGCCATGATTGCTATAATTAGTCTTCTCATAAGTTCGTGTGTTTTTATGTGTTACTTGATCTCGATCAACTCTACGTCAAAGATAAGAGCCGAGTTAGGAGCGATAGCCTCGCCTGCACCGTACTCACCGTAACCTAGATTTGAAGGAATGTATAGTTTCCACTTAGAACCTACAGGCATCAACTGAAGCGCCTCAACCCAACCTGGAATAACTCCGTTTACAGGGAAGTCGATAGGCTCGCCTCTGTCAACCGAAGAGTCGAACACTGTGCCGTCTATCAAAGTTCCGTGGTAGTGGCAAAGCACTGTGTCAGTAGCCTTTGGCTTAGGGCCGTTACCCATAGTGATGACCTCGTACTGAAGTCCAGACTCAGTAGTGATCACGCCAGCCTTCTTCTTGTTCTCTGCCAAGAACTTTTCACCAGCCTCCTTGTTGGCGTTTGCCTGTTTCTCCTGAAGCTGAGCCATGTGAGTTCTGATAATCATGTGTGCCTCGTCCAAAGTGATGTCAGCCTTTGCGCCGCTAAGCATGGCCTCCATACCCTTGGCGAAATCAGCCGCATTAATGTTTCCAAGACCTGACTTCTTCATGTTGTCTGCCATAGACAATCCCAAAGCATAACTCAACTTGTCCATATATCTCTTTTATTGTTTCGTTAGTATTCTGAATAAAGATATGCAAAAGTACGAAAATATTTTTGTTTCGTCTATCAATATCGCCACAAAAAACTAATATTTTTACCTTTTTGTGGTAAGATTGTTCATTTTGACAAGTATAATTTCAATTTTGATATAAAGTTAATGAATAGGAATCGTAAAACGAGTAAATTGGACGCCAAAGTCTTTGGTGCAGAAAAAACAATTTGTAGAGCCAGTGTGCTTTTTCTTTTTGCCCTTATGTGAAAAAGAAAAAGGGTGTGCGGATGCACACCCCAATAAAATGCTTTTTAGAATTGTCTGTTTATTTGATCACCTTGACATTCTTAGAAGTTCCGTCGGCTGCCAAGACAGAAATCATATAAACCCCATTCGCCCAATTGCTTGTCGAAATAGTTTTTGTCCCTGCCGCACAAAAGTCGTTCTCGACCAATGTTCCGTTCATGCTAACGACTTCAACCTTGTAGTCCTTGCTTGATGCGATCACAACCTGATCCTTGATGTTTGTAGGGAACACTAAGATGTCTTTGTTTTCTGCTGACTGCTGGTCTAGGGAAGCATTGTACTTGTCCCAACCTGGCATTTCGTCAAGAGTGATGATTAGGTCGCTTGCCATGTACTTCTTCCAGTTGTCGTTTGAAGTCTGGTTTGCGAAATTGCTGTCCCAAGACTGGTACCAAGGCATCCACCATGACCAAGTTGCATCGTTGTCATAGCACTCGTCAGGATCAGGAACAGGACCGTTCTCTGAAAGGGCAATGATCTTCTTCTTCTTTGATAGGTCCTTCAAGCTGTTGAAAGCCACATAGTTGCTTGAATTGTCGAAAGCCTCGTTATAGATATCAACACTGATAACGTCATAGTATTCATCGCCAGGGTTCCATGAAGCGTCCTTGACACTCTGCGGATTCCATACCCAGATAAGGTTGTTTACGCCCTTGACATTTACCATCTCGTCATAGATTAGGCGGTAAAGCATAGCATAGTCCTCGCCAGAGCAAGCGCCCCACCAGAACCAGCCACCGCTTGCCTCGTGAAGAGGACGGAAGATCGCTGCAACTCCCTCGCTCTGCAAGTCAAGCATATAGTCGGCAATTACATCAATATCCTTGATCATATTCTTGTAGAACGAAGACTCCTTGTTCCATTTGCCGTTCTTTATTGCTAGCTCAGCAAAGTTGATGTCTGTTCCGTCCGGATTGCCTTTCTTTGTGTAGAACTGGTCTGTTGAACGGCTTGGGTCACGCCAGTGCCAAGTTACAGCAGGAATACCGCCGCGGCTCCAAATCTCTTTTGCAAGCTTTATTGAAGTTTCAGTGTACTTGATGAAGTATGAGTCTTTGTTGTCAACACTCTTGCCTGTAGCATTCATCATGTCGATACCTACAAGTGCAGGGTATTTGCCAGACTTTTCCTTGATAACCTTGAAGTCCTCGTGGTTGTCAAGTCCATTGTTTCCTGTTGTCATGTCTCCAAGCATGAATCCTGATATAGTCTTCTTGCCGAAGTTGTTGTATAGGAAAGAGTATAGCTTAGTAGCAGACTCGTTTGCAGCTTTGTTGACAGGAGCAACGGCAGGAGTAATAGGAGCAAGAGCCTCTTCGTCAGCCTCTATTCTTGCATAGTCAATTACCCACCAAGTCCATCCAGGAACAGCTGAGACGATATTCTCTCCCTTGTCAAGTTTGAATGAGCCTACGACAATCTCTTCGTTGTCATCAATAGAGATTTCAGCGGCATTGCCACCTACAACGATTGATGCGTGTTTGCCATCGCCGTATGTAGTAGCGCCTCTGACGATTACTTTGTAGTAACCTGCTTCTTTGATGTTAAACTTAAAATTGATGTAACCATTATCAGCATCTACATTGATACCTTTGCCACCAGACATTTCAGCATCTCCTACAACTTGACCTTTATAATCAGCACACTCAGCTTCCATTCTTAAGTCTGTGTTTAGCTCACAAGGGTCAGCAACAATTACGGGACCAGTATAAGTTCCCCAACCTGGCATTTCGTCAAGAGTGATTACTTTGTCAGAAGCCATGTTGCTCTTCCAAACATCAGCTGATGTCTGAGAAACATAGTTTCCACTCCAGCTTTCGTACCAAGGCATCCACCAAGACCAAACTGAGCCGTCTTTCTGCATCTTCTCTACGTCAGGAATAGGGCCGTTCTCGGAAAGAGCGATGATTTTGTCAGTTCCCATCTTCTCTACAATCTTCTTGTAGTACTCTGAAAGGGAACCATTGTCATAGGCGTTCTTGTAAACATCTACGGCAATAACGTCAACGTACTCGTCTCCTGGGTACCAAGATGGATCAAGTGCATTCTGATCGTATCCAATAGAAGGTGTACGCTCGATGTTCCAAACCCAAATACAGTTCTTTACACCATTGACATTAACCATTCTGTCGTACATAAGCTTGTAGAAGGCCTTGTATTGCTCGCCAGTTCCGATTCCCCACCAGAACCAACCACCGCTTGCCTCGTGTAGAGGACGCCAAATACAAGCAACTCCATCCTTCTGCAAATCAAGGAAATGCTCAGAGATAGAGTCGATGTCGGCAACCATCTCTTTGTATGTTGCGTTGTTTGTATCCCATTCAGTTGTTCCCTTCTTGAATGCTACTGTGTAGTCGAAATTGGAACGCTTGTCTGCTGGATTCACTGTGTTTGATCCGTGGTTGGCAGTCTCGTAGCTTGGGTCCTTCCAGTGCCAAGTGTAGGCAGGAATTCCTCCCTTTGACCAGATCTCTCTGGCAAGAAGTTTGGTGGTTTTTGTATATGACTGGAACCAAGAGTCGCCACAGCCTTTACCTGTGGTCATCAACAGGTCAAGTCCGATAAGTGCAGGGTATTTCCCTGACTTGTCGTAAACCGCCTTCATGTCAAGATTAGTTGCTATTGCAGTTGTGCCTTCAAAATCACCTGTTTGAACTCCAGAAATTGTGTTCTTGCCATAGTTGTCAACCAAGAATGTGTAGAGTTTCTGTGCGCCCTCTGTAGCATCCTTAGTAACAGGCTTTGAACTGATCGCAGCTGTTGCTGTACTGCCGAGCATCGAAAATGCTACGACCGCTGTTCGAAATGCGTTTTTTAGTATCAAGTGTTTCATATACGATATTAATTAAAACCGACGGCAATATTAGTTATTTGTTTTTGAGTTGCCAAGCTCTTGAGAGCTAAAAATATACAAGTATAGCCAAAAATACCTTTTTTTGGTACGAATGCTATGCTTCTAAAGAGAAAAGGTTCGCTCAAAGCTGATGCGAACCTTTCCTTTTTATTCCTTATCTCTTGTCAAAATTACCTTCGTAGAAGTTTATGAAGGCATGTGTCACGAGCCTGTTTCCTCCTGGTGTAGGGTAGTCTCCGGAGAAGTACCAGTCACCCGAATGATTAGGGCACGCAACGTGAAGATTGTCCAATGACTGATAGATGATCTCTACAGGAGTTGTGACATCAGAAGGGGTAAGCATTAGAGCGATCTCCTTGGAAATCTCTTCGTCAGAGAATGGAGCGTAAATCTCCTTCACGTAGTTGATGTACTCCTCTTTTGGCTTGCCGACCTGTGCTTTTGATTTCTTGTACACGTCATCAATAACAGACTGCTTTCCGTTCTTTTTAAGTAGAGAGATGGCTGCCTTGAATGCGATGAACTCTCCCATTCTTGACATGTCTATTCCATAGCAGTCAGGGTAGCGGACCTGAGGTGAAGATGAAACGATTATTATCTTCTTTGGCTCAAGTCTGTTTAGTATCTTGATGATGCTCTGCTTCAAAGTTGTTCCTCTTACGATAGAGTCATCAATCACTATCAAGTTGTCTGTCTTGGGATGTATAGAGCCGTAAGTGATGTCATAAACGTGCGCAGCCATGTCGTTGCGGTTCTTGTCCTGGGCGATGAATGTACGCATCTTGATATCCTTAATGGCGATCTTTTCCTGGCGAGGGCGTGCTGAAAGAATCTTGTTTAGCTCATCGTCAGTAAACTTGTTTCCGGAAAGTATAGCCTTCTTCTTTCCCTCGATCATAACCTGCTCGATTCCGTGCATCATTCCGTAGAATGCAACCTCGGCTGTGTTAGGGATGAATGAGAATACTGAGTTGTATAGGTCTCCGTCAACAGATCTGATGATTTGGTCTGTAAGAAGCTCTCCAAGTTTCTTTCTTTCGTTGTATATATCTTTGTCACTGCCTCGAGAAAAGTATATGCGTTCGAAAGAGCATTTCTTGATCTCTCCTGCAGGTCTGATTCTTTCAAGATGGTACTCTGCATTCTTCTTGATGATAAGAGCTTGTCCTGGCTCAAGTTCCTGAATGTCTTCTAGTTTGACATTCATGACTGTCTGGATGACAGGGCGCTCGCTTGCAGCAACGATAATCTCGTCGTCGCAGTAGTAGAAGGCAGGGCGTATGCCGTTCGGATCGCGGAAGACAAAGGAATCTCCGTGACCCACCATACCGCAGATACAGTAGCCTCCGTCAAATCCGTTCTCGCTTCTGCGAATAACTTCCCCAAGGTCTATGTTGTCCTCGATAAGTTTTGATATTTCTTCGTATGATTTCCCCTCGGCATCGTATTTGTTGAACTTGCGCTGGACCTCCATGTCTAGCTGATGTCCGATTGTTTCAAGCATTAGAATTGTGTCGCCCATGTCTCGCGGATGCTGGCCGATTCGAGTAAGGTTGGCGAACACTTCGTCAACATTTGTCAGGTTAAAGTTTCCTGCCAAAACAAGTGTGCGGTCTTTCCAGTTGCTACGTCTAAGGAATGGATGGACGTATGATATGCCATGCTTTCCAGTAGTGCTGTATCTGAGGTGGCCAAGATACATCTCTCCGGCAAAAGGAAGAGTGTTCTGTGCAAATTCAGGGTCATTCCACTGTGCGTCGGTCAAGTCCTTGTAGTTGCTGTAAACGTCCTCAAAGATCTTGTCGATGGCACTGCTGCCCTCGGCTCTTTCTCTGAATATGTATTCACTTCCGGGATTTGAATGTAGTTTGACACAAGCCAAACCTGCGCCTTCCTGACCTCTGTTGTGTTGTTTCTCCATCAAGAGATACAACTTCTCTAATCCGTACTTCCAAGTACCATACTTATCAAAGTAGTACTTCAAAGGCTTTCTAAGTCGGACATAAGCAATTCCGCACATACAATCTTGTTTTAATGTGATTAAATATGATGCAAAATTAGTTATATTTTTGTACAAAGCAAACAAATTTGCTTAAGATACATAATAAAGTTAGGTAAATAAGTTATGGTTTGTTTTTTCTAAGGATTTTGAAAACGGTTTTTGCAGTTCATTTCTCTAATTAAAGTTTATAGAGAATTGTAAAAAATCTGTCTCCAATTATTTATAAAAGAAGAGTTCTTGTTGCCTGACTTGTTGAAGTCGATTGGGGTTATATCCTTCTAAAAATCAGTGTGGAGATCCTACTCCTCATAATCTTTCAATCTATTCGGATTCTTTGGAAACCAGCCTTTCCTGACTCTTTCTCTTTGCTCGAATACTTCAAGAATAGACCAAAATGAAGAGAATCCGGTAACACCCAAAAGAGCTGAGTACAGAACCTCGTCAACATAAATACTGGCAGCAATGAACAGGATTCCTGCAACAAGGAAAACCCACCAGCACTTTACTCCGAAATAATACTCGCTTTTGATGACAATTGGATGAAAAAGACCAATGATTAGGAAAGTGCAAAGGCCTATGACTAAGCCTAAAAGATTATTGTTAGAAAGATATTCGATCATGGATATATAAATATAAGGGCGATAATCAAATTACCGCCCTTAAATATTGGATTGATTACTTTGAAATCAAGTTCTTACCTGTCATTTCAGATGGCTGAGCAAGTCCCATCAAACCAAGGATAGATGGAGCAACGTCAGCAAGAACGCCATTCTCAAGCTTAGCACCCTTAGCGTCATTTGCAACATATACAAATGGTACAGGGTTAAGTGAGTGAGCTGTGTTTGGTGTTCCGTCAGCGTTGATAGCGTTGTCGCAGTTACCGTGGTCAGCGATGATGATTGTTGCGTAATCAGCGGCAAGAGTTGCGTCTGTAACCTCCTTGACAACCTGATCCATAGCCTTTACAGCCTTCTCGATTGCCTCGTAGATACCTGTGTGACCAACCATATCACCATTAGCGAAGTTAACAACGATGAAGTCGAACTTCTGGCTCTTGATAGCGTCAACCAACTTGTCCTTAACCTCGAATGCGCTCATCTCTGGCTTTAGGTCGTATGTTGCAACTTTTGGAGAAGGAACAAGGATTCTCTCCTCGCCTGCAAATGGCTCCTCCTGTCCTCCGTTAAGGAAGAATGTTACGTGAGCGAACTTCTCAGTTTCAGCAGTGTGAAGCTGCTTCAAGCCCTTAGAAGAAAGGTATTCAGCAAGTGTGTTTCGAACGTTCTCCTTAGGGAATAGGATGTGAACACCCTTGAAAGATGCGTCGTATGGAGTCATGCAGTAGAACTGGATACCAGGGATTGTCTTCATTCCCTGCTCAGGTACATCGTTTTGAGAAAGAACGATAGTAAGCTCCTTTGCACGGTCGTTACGGTAGTTGAAGAAGATTACAACATCACCCTCCTCGATCTTGCCATTGACAGTAGAGTTTACGATAGGCTTAACGAACTCGTCAGTTACGTCTGCATCGTAGCTTTCCTGCATTGCCTGAACCATGTTTGAAGCAGCCTTACCCTGACCGTTAACCAGTAGGTCGTAAGCCTCCTTTACACGCTCCCATCTCTTGTCACGGTCCATTGCATAGAAACGTCCGATGATAGATGCGATTGTAACACCTGTCTTGTCGCAGTGAGCAGAAAGTCTCTCGATGAAGCCCTTACCGCTTTTTGGATCTGTGTCACGGCCATCCATGAAACAGTGAACGAAAGTGTTTGACTGGATGCCATACTCCTTTGCGATCTCGCAAAGCTTCTCAAGGTGCTCGAAAGAAGAGTGGACACCACCAGTTGAAGTAAGACCCATCAAGTGAAGCTTCTTACCGTTATTCTTGGCGTAAGTGAAAGCAGAAACTACCTCTGGATTCTGCATGATAGAATTATCCTTGCAGGCACGGTTGATCTTAACCAAATCCTGATAAACGATACGTCCAGCACCGATGTTCAAGTGACCTACCTCAGAGTTACCCATCTGTCCGTCAGGCAATCCAACGTTCTCGCCTGAAGCCTGAAGCTGTGAGTTTGGATAGTTTGCTACAAGTGCGTCCCAGTTTGGAGTAGCAGTAGATGTGATTGCATCTGCCTTGCTCTTGTTACCAATTCCCCAACCATCGAGGATCATTAGTAATGCTTTCTTTCCCATTTTTATTCTTTATTATTATTGTTTATTTATTCTTGATTATTCCACTATTTCGGCATCCTTGATTTCTGCGGACTGCTTCAGCTTGTCCAGTCTGCGGCGACCTTCTGCGCTTCTCACAATCTGAGATCCTGCCATGAACTCGTTGTCGGGTTCTGTATGTCTGTTGGATTCGTTGGCATTGCTGAATCCGCTCGAAGAGAATGCGTTCTTCACCTTGAAGACGAATTTCAGAATTGATCCAACTACAAACAGTATAAGGACAATTCCTAAGATAAGAAAAAAGCCTATGATATGCATGTCCTATTGTGTTTAGTGAATGTATTGTTAGTCGTTATAGTTTGTTTCGAAGGATGCTACCTCTTCGACTTGCATTGACTCGAACTTCATGATTCTGCCTTCAAACATCTTTGGCCATCTCATGTTGTGGGTTGCGATGACTACGGCAGTTCCTTCCTGAGAGATCTGATGAAGCAAAGACATGATCTCTTTGCCGGTCTCTGGGTCAAGGTTGCCGGTAGGCTCGTCTGCGAGAATCAGCTTTGGTCTGTTAAGCAAAGCTCTTGCTATGACAATTCTTTGCTGTTCTCCTCCGGAAAGTTCATGAGGCATTTTGTATCCCTTGTTGCCCATCCCCACGTACTTTAGGACCTCTTCTATTCTCTTCTTTCTGTCGCTTGCCGACTTGTTGTCCGTTGCGCGAAGAACAAAGTCAAGGTTTGCTTCGACATTTCTGTCTGTTAACAGCTTGAAGTCCTGGAAGATGATTCCAAGCTGGCGTCTTAGGTAAGGCAGCTCCTTGTCCTTCATCTTCAAGAGGTTGTAACCCATGACAGTAGCGTCTCCGGCCACGATCTCGCATTCTCCATAGACTGACTTCAGGAACGTACTCTTTCCACTGCCAACTTTTCCGACAAGGTATATGAGTTCGCCCGAATAGATGTCCAGGTTGACATTCTTTATTACTGTCAACTCCATCTGATTCACAGCGACTCTGTTGTAGTTTATGAGAAGTTCTTTTCCTTCAGCCATGTTTATGATTTATCCTTTAATGTTCAACTCTTCTACGCTGATTCCCTTCTCCTCAAGCAATGCAACAAGATGATAGATTAGGGTAGAGCTCTGCTCGATCAACTCTTCTCTTGAACCGCCTGCTGCCTTGATGACAGTTACGACAGCCTCCTCTCCAAGAGTCTGAGCGACTCTGTTCAATCCCTCGGCATGCATCTTGCCTGCGTAAGTCTCAGGGTTCTTGAAGTCCTCGGCAATCTGACTCTGCACTTTCTTTAAGGCGGCCAATGAAGGCTTGTTCTCCTCTGCCCAGCAAGTGTCAGTTCCTGTGTGGCACACAGGTCCTACAGGATGTACCTTTATTAGAAGAGTGTCTTTGTCGCAGTCGTTTTTGATAGAAACAAGATTTAGAAAATGACCGCTGGTCTCACCTTTTGTCCATAAAGTCTGGCGAGTGCGAGAATAGAACGTAACCTTGCCGGTCTCGACAGTCTTCTTGTAAGCCTCCTCGTTCATGAATCCGAGCATAAGCACCTGAAGAGTGTCTGCGTCCTGAATGATTGCGGGTACTAAACCTCCAAGTTTGTTGAAATCTATTTCCATCTTGTTTTAGTTCTATAGTAATTATGATGCAAAGATAATGAAATTTTTGAAATAGTCCATAATATTCTATTTATATAGTATAGTTTACATGAAATTTAGTTAGTTGTTGCGTCTCTCTTGGTGCCTTGGCCGGGTTTGAGAAGTGTGCTAAAAGGATAAAGTTCGGGGGAAAAAGTAAAAAATAATCTTGTTTTGAGTCATTTTATCTGGGTTCTGAAATCCTTTGTTGTTTCTGATATTTCCGATGAAACCGCTTATTTTGATATTGTTGTTAGGTATTTTGGTAAAAATGTTAATTAATAAAAATCGAGTAATAATGAAATATTAAATCTTTGGACAAAAATTATGAATTGAGATTTGTTCCCTTGCCATAATTTTGCCAACGCTGACAAGCAGAACAGACATATTCTGCTAATGATTACTGAAACAAACTTAATATTTTTACATATGAAGCATTTATACAATTTTTCTTCAAAAGTCTTGCTTGCGATCGTAATGTTGTGGGCTGGAATTTTGACAGCGAACGCTCAGGAGGGGAAATCCTCTAAGGTTGTTACTGGTCTTACTGCGAATGAGATTACAGCAAACCTTATGCCAGGTTGGAATCTAGGTAACACTTTCGATGCCAACAGCAAGAGCGGTTTGGCTGCCGAGACAAGTTGGGGCGCGCCTCTTACTACTAGAGAGATGATTCACGCTGTAAAGGCTGCAGGTTTTCGTTCTATCCGTATCCCTGTAAGCTGGGCTACTCACGTAGATTTTACAGACGAGTTGGATAACGAGATTGAGGTAGAGTGGATTGCTCGCGTCAAGGAAGTTGTAGAATGGGCTATTGACGAGGATCTTTATGTCATCATAAACATCCACCACGATAACAACAAGCAGTTCTATTATCCAACAGAGTTGTATAAGGACCAGTCTCTTACATATGTTAAGGAGGTTTGGATGCAGGTGGCTGACGCTTTCGCTGAGTTCGACCAGAGATTGATCTTTGAGGCATTGAATGAGCCTCGTTTGGTAGGAACAAATAAGGAGTGGTGGTTCGATCCAGTAAATCCAGGTGTTGTTTGTTTGGATGCCATCAATATCATTAACGAGTCAAACCAGATTTGTGTTGACGAGACTCGTTCAAACGGTAAGGGTCATAATAATGAGCGTATGGTGATGTGCCCTGGTTATGCAGCCGCAGTAGTGGGATGCTTGACAAACTACTACAAGCTTCCAGATGATCCTATGGTAGCTGTCTCTGTTCATGCTTATGTGCCTAATGCACTATGTCTTGCAGGAATTCAGAAGACTTTTTCTGAGGAGGATGATGCCGACATCAGAGATAATGTGATGATTCCAATCTACGAGAAGTTCGGAGCAAATGGAATTCCGGTCGTTATTGGTGAGGCTTCCTGCTCGAACAAGTTGAACCTTGAGGCTCGTGTTCAGTGGGTACAGAGCTATTACGGATATGCACAGAAATATGGTATGCCAGTCATCCTTTGGGATAACCACGAGGTAGGTAAAGTTGCAGGTGGTGAAAATCATGGTTTCTTGAACAGAAATGATTTGACTTGGACATGGCCCGAGTTTATTGACGCTATTATGGAAATCACAGGTACTGGAATCGAAAATGTTGTAGCCGATAACGTGAAGATGTTCTATGTCGGTAACGAGTTGACGTTGATGTCCGAAACTGAGATCAGCAGATGCCAAATTTACAACATTTCCGGTGCAGTATTGAAAGATTTCGAGGTTAATTCAAATTACTATTCTGTGAATTTGAATTTGGCTGACGGAGCTTACTTGGTAACAATTGAAACTATGAACGGAGTATCTGCAAAGAAACTCTTGGTATATTGATAAACACATTTGACAAACTAAAAATATAGACCCGAAATAGAACTATAATTATTGGAAAGATAAAGTGTTATATATGGTATTGGATTAAGTATTGTTTGTTAGAATCCGTTTTTTCTAATAAAATGAAGGGGGTGTGCATATTGTTATGTATGCCTCCTTAATTTTTTTTGTTTCATTTTTCTTCTGATAATAGGGCTATTTTGTCTGTGCATCCTTTTGCCGGTTCCTTATCCGGCAAGTTTGGAGAGGACTTCACGTTTTGTTTTTCGTTCCTCGGTTTGTCTGGACTGCATTTTTATTTTGAGAAATCCTTGTTTGTGAGGGCCATTGCCCTTTTGTAATTTGAAAACGCATGCTATGTTGCCATTTTTTTAAATTTTCAAGAAATATATCCCATGATGAACAATTTCACAATATTTTATTATCTTTGCATCATCATTCAGTATTGTCAGTTATTATAAATGTCTGTTTCTCGTAAAAAAATAATAGCATTTTTGTTGGTTCTGCTGCCGATTTTGGTGTCGGTGGTGGCTTTTTTTGTGGTGCGCCAACCATCGTTAGATTTGCTTGACAATTCCGTTTATGATGTGTTTCCGCTTATCGACAACGCCAGCGGAGGTGCTTCCGAGGCGACGGTGACACATGAAAACGGAAAGGTGAGACTTGACTTGAAACTAGACAAGAACATTGACTATCCTTTCGCAGGTATCGGTTTCAGCAAGAAGGGTAACCAGAAACTTGACATTGACGGATACGTGCTGAACCTTAGAATGGTCGGAAAGGAAGAGATCCGTATGTCTGTAAGAATGCAGAAGGAGATCAAGACTACCGAGTACGGAGATTTGTCGGCTATTCTGGTGAAGTCCTTTGCAGTTACTCCGGAGACACCGGACATCTCTATGAATATCAGTGATGTGAATACTATTCCTGACTGGTGGTTCACTCAGAATCCACAGGTAAACAGGGATATAGAGATAAAGGAGTTCAACTCTATTTCATACATCTGGATATTGACGGAGTGCATTACTCCGCGTGACAAGGTGTTCACTTTCATGTTTGAGTCTGCGTCTCTTGACTACGACTACATGAGCTTTGTCTATGGCCTGCTCTGGTTCTTTGCAGCCTACATTTTTGTATGTGCTGTGGGTTTGTTCGTATGGAAGAAGCGCATAACAAAGACGGAGAAGGAGTATGTCTATATGCGTGTGGAAAAGACTGATATCGTGAATGCCAGCGAAGAGTTGACGCAGAGGCTGCTTGACTATATCGGCCATAACTATCATAATCCAGACATCAAATTGGGTGATGTAGCAACTAATCTGGGAATAACAGAGGACAAGGCTCTGGATTTGTTGAAGGGTACTGTTGACATGACTTTCCGCTCGTACCTGAACGGATTGAGAATAGAGGAGGCCAAGCGTCTGCTCCAAGACTCCGAGTATCAGATTTCCGAAATTGCGTTCAAGGTTGGATATAACAATGTCCAGCATTTCAACCGTGTGTTCAAGGAGATTACAGGAGATACCCCTAGAGGATTCAGAGAGAAGTAAAGCACGGAAGTGGAGAAAGAATCGAAATACAAGTTGATCGGACATAGTGCAGTATTGGTTACTACGCTGTTCAGTTCGATAAATGTTCCAGTTTCAAAATACCTTACAAGTAGCGGTGTAGTGTCCGGAGAGGCTGTCACTTTGTGGCGGGCTTCGGTTGCGTGTGTCTGCTTCTGGCTTATCAGCATGTTCGTTCCCAATAGCAGGAATGAAAAGGTTGCTCCCAAGGATATGCTGGTGCTTTTGGGTGGCGCGGCATTCGGAATGAGCTTTAACCTTTTGGCTTTCCTTGTTGGTTTCAAGGAGGTGTCAACCATTGATGCCAGTATAATAGGCTCGATGATTCCCTTGTTCACTATGGTTTTGGCCGCAGTGTTCCTTTCCGAGCCGATATCTGTAAGAAAAGTTCTTGGCGTGGCTTTGGGACTTGCCGGCGGTATGCTGATAATCTTTTCGGGTGTGCGCGGCCAGTTGGGAGGGTCTTCGTTGTGGGGTATTGCCCTGCATACTTTTGCCGCTTTCAGCTATGGTACATATCTTATTGTAAACAGAAGCATAGCAAGCCGTTACCATCCGCTGACAATCTCAAGGTGGATGTTCCTGTTTGCCACTCTGCTGCTGCTTCCGTTTGTTGGCAGGGACTTGTTTTGTTCTCCGTTACTGACCGGGGACTATGCGGGGGATGTGAATACTCTTGATATATGGTTGGGAATGCTATATGTAGCGCTGGGCAATTCGGTCATAGGTTACATGCTTGTGCCCGTTTCTCTGAGGTACATCAGACCTACCACTGCCAGCATGTATAATTACCTGCAGCCGCTTATAGCATCGTTGATCGCCATACTCTGGGGGCAGGATGTGCTTACAGTCCACAAGCCTATTTCCGGCATTTTGATATTCATAGGTGTGTATTTGGTAACTACTAGCAAAAAGAAAGTTAATTAACCTTTTTTAACTATTTATTGATATTATTTGCCGATAAATCGAGGCAAACTAGAAAAAAAATCGTAATTTCGCACCCCGTTACGAGGTAGTACGTTATGGTTTACATGCTTATCAAATCATTTTTTATCGGGGCTATCGTGAGTGCGCCAGTAGGACCTACAGGAATACTGTGCCTTCAACGTACCCTTACCAGAGGCAAGGCGCATGGTTTTGCCACTGGATGCGGTGCTACATTCTCGGATTTCATATATGCCATAATCGCTACACTCGGAATGTCTATCGTTATAGACTTCATTCACGAGAACGAGTTCTGGTTGAAGCTTTTCGGTTCTGTTATTGTTTTCTTTTTCGGAGTAAAAATTTTCAGGGACGATCCTGTAAAGCAGTTGCAGCAGACTGACCATAACCAGAACAGCATGTTTCAGGATTTCATATACGCCTTTGGTTTGACAGTGGCCAATCCTTTGGTTGTGTTCCTGTTTATTACATTGTTTGCCAACTTTTCCTTGATGACTGAAACTCAGCATTTGTGGGAGCGTGCAGTCTGTTTGCTTGCCATGATGGGCGGAGCATTCATCTGGTGGTGTGCAATTGTGTTTGGAGCAAATACTTTTCGTTCAAGAATAAATATCAGAGGACTAAAGATTGTAAACCAGTCAGCCGGAACTGTATTCATGGTTTTGGCTTTTATTTCTTTTTTTGCCACTCTGTTTTTCTAAACCGAGTGACAGTTTCTTTTGATGATTGTTTGTTTTGTTTAGAGTATATATTTTAAAGAGGAAATAATAATGGATAAATGCTTACTAAAGAAAGTATTTCTTTTTACTGGACTATTGTTTGGCGCTAGCAGTTGCGTGGATGATAGCTACGATTTGGACAATATGTCGAATGACATGTATTTGAACTACGAGACTTATATGCCTCTTGCCCATTCGACAGTTACAGTGTCAGATTTGCTAAAGAAGATTGATATTGACGAGGTGGAGGAGAGAGAAGACGGTATGGTCTATTTCGTTTATGACACTACAGCGTCTTTCTTGCTTAACCCTATAAAGCTGGAGCTTAAACAGTACAAGTACACTACAACAGTGTCCTCTGCTTTGCCAAGCTTTGATTCTTCAGTAATTCCACCGGGTATGTCCGGACCTGGCATCAAGGCTGGAGAGGTGATGAATTTCCCAGTAGATGTTCAAATCGAGATTGATGAGAAGACAGGAACAGGACGCATTGACAAAGTGCTTGTCAAGAAGGCGACATTCAAATTCCAGCTAAGTTCAAAAGGTATTCCTGACCTAAACAAAAAGGTAAGACTTGAGGTGGATGTTCCTGGAAGTATCGTTTCCGGAGGACTTGACAATAAGTTGTTTTGGGATGCAGAGGAAGGAGAGGCTTCCTACATATTGGATGATGCGACACTTACATTGGATTCTGATATAATACCGGTTAACTTCAAACTTATTGCTCTTGAGAACATAGAGTTGACTCCTTCTTCCGAGGACATAGAGTTGTCTTTGGTTGCTAAGAAGACAAAGATAGATTACTACACTCTTTATGGAGCATTTACTCATACTACCGCCCAGCGTGAAAAGGCAGAGTTGGCCATTGACATTTTCCATAATGAGAATATTCAGTATAACTTGACTGTTAAGGATCCTCGTGTGAGAATGGATGTGTATTCTAATTGCGGAATTCCATTGAAGGCAGAGATCACTTCATTGGTTTCAAAGAACGTGGAAGGCGGTACTTATAGCAGTGTGTTCGAGAACGGAGAGACAACATACAAGCACAGATTTGATTATGCAAAAGTGGAGAACACTGTAGAAAAGGCGTTCTCTGAGGTGTTTGACAAGAATAATGGAAGCATCGACAAGTTGTTCAACAATCATCCGGACTCCCTTTTCATCAATTGCTCTTATGTTATAGATGGACCTATAGAGTCTGGAATAACATACTTTTTGCAGGACACTACAACTATCCAGACTCGTGTAACTGCTGAGGTTCCTTTCTGGTTAGGTAGCGACAGCTATATAACTTCACAAGACACAATAAAGGGTATTGATATATTTGATGAGCTAGAGGATTACCAGAAGGAGGATTATTCAATAGAGGTTGCTGAAATCTTTATCGACTTCGAGAACAGGACTCCTTTGGATGCCTACGTTTCTGCTCAGTTCATAGAGGTTGACACTGTCATTGTAAATGGAGAAGAAACTGTGGAAAGAAAGGTGATAGATTCTGTAAATCTTGACCAAACAGTTAAATTGGCGCCTGCAGTTGTGGATCCTGTAACTAGCAAGGTAATTTCTCCGTCGTCTTCAAATAAGAGCATCAAGGTTTTTGGCGCTCAGGTTGAGGACTTGAAGAAGATTGACGAGATCATTCTTAATTATAAGGTGGGCATTTCTGCAGGAGAGAGCGGTGTGAAGATTTCCGGAGATTGTTCACTTTCCGCTAAGGCTTATGCTCGTGTAAAAGCAAATATTACTGTAAAGAATGATTAATTAACCGTAAAATGACAAAGAAAATGAAATCTAAGATATTTGCTTTATTCCTTGGCTTGATAAGTACAGCGGCTGTGAGCGCACAGATGTTGCCTTCAACTGCATATTTCATGGACAAGAATCCTTTGCGACATACGATGAACCCGTCATTCAGCCCTATGGAGAAGATCACCGTATCTATTCCAGGAATGTCATTGATGAAGTTCGGTGTCGGTAACAATGCTTTGACATTCAAAGATGTCTATCAGCCAAAGATGGTCGATGGAAAGAATACTACGGTTTTGTTCCTTCATCCGGAATGGACAGACGGCCGCCAGCAGTTCCTTGACCAGGTTAAGAGAGGATTGAACATTGGCGCTGACGTAAATGTCCAGCTGCTTTCTTTTGGAATGAGAGTCAGACCTAACTCTTTCGCCTCATTTGCAATCAATACAAGAACTGATGTTCAGACATATATGCCAAAGGCATTCTTTGAGTCAGTCCTTGATGGAGAGTTGAGGGGAGACAATACTGTTCAGAAAATGGACTTCAGCAACTTGTTCGTAGGAGCCAATGCTTATACTGAGTTGGCTTTCGGTTACGCCTATGACTATAATGAAAAGTGGTCTTTCGGAGCCAAGCTTAAGTTCTTGATAGGTCATGCCGCTATCAAGACTGACTTCAGTGATGTAGGTCTAACAATGAGCAAGGACAGATGGGAGCTTTCCGGAGATGCTGATTTGTATGTGTCGGCACCAGGTCTCAACGTGTCTGCCAACGAGGACGGAACCATAGATGACGTAGAGTTCGAGTCTGATGGATTGTCTGCATCTTCGGGAAAGGGATTTGCCGTAGATTTCGGTGCTACCTACAAGTTCAGCGATAATATAACATTGTCGGCTTCAGTCCTAGATTTGGGAGGTGTGAAGTACAGGAAGAATGTTCATTCCTTCAGCAAGGACGGAGACTTTGTATTCGAGGGCTTGGAGTATGACATTAACGACGACAAGGATTTTGACGAGTATTTCGACCAGTACGGTGACATGCTTTCGGACATGTACCATGTAAACTCAAAATCTTCTTCGTTCGGTTATCGTACTGCACCAAAGATTTTGATTGGTGGAGAGTACGGAATCTGGGAAAACAAGACTACTTTCGGTTTGTTGTCAAAGACAAGGTTCGACTATTCAAAAGTTTCCGAGGAGTTGATGTTGTCCGCTAACTTCAAGCCTTGGAGAATCTTCTCGATGTCTTTGTCTTATTCTTTGTTGGACGGACATTGGAGCAATCTTGGTGCAGGAATGAACTTGAATCTGGGAGCGTTTAACTGGTTTATGGTTCTTGATCAGGTTCCTTTGAGATATGCCAAGGGAGAGTCTCTTTCTATTCCTCTAAGGACAAGCCACATGAATTTTGCAATGGGATTCAACATCGCTGTTCGTGACAAGGCTGACAGACGTTCCGGCAGAAAGGCAGAGACTGAAGTCACTGCTGTACAGGTTGTGGAATAGTATGATGGATTTCTTCGTGTTGAAGTAGTCCCGCTCTCTTGGGCGGAGCTGCTTTGGTCCCGACAATAATGTTTGTAATATAATTCTATGAAGAGAGGGTTTATACATAAAATCCTCTCTTTTTACTTGAAAAATGCCCTAATTATATAAATAATTATGTACTTTTGCATTCAGTTTGTACAAAATAAAGTAATCAAGAATAATACTATATGTGCGGAATCGTAGGTTATATCGGAGAAAGGAACGCATATCCTATTTTGATAAAAGGACTTCAGAGACTAGAATACAGAGGGTATGACAGCGCAGGTGTTGCGTTGATAAATGACAACGGAAACCTTAATGTTTATAAGACTAAGGGAAAGGTTATTGACTTGGAGCGTTACGCTTCGGACAAGAATACAACAGGTAATATCGGTATAGCTCACACTCGTTGGGCAACTCACGGAGAGCCTGATGACAAGAATGCTCATCCGCACTATTCGCAGAGCGAGAACCTTGCTCTTATCCACAACGGAATCATCGAGAACTATGCTGTATTGAAGGAGCAGCTGATAGCAAACGGCTATTCATTCAGAAGTTCTACAGACACGGAGGTGTTGGTCCAGCTTATCGAGTACGTCAAGGATCTTCACAAGACTGACCTTTGCACTGCTGTTCAGCTTGCGTTGAGCCAGGTTGTCGGTGCCTATGCAATCGCAGTTCTTGAAAAAGGTCATCCGGATACTATCATTGCAGCAAGAAAGAGTAGTCCTCTAGTAATCGGAATCGGTAATGACGGCGACTATTTCCTAGCTTCGGATGCGACACCTATCATCGAATACACTAACAAGGTTGTGTATGTTGGTGACGAGGAGATCGCTATCATCTCCAAGGGCAAGAATCTAAAGATCAAGACAATCGCCAACATAGAGAAGACTCCGGAAATCATGGAGCTAGAGATGAGCTTGTCTGAGTTGGAGAAGGGTAGTTTCCCTCACTTCATGCTAAAGGAAATCTTCGAGCAGACAAAGACGATAAAGGATTCAATGAGCGGACGTGTCAACGTAGATTTGAACAACATAGCCCTTTCCGGATTCTTTGACCATAAGGAGAAATTCCTGAATGCAAACAGAATTGTCATTACTGCTTGTGGAACTAGCTGGCATGCCGCTTTGATTGGAAAGTATGCCATCGAGGAGTTCGCAAGAATCCCAGTTGAGGTTGAGTATTCCTCAGAGTTCAGATACAGAAATCCTGTGATTACAAGCAACGATATCGTAATTGCAATTTCTCAGTCCGGAGAGACTGCCGACACTTTGGCTGCAATAGAGCTTGCAAAGAAATCGGGAGCCTTCGTGTTTGGAATTTGTAATGTGGTAGGTAGCAGTATTGCCCGTGCTACGGATGCAGGTTGCTATACTCACGTTGGTCCGGAGATCGGAGTTGCCTCTACAAAGGCATTTACAGCTCAAGCTCTTGTCCTTATTCTTCTTGCTTTGGCTTTTGCAAAGGAGAAGAAGACAATTGCAGAGGAAAGCTATATCAGAATAATTCGAGAGATGCAGAATCTTCCTGACAAGATTGCTGAAATCTTGAAGCAGAACGAGGAGATCGGCTACTTCTCTCGCATGTTTACCTATGCCACTAACTTTATTTATTTGGGTCGTGGCTACAACTTCCCGATCGCTCTTGAGGGAGCTTTGAAGCTAAAGGAGATTTCCTACATTCATGCTGAGGGTTATGCTGCAGCCGAGATGAAGCACGGACCTATAGCTTTGATTAACGAGGAGATGCCTGTGGTTGTGATCGCTACCAATGCAGGAATGTTCGAGAAGGTTGTAAGCAACATTCAGGAGATCAAGGCTCGCAAGGGTAAGGTTATCGCTATCGTTACCGAGGGTGACGAGGTAGTGAAGAAGCTTGCTGATTTCGTTATCGAGATTCCTTCAACTGAGGAGTGCCTTGTGCCTATCCTTGCCTCTATTCCGCTTCAGCTTCTTGCCTATCACATTGCTGTTGTCAAGGGTTGCAACGTCGATCAGCCACGAAATTTGGCAAAGAGCGTTACAGTAGAATAATCAATGTAATAAAAGGTGCATTCGGCACCTTGATATATCTTAAGGCTTATGTTCGGAAAGTCAATTCATGTTTGGCTCTGAAGATAAGCCTTTGGTTTTTTCTCTACATTTGGCTCATTAATGTCATATTGCCCAATACAGTTGTTCCATCGTTTCCCGATTAAGTATCCCAATTATTTACAACTTGCATTTTTCTTATGCTTTGCATATATGTACTAACTCAGTTTGTTGGAGTTATGTCAAAGCGCCTGTGATTAAAAACACATAGGAGAGCCCATAATGTAGAGCTGTCCTTTTTTTGTCGTCAAAGAATTCGGAGATTCATTTGTATCGGGGATATTAACATTTGTTAACATTATACGTTGATTTTGTTTGTGTTATGCTTTGTTTGGTGTTGACTTTTGTGTACCTTTGCGTCATCATCATAAAGAAAATGAAAGGTATGCAATTCAAGAATAGTTTTTTAGGTTTGGTAATGTTCCTTTCTGCGTGTTCAGTCTCAGAGCAGAAGGAAGTCAAGGTGCAGGAAATAGAGAAAGACAATAGCGACTCTATTTCTGCCTTGTATAGACCTATTCAAGAGACTTATGTGGCAAGAGTGGCAGATACTTCAGAAATAGTACGATTAGATTCTGTTGCTTATGTTGTAGTTGGATCTCATAAGGCTGTGGATTTGGGGCTGCCAAGCGGAACTCTTTGGGCGTATGCTGATTTAGGTGCAGATTCTCCGTTCGAGAAAGGTGAATTTTTCTATTGGGGAGAAACGAAAGGCTATAAGGAGGAACCCATCAGAACATACGCGTATGTAAGTGAATGGGAAAATCTTTCGCATGACGAGATGGTGGAGAAAGGTGTTGTTGTTGATAGTGTACTTACTCCGAAATATGATGCGGCGACGCAAAATATGGGAGAAAATTGGTGTATGCCAACAAGGGCTCAAGTTGAAGAACTTGTAGAAAAGTGTGAATGGAGCTTGTTAGACAACGTACATCAACGATTTTCTGGGTATAAAGCAACTGGCCCTAACGGTAATTCGATATTCTTTATTTTTGCTGGCGGTGAGGATTATTTGTGTTCATCGTACTATTGGAGTGAAGATGTTACTCATGTAGATGTACTAAAGCTGATTGACGATTCGAATTATTCAGATTCTGATGGAGACCAGAATATGTATAACCCTGTGGGAACTTATGAAATGGAGTTTTATTCATTATGCAAGGTTCGAGCTGTAGTAAAGAATAAGCAGTAAGCCAAATTTTATTTATCGGAAACTCAGTTTATTATGAAGATTTTGTAAAAATATCTCCGGTAAAATTTGGAGAGTGTCCTAAAAAGTTCTAATTTTGCATCGCAATCGAGAAACAAAGGTTGCAGGCAATGATGCGGAAGTAGCTCAGTTGATAGAGCAATAGCCTTCCAAGCTGTGGGTCGCGGGTTTGAACCCCGTCTTCCGCTCAAATATAGGAGTTTCGATTTTGAGACTCCTTTTATTTTTTTGAATGTTGATTACTAACCTTTAACTTGTTGATAAAAACCTACACAAATCTCAGTAAAGTACAGAAATTTAGTTTTATCTTTGCAGTTACGTTCGCGCATAGCGTGATGATGTCTGCGGACAATGATTATTTATTTGAAATTTTAAAGAATAAGAATATATGAAATTTACCGTTAATGGTGACTTGCTTTATCAGCATGTTTCGATGGTAAGCCGCATTATGGCTTCAAAGAATTCTCTTCCAATTTTGGACTGCGTGTTGTTCAACCTTAGAGGTATGGAGTTGGAACTTGTAGCTTCGGACTCGGACAACAGTATGCAGACAAAGATGAGCGTTCTTGATTCTGATGGAGATATGAGCATAGCAATGCCAGCACGCCTTGTTATGGACACATTCAAGAACTTGGCAGGAAAGACAGTTTCAATATCTGTAAACGTGGATAGCCAGTTCGTGGAGATCATCTCTGGAAGCTATAAGAGTTCGTTTAATGGTATGGATGCCTCTGCGTTCCCTATGCCAAAGCAGATGGCAGAGGATGCACAGAGCTTCACAGTGCTGCCTAACCACTTCTCGGCAGCAATATCAAATACTGTGTTCGCCGCATCGACAAATGTTCAGCGCCCGATCGTGATGGGATTGAACATGGAGGTGTTCGGCAACTCGTTGAGAATGACTGGTACAGACTCATTCAAGTTGAGCGAGATTACAGTTCCTGTGGTTTCTTCGTCTTGCGACACTCAGGTTGTCCTTCCTGCAAAGGGAGCGACTTTGTTGAAGGCCTTGCTTGCAAAGGAGGGTGAGGATGTTGTTGTGACTTTCGACTCGACTAACATCATGTTCGCTCTTGGTGATTCTGTCATCACAGTTCGTCAGGTTGAGGGCAAGTATCCGAATGTGCGCAACGCCATCCCTACAAACATATCGAGAAGCGTGGTTATCAACCGTTCGGATTTGATCTATGCCATCCGCGCTATTTCTCCGTTCCAGGACCAGGCTACAAACTTGGTTACTCTTGGTATTACAGCCGGAGACATACATTTGGTGAGCCGCGATACAACTCAGGGATTGAATTCGGAGGATCACATCTCTTGTTCATTGGACGGTGAGCCGTTCGATATCGGCTTCAAGTCAACATTCCTGACTGAGATTTTGAGCAATATGGACACTCAGGACATCATCATGAAGGTGGATGTCTTGACAAAGGGTATTGTTTTCGAGCCAATCTATCAGGAGGCAGACAGCAAGGAGGAGGATGCAGAGACACCTTCGACAGCAACAAACTACGAGAGATTGTGCTTGTTGATGCCAATCAACATGTAATCCACGGATGCCTGCAAAGTTTGCGTAAAGCCTAAAAATTCTCAAAAAAGTCGCTTTTTGTTTGAGAATTAAAGAATAAAACATAACTTTGCATCAAATCAAGAAAATACGTATAATTATATACATTAAGAAATTATGCAACTAATTGACAATTTTAACTTTGCTGGTAAGAAGGCAATCGTTCGTGTGGACTTCAACGTTCCATTGAATAAGGAGACAGGTGCTGTAAGTGATGATACTCGTATCCGCGGTGCTCTACCTACAATCAAGAAGATCATCGCTGACGGTGGTGCTGCTATCTTGATGTCACACATGGGTAAGCCAAAGAACGTTAACCCACAGGAGGGTGACCCTAAGTTCTCTCTAAAGCAGATCGTTTCTGCTATCGAGAAATATACTAAGGAGTTCGGTGTAGCATCTATCAAGTTCGCTGATGACGCTGCTAACGCTGCTCAGGCTGCTGCTGATTTGAAGATGGGCGAGATCCTATTGCTTCAGAACCTTCGCTACTACGCAGAGGAGGAGGGTAAGCCAAGAGGTATCGAGAAGGACGCTCCTGAGTACGAGGCTGCAAAGAAGGCTATGAAGGATTCTCAGAAGAAGTTCGCTAAGACTTTGGCTTCTTACGCTGAGGTTTATGTAAACGACGCATTCGGTACAGCTCACAGAAAGCACGCTTCTACTGCAGTTATCGCTGACGAGTTCGCTGAGGACAAGAAGATGTTCGGTTTCTTGATCAACAAGGAGCTTGAGGCTATGGACGGTGTTCTTGCTGCTAAGAAGGAAGGATTCACTGCTATCATGGGTGGTTCTAAGGTATCTGACAAGATCAATATCATCACTAACCTTCTTGACCGTGTTGAGAACCTTATCATCGGTGGTGGTATGGCTTACACATTCGTTAAGGCTCAGGGTGGTAACATCGGTAACTCACTTTGTGAGAACGACAAGCTTGACCTAGCTCTTGAGATCATCGCTAAGGCTAAGGCTAAGAACGTTAACCTACTTCTTCCAGTTGACGCTTTGAACGCTGACAAGTTCGATAAGGACGCAGCTACTAAGGAGTCTGCTATCAACGAGACTCCAGACGGTTGGATGGGTCTAGATATCGCTTCTAAGTCTATCGCTAACTTCCAGAAGGTTATCGAGAACTCTAAGACTTTGATCTGGAACGGACCTATGGGTGTGTTCGAGTTCGACAAGTTCGCTGCTGGTACAACTGCTATCGCTAAGGCTGTGGCTGCTGCAACTGCTAAGGGTGCTTACTCACTAATCGGTGGTGGTGACTCTGTTGCCGCTATCAACAAGAACAACCTTGCTGACAAGGTTTCTTACGTTTCGACTGGTGGTGGTGCTATGCTTGAGTACATGGAGGGTAAGGAGCTTCCAGGTATCGCAGCTATCCGTAAGTAATCTGTTCTAGATACTTGATATATGAAAGAGGCAGCTAAATATCTATTGGTTGCCTCTTTCTTTCTTTGTTTGTTGGGATGCTCCTCCAATTTCAGTGAGGATGTCTGCAAATTTGTGGTTCCCAAGGACTCTATAAGGAACGGTGATCTGGTGTTCCGTCTAGGCAGGTCTGTAGAAAGCCGTTTTGTTGAAAGTGCCGGGAAAGAATGTGGGTTCTCTCACGTTGGTATAATGGTGTGGGCAGGAGACACTTTGAAGGTTGTCCATGCGGTTCCGGGAGAGAGAAAAAATGACAGCATAGTCTGCGAGCCTGTTGAGTCTTTCCTTTGTGATGCTAGGGCGCAGAGAGCCGGCTTCTTCAAGGTTATCTGCGGAGATTCGGTTGCGAACAGAGCAGCGGTATATGGTTTGAAAAGATACAGGGATGGTTGTATATTTGACCATGACTATAATCTGGACGATGATGGCAATGTGTATTGTACCGAGTTGGTTTGGCGTGCCTATAAGGAATCTGGTATAGATATTACCGAAGAAAAAAGGACAGAAATATCGACTTTTTTTGTTGAGTCCGGAGTGATTATATCTCCACAGGATTTACTCGGTAAAACTAGACAAATGGACTAGATTTTGGGAAATGTGTAGCCTACATTTGTCATTTTGTAACGATTTTTTATGTCTTTCGATACAATGTGTTACAAAAAATTATAATTTTGCCTTGGTTATAGAAAAATAATTAGAGTCAATGGAAAAGATAGATGAATTGGATAGACAAATTCTTGATATAATTACCAAGAATGCACGTATTCCGTTCAAAGATATAGCAGAGGATTGTGAGGTTTCAAGAGCCGCTATCCACCAGCGTGTCCAGCGTTTGATCGACATGGGTGTGATTGTGGGGTCGGGTTATCACGTAAATCCAAAGACTTTGGGCTATCAGACTTGTACCTATATCGGTATCAAGCTTGAAAAGGGATCCATGTATGCAGATGTAGTTCCTGAATTGGACAAGATTCCTGAGGTGGTGGAGTGCCACTTTACAACTGGACCTTACACAATGATGGTCAAGCTATATGCTCGTGACAACGAGGATTTGATGGAACTTTTGAATGGAAAGATACAGAGTATCAAGGGCGTTACTTCTACAGAGACTCTAATTTCTCTTGATATGAGTATCAAAAGAGAAGTGCCTATTACTTTGTAGTGGTTTCCTAATACATTATAATATAGGATTATGAATAGAGAATTAACAATATATAATACTCTTACTCGCAGAAAAGAAATTTTCAAGCCGCTTCATGCACCACATGTTGGAATGTATGTTTGTGGTCCGACTGTATATGGAGACGGACATCTTGGTCATGCTCGTCCTGCCATTACTTTCGATATTCTGTACCGTTACCTTACTCATCTAGGCTACAAGGTGCGTTATGTCCGTAACATTACCGACGTAGGCCATTTGGAGCATGATGCAGACGAGGGTGAGGACAAGATTGCTAAGAAGGCAAGACTTGAGCAGATGGAGCCTATGGAGGTTGTTCAGTATTATTTGAACCGCTACCACAAGGCTATGGAGGCTCTTGGTGTGCTTCCTCCTAGCATTGAGCCGCACGCTTCCGGTCATATCATTGAGCAGATTGATTTTGTAAAGAAGATTCTTGATGCAGGATATGCGTATGAGAGCGAGGGTTCTATCTATTTTGACGTAAAGAAGTACAATAAGGATCATCATTACGGCAAGTTGTCAGGAAGAAACATTGACGATCTTCTTGAGACTACTCGTGAGTTGGATGGCCAGAGTGAGAAGCGTTGCGCTTTGGATTTCGCATTGTGGAAGAAAGCTCAGCCAGAGCATATCATGCGTTGGCCTTCTCCGTGGAGCAACGGTTTCCCAGGTTGGCACATGGAGTGTTCGGCAATGGGTACCAAGTATCTTGGCGAGGAGTTCGATATCCACGGAGGTGGAATGGACTTGATCTTCCCTCATCACGAGTGTGAGATTGCTCAGAGTACAGCAGCCCTTGGCAAAGAGACTGTCCATTACTGGATGCACAACAACATGATTACTATCAACGGACAGAAGATGGGTAAGTCGTTGGGCAACTTCATTACTTTGGACGAGTTCTTTACTGGTTCGCACAAGCTTTTGGCTCAGCCTTATACAGCTATGACAATCCGTTTCTTTATTCTTCAGGCTCACTATCGCAGCACTGTTGATTTCAGTAACGATGCCCTTCAGGCTGCAGAAAAGGGTCTTGCCCGTTTGACTGACGCGTACAATCGTTTGATGAAGTTGAAGGCGTCCAAGGAGACTTCAGGAATTGAGTTGAAGAACTATAGGGAGTTGTGCGAGACTGCACTTTGTGATGATTTGAATACTCCTATCGTTATTTCTCACTTGTACGATGCTTCCAAAGCAATCAACACAGTTACTGATGGCAAGGGTACAATCTCTGAAGCAGATCTTGAGGAGTTGAAGTCTGTGTTCAATTTGTTTATGGTTGATCTTCTAGGATTGAGAGTGAGCGAGGACAGTTCTTCGAGCAGCGATGCGTACAAGGGTGCTGTTGATTTGCTTCTTGATATCCGTAAGGCGGCAAAGGCAAACAAGGATTGGGCTACAAGTGACAAAATTCGTGACGAGTTGGCAAAACTCGGTTTCAATGTAAAGGATACAAAAGACGGATTCGAGTGGAGCCTATAATGGTATTTTGAGTTCGCAAATGTTAAAAAACATGCTTCTTGATAAAAAACATTGACATTTTTGAGTGTCTGTTGTTATTTGTTTTTAACTTTGTGGCCGATACTAATATGAATAGTTAGGAAAGAATTAATAATTTTAAATAACAGCGTATGTATAAAAAACTTTTACTCGCTTCTTCATTGGTTGCATCTGCTATGGCAATGCAGGCAACAGAGTATTATATCGTCAAGGACGGTAAGGTAGCTGATGGAGTTGAGCTACTTAACGCAGCAGAGGGTTCAAAGCTTAAGATCACAGAGGGTGTTGAGGTTGCTGGTGGTACAGGAACTTACCTTCACTACGAGACTGAGGCTACTGACCTTGCTGTTTACGGAGGTCGTATGTTCTATGTCAATGGTGGTATTGATTTGAACAATGCCTGGATGATTGACATCACATATTTCTTCCCAGAGGGTTCAAAGATTCACGGAGATAACTTGAAGCGTGAGTCAATGCGTATCGATTTGCTAGGTGATACAGTTACAGTTGCAGATGTAGATACATTCAAGTACGACTACAACCAGTCAACACGTCGTTTCGCTCACCTTGGTTACGATGTATATTTCCGTGATTTCTACAAGTACAATCCAGACGAGGACGTTGCTGAGTTGAAGAATCAGGGTGTAGGTGTTGATCGTAAGTTGACTCGTTACATCTATACAAACCCTTCTTTCAAGGATGCTTTGGGTTCATCTAACATGGTGAATGTAGTTTCTTTGGCTTGCGGTCAAGAGGCTCC
The DNA here is from genome assembly GCA_045641625.1 of Paludibacteraceae bacterium. Lineage (GTDB taxonomy): Bacteria > Bacteroidota > Bacteroidia > Bacteroidales > Paludibacteraceae > UBA1723. The sequence continues at coordinate 31,248 of JAZUHH010000044.1, forward strand.
TTCTACAGCAGATTTTCCTAACGAGTTCTATATCAAGGAGATTAAGATTTACAGCGAGGGTATCAAGCCTTTCTATAATGAGCCATTCCACTCGTTTGTAGATGCAGATTATATCTCTGGTCCTGGAACAAACTTCTTCAGATACAAGGATACAGATGGTACATTGGCACCATACAACGCTAAGAAGAACATGGGTTACGAGGCTCGCGAGTTGTACGGATGTACTTACTTGGCAGGTCCTCAGGATAATGGCTTGAAGGCTGGTAACTTGGCAGCAAACTGTGAGCGTCTATGGCAGTCAAAGGGTGAGCAGTGTGTAGATGACATCTTCTATGATACAGAGGTTGGTATCATGTTGAAGGTAGGTTCTGCTGCTGACCGTGCAAACAATCCAGTTTACGTTCGTATTCCATTCGATGACTCTGTTGCAATGCCAGGAGAGAAGATGAATGTTCGTTTGATGCTAGGTCACAACGCATGTGCTACTTGTAATCAGTACACAAGCTATGACAAGGCAGCATCAGTTGCTCCACTTCAGTATCGTTTCGAGAAGGGTAACTTGTCATCTTACAGCGAGACTACAGATTGGGCTGCTTATACTTCTATCGACACTCTTCCTATCAATGTTAACATCGTTGAGGAGGATATCACAGTTCCAGAGGGTGGATACAATATCATTACTCTAGGATTCTTCCCACAGGAGGATGTTCCATTCGTAGTTGGTGATCTTCAGGTTCGTGGAGCAAGATCAGTTGCCCCTGGTAAATTTGCAGGATTTGAGGGTGAGGCTGTTGAAGTATGTAAGGTTTCTATGCCATTCTCTGACTTTGTTGTTGTTATGCCAGGAGTTGAGACAATCGAGTCTGATGGTCTTGAGATTTACCCTAACCCAGCAGAAAACGAGTTCTTCGCACCAGCTGACGTAGTTAAGGTTGAGGTTATCTCTATGGCAGGAAATGTTGTATTGACAACAAATTCTAACGCAGTTAATGTTAAGGGTCTTGCTAAGGGCATGTACGCTGTTAAGGCTTACACTGAGTCTGGTGTTAAGACAGCTCGCATTATCAAGAAGTAATCTAACTCTTTAGATATATTAAGAAGGATGTCCAACAATGGGCATCCTTCTTTTTTTTTATTGTTTTACTTGGCATTGTGTCCCATAGCCTTTAATGCTGCTATGGCTTTTTCTCTAACGTCTCCTTGAAGCAGTATTTCTTCTGGTCTGAAGGAACCTCCAACACCTAATTTTTTTTTCAGGTCCATTGCTAGCTTTTCGACTTCTTCTTCTCCAAAAGTGAATCCGGAAATGAAGGTAGCGGTTTTGCCTCCTCTGCCTTTCTTTTCCATGGTGACACGAAGGTTCTGCTTGTTAGGTTTTGCCTCCTTTTCTGGAGTCTCTACTATATCTTCCCCTTCTGGAAGAGATGAAGATAAAGCAGAAAGTTTTTCTTTCCAATCCATAGTAAAAATGATTCAAAATGATAAATATAATGCAAAAGTAGTAAAATTTTCATTTGAATGATATATCTTTGCATATTATGAAGATAATCGCTATAGGTTGGAATTACGCTGAGCATAATGCTGAGCTATATAAAGAGGAGAAAAAGAATATTGTCTTGTTTCAAAAGCCGGAAACTGCGCTTTTGAAGGACAATAAGCCTTTCTTTTTGCCTGATTTCTCAGAAGATGTGCAGTATGAGACAGAGATTGTGGTAAGAATATCAAAGATGGGAAAGAATATCTCTCCTAAGTTCGCGGACCGATATTATGACGCTATCGGCTTGGGTATAGACTTCACAGCGAGAGACTTGCAGAAGAAAGCAAAGGAACAGGGTGCTCCGTGGGATATAAGCAAAGGTTTTGATGGAGCTGCACCTGTGAGCAATTTTCTCCCTAAGGAGGACTTCCAAAATGTTCAGGATATCGACTTCTCTCTGGTAAAGAATGGAGAGCTTGTCCAGTCCGGCAACACAAAGGATATGATTACTTCCATTGCTGAGATTATTGCAGAGGCAAGCAAATATTTTACACTCAAGACTGGCGATTTGATTTTTACAGGAACTCCCAAGGGAGTTGGGCGTGTTCAGATAGATGACCATTTGGAGGGTTATATCGGCACAAACAAAATGTTGGATTTCTTCGTCAAGTAATTATTTTTAGAATCATAATGAAATCATTTTTTAGATACATATCCTTACTGTTCGTTTTGCTTTTCTCTGTGGAACTTTTTGCTGTCAAGAGGTTCTACAGCGAAAATTCCGTATTGTCCCAAGGTAAGTGGGTGAAGATATCCGTTTCTGAAGAGGGTGTTTATCAGTTGACTGCAAAGGAGTTGTCCAATATGGGATTCTCGAACCCAAGGCAAGTGCATTTGCATGGATATGGAGGAGAATTGCTTGACGAGAACTTTACCACTGCGTCGTATGTGGATGATCTTCCCGAAATCCCCACTTATTGGGATGAGTCGTCTCAGAAGTTGGTTTTCTATTTGCGTGGTACAATAGGCTTCAAACCTAATACGAACGCCAAGACAAAGGTGTTGACGCCTCTGTTTTTTGAAGAGAATTATACTTCCAACAATTCCTACTACTTTTTAACTGAGAATTCAGCAAAGCCTTTGCGCTACGCTAAGGAGGAAGATGCTGATTTCGATGTAGAAGAAAGCACTGTCGAAGATATCTACAAATATCAGTCAATAACCATCAAAAAATTCGACGAAACAAATCTTCTTGGTTCTGGAAGAAACTGGTATGGTGAGATTTATGAGCCAAATCAGAGAAAGACATACACTTTGTTCTTCAAGAATATGATAGTAGGAGACACTGCAAGCTTTTTCTGTCAGGTTCTGTCTTCTGCTAATATCTCGACAAATTTCAACATCTATACAGATCTAGGCAATTCCGACTATCAGAAGTGTACTGTCTCTGCATTGTCCAATGGTGCCCAGGTTTCGACAAGCACACTTCAAGGTGTAGAGCTTCAGTCAAATTCAAGCAGTGTGTCATTTGATTTGAAGTACTCTTGCACTCAAAAGAGCGGTAGAGGTTATGTTGACTATATCATAGGTACTGCTAACAGTTATCTGGACGCAAATACAGTTAATTTTATCCGAAGAATAAAGTCTCTGGATTACGAGTATTCCCGTTTCCATTTTGGAAAAGCAAAGACTAATGATGTCTTTTTGGATGTCAGTGATGTTGAGCATATTTATGTGCCAGAGGTTTCTTTCTCAGGCGACTCTGCCTTTGTCGTTGTAAGGAATGCCGTTACTCCTAATTTGCAGAGATTTGTAAACTTCTCGCCTTCGAATGTTTATCCTTCGCCATCAGTGGTTGGAGATGTCAAGAACCAGAACTTGCATGCAATGAAGGATTTTGAGTATGTCATCATAACTCCAACAGAGTTCATGCCAGAGGCAAACAGACTTGCTGAACTGCATAGAGAGAAGGACGGTCTTTCATATATTGTTCTTAATCAAGAGACTATATTCAACGAGTTCTCGAGCGGTACTCCAGATCCGACTGCCATTCGCGCTTTCATGAAGATGCTTTATGACAAGTCTAAGACCGAGTACGGTTTGGCTCCAAGATATCTGTTGATTTTTGGAGACGGATGCTATGACAACAAGAATAATGCGAAGTCTTTGCTAAATGCAGAGTTGAACAGAGTGATAACTTACCAGGCTGAGAATTCGTATGACGAGGTTTCCAGCTATACAAATGACGAGTATTACGGTTATCTGGAGGACAATTCCCGCGGTTACAACGATGGTTTCAGAAACAACACGTTGTGCGTAGGTGTAGGTCGTATCCCGGCGATGAACGTGAAGCAGGCTAAGGAGCTTGTTGACAAGATTGAGTCATATATGAACAACAACTATTTGGGCGACTGGAAAAAGAAGGTTGTCTTTATGGCGGATGACAATCAGCATCTTGGTTCTTCAACAGGTGACTATCATCTCTTTACATCAGACACAGAGGGAATTGTCAAGACATTGATAGCTACGAACAATAACTTCGAGCCAAAGCGAATCTATTGGGATGCGTACAACAGAACTCAAAGTTCCGGTTCCACTCGCTATCCAGAGGTTGAAGCTTTGATACAAGAGTCAGTTAACGGGGGTGCGCTGATGTTTAACTATAGCGGACACGGATCTTTCAACACTATGAGTGCTGAGCATCCTTTCGCTATCGCAGATGCATCCAACCAGTTAAATGAAAGAAGAGGTTTGTGGTATATGGCAAGCTGTAACATAGGCCAGTTTGACGGTTATGTGGAAAGCCTAGGAGAGGCAATCATGCGAAATCCTAACGGAACAGGTATTGCAACAATTGCGGCAGTCCGTACATCATACTCAACAGGAAACGCAAAGCTTAACGGTGCATTTGTAAAGGCTCTGTTCAATCCAGAGAACAGATATGTTGTAGGAGACGCTCTAAGAATTGCAAAGAACGAACTTTACGGAGATTCGAACAAGATGAAGTACACACTTCTTGGAGATCCTGCTCTAAGGTTGGTGGCTCCAGAGCTGTCGGTCAAGACTGATTCGATCTTGACATTGTCTGCAAATGGTGAGTGGGTAGAGGACAATTCGTTCTCGGCTTTGGACAAGGTCAAGCTTGTCGGCTCTATATTGAAGGACAACGGAGATGTTGACGAATCTTTCAACGGAGAAATAATAGTTTCAGTAAAGGACAAGGCTCAGGAGGTAAGTACAAAGGGTAACCAGCTGACAAACATAACCAGCGGAAAGCCTTACGTTTTCAAATATACTGACTACGTGAACACTCTTTATTCCGGAAGTGCAGTCGTGAACAACGGAAAGTTCGAGTGCATGCTTATTGTCCCTAAGGACATTAACTTTGGCATTGGAAACGGAAGAATATCATATTACGCTTATGATGAGGACACTCGTTCCGAGGCTATAGGACATGACACTTCGTTCGTGATTGGAGGAGAGCCTTCGGTAACAGAGTTCGAGACTGCAGGTCCCAAAATCTCAATGTACTTGAACAAGGAGAGTTTCAAGAATGGAGACAAGGTGAACCCTTCTCCGATGTTGTATGTGGGAATATCTGACGAGAGCGGTATCAATGCCTCTGGTTGCGGAATTGGTCATGATATTTCACTATATATTGACGGAAGCAGTCTTCCAATCAATCTGAATGAGAGATTTTCTTATGAACAGGGTAGCTATACGACAGGAAACTTGATGTACCATCTGTCAGCCCTTGCTCCTGGTACTCACACGCTTACTGTAAAGGCATGGGATTTGGTGAACAATTCTTCGATGCAGACAATAACTTTTGTAGTTGATGAGAAGCTTGCGCCAGAGGTTACTGAGATTATCGCTTATCCAGTCCCTGCAGTAAATGACATTACATTCGAGATATGTACTGACCGTCCAGACGAGGTTTTGGAGTGTAGCACAGGAATCTTTGATGCGAACGGAAAACAATACTATTCGTCTAACTTCAGCTCTCAGCCTGCTAATGGAAAAGTAGAGGTAAAATGGGATTTGAAGGACGAGAAAGGCAACAGATTGCCTGCCGGGGTATATATTTATCGAGTAGAATTGAATACAAATCATTCAGAAAGTGAAATAAAAACAAAAAAGTTTATAATTTTGCCTTCTAAGTAAGAACGAAAAAACAAAAACAAGATATGAATAGATTCATTTGTCGTGGAATTGTAGGTGTTTTGGCACTATCGTCATTCGCTTCGAGCTTTGCTGAGAGTAAAAGTGATTACTTCAATCCTTTGCAGAGTGCGGTGCCTTCGTTGTCCATAGCTCCTGATGCAAGAGGTGGTGGTATGGGAGATATAGGTGCAGCTACAAGTGCCGATCTATATTCGCAGTACTGGAACCCTTCCAAGTATGTGAACATGGAGAGCAAGGCCGGAGTTGCATTGTCATATACACCTTGGCTTAGAAAGATTGTTCATGACATCAATATGCTATATTTGGCAGGATACTATAAGTTGGACGAGCGTCAGGCTATCTCTGCTTCTTTGAGATACTTCTCTTATGGAGAAATCAATTTGACTGATACTCCTTCTCCTACAGGTGATATCATCTCGCAGGGAACAGCCAAGCCTTATGAGATGGCTATTGATGCGGCTTATTCTCGTTCTCTAAGTGAGTATTGGAGTGCTGCAGTAGCGATGAGATTCATCTTGTCTGACTTGATGAACGGAGTGATGGACAATGACGGATATGCTTCGGCAAAGTCTGTTGCCGCTGACATCAGTGCAACTTATCGACGTCCTTTCTCTATGGATGACAGACGTAGCGCTGTATTCTCTTTGGGTACTAACATTTCGAACATAGGAGGAAAGATCTCTTATGACGAGGGGGCAACAGAGCAGTATCTTCCTGCAAACTGGAGAATAGGAGTTTCCTACGAATATCCTATTGATGCATTCAACAAAATCTCTGTTTCGGCAGATATCAACAAGTTGCTTGTTCCAACAACACCTTCTTCTTCAGACTATTATGAGTATGACGAGAACGGAACTTTGACTGCAGAGAGTGAAGAAGCCTATCGTAAGGCATACGAGCAGTATTTGGACTATGGAGTAATGAAGTCTGTGTTCAAGTCGTTCGGTGATGCTCCTGGAGGATTCTCGGAAGAGATGAAGGAGATTATGTGGAGCCTTGGTGCTGAATACTCTTACAACGAGATGTTTATGGTACGTGGTGGTTATTTCCATGAGTCGCAGATGAAGGGTAACAGAAAGTATTTCTCTCTTGGTGCTGGATTCAAGATGCGCGTGTTCGAGATTCAGGCTGCCTACATCATTGCTGCCAAGACATCTAAAACTTGTCCTATCGACAGAACATTAAGATTCTCTTTGGGATTCAATTTCGATGGAATGAAAAAATTGGTAGAGAACTAATAGATGAATCTGTAAAGAAAATTAAGGAAAGACGGGCAACTCGTCTTTCCTTTTTTTTCGTCGGATATAGTCTATAGAGTGAAGACTATATTCTTTTTTTTGAAGAATTTGTTTTGTTGCTATGTGTTTTAGTCTTGTTTTTTGCTGCAGTAATTCCTTTTTTTGTAAAAAGATTACTAAATTTGCCATCACGCTGCATGAAACGGCGTTTTTCCGTCCGTTTTTCATGCAAGTTTAATCGAAATATCATGAAACGCACACACGAGTTAATTTTCTTTATATCCCTTGTTGCGGTCTTGTGTTTGGTGAGCTTGGTTATGCCGCGAGGAGAAAACACACCGAAACTTGCCGTATGGGGCGATACAATTACATTAAGATTTCCGTCTGTTGAGGAGGTGCTCGCAGCTAAAACGGACTCTTCGATTTCCGTAGAGGATTTGTTGGCTGACCGAGAGCAGAGTATGAAGATGGGACAGGTTCCCGATTCGGTGCTAGAGGCAAGAAGGAAGCTTATGGCGGCTGCCGATTCTCTCCGTATCAGGGATTCGTTGGCTGTGGCCGACACCATAGCTTTTTTTGAGAAGTTCTTCGCGGAGAATCCGAGCAAGTTTGTCTGCCCGAACAACGATCCTAAGTTCATTGTGGATCTTATGCAGTCCTTAAGGAAAGGCGCTAAAAATGGAACTGTGTCAGTGTTCCATTACGGAGATTCCCAGATTGAAGGAGACAGAATCACAAATTACATAAGAAAGCACATGCAGCAGAAGTTTGGCGGCTCAGGTATTGGTCTTGTGCCTCCGGTTGGTGCTGTGCCTTCGATAAGCTGGATCCAGACTGCTCAGGACAGCGTTGAGAGATATGTGGTCGATGGAACATTAAAGCAGGCTGCCAAGAACAGCAATTACGGAGCCTTGGCACAGGTGACTAGTTTGTTCGGAAAGGGAACTCTGAATTTCAAGATTACTTATGCCGGAAAAAGGGCCGCTTCAGTTGTTAAGCTGTATTGCTCTACGAAGAAGGGCTTCTCTGCAACATTGACCCCAAGCGGTTTCGAGGGAATCGCCAAGAATGTTGAGCCAGGTGCCTGCCAGGTGGTGGAGTGGAAGCTTGATAATCCGCTGAAGGAGGAATTTTCAATCAAGCTAAAGGGTGATGCCGAACTGTTTGCACTTTCTTTGCTGAGTGAAAAGGGTATCAACGTCACTAATGTAGGTTTGCGAGGCAGTTCGGGTACATATTTCACTAAGATTGCTCCAGAGACATTCAAGTATATCCATAAGGACATGAACACAAAGCTTGTTCTGCTGGAGTTCGGAGGAAACGCTACTCCATACTTGAGTACGGAGAAGAGATTGAACGACTACTACCAGAGCATGCAGGCGCAGATAAACTATGTCAAGAAGAATGTTCCGAATGCCAAGATCATATTGATCGGTCCTGCCGACATGTCGGAGAGTGTAGATGGTAAGTTGCAGACATACAGAAATCTGGAGGCAACGATAGAGACTTTGAGAAAGTGCGCTCTTGACAACGATTGCGCATTTTGGAACATGTACGATGTTATGGGAGGAAAGAACTCCATGCAGTCATGGGTAGATCAGAATATGGCGGCTTCGGACTATATCCATTTCTCGAAGAAGGGAGCAGACAGAATTGCAAAGCTTTTTGTAGAGAGTCTGGATGTCTATGACGACTACGGTGACTTCATGAAAAATTTGGATAGTAAGAAAAAGCATGCGGCAAAAGTCAGGAAGAAGAAGTTGAAGAAGATGACTGACAGCCTGCGTGTTGATGCTGAGTTTATTAAAAATACTGTAATTGAGTAAGTAGAAGATGATGGGAAGGGTAGGATTGATTTCGTTGAGAAGGGTTGCACTGATTGCAGTTTGTTTGCTTTCGGTGTTGGTTGCCAATGCCCAGGGTTTTGTGAGACATATCCCGAACTATAAGTTTATAGACCAGAAGAAGAACGTGCTGCATTTTCCTGCGGACACAGGTAACTTCAGGGTGTTTTTTGAGAAGCTTGACAGCCTTGTGCTTTGTCGTGAGGGTAAGATAAACGTGCTGCATATCGGTGGCAGCCACGTTCAGGCAGACGTGTTCTCGAACAGAGTGAGAAGAAACCTTGATTCTCTGAATCTTGACTTCAAGAGTTCGAGAGGTTTGGTGTTCCCGTTCAAGATCGCAAACACAAACAATCCGCCTAACTATAAGGTTTCGTACACAGGAAAGTGGGAGTCAAGCCGAATCCTAAAAAGGAAGGACGAGATCCAGCTTGGAATGATGGGTATTGCAGTAAAGGCGCAGTCAAATGACGCAACCATGCACATACGTTTGAACAGAGACAGCTCAGAGCGTTGGATGTGTACAGACCTGAAGGTGGTCGGTTATGCTGACAGCGCATATTCTTATCCAGTGATTATCGGTAAGGATAGTTCGATACAAAGACCTATATACAACATTCTTGAGGATGTGTACGAGTTTGATTTCGAGGGCCTTACTGACGAGTTTACAATCGGATTCGAGCAGACTGACACTATATTTCATCCGTTCACATTGTCTGCCATCCTTGCAGAGAACCGTTCTGCGGGAATTACATATAATTCTGTAGGTATCAACGGAGCAAGCGTTCCAAGCTGGCTGAATTGCGAGAAGTTCGTCAAGGAACTGCCTCTTATCAAGCCCGACTTGGTTGTGTTCGGTATCGGTATCAATGATGCTGTGCCTTTGAATTTCAATGACTCCCTGTTTGTGGCGAATTATACAAAGCTTGTAAACAATATCTTGAGTATATCTCCGGATTGTGCGTTTGTGTTCATTACAAATAACGACTCTTACCGCAAGAGCAAGGGCGTGTATAGCGTAAACATGAACGGAGAGAAGGTGCAGAAGGCTTTCTATCGCCTTGCAAAACAGCACAATGCCGCTGTTTGGGATCAGTTCGACATCATGGGCGGATTGAAGTCTATGCGTACTTGGGAGCTTGCCGGCTTGGCAAGAAAAGATAAGATTCATTTTACTCCGGCCGGTTATAACCTGCTGGGAGATTTGTTTTACAATGCTTTGGTGAAGAGCTATTTAAATCATTAGAAAATGATAGTAGAATTTCTGCAGCGTATATTTTCTTTCGACGATAAGCATCCATTATTGTTCACTCAGTTTGATTTCTGGGTGTTCTTCATAATAGTGTTTGCCATCTTCGCAACTATCAAGAAGGATAAGCTTTTGATGAGAAACGCATTTCTGTTTTTCGTAAGCGTGTTCTTCTATTACAAGACAAGCGGATGGTTTACCTTGATCCTCGTGTTTTCGACGATAGCAAACTATTTTCTTGGCAAATGGATGTTCGGGACTAAGAGTGACGGAGGGAAAAAGGCCATTTTGATATTAAGTCTGTTTGTAAACTTGCTGACACTATGCTATTTCAAGTACGCATACTTCTTTATAGACATGACAAACAGCATTTGTGCTGTCTTGAACAGCAAGTTCGATTTGTCCTTGAATGTTTCGTCGGGCGTATATAATATCTTTGCGGACTTGGGAAATATCATATCGGGCAAGGAGAACTTCTCGGTAGATAAGATAGTGCTGCCTGTTGGTATTTCGTTCTACACTTTCCAGAGCATAAGCTATGTGATGGATATTTTCAGAAAGAGGATTGAACCGGTTAAGAATATTTTGGATTACGGGTTCTATCTGACATTCTTCCCTCAGCTTGTGGCCGGTCCTATTGTGAGAGCCAATACGTTCCTGCCTCAGTTGTACAAGCCTTTCTTCCTCGGAAGACGCCAGTTCGGTATAGCTGTATTCTGGATTCTTAACGGATTCGCCAAGAAGATTATTTTGAGTGACTATTTGGCAGTGAACTTTGTTGACCGAGTGTTCGAGAATCCGACTATGTACACGGGTCCGGAAAATTTGTTCGCGTTGTTCGCATATTCCCTTCAGGTTTATGCTGATTTCAGCGGTTATACGGATATTGCTATCGGCGTTGCCATGCTTATGGGCTTCTATCTGCCGCAGAACTTTAACTCTCCTTACAAGGCTCCTAACTGCGGAAATTTCTGGAAGCGCTGGCATATATCGTTGTCCAAGTGGCTTCAGGATTATCTTTATATCTCTATGGGAGGAAACAGAGAGGCAAGCTTTGGAACTTATGCTGTCATTGTCACAATCTCGTTGATCGGAGTTATCCTGTCAGACAGTATATGGGTGGCGGTAATTCTCCTTTCAATAACTGTTATAGTTTCGTTCAGAGCATACTTCTCTCCGGATAAAAGAAAGAACATCAATTCCAATTTCAACCGCCTAAACACTATGTTGCTCGGAGGTATTTGGCACGGAGCTTCATGGAACTTCATGATTTGGGGAGGTTTGAACGGAATAGGTATGTTGATCTTCAATTTTTGGAAGAAGAGGGACATTTACCATAAGACTTTGGTTATTATGGTGTGCTCGATTGTTACAGCAGTTCTATTGCTTATTTTTGATGAGCCGGTCTATAAGATAGCGTTCATTTGGATCGGAACCATCTTTGTGGTTACTTTCATCAGGATGGTCTATAACTTGTGCGGATTCAATCCCCAGTTCAAGTTCCTGGAGAATTGCTGGGCTGTGTTCCAGACTTTTGTGTTTATCACGTTCACGCGTCTGTTTTTCCGTGCAGGATCAAATCTTAACCCGGCAGATGCCAATAGTGTTGCGTGGAGTACGGCAAAGAATATGGTGAACCAGATCGGCGGCACATGGGACTTCTCTCTTATTCCTACGCAGTTGTGGGAGTACAGATTCCTTGTTGCTCTGTTTATCGCCGGCATGCTCATCCACTGGATTCCTGAAAAGGCAAAGAGGTGGTACAGGCTGAACTTTGCCATGATGCCGCTACCGGTAATGGTGTTAGTCAGTGCAGTTGTAATATTTATAGTGTATCAGTTTATGTCTGCCGATTTGCAGAAGTTCATTTATTTCCAATTCTAAAAGAGCAATAGTATGAAGATAAGAGTAGGACAAGGCTTTGATGTGCATCAGTTCGCAGAAGGCAGGGAGTTGTGGCTTGGAGGTATAAAAATTGAGCACGAAAAGGGACTGCTTGGACATTCCGACGCTGACGTGTTGATCCATGCAATATGTGATGCCATTTTGGGGGCGGCCCACTTGCGCGATATAGGAACCCATTTCCCTGACAACGACAATGCGTTCAAGAATATAGACAGCAAAATACTGTTGAAGAGGTGTGGCGAACTGATAAAGGAGAAGGGCTATAGAATCGAGAATATCGACTCAATAATCATGGCTCAAGCACCTAAAATGAAGCCTCATATTCCCGAGATGCAGCGTGTGATGGCTGAGGTTCTGGGCATTGACGAGGAGGATATGACAGTAAAGGCAACGACTACCGAACATTTGGGTTTTGTGGGCAGAAAAGAGGGAATTGCGGCTTCTGCTGTGGTTTTACTTAGCAAAGAATGAAAAAACTTAAATAAAAAGTGCGGTTGTAAAGTTTTTTTTACTAAATTGCACCCGATTTTGCTTTACTCTACATCATTGAAAATGGGAGTATGGACAGAATTATTGTATAATGCTTTGCTAATTAGTTAGTTAATGCTTGGAGGTGCGTTAATGGCTAATTCTTGAGGTTAGGTGAAGCATGTGTGCAATTTTCAAAGAAATAATAAACAATAATAAATAACTAAAATTTCGTAAAAGAAAATGAAAAAATTATTTGCAGTATTGGCAATGATTGGAGTCGTTACTTTTGGTATGACTTCTACAGTTTTCGCTCAGGACGAGGCAGTTGAGGCAGTTGAGTCTAACGAGGCTCCAGCTCAGGCTCCAACTCCAGCTCCAGCTCAGACTCAGGCTCCAGTTCAGGAGCAGGCTCCAGCAGAGAACCCTGGTCTTCACAAGGTGTTGAAGCAGAAGTTCATCGAGGGAGGTGCAATGTTTATGTTCTTCGTTGCTATCGCTCTTATTCTTGGTCTAGCTCTTTGTATCGAGCGTATCATCTATCTTTCTCTTGCTTCTGCTAACACTAAGAAGCTTCTTGAGAGCGTAGAGTCAGCTCTTGATAACAATGATGTTGAGGGTGCAAAGAAGGCTTGCCGTGACACTCGTGGTCCTATCGCTTCTATTTTCTATCAGGGTCTTCTTCGTATTAACGATGGTGCTGACGTAGTAGAGAAGAGCATCGTTTCTTTCGGTGGTGTACAGATGGGTCTTCTAGAGAAGAACGTAACTTGGATTTCACTTTGTATTGCACTTGCTCCAATGTTGGGATTCATGGGTACAGTTATCGGTATGATCGAGGCATTTGATAAGATCCAGCAGGTAGGTGATATCTCTGCTACAGTCGTAGCCGGTGGTATCAAGGTAGCCCTTTTGACTACAGTAACAGGACTTATCGTTGCCATGATTCTTCAGGTGTTCCTTAACTTTATCTTGACTCGTATCGAGGCTCTTACTACTGAGATGGAGGATTCTTCAATCTCTCTTCTTGATATCGTTGTAAAGCACGAGCAGAGTCAGAGCGGTCTTGTTGAGGCATAATTTGCGTCAAGACTCTATTAAGAAACAAATCTAAAAATAAGCTGAAAAATTATGAATAACAAGCTTTCATCTTATGTCTTTTATGCTCTTGCTGCTCTAAGTGTTGTAGTTTTCGGACTATATATATTTGGCGGTGAGACTCAACAGACTTACAATGGTGAGAATTACGATGCACCAAACAACACAGATTTGTTGCTATATTGGCTTTACGCTCTATTGGCAATTACAGTTGCTGTAACTTTGGTTTCTGCAATTACGTCATTTGCTACTAAGTTGACTACTGACAAGCGTTCTGCTTATACTTCATTGGTTATGACAGCGGCTTTGCTAATTTTGTGTGGTATTACTTATGCAATCGGAAGCGATAAGCCTCTAGATCTAATCGGTTATGAGGGTAACGAGAATCAGGGTGGCTATCTAAAGATGGCAGATATGTGTCTTTACTCTATCTACACTCTTATTTTCGGTGCATGTATAGCAACATTATTGAATTCATTTGCTAAAAAATTCTAATTTAAGATGGGTAAAAAGAAAAGAGAAGTTCAGGAGGTAAATGCCAGCTCAACAGCCGACATTGCATTCTTGTTGCTTGTATTCTTTCTTGTGACTACATCTATGTCAACAGACAAGGGATTAGCACGCCGTCTTCCACCTCCAGTTCCTGAGAACCAAGAGACTCCTCCTGATATCGAGGTTAACAAGCGTAACGTACTTACAGTTCTTGTAAATAGCCGCAACGACTTGTTGGTCAATGGTGAGGTAATGGATGTGTCAAGATTAAAGGATAAGGCAAAAGAATTTATCTTGAATAAAGCTAACGATCCTGAATTGCCAGAGTTGTTTGTCGAGGATTTCGGTCCTGGTTTGGGAACTCAGTCTTACACTAAGAAGCATGTCATTTCTCTTCAGAATGACCGCGGTACTCAGTACCAGGCTTACATTAGTGTGCAGAACGCACTTGTTGCTGCTTACGACGAGATTCGTGACGAGTTCTGCCTTCCTAAGTTCGGCAAGAAGTTCGCTGAGCTAGACGAAGAGACTCAAAAGGCTGTTCAGAAGATATATCCTCAGAAGATTTCTGAGGCTGAGCCTAAGGATTATTCTAATAACTAATAAGGAGGAACACAAATGGCTAAATTTAGAAAAGAGGGAGGTCGTAAGATGCAGGCCATCAGTACTGCGTCACTGCCTGATATCGTGTTTATGCTTTTGTTCTTCTTTATGACTACTACTTCAATGAAGGAGACTACTTACAAGGTTAACATTGGTCTTCCATCTGCTACTCAGCTTACTAAGCTTGAGAAGAAGAGCCTTGTAAAGTATGTTTATATCGGTAGTCCTAAGCGTGAGTTCGTAAAGGCTTTCGGTACTGAATCTCGTGTTCAGTTGGACGAGGCTTTTGCTAACGATGCTAAGGAGGTTCAGGATTATATCATAAAGGAGAGATCTGCAATGAAAGAGTGCGACCAGGGTTTCATGGTTGTAGCTATGAAGGTGGATAAGGATACTAAGATGGGTATTGTAACAGATGTTAAGCAGGCTTTGCGTCGTGCAAACGCTCTTAAGCTTAACTATACAGCTCTTGGAAAGTAATTCCTTGACACTGAATAATAAAAGAAAGCACAATTACTTATGTAGTTGTGCTTTTCTTTTTGCTTCTTTTTATTAACTTTGCTCCATATTAAATTGACTGTATGAGAAGGTTTATTTTATATATTGCTTTTTCCGTGGTGGCGGTAGTGTCTTTCTGCCAATGCAAAGATAATTCCGCAGATTGTTTGGGCGGCCATAAGTTTGTTGACTTGGGTTTGTCCGTTATGTGGGCAGATTGTAATGTCGGAGCTGATAAAGCCACTGATTTTGGCAATTGGTATGCTTGGGGAGAAACAAAGTCAAAGGAGTGGGATGACTGGCATTCGTATCTGGTCGATAAGGGCGGAGATATCAAGGCTTATACTGATTGCGGAACTGACAAGGACCCAATGAAATCGTATGTGGCTCCGACTGCATCCTCTATTGCTGATTCTAAATTTGATGCGGCTGCTACACATTGGGGAGCTGGCTGGAGAATGCCTACAAAATTAGAGTTCGACGAACTTATTGAGAAGTGTAGCTTTGAATGGAAAGAAGTTGATGGTGTGCGAGGCTGCCTTGTTACCGGTCCGAACGGGAACTCGATTTTTCTGCCTGCCGGACATGACAGGGACAAATCAAGCATGGGTTATGATTGGCCTTACTGCTACTATTGGACATCTACTCCACATGCCGAGAAAAGTTATTGTGCTTGGTATTTCTACTTCAACTACAAGCATAAGCAGAATATGAACTATTACGACAGGTTTACCGGTTTGTTGGTCAGACCAGTGACTGCAAGACCATAAAAATGAGGGCAAGTTTCTATATCTCGAGAAAATTGACTAATTTTGCACCGAATAATTAAATAGTATAGATGGAATCTACAAGATTAAACAAAATTGAAAGACTGCTCCAGAAGGAGTTGGGTGATATGTTCATCCGTTTGTCTTCGTCGTTCAAGGGTACTCTAGTGTCTGTGACAGAAGTAAGAGTATCGGCTGACTTGAGTGTGGCCAAGGTATTCGTAAGTATCTTCCCTCAGGCTAAGTCGGCTGACATGATTGCTACATTGAAGAACAGTACCAAGACTATCCGTTATGAGCTAGGTACAAGAATTAAGAATCAGGTTCGTGTCATTCCCGAGCTTATCTTTGTGTTGGATGAGACTTTGGACAAGCTAGAAACTATTGATCGTCTGCTTTCTTCTGACAAGAGCAAGATGAAGGATGCCGACTAAGGCTCAGTTTACAGAGATGAGTGTAGAATTCAAGATCGCTTTACGTTATCTTTTTTCAAAGAAAAAGCAGAGTGCGATAAATATAATCTCTGCTATTTGTGCGGGAGGTATATGTGTTGCCACGATTGCGCTTGTTTGCATTCTCTCTGTATATAATGGATTTCAAAGTCTTGTCGCCGATCTTTATTCAGCATTCGACCCCGATATCCGTATTTCATGTGTTAATTCAAAAACTTTTTCTTATTCCGATTCAGTTTCTGCGCTAGTCAATGGCGTGGACGGAGTTGCTTTGTCCTCTCCGATTCTGGAGGATGGAGCTATTCTGCTCAATGATTCCAAGCAGGTCAGCATACGCCTGTGTGGAGTAGAGCAGAGTTATCTGAAATTGATAAGTGTCGATTCTGTTACCTATAGAGGAGTGTTTAACATAGGAACTCCGGATGTGCCATACCTTGTTGTTGGAGCGGCTACAGCTGCCCAGTTGGAGACAAGCGTGCATTTCGTTAGTCCGGTCACTGTGTTTACGCCTATTCACGACGCAAAGATAAACCTTGCAAATCCTGACGGTGCCTTCAACCAAATAGAGTTGTTTGTTGCCGGAGTTTATTCTGTTCACCAGCAGGATACAGACAGCCGGTTTGCATTTCTTCCAATCTCCACTGCAAGGGCATTGTTTGGTCAGGACTCTTTGTGCTGTACTCACATTGATATCAAGACTTCAAAGGATATTGAAAAGACCAAGGAACTGCTGGTGTCTAAATTGAGCGAACTGACTACCGATCTTCAGTTCAAGGTCGAGACAAAGACCGAACTTCATGCCGAGTTCTATAAGATGTTGAAGGTAGAGAAGTGGATTACCTTCCTGATTCTTTTCATGGTTCTGATGGTTGCTGTCGTGAACATCATAGGCTCGCTGTCAATGCTTATCATCGAAAAGAAGGAGGATATCAAGACCCTTCGTTTCTTGGGAGCAGACAATACTATGGTTCGCAAGGTTTTCTTGTTGGAGGGATGGTTGATCTCTGCTTTGGGATGCCTGATAGGAGTTGTTGCCGGAGTTGTCTTATGTGCTCTGCAGAGTTGGTTTGGAATAATAAAATTGAGCGAGGGTGGCGACTTTGTTGTGGATGCCTATCCCGTAGTAGTAAATCCTTTGGATGTGCTGGTCGTGCTTTTCACAGTTTTGCTAGTGGGAGGACTTGTGGCATGGATTCCTACTAAATTTGCCACAAAACAAGAATGATAGAGAAAGGTTATGGAATTGAGTGAAGATTTGAGAAACGCTGTAAAAGTGTTGAAAGAGGGAGGAATAATACTATATCCTACTGATACAATTTGGGGAATTGGTTGTGATGCACGCAACGAGGAGGCTGTGCGCAAAGTATATGAAATCAAGCGTCGTTCGGATTCGAAATCTCTAATCCTGCTTACTGATGTGCCAGGCAAGATCCAGATGTATTCCGACGCAATGCCCGATATCGCATGGGATTTGATAGAGATGAGCGAACTGCCTACAACTATCATTTACAGCAAGGCAAAGAATCTTGCCCCAAATGTTATTGCGGAGGATGGAAGCGTGGGCATTCGTGTGACAAAGGAGACTTTCTCTCATCGTCTTTGCGAGATGTTCAAGTTCCCGATAGTATCTACTTCCGCTAACATTTCCGGAGAGCCTTCTGCCGCATGTTTCGATGAAATTTCTGACGAGATCAAGAATGCGGTTAACTACATCGTCTCCTATCGCAGAGATGACAAGACAAAGGCAAACGCTTCGAAGATTATCAAGATCGAGGAGAACGGAGTTTTCAAAATCATACGATGAACAGAGAGAACGGTGACCGCACGATGATGCAGGTCCTTGCTTCCTACAGGGAGAGAAAGCCTTCCGTTTTCCTTCATGTATGTTGCGCTCCATGTGCATCGGCAAGTGTAGAGAGAATACATCCTTTGAGTGATCTGACTCTTGTCTTTTTCAATCCCAACATCATGCCTTTCGAGGAATATGATCGCAGAAAGACCGAGCTGATACGATTCATAAAAGAAAATCCCCAGTACGATGATGTCAGGATAATTGATCTTGACTATTCGAATGAAGATTTCATTCAGAAGGTCGTAAAAGGCCGCGAAAATGATCCGGAGAAAGGTCCACGCTGTCTGCTTTGTTACGATTATCGTATGCGCAGAGTGGCATTATATGCGAAAGAGAATGGCGCTGACTTGTTCGCCACAACATTGACAATAAGTCCCCATAAGAGTACAGACGATATAAATGTTGTTGGAAGAAGAATAGAAAAGGAAGTGAATATGCGCTATCTTCCTACCGATTTCAAGCGCAAGAAAGGTTATGAGCGAAGTCTTGAATTGAGTACAGAATTTAACCTTTACAGGCAGAGCTATTGCGGATGTAAAGGTGTTTGAAAAAATATCACTCGAGTAATTCGATTTGGCTTTAGGTCTTCTTTTAAGACAGCAAAGTATTGTGGAAATTTTTGTATAAGATGTGTCTAAATGCCGTGTATTCCCCTTTTTTGCGGATGCAGTTTCCCCCGGATTTCATTTCTGCTTTGTCTCTAAATGCTTTTTAATTGTTTTGAGATAAAAGTCTGTCAAAACTGGCTATAGTCAAAAAGTAACTGCAAAATTTCACTTATAGATGCAAAGTTTGTATTATTTTTCATATCTTTGCAAGCAATAGTAAGAAATACATTAAATTAGAACAAAATTATGGCAGACGTAAAGTCTTTTTATAAGGCAGCTGAGGATAAGATGGAGAAGTCGCTTCTTCACCTAGATGATACATTTGCACACATTCGTGCAGGTAAGGCTAATGTAAGAATCCTTGATCCGGTTCGTGTTGAGGTTTATGGTCAGCTTAGCCCTCTTTCTGCAGCTGCAAATATCAATACTCCTGATGCTCGTACTATCGTCATCAAGCCTTGGGACAAGAACTTGATCGGTGTGATCGAGAAGGCTATCATGGCTTCAGAAGTTGGTATCACTCCAGAGAACAACGGTGAGGTTATCCGCCTTTGCATTCCACCTCTAACAGAGGAGCGTCGTAAGCAGCTTGCTAAGCAGGCTAAGGCTGAGGCTGAGGATGCCAAGATCGCAGTTAGAAACGCTCGTCGTGACGCTATTGACGGTCTAAAGAAGGAGATCAAGAACGGTCTTGCAGAGGATGCTGAGAAGGATGCTGAGAACGACATCCAGAAGCTTCACGATAAGTTCATCAAGATGATTGATGAGGCTTACGCAGCTAAGGAGAAAGAGATTATGACTGTGTAATGCAGAATATAATTTGTATTATAAAAATATTTGATTTGGCAGGAGAGCTATTGTTCTCTTGCCTTTTCCGTTTAAGTTGATCAAGTGTATGAAAGGTATTGTTTTCAAAAACGCCGGCAGTCTTTACAATGTGCGTACCGAAGACGGTAAATTCTACTTGTGCCATATAAAGGGAAATTTCCGAATCAAAGGAATCAAGAGCACCAACCCGATCGCAGTAGGCGATGTTGTCGAGTTCAAGGAGACTGACGAGGGCGAGGGCTTGATCCATTCTATCGAGGAAAGACGCAACTATGTGGTTCGCAAGCCGTCTAACCTGTCGAAGCAGCTGCACATCATTGCCGCAAATGTGGACCAGGCTCTGCTTATTGCCACCATTGCGCATCCAGAGACATCGCTCGTGTTCATTGACAGATTCCTTGCAACTTGCGAGGCTTACAACGTGAAGGCCATACTTGTGATAAATAAGACAGACCTGTTGGAAGAGGAGGACAATGAGTATCTTGATGCACTTATAAACCTTTACTCGTCAATCGGTTACAAGTGTGTAAAGACTTCTGCCGTTACAGGAGAGGGTGTTGATGAGCTAAAGCAGATGATGCAGAACAAGACGACTCTGTTGAGCGGTAACTCGGGAGTGGGAAAGTCATCACTGATAAACGCTGTCTGTCCGGATTTCAATGCCAAGACCGGAGAGATTTCTGCTGTACATGACACGGGAATGCACACAACAACATTCTCTGAAATGTACGAGCTGGACCACGATACGCTGATCATTGACACGCCCGGAGTCAAGGGATTCGGAACCATTGACTTCGACAAGTATCAGGTAGGACATTACTTCCCAGAGATATTCAAGGCAAGTGAAGAGTGCAGGTTCGGAAACTGTACGCATACACACGAGCCCGGTTGTGCCGTTCTTAAGGCTGTCGAGGACCATTTCATCAGCGAGAGCAGATATAACAGCTATTTGAGCATCCTTGACGATTCCGAGGAGGGCAAATATAGAGAAAAACTTTAGGATTATTGAGCTTATGACAAACTGGCTAAGGTTCACCAATTTCACTACGGTGCGAAACATGTTTCTTTTTTTCGCATTGTTGATTATTGGGTTGTCCGGCTATATGACAAACAACCTGGTGAAGGAAATGGCTGAGGAGGAGCGAATGAAGATGCAGCTGTGGGCTGCCGCTACGAGTCAGATTGCTGCCGCCACCGAGCAGACAGACTTCTCGTTTTGTCTGCGTGTAATCGAGGAGAACAAGACCATTCCCGTTATAATCATTGACGAGCATGGAAGGCCCTATCAGCACAGAAACATAGAGGAAACTGTGGAGAAGGAGCAGGATATTCCTGTTTCCCACCTCTATAAATTGGTAAAGGAGTACGGAGAGGAAAATGAGCCTATAGAAATCAAACTTGACGAGAATGTTTCTCATTTCATCTATTACGGAAACAGCTCGCTGCTCCAGAAACTGGCCTACTACCCGATATTCCAATGGGTGCTAATCATTTTGTTCGTTGTGATCTTCTTTGCCATATTTGTAGGTATGAAGAAGGCAGAGCAGGACAGAGTCTGGGTTGGCTTGTCCAAAGAGACTGCGCATCAGTTGGGAACTCCGATATCTTCGCTTATGGCTTGGGTTGAGCTGCTTAAGGGAATGGATGTGTCAGCCGAGATTAGCGGAGAGATAGAGAAAGATGTGTTGCGCCTGCAGACTATCGCCCAAAGATTTTCCAAGGTGGGGTCCAAGCCTGAACTTTCCAAGGTTTGCCTTAACGAGGTGATTGACAAGTCTCTAGGCTATATGCGGGGAAGAGTGTCCAAGCGTATAGACATAACGTCGAATTACTCGAACAGCGAGCTTATGTTCGCAAGTCTGAATGTGCCTTTGTTCGAGTGGGTTATAGAGAATTTGATAAAGAATGCGGTTGATGCGATGGAAACTGGCGAAGGCTCTATAAAGTTCGATGTGAAGATAGAGGACAGGAACTATGTCATAGATGTCAGTGACACGGGAAAAGGTATCGAGTCCGGAAAGTTCAAGAAAGTCTTTGCACCAGGATTCACAACAAAGAGCAGAGGTTGGGGACTTGGTTTGTCCCTTGCAAAAAGAATAGTCGAGGAATACCACAAAGGACAGATCTTTGTGAAGGAGTCCGAGGTTGGTGTCGGCACAACATTTAGAATTATATTACCATCAGCATATAGAAATGAAGATAGAGCGTAAACATATTGTTTGGTTAGTGACTTTGGTTGCTGTCTTGTCTTTGTTCCCTTTCCTGGGACTTAACGAGTTCCATACAAAAGGAGAGCCAAGAGAAGCAGTAGTGTCGTTGTCTATGCTTCTGCAGGATAACTTTATTCTGCCAGAGAATAATGGTGGAGACATTCCGTACAAACCACCTTTCCTTCATTGGTGCATTGCTGCAATTTCCTATTTGTTGGGTACGCTTAATGAGTATATTTCACGAGTTCCATCAGCAATATCACTTGTTTTGCTGAGTGTTGCCACATACTTGTTCTACAAGAGACGCAGCGGGGAGTGGACTGCAGTTTTGACTGCTATGGTAGGTATAACTTGCTTCGAACTGCATCGTGCCGGAGGTAATTGCCGTGTAGATATGGTTCTTTCAAGTGCTATGGTCATAGGTTCTTTCCTTCTCTATCGTTGGTGGGAGAAGGACAAGATGAAAGGATTGCCTTGGATGTCACTTATAGCTCTCAGCATGGCAACTTTGACGAAAGGTCCGGTTGGAGTCTGTCTTCCTTTGTTTGTGTTTGGAGTATTCCTTTTGATCAGAAAAGAGAGTGTCTTTAGAATAATCATCAAGCTTTTCCCTGTGTTCTTGTGTTCGCTTATAGCTCCTGCTTTGTGGTATTGGGCGGCATATCAGCAGGGAGGACAGCCATTCTTGGATTTGATATATGAAGAGAATGTCGGACGTTTGACGGGTACAATGACCTATTCTTCCCACGAAGGTCCTGCTATAATCAACTTCGTGTATTTGATTTCGGGATTTGTGCCTTGGACTATATTGCTTGTGGTGTCGCTGTTCTTCAAGCCTTGGAAGTATTGCAAGTCGGAAGAGAAGCCCAATTCTTGGAAAGAGAGACTCTCTAAGTGGTGGGACAAGATGGTTTCCATGGAAGACTACAGACTGTTCACTTTGCTTAATGCGGTCTTGATTATTGGCTTCTTCTGCATTCCCAAGAGTAAAAGAAGTGTTTATCTGATGCCGGCGTTCCCGTTCATAGCATACTTTATTGCAGAGTATATGCTTTGGATAGAGAGCAGGATAAAGAAGGCAAATGACATTTATAGAAACATTCTGATAGGAGTTGTTGCCTTGTTGTTTGTTGCTCACGTTGTGTTCAGTTTCGATATAGTACATGTCTCGAAGCCGGCTACGCAAGCCATGTTCAGTGCTTTGGCAGACTTGAATCTGTTTGCTGTGGCTGTCGTGTTCGGAATTGCTTTTGCAATTATTTTGTGGCTTAGAAAGTGCAATGACAACCGAATAGCCTTGCCGGCTCTCGGACTTGTTGTGTTTGCTATATTGGATGCTCTTACATTGCCTGCAATCCTAAATACCAAAAGTGTTAAGTGGTATGCGGAAGAAATAAACAAGATAGTGCCGGAAGGAGACATCTATTCGTTCCTGGAGACCGATATAAGGCCAAATGCTAACATGATGCATCAGTTTGAACTCGACTATTACCTGAACGACAGAGTGAAGCTGTTCCTGAGAGAGAAGCCTGAGTCCGGAAAACTTATCGTACTAGAGAAGGAGCTTGAAACGTATCGTGACAACATATTTGCTGACTATGAAATAAAAGAGATTCTCAGAACGGACAGAAACTACGGAACCTTCAAGGATATAATTCTGTTAGTGGACATAAACAAGAAATAGAAAAAGGCGGTCACCCCGCCTTTTTCTATTTCTTGTTATATGCATTCATTGTTGCGTCTATGCCTTGCAGTACGAAGCTTTGAATAATCTCTCCTGCGACTTTGATGCGCTCTTCCAGAGTTGCTTTTTCTTCGTCTGTGAACTCGCCGAGAACAAACTCTATCTGCTTGCCCTTAGGGTAGTCGTTGCCCAATCCTACGCGCAGACGAGCGTACTTGTCCGTGTTCAAGTTCTCCTGTATGTTCTTCAGTCCGTTATGGCCTGCCGCACTTCCGTTTCCTTTGAGTCTGAGCTGAGCAAAAGGAATTGCCAAGTCATCCACGACAACAAGTATGTTCTCCAGTTCGATTTTCTCCTTTTGCGCCCAATAGCGAACGGCCTGGCCGCTAAGGTTCATATAAGTCGAAGGCTTTAGCAGAATGATCTGCTTGTTCTTTATTCTTCCCTCTGCAGTAAAACCGTATCTTCCGTCTTGAAAAGTAAGGTTGTTGGCTTCAGCGAATGCGTCCACTACCATAAAGCCGACGTTGTGTCTGGTCTTTGCGTATTCTGCACCGATGTTGCCTAGTCCCACAATAAGGTATTTCATGTTCCGTGTGTTTGGTTAGTATAAAAAATAAAGAGTTGAGAACAGGCTTTCACCAGATTCTCAACTCTTATGTCGTTAAATCTTAAGATTACTTCTTAGAACCACGAGTAGCCTTAACGCCGAATACTACGTTGTTAGGATTGTTCATGATCTGAAGGTTCTCGTAAGAAAGAGCACCAACCTGAACAGTCTTACCGATCTGAAGCTCCTCAACATTAACTGTTAGGATATCAGGGAAATTAGTGAAGTTACCCTTAACACGAAGCTTTCTCATCTCCTGAGTTAGCTTACCTCCCATCTTAACACCTGCAGCAAGACCCTCTGACTTAACTGGGATCTCGATCTCAACTGGCTTGTTCTCTACTACCTCTAGGAAGTCGATGTGTAGAAGGTTGTCCTTTACTGGGTGGAACTGAAGATCCTTAAGGATAGCGTTAAGCTTCTTTCCGCCTACTGTAAGCTCTACAACGTAAACATTAGGAGTGTAGATAAGCTTTCTAACGTCACCCTCTGTAACTGTGAAGTGAACTGGATCAGAGATACCGTAAACAACACAAGGGATTAGACCTGCCTGGCGTACAGCCTTAGTAGCCTTCTTTCCTAGGTCCTGGCGAACCTCACCTGAAAGTTGAAATGTCTTCATTTCTTTGAAAAATATAAAAAATTGTTACTCAAAATTATGTGGCTTTGAACTTTGAACTGGGCCCACAAAATTTCCCATCACACTTTATCCAAAGATAGTTCCTCAGAAAAGTGTCGCAAAATTACAGTTTTATCGCGAGACTGCAAAATATTTTTGAGCTTTTTTAATAGCATCCGCCTCCCAAGGCAGTGTAAACCTCTATTATGCTCTGAATTTCTTCGAATTTGTTGGTCACTCTCGACAAGTTTGCGTTCAACAGCGACTGCTGTGCAGTTATGACCTCGAGGTAAGTTGTTGAGCCATGCTTCATCAGAAGCTCAGTGCTCATTGCTGCTCGTTCAAGCGCCGCAACCTGGTTCTCGTACAGTTCGGTCTTCGCCTTTACAGTCTGGTATTTCAGTATTGCCTTGTTCACCTCGTTGCCGGCTTCCAGAATTTTCTGTTGATATTGTATGAGGGCTATTTCCTGCTCCTTTTGCGCGTTCTTGTAGTTGTATTTCAGCCTCTTGTGCGCAAATATCGGTTGTGAGACACCTGCGAAGGCCTGTGCAATGAACCCTCCAGGGTTTGGGATGCCACCGTAGTTGTTTGTCCATCCCGCCATTCCCGAAAGTGACAAGGAAGGGAAAAGCGAAGCCTTTGCGATCTTCACGTCATAGTAAGTTTTTGCAAGGTTCTTTTCTGCCTCGCGAATGTCCGGTCTGTTCTCAAGCAGTTTGGCAGGAACTCCCACAGAAAAGCTTTCTGGGAAAACTTGGTCGTCAAGCTGTCCTCTGACAATGGTTCCAAGAGGTCGGCTTAGAAGGATGCAAAGAGAGTTCTGCACCTCGTTGATCTGCCTGTCAAGGTCAAGGATGGTCATAGAGATTCCTATCGCATTCGCTTCGTTCTGCGCCACTCCGGCTTCGTTTGTCATTCCGGCTTCCTTAAGCGCCTTCATTGTCTCTACTGTCTTGTCCCATCCCTCCTTTGTTTCGAGTGCGATAACTGCCTGGGCGTCAAGCATAAGAAGACGATAGTATAGGCTTGCAGTTGCCGCTATAAGTCTTGCTCTTGTTGCTTGGGCGTAGTCCAGAGCAAGGCTTGCGTCAATAGACGCTTTTCTCTTGTTGTTGGTTATCTTTCCGAAAGTTTCTATCTCCCAGTTTGCCTGTACGGGCATCGAGAAGTGCTTTGAAGTTGAGCTGTTGTCGTTCCATAAACTCTTGGTGATCTGGCATTGAGGGTTGAAGCTCGCAGTCGGCAGGTAGTCCAGACGGGCTGTCTTCAAGTAAGCCTCTGCCTTGTCTATGTTCAGGTTCGCTATCTTCATGTCCGCGTTGTTGGAAAGGACATGAGAGATTAGTCTCTGCAAATATACGTCGGTGAAGACGTCCTTCCAAGAAAGGCTTGCCATTGAAGTGGAGTCCTCAAGATACTGTGGCTCTATGTTTCTGCCGAAAATGTGCTGGGTCTCGACTTCTGGCTTCTCGAATTCCTTGTAGAAGGAGCATCCGCAAAGCATAAGTGACGATAGATATAGAAGTATTTTCTTTGCCATATTTCTGTTTTATCCTAATTTGTGAGATTCTAATTGAAAGAGAATTTAAGTCGCAGAAACTTTTGTGATTTCTTTTTGCGATTATTATCGGAAGACGTTTCCCTCTTGCAGATTTGAGCCCTGTTGTTTTTGACAGAGAAAAAGCAAATTGCTTTTTGTGCCCAAGGATTCTGTACAAAAGGAAGCCGTTTGACTTTTCCTGTTCCCTTTATTTGTCGGACTATTCTGCTTTTGTTTTGCTTGCCTTTACCTTGACAGGCGTTCCCTCTCTTAGCATTCCGACTCCTTCTGTGATTATAATCTCGTTTTCTTTTAATCCCTTTTCTATTATGTACTCGTTTTCTCCCTCTATTGGAGTAATCTGTATTTGAATTGAGCGGGCGGCTCCGTCCATGAGTTTGTAGATGAATATCTTGTCCTGCACCTTGAATGTAGCCGAGGCAGGTATTACAAGCACGTTTTTCCTTTCAGTCGGTACGATGATGTTGCCGCTTCCTCCCGAACGCAGAAGTCCTCCCTTGTTAGGGAAAAGAGCGCTCAGTGAAATTGTTCCGGTCTCCTGGTCAATGATTCCGCTTATGGACTCGATCTTTCCCTTTTCGTTGTATGTCGTTCCGTCGCCGAGTTGCAGGGTGACTGTCGGCATGCTCTTGATAGCCTCTTCCGGAGAGCCGTATTTGCGCATCAGATTCAGCATCTGGTTCTCGTTCATGGCGAAGTGAACGTACATGTATGAATTGTCGGAGACAGTTGTCAGCGGCTTGCTCATATTTGGATTTACGAGCGCCCCCTTGCGGTATGGCAGCATTCCGATAACTCCGTTTGTCGGGCTCTTGACTATAGTGCTTGCAAGGTCGTTCTTGGCGTTCAGCTGTTGGGATTCCGCCTGTGCAAGGCTGGCTTTTGCGGCAAGCAGGGAATTCTCGCTCATGCTCAGGTCATATTTTGAAATGATCTGCTTGTTGAACAGCTCCTTCTTGCTTTCGTATTGCAGTTGCGCTGTGGCAAGTTGTGCCTTTGCGCTCTCCACGTTTGCCGATGCTGTGCTCAGCGCAATCTGGTACGGCATTGGATCTATCACGAACAGGTTCTGGCCTTGCGAGACCTTCTGCCCTTCATCTATGTTTACCTGGATAAGTGTGCCACCGACTTTGGGGTATATGTCAATGTCCTGCTTCCCCCGTATTGATGCGGGAAAGGAAGTGTTTATTGTCTTGTCTATCGGCTTCAGAGTCATCACCTCGTACTCCTTGATGGCCGCCTGTGTGGACTGTATGGTCTGCGCGCTTCGGGAAGAGTCGCCGCAGCCTGTCAGCGATGTTGAGGCTATGGAGAATGTGACAAAAAAAGCTATGTTTGGAAATACTCGCATATAGTCGATGGTTATTTGACTGCAAAATTAGTGCTTTTTGTTGGTTTTGACCCAGATATTTGACAGAAAAGCAATAGTGTTGTAGAAAATAAGGAATATGTTCGTGGCTGTTGTTTGATTTTCAGTTAAATAGACAAGTTTTTGTAAAAAATGGAGCGAATGAGTTTGTAAGTTTGAAATTAAGTTGTAATTTTGCATCGCTTTTGAGAAATCTAAGCAGTAAGGTCGGTCGGGTAGCTCAGCTGGATAGAGCAACAGCCTTCTAAGCTGTGGGTCAAGGGTTCGAATCCCTTCCCGATCACCATAAAGGAGAAGTTCTAACGAATTTCTCCTTTTGTTTTGTGAAAGATTTTAAGGAGATAGAAAAGAGGATGTATCTTTACTGATGCATCCTCTTATTGCTTTTTTGGAGTATTGTTAAAAAATATCTATGTCAAAAGCGAAGTGCGGTACTGATGCGATTATGCCAAAGACTATAGGTGTTACTGTGTAGCCGATAATGTGAATGGTATTACCAGCTTTTTCTCCATAAAGTTCTTTCATTTTTTCGAGTTTGTTAACCCCATTTGATCCTTTGGCCTTTCTTAGTATAGATAGCGAACATACCATACGCAATAAGCAGGATGCCTAAGACAATTGTGAGCATAATTATAATATTGTTTTGATTTGTTGTTGTTTATGTGCAAAGGTGATTTTTTTAGTTAGCAAATAACAAGCTGACTTTTTTTGTTTGTGTTAAAAGTGTTATTAGAAAAAGTAATCCCTT
The DNA here is from genome assembly GCA_045641625.1 of Paludibacteraceae bacterium. Classification (GTDB taxonomy): domain Bacteria; phylum Bacteroidota; class Bacteroidia; order Bacteroidales; family Paludibacteraceae; genus UBA1723. The sequence goes on from JAZUHH010000044.1 coordinate 59,616, forward strand.
ATATTCCATAAATTATGAATTAAATCATTATCTTTGCACAAAATAAATGTATTAAAAGTTTATACAATGGATAGCATCGAACTATTTAAGTCAGTAAAGAAGGCATCGGCTGAGCTTAATGTCATCACTAACGAGAAGATAAACTCTATTCTTTCCAAATTGGCAGACGAGGCAGAGAAGAACATTCCCGCCATTATCGAGGCTAATGCCAAAGACTTGGCTAAAATGGATCCTGCTAATCCGATGTATGACCGATTGAAGCTTACCGACGAGAGAATAAAGGGTATTGCTTCGGATATGCGCAACGTCGTGTCTCTGCCTAGTCCATTGGGCAAGACAAGCAAGGAGACAACACTTCCAAACGGATTGAAGATAAAGAGAGTCAGTGTGCCTTTCGGTGTGATTGGAATCATCTATGAGGCTCGTCCTAATGTTACATTCGACGTGTTCTCTCTATGTTTGAAGAGCGGTAATGCGTGCATCCTGAAGGGTGGTACAGATGCGTTTGAGTCAAATACTACAATCGTAAACTTGATACATAAAGTGTTGAAGGAGGAGGGTGTCAATCCGAATATCGTTGCATTGATGCCTGCCGGACGAGAGGCTACAGCAGATCTTTTGACTGCCGTTGACTATGTTGATCTGTTGATCCCAAGAGGTAGTGCCGGACTTATAAAGTTCGTTCGTGACAATGCCAAGGTGAATGTCATCGAGACAGGTGCCGGAGTTGTCCACACATACTTTGACAAGGATGGAGATTTGGAGAAGGGAAGAGCAATAGTGAACAACGGAAAGACTCGACGAGTTAGTGTTTGCAATGCCCTTGACTGTCTGCTTATCAACAAGGACCGTCTTTCTGACCTCACAGCCCTTTGCATTGATATGAGCGAGAAGAACGTGGTTCTTTATGCAGACGACCAGGCTTATGACCAGCTGATGAAGGACGGTGTCTATCCAAAGCATTTGATAGAGCATGCCACTGAGGAACATTTCGGATGCGAGTTTCAGGACTATAAGATGGCAGTCAAGACAGTGAACTGCGTAAATTGTGCAATTGATCATATCTCAAAATACTCGTCAAAGCATTCCGAGGCGATAATAAGCGAGAACAAGGACACTCTTGCAAAGTTCGTCAAGATGGTTGACGCAGCTTGTGTATATCAGAACGCTCCTACATCGTTCACAGACGGAGCTCAGTTCGGTTTGGGCGCAGAGATCGGTATTTCTACGCAGAAGCTTCACGCTCGCGGACCTATGGCTCTAGAGGAGATTACAACCTATAAGTGGGTGATCGAGGGCAACGGTCAAGTAAGAAAGTAAATAAGAGTTTATACTATAATATATATAAAGAGAACAATGAGATACTATACTGGCGTAAAGGACCTTGGAGATTTGAACCTTGCTGTCAAGGAGGCTCTAGAGGTTAAGAAGAATAGATTTGGTTTCAAGCATTTGGGAGAGAACAAGACTCTTCTTATGGTGTTCTTCAACAATAGTCTTCGTACTCGTCTTTCAACTCAGAAGGCAGGTATGAACCTTGGCATGAACACAATGGTGCTGGATGTAAACCAGGGAGCTTGGAAGCTAGAGACTGAGCGTGGCGTTATCATGGACGGAGACAAGAGCGAGCACTTGCTTGAGGCTATTCCAGTAATGGCTTCGTTCTGCGACATCATCGGAGTAAGAAGCTTTGCAAGATTCGAGAGCAAGAAGTTCGACTACGAGGAGACTATCATCAACCAGTTCATCAAGTATTCAGGCAAGCCTGTATTCTCTATGGAGAGCGCCACTTGCCACCCTTTGCAGGCTTTTGCTGACCTTATCACTATCGAGGAGCACAAGACTGTGGAGCGTCCGAAGGTAGTCCTTTCATGGGCTCCTCATCCAAAGGCTCTTCCTCAGGCTGTGCCTAACTCGTTCGCTGATTTCATGAACGAGGCAAATGTGGATTTCGTCATAACTCATCCTAAGGGCTACGAATTGGCAGAGCAGTTCGTGAGAGGAGCAAGAGTAGAGTACGATCAGGACAAGGCTTTGGAGGGTGCAGACTTCGTCTATGCAAAGAACTGGAGTGCATACCAGGACCCTAACTATGGTCAGATTCTTTCTAAGGACATGTCTTGGACAATCTCGAAGGAGAAGATGGCGCTTACAAACAACGGATTCTTCATGCACTGTCTTCCTGTCCGCAGAAACATGATCGTTACTGACGAGGTTATCGAGAGCGAGCGCTCTTTGGTTATCCCTGAGGCTGCAAACAGAGAGATTTCTGCAGAGACAGTCCTAAAGAGAATGTTGGAGGATTTGAAGTAATACGATGGCTAAGAAGGAAGCGCCTCAAGAGGTAAGAATAGACAAGTGGATGTGGGCTGTGCGCCTGTTCAAGACCAGAACCCTTGCGGCTGAAGCATGCAAGAAGGGCAAGGTGCTGATGTCGGGCAACGCTATGAAGGCATCCCGTACTATAAAGGTCGGTGATGTTATCCAGATCAAGAAGGCTCCGATTACATATTCCTTTAAGGTGCTGGCTCTCACTGAAAACAGAATGGGGGCGAAACTTGTGCCGGAGTTCATGGAGAATGTCACTACTCCTGACCAACTTGAGATGCTCGAACTGAGCAAGTATTCCTCTTTCGGACAAAGAGACAGAGGTACCGGACGTCCTACAAAGAAGGACAGGCGAGACATCACGGATTATATCGAGCCTCAGTATATGAGCGACGACTGGGACTGGAATCCTTTTGACGATTCCGACGATGACGAGGATGATTTTTAGTCAAGTGAAACAATATGCTTATATCTAAGAAACTAAAGCAGACAAGTGTTGCCAACTACATATTGTACATGTGGCATCAGGAGGATATCATTCGCGCCTTGCATCTTGACATTGCCAATGTTGAGGCTAATGTCATCAGCCGTTACGACTGTGACGCGGAAACAAAGACCGAAATAAAGGCTTGGTACGAGAACCTGATTGCGATGATGCGCAACGAGAACAAGGAGCAGGGCGGACATCTGGATTTTCTGAACGCTGAGATAGAGAGTCTGAACTCCTACCACAACCAGCTGCTTCAGACTCCCGACCAGATGCAGTACAATGCCCAGTTCTTCAAGATTCTGCCGGCGTTGAAGGAGTTCCGCACAAAGAACCAGTCAGGTGCCGAGGTTAATGATATGGAGCTTTGTCTGACTGCGGTTTACGAGGTGTCGCTGATGAAAATGGCTGGCAAGGAGGTTACTGCAGAGACTGAGAACGCAGTAAAGTCATTCGCCGAATTCCTTAACATTATATCGGCAAAGTATGCCGAAGATTAACTTTTAGATAGAAAATTAGCAAAAATCACAGTTTAGTTATAATTAAATTGTTAATTTTGCACCAACTAAATAAAACTTTAAAGAAAATGAGAAAGAAAATCGTAGCAGGAAACTGGAAGATGAATACTACTCTTCAGGAGGGTATCGCTCTAGCAAACGACTTGAAGGCTGCATTGGCTGGTAAGACTCCAAAGTGTGATGTTGTAGTTTGTACTCCATACATTTCAGTAGCAGCAGTTGCTGAGACAGTTAAGGGTTCAGTTATCGGCGTTGGTGCTGAGGATTGTTCAGCAAACG
>JAZUHH010000045.1:0-15878 GCA_045641625.1 Paludibacteraceae bacterium
GTATGGAGCAACGCCCCTTTTTATGAGAAGCACATTCAGTTGTTTCCCGTCAAATCCAAAAATTACGCAGTCGGTAGTTAGCGCTGGATGCGGATATTCGTATGTATAGCTCATATTCATTGAATCTTTAGTTGTTGAGTGCCCAGTACATGCTCAATGTCGGAAATCAATACCAATAATTATGCGCAAATTTACGCAAAACAAACTAAAATCATCACTGTTTCCCCTAAATTTTGTAAAATAGCTTAGCAAAACGATGCAAGTTGCATTGAAAGGGGTATTGCTAATGTATTTTTAGTGCTAGGTTTGCTTTGTGACAGCTTGTTTCTTTTCCTAAGACAAGGCATGTTGCCCTATATGCAATTAGAGTTTGTACATTAATTTTTCTGTCTATAGTCGAACTCAATTCAAGTTTGTTTTTTGACTATGTTTTGACTGAATATCAGAATATTGCTTGTGAATTTTCGCCCGAAACGAATTGACGGTCAAAAGATAGATGCCAGTAGCGTCTAAACAGACATTTGATTAGTTTTGCATGGCAAAGCTATTTTGATGTCTTTATCTTTCTATACTCTCCGTTCTCCATCCTATATTCGCCAGTTTCTATTGTTCTTGGACTATCTTCATTGCCTTCTTCGTATAGGTCAGTTTGATAATGAAATACAGGATAACCGTTTTGGTATTTGTTGAAGTCTTCTCTGTTATAGTCTAGTATGTCAGTATCAATTCTGCTGCCCTTTTTTGTGACTGAATCATATTTTGATTCGATGTGTGAAGCCTTTAGAACAAACTGCTTTTTTTCAATGTCGTAGTAGTCGTAAAATATTGTGTAGTTTCTATCAAGAGCCTTAGACTTCTTTTCGTACGAGAACTTCAATAGAGGCATTCCGTTTTCTTTTGCGATGAATCCTTGGGATTCCATTTGCCAATAATCTTTCATGTCTTTATACATGTATATGTTTGATGAGGAGTCCACCAGTGTTACTATGGAATCTTGGATTTTGAATAGCAGGAATCCTTTTCTTTTATCTGAATAATATGTATCTATTGCAAAACAAATGATGGAGTCTTTCTCGTATTTTTGGCGGTAGCTGTTGCCGTCGCAATAAAATTGTCCAGCCTTGTGGTTGTTGACACAATTGATGATATATTGTATTTTGCCATCATAATCTTGCGGACAATAAGATTCGTTTCTTGGACTTTCTTCAAATCTGTCTCTATGGTCGAAAATGATTTCGTAGTTTACCTCTGGCTTGTAGGTCCAGTGACAGGTTTGGTTTGCTGTATCTATAACCAATGTGTCAATATATTCTCCGTGCTTGCTGATTAAAGTATCCCCCCAATAGATGCTTCCCCGATTATGGATTTCATTCGAATAATTTCCGCCATAACTTTTTAATAGCAATTCATTTTCCCATTCTTTTTGTTGTCTCTCAATTTGCATTTCCGAAATACTCTTTTTCCAGAATGTTCCGTATGTCACAAGAACAAGAGTTGACAGAGTGAAAATTGCGCAGTAGAAGGGAACTTCTTTTTTCTCCTTGCCTTCTGTCAATGAACGGTATAGAACAATTACCACAGAAATTGTGCCAAGTACTATAGCCGGCAGATAGACAATCAACCCTAACTTCATAGCAAAAACAATAACTCCACCAAAATGGTGACCTCCTGAAACATGATCAAAGGCGGAAAGTTTACATGGTTGCCAGCTATATACTATAATGTTGGTAACAGCCAGCAAAATCATAAATATAATGGATTTTAAATTCTTCATAGTTTTATTCCTCTCGTTTAGCATTTCTATCATACAACAAAGAATCCCCTGTGTACAAGTTTCCGTCAATGGACTTGTAGAACTTGTTGTTCGGAGCAACGGAAACATAATTTATGCGGCAACGCTCCCAGGTGATAGATCTATTAATATATACTATTGTTTCAGGGATGAAGAGCGTGTCGCAATTAATACTATAATCTATGCTTAGTTCGATTACTTTATATAAAGTTTCATTGTGTGTGACTTCTGCTGGAACCTTCAGATTTCGTTTGTGTCCAATCCATGTTGGTTCCATTGAAACCTCTTTTTTCTGTTTGTTGATATAGGAGAATCTCATATCGACACCATTGACAGTTTTTTCAAAAACAAAATTTTCGTTATACTGTTTGTAGTCGTCTGGTTTGGGTGCAATCACATGCACATAGGTGACCAAAGACAATAAGACCACGCCAGAACAAATAATTGCAGCAAAAATGTTTTTTCTCATGCTTTTGATTTTTTAGAAACAATGTACAAGATAAGCTGATGTACATATTGTATTTTTGCAAAATTAATGTTTTACAGCAATCTAATATCGTCAGAATGGAATAGTTTTTCTCCCAATTCCTAAAAAATGTTAATAAATGCACGATTTTTAGCTAAAAACTATTTCCGAACATTTTTTTTATATACCTTTGTAGTACAATTAAGAAACAAAAAAAACGGAGGTCGTTATGGAAACTGTAGGATTTGATTTGGAGAGCATTTTCTCGATGCCAGTGTGGTGGTCTATTATTGCAGTGGTGTGCTTGATACTAGAAATGATGACCCCTGGATTTGTGATTGCCTGCTTCAGTTTGGGAGCTTTGCTTGCGGCTTTGGCTGCGCTGTTCGGCACTTCTCTTTCTGTTCAGATGGCATTTTTTGCCATAGGTTCTGTCTTGGCACTGTTTTCGATCCGTCCGGCTTTGAAGAAGTATTACGAAAGAAAGCCAGAGGTGAAGACTAACGCTGACGCATTGATCGGCAAGGTTGCAAAGGTTTTTGAGGATATAGAGGACGATGAGTTCGGAAGCGTGAAGATTGACGGAGATGTGTGGAAGGCAAAAAGCAACTGCGGCAAGATTTCAAAAGGCGAAAAGGTCGTTGTCGTTGAAAGGGACAGCATTATACTGACTGTTACCAAAGCGTAATTAAGAAAACAATAAAAATAATAATAACATTTAAAACTTAAGATTTATGGGAGGCGGATTTATTGTACTTCTCGTTATTGTGGTGTTGGTCATTGCGTACCTAACTATGGCAATCAAGATTATTCCACAGAGTGAGACAAAGATTATTGAGAGATTGGGTAAGTTTAGCAAGGTGTTGGGACCAGGAATGAATTTGATTACTCCATTCCTAGATGCTCCAAGACAGATTTATGCTAGAAAGGTGTACCAGGGCCCAAGAGGCGAGGTTTATGCTCGTAACTATACAACTGATGTTATCGACTTGCGTGAGCAGCTTTACGATTTCCCTAAGCAGAACGTGATCACTAAGGATAATGTTCCTGTAGAGATCAATGCATTGCTTTATTTCCAGATTGTTGATCCTGTCAAGGCTACTTACGAGATCGACAACTTGCCAAACGCAATCGAGAAGTTGACTCAGACTACACTTCGTAACATCATCGGTGAGCTTGAGCTTGATGAGACTTTGACTTCTCGTGACACTATCAACGCAAAGCTTCGTTCGGTGCTTGACGACGCAACTAACAAGTGGGGTGTTAAGGTTAACCGTGTAGAGCTTCAGGACATCACTCCTCCAGAGTCAGTCCTTTCTGCGATGCAGAAGCAGATGCAGGCTGAGCGTAACCGTCGTGCTGAGATCCTTCGTGCTGAGGGAGAGAAGCAGTCTGCAATCCTTGAGTCAGAGGGTGCCAAGACAGCTGCTATCAACCGCGCAGAGGCTGTCAAGCAGACTACTATCCTTAACGCAGAAGGAGAGGCTATCGCTAAGTTGAAGCAGGCAGAGGCAGAGGCAGCTGCTATCGAGCGTATCGCAGAGGCTATTCGCGGCACAAACACAGACCCTGCTACTTACCAGATTGCTATGAAGTATATCGAGACATTGAAGGACATCGCTTCAGGACAGAACAACAAGACTGTTTATCTTCCTTACGAGGCTTCAAGTGTTCTTGGTAGCATTGGTGGCATCAAGGATCTTTTCAATAAGAACAAGTAAGATTTTTGTTCATAAAATGAGGGAGGAACGTCATGTTCTGCCCTCTTTTTGTTTGTGAAAGAATAAAAAAATAGGATTTTTGTCAAAAAAAAGTCAAGAAAAGTTTGCAGATAATAAAAAATGCACTACTTTTGCACTCGCAATCGGGAAACGTAGGTTGCAAGAGTTCTTTTAAAGACAGATTTTGCGGAAATAGCTCAGTTGGTAGAGCACGACCTTGCCAAGGTCGGGGTCGCGGGTTCGAGTCCCGTTTTCCGCTCAAAGGTTAGTAAGACCTTTCTCCTGGAGATAAATTACTGCTTGCGGAAATAGCTCAGTTGGTAGAGCACGACCTTGCCAAGGTCGGGGTCGCGGGTTCGAGTCCCGTTTTCCGCTCTTTAATGTTTTTCAAACTCTCACAAGCTCAGATGGTGGAATTGGTAGACACGCTACTTTGAGGGGGTAGTGCCGGTTGCGGCGTGTGAGTTCGAATCTCATTTTGAGCACTGAGCGGCGAAAGAAGTTCTTTCGTCGCTTTTTCGTTTTTATTAAACGTTCATGGATATGGAAGAGGATTTTTGGCTTCGTACCAGGTTGATTCTTGGGGATGCATTTGTCAGAAAGATAAAGGCTACTAAGGTTATTGTCTTTGGAGTCGGAGGTGTCGGCAGCTGGTGTGTCGAGGCTTTGGTGCGCAATGGTATCGAGCAGATCACTATTGTTGACTGCGATGTTGTTGCCCCTTCGAATGTTAACCGTCAGCTGATGGCTTTGACTACTACAGTCGGTCAAGTGAAGGTTGAGGCTATGAAGGACCGTCTGCTTAAGATAAATCCAAACGCTCAGATAAACGCGATTCAGAAAGTCTATTCAAAGGAGACTGCGGCAGAGTTCGAACTAGAGAAGTACGATGTAATCATTGATGCAATAGACAGCCTGACTGACAAGGCAAACCTTATTCTTCATGCGTGCAGTCTTAAGAACAGTCGCTTCTATTCCTCTATGGGAGCCGCGTTGAAACTTGATCCGACAAAGATTTGTGTTGATGAGTTCTGGAAGGTGAACGGATGCCCTCTGGGTGCGGCTTTGAGAAAGCGATACAAGAAGTACAAGACCTTTCCTGCAAAGAAGTTCAAGTGTGTGTTCAGTCCGGAACTGAAGGAGAATCATGAGGAGGTTCTGCCTGAAGGAACCCCAAGAGCAAACGGTTCGTTGGTCCACATTACCGGCATTTTCGGATTCACAATTGCCGGTTTGGTCATGATGGATCTGGAGAAGAAATTTCAACAAAATGAAAAAATATCTGAAGAAGTATAATCAAAGTATCTAAAATTGGTTATTTTTGCTTCCAATAACATTGTTAAGCGTCTAATGAAGCGAGGAATAGTGAAATATATTTTGGGATATGTGGGCATTGTAATGCTTACATCTTGTACGCCTAAAGTGGTTTCTCTTATCCCTAATTACACACGATGCTGCAAAAAGATTTCTTCAAGGACATACTATGACAACATGGACATGTCACGCAGTCCGATGGTGATAGACAAGTATTACAAGTCAAATCCTCGCATCAAGAGAATCGAATACGAGCAGTCCAACCAGGCTGATGCCAACGGAGTGTGCATCAAATATGAAAGAAGGTACACAGCAAAGGCCAGAAGCGGATACTTGTACGTCAACAAGGTGATAATGGACTCTTTGCCAGACTATCATCATTTCAGATACTCCATTGACGGAGAAATAGTTACAAAAAAGTCTTGTTCAAAACTGCTTAGATTGAAGAGAAAGTCCGTCAAGTCTGTCACCGGGGATCCGAGAAACAATGTTGTTGATATTAGAACTAAATAATTGACTATGAAAATCAAAAGCATAATACATAGATGTTTGGCCACAGTTCTTGGTGCTATAGGCAGCATTGGGGTTAGTGCTGATGTCGTATCCACCGGTTCCGGTTTCGTAATCGGAGACGACGGAACGATTGCAACCGAACTTTCCGTTGTCAAGGGTGTCAAGGATTTGTTGGTTTATGGCTTGGGTTCAAATTTATCCGAAGTTTACCACGCAGAAATAATACTGATAGACGATGCGAACAAACTGGCAGTCATCAAGGTGCCGGAGTTTATTTCCTACAAACCAATTCATACAGGAATATTCAAGCCCAACGACACGTTGAGGGTTGTCTATGACAAATTCTCGGTGATAAAGAACGAGGTGCTGATGGTCAATGCAGTAGTCAAAGGAAGTGCAGGAAACTATGAGCTGAATGGTAATTTGGACGATGCTGCCATAGGTTCCGCTGTCATCAACTCGAAATATGAGGTTGTCGGTATGGTTGTAAAGAACTCGGCAGGAAAACCTAACAGGCTGATTGAGATTGGCAAGGTTCCTTTCCTGAGAACCGGTGATTCCGAATTGTTGTCCATTCTGCCTTTAGCCTGTGCTGTTGTCGGTCATGACGAGCGTGTGGAGATAGAAGAGAATCCGACAACATTCACTATAGAGAAGCAGGATGAGGAGGTTAAAAGAACTAATGTCCTTGACCTTCTTGGTATGGAGATGATTGATGTGGAGGGCGGTTCCTTCATGATGGGATGCGCCGGAAACTACGGAGATTGCCAGAGTGCAGAAAAGCCTGTGCATGAGGTAAAGGTAGAGTCTTTCAAAATGTCAAAGTTCGAAGTTACGCAGAAGCAGTGGAATCTGGTGATGGAGAATAACCCAAGTCCTATCAAGGGAGACGATCTTCCTGTCTATAATGTCTCTTTTGACGAGGTCATGGAGTTCATTGCCAAGGTAAACCTTTCTTCGGGCACAAAGTTCCGTCTGCCAACAGAGGCGGAGTGGGAGTTCGCTGCAAAGGGAGGTGTTAAGTCTCAGGGCTTGCAGTACGCAGGAAGCAACAATCTTGACGAAGTTGCCTGGTACAGAGACAATTCGGGAGCTAAGCCTCATGCTGTGGGAACAAAGAAACCGAACGAGTTGGGAATCTATGACATGAGCGGAAATGTGTCGGAATGGTGCATCGACGATTTCAAGAGCTATTCAGCACCCGACTACAAGCCGTACTACTATTCGAAGTTCGTGGATCTAGACATTCCGGATACAATGAAGGTTGCAGTCCGTGACTCTTTCGCATTGTACAAGATCGACGAGTCGGAGAAGCTGGAAAACAAATTGACAAAGGACAGAAAGGTTATGCGAGGCAGCGGATATTTCTATGAGAAGGCAAGATGCAACCTTTCATACAGAAGAGCCTGTGCGACTACGGACAAGTACACTTTCGGATTCCGTCTTGCAGAGTAACATAAGATTTTGGGAAATATTATGGAGCCTCGACATTTTATTTTGTCGGGGCTTTTTATATGTGGAATTCCTTCGTGAAAATGTCGAGTCAAAATTGGGGATGTAGCCAGGAAAAACTGTTCCAAGCAATGTCATTTCTCGTTGGATTTAACCAAAAAATGTTGCCTGCCGCTTGTTAAAAGAAGATTTTGCCGATAAAAAACGGTAAAAAGTTCGTTTCTACATAATTTTTTCATAAATATTCTTGCGTAATACAAAATCTTTTGTTTAAGTTTGCATAAAGATTGGGCGTAGCCACGGCTATGTTTGGATTCTTGAAGATAACCGTAATCTTTAAACGCTACCTTTTGCAAGTATGCTTTTTGATTATACAATCTGAATTTTTCGAATGACTTTTTATAACACATAGAATTACATATATGAATAACGATTTTAGGAAATATGCTGTCGGACATCTTGGTATGAATGGTCTAGCACTTGACCAGTACGTTTCGTCGGTGTCAGCAAGTTACGTTTCGCCAACAATCTTGGAGGAGCGCCAGTTGAATGTTTCGCAGATGGATGTATTCTCGAGATTGATGATGGACCGCATTATATTCCTTGGCGACCAGATCGATTCCTATACAGCTAATGTGGTTCAGGCTCAGCTTCTTTACTTGGATTCTGCAAATCCTGGCAAGGATATTTCGATTTACTTGAATTCCCCTGGCGGTTCGGTGTATGACGGTTTGGGTATATATGACACTATGCAGTTCATATCTTCTGATGTTTCGACAATTTGTACAGGCCTTGCAGCCTCTATGGCTAGCGTTCTGCTTGTGTCTGGAACAAAGGGCAAGCGTTTCGCGTTGAAGCACTCGCGTGTGATGATTCATCAGCCCCTTGGTGGTGCCCAGGGTCAGGCTTCTGATATCGAGATCACAGCAAGAGAGATCTTGAAGTTGAAGAACGAGTTATATAGCATTATCGCCGAGCATTCCGGCAAGCCTTTCGATCAGGTTTATGCAGATTCAGACCGTGACTATTGGATGACTGCGGAAGAGGCAAAGGCATACGGAATGATTGACGAAGTATTGGTAAAGTCAAAGTAATAAAAAGACATACACGTAAAGTATATGGCAGTAAAAACAGTGGAAAGATGTAGCTTTTGCGGTCGTTCAAAGAAGGAAGTCGAAATGCTGATTACCGGATTGAACGGTTGCATCTGTAATGAGTGCAGTCGTCAGGCCTATGAGATGATCGAACAGAACCTCAAGGAAATGGCAAGTGCATCCAACAGCTCGTCTCTAGATAATATTCCTAAGCCGAAGGAGATTGTGGAGTTCCTTGACCAGTACATCATCGGTCAGGAGGAAGCAAAGAAGGTGCTTTCGGTGGCGGTGTATAACCACTATAAGAGACTCGGTCAGACAATCGAGGATGATGGTGTTGAGATTGAGAAATCTAACATCGTTATGGTTGGTTCTACAGGTACTGGTAAGACGCTTCTTGCCCGTACTATTGCAAAGCTTATCAACGTACCGTTCACAATTGTGGATGCTACTGTGTTCACAGAGGCTGGATACGTGGGCGAGGATATAGAAAGTATTCTTACCCGCTTGCTTCAGGCGGCAGACTATAATGTTGAGGCTGCCCAGCGTGGAATTGTGTTCATCGACGAGATTGATAAGATTGCCCGTAAGGGAGATAACCCTTCAATTACACGTGATGTAAGCGGCGAGGGTGTTCAGCAGGGACTTTTGAAACTGCTTGAGGGATCTATTGTAAACGTTCCGCCTCAGGGAGGACGCAAGCATCCCGACCAGAAGTACATTCAAGTGGATACCAAGCACATCCTGTTCATTTGCGGAGGTGCTTTCGAAGGCATAGAGAAGAAGATCGCGATGAGACTCAACACCAAGACTGTGGGGTACAGTGCTTCTCGCGCGAACATGGTCAGAGAGACAAACGACATGATTAAGTTTGTCATCCCAGAGGATTTGAAGTCTTTCGGTCTGATTCCCGAGATTATAGGTCGTCTTCCTTTGCTTACCCATTTGAACAAGCTTGACAGGTCTGCGCTTCGCAGAATTTTGACAGAGCCTAAGAACTCCATAATCAAGCAGTATGTTAAGTTGATGAAGATTGATGGTGTTGAGTTGAGCTTCTCTGACGAGGTGCTTGACATGATTGTGGACAAGGCTATGGAGAGCAACCTCGGTGCAAGAGGCTTGCGTTCGATAGTAGAGACAATAATGATTGATTTGATGTACGAGACTCCTTCGACAAAAAAGAAGAAGATTGATATCGATCCTTCTTATGCAAAGGAGAAGTTGAGTACCTTGAATTATGATGTTCAGAATTGATCAATATAGCAAAGTGAAGATGTCTGACTTCGCTCCCTTCCGAATAAGAAAGACAGCGTCTGATATTAACTATTCAATAATGTTACGCTTATGATGACAAAACAAGAACTTCGAAAAGAGTTAAAGAAACATTTTGGATTTGACACATTTAAGGGTAACCAGGAAGACATTATTCTAAATGTACTTTCGGGTGCAGATACGTTTGTCTTAATGCCTACGGGTGGTGGTAAATCGTTGTGTTACCAGCTCCCTGCATTGCTTATGGAAGGTACTGCTGTGGTAATTTCCCCATTGATTGCGCTGATGAAGAATCAGGTGGACGCAATGCGTAACTTTAGTGAGGATGAAGGTGTGGCGCATTTCTTGAATTCTTCGTTGTCAAGGGCGGAAATAGACAATGTAAAGCAGGATATCCTAAGCGGCAAGACTAAGATGCTGTATGTGGCACCGGAGTCGCTGACAAAGGAGGAATATATTGATTTCCTAAGACAGATAAAGCTTTCGTTCTATGCTGTTGACGAGGCGCACTGTATCTCGGAATGGGGTCACGACTTCCGTCAGGAGTATAGAAATATCAGACCAATTATAGACAGAATCGGACAGAAGGTAGGTGTTGTGGCTCTTACAGCAACAGCAACGCCAAAGGTTCAGCACGATATCCAGAGAAATCTGGGAATGCTTTCTGCTCCTGTATATAAGTCTTCTTTCAACAGACCTAACTTGTACTATGAAGTAAGGGAGAAGACTAAGGACATAGACAAGGAAATTGTCAAGTTCATTCGCCAGCATTCGGGCAAGAGCGGTATCATCTATTGCTTGAGCCGCAAGAAGGTTGAGGAGTTGGCTGAGATGCTTACCTTGAACGGCATCCGTGCGAGAGCCTATCATGCAGGTCTTGAGCAGGCTGTCAGATCGGAAAGCCAGGATGACTTCCTGATGGAGAGAGTGGATGTTATTTGCGCCACTATCGCTTTCGGAATGGGCATTGACAAGCCAGACGTGAGATTTGTCATTCATTACGACATTCCAAAGAGCCTTGAGGGATACTATCAGGAGACAGGCCGTGCCGGTCGTGACGGAGGCGAGGGTATCTGTGTCGCTTTCTATTCGGAGAAAGATATCGAGAAACTGGAGAAGTTTACTCAAGATAAAAAGGAGGCAGAAAAGGAGATCGGCAAGCAGCTGCTGGCTGAAACTTCCATGTATGCCAAGACGACAATGTGCCGTCGTAAGGTTTTACTTCATTACTTCGGTGAGGAGTATAAGGGAGATAATTGTGGTAATTGCGATAATTGTAAAAGTCCTAAGAAAAAGGTGGATGCAAAAGAACAGTTGTGTACAGTTCTCGAGACTGTAACAGCATTAAACGAGAACAATAAGCAAGAGTATATTATCGATATCATCATGGGTCGTGAGACTCCTGAAATTGTTCAGGTGAATCACCATGAGGAGATTGATACATTTGGTGAGGGTCAGAACGATCCTGAATCTACATGGCAGGCTGTTATCCAGGAGGCCTTGGTTGCCGGTTACCTGCGCAAAGATATTGACAACTATGGTATCTTGAAGATTACTCCAGAGGGTAAGGATTTCTTGAAGAAGCCTAAGGTGTTCAAGGTGTCTATCGACAATCCAGAGGAGGAAGAGGAAGATGCTGAGGAAATGCCAGAAGGTGTTTCTGACGGAGGCGCAGCGGATCCATGCTTGTTCGCTTTGTTGAAAGACTTGCGTAAAGAGGTCGCTACAAAGCAGAAACTGCCTCCATTTGTAATCTTCCAGGATCCGTCTCTTGAGGCTATGACGTCTTCATACCCAATCACTATCGAGGAACTTGCCAATGTTCCTGGAGTAGGTCAGGGTAAGGCAGCAAAGTTCGGAGAGCCGTTTATCAAGCTTATCAGCAAATATGTTGAGGAAAACGGTGTGGAGCGTCCTGATTCAATGATTATCCGTACTTCTCCGCGCAACGCTAAGTTGAAGATTGACTTGATCCGTGCCATAGATGCAAAGAAACCTTTGGATGCAGTGGCCGAGAACAGAGGAATAACTCTTGACGAGCTGTTGACAGAGATTGAGTCTATCGTTAGCTCTGGTTCGCATATTGACATCTCTTATTTCATTAACGAGGTTATTGACGAGGACAGAGTGGCAGACATTTTCGACTATTTCCATGACGAGGCTGAGACTGATGACATCAATTCAGCTATTGAGGAGCTTGGAGGAGATTACGAGGAATGGGAAGTAAGATTGGTAAGAATCAAATTCCTTTCTGAGGTCGGTAACTAATTTGAATTTATATGTGGCTTTAGGTTTTTGCTTAAAGCCACTTTTTTAGCTAACTTTAAAAATAAGATGAAACCAACACTTTTAGTTTTGGCGGCTGGTATGGGTAGCCGTTACGGAACATTGAAGCAGCTTGACGGCGTTGGACCTTCGGGCGAGACTATTATGGATTACTCAATCTTTGATGCTATCCGTGCAGGATTCGGAAAGGTTGTGTTTGTAATTCGTCGTGATTTCGAGCAGGACTTTAACGAGAAGATCCTTTCCAAATATCGTGGCTCTATTTCTGTAGAGACTGTGTTCCAGTCTTTGGATTCGCTTCCTGCCGGATACACTTGTCCGGAGGGCAGAGTGAAGCCTTGGGGTACTAACCATGCCATTCTTGTTGCCAAGGATGCTGTCAAGGAACCTTTTGCTGTAATCAATGCAGATGATTTCTACGGTAAGGAGAGCTTCCAGGTGTTGGCTGACGCATTGACAAAGCTTGAGGGCAAGAAGGACGAGTATGTAATGGTAGGATATCGTCTTGGAAACACTCTTTCAGAGTCCGGTACAGTGTCGCGCGGAGTTTGTACAGCTGATGCTGCAGGAAACTTGCAGACAGTTGTAGAGCATTACGAGATCCAGCGTCAGGGCAGCAAGACTGTGTTCAAGAACCAGACAACCGGAGAACTTGACGAGATCAATGCAGAACTTCCTGTTTCAATGAATATGTGGGGCTTCACTCCTGACTACTTTACTTATTCAGAGGATGACTTCAAGACTTTCCTGAAGGCTAATTCTGACAACTTGAAGTCTGAGTATGGTATTCCGACTATGGTAAACAAGCTAATCGGAGACAAGACTGTAAGCATCAAGGTGCTTGACACTCCTTGCTCTTGGTTCGGCGTTACTTACAAGGAGGACCGACCTTCGGTAGTTGCTAAGATTCAGGCTCTTGTTGACAAAGGAATCTATCCTGCAAAGCTTTTCAACAAGTAATTGTTGAGGTGAAATAAAACAAAATGAAAAGGGACGCTTTAACAAGCGTCCCTTTCTCTTTACTTGCAGATGTGTTCTGCCAATTTTCTTTGAATTGAAATTACGTCTATTCCCTTCTTAAACTCGTAGCCAAGAGGAAGAGAGTTTCCTGCCACGAAAAGCTTTATCTCGCAATCGTCGTCAAAGCTTCCTGCTGTCTCTACAGAGAACTGGCGGATTGACTTGTAAGGAATAGAGTGATATTCCTTCTTCTTGCCTGTAATTCCCTGAATGTCAAGAATGATAAGGCGATATGAAGTGAACAACCAAATGTCACGAACCACCTTGAATCCCTTTTCTACAGTCTCTCCTTCGAAGAATACTCCGTTGAACAGCGTGTCAATTTCTTTCTGTGTAACCTCGGTAGCGTTTCCGAGTACCATGTCCAACAATCCCATAAATCAAAAAATTTTAATATTTGTCAGCCAAAAGTAGTGATTTATTTTGATTTGATGTTTCGTATTATGCGATTTTTTGTTTTAATTTTTTTATTTCGTATTGTATGTTGGTTGTTATTGTTAACTTTGCAAAGATCTTTTAAAGATAATGGAACAGTAGTATTTTCGTGAAATAAAGATAGATAGATGAAAACAATAGGATATGTCTGTTTTTCAGACCCATTTAATGACAAGAAAGCTTGGAGCGGGTCTAATTTGAAGCTTAGGGAGGGATTAGAGAACGCTGGTTATCAAGTTAAGTGGATTCCAATGAATTTTAGTTTGCCTTACAAGATTTGGTTTAAAATAGTCCGCTTCTTCGAGAAAGGCTTTGTCCCTGTCATGCAGTCAACCGTGGGTACATGGTTTTTCGCCAAATCAATAAAGAAGAAGGACCTTGAAGGCTGTGATTATTATTTCTTTCCCGGTCATTCGCATGTGCTTCGATTCGTTGACGTAAAAAAGCCGGTTATTTACTATACTGATTGCACGTTCCCATTGATGATTGATTATTATTGGGTGATCCAGGCAAAGTGGCTGGAGAAGCAGGGCATAAAGAACGACCGAATAGGTCATGAAAAGAGTGATTTGGTCATTAAGTCCTCGGATTGGGCAGCGCAAAGTGCAATCAAGGATTTCGGCATTCCCGAAGAAAGGGTCAAAGTCATCGAGTTCGGATGCAGCATTCCCGAAGAAAATATACTAGATGTCCCAGTGTATCAAGGAGGAGAACTTCGCATTGTGTTCAGTGGGGTGGAGTGGGACCGCAAGGGAACTGACATAGCAATCGACACAGTCAAGGAACTGCGAGACAAAGGCTATGATGCCCGTTTGTATTTGTGCGGAATTAAGATCGAGGACATTCCTGAGGAGTATAGGAACAGACCTTATGTAGAGTATGTCGGATTCATGAACAAGAACATCCCTGAACAGGAGCAGAAGTATTCGGATATCTGGAAGAACGGACACATATTCCTTTTGCCAACAAAGGCAGAGTGCGCAGGTATTGTCTTCACAGAGGCGTCTGCGTATGGATTGCCGATATTCACATACGATACGGGAGGCTTAAGCAATTATGTCAAGAATGGAGTCAACGGCTACCGTCTGAAGATGGGCAGTTCCGCATCCGATTTCGCCGATGCCATTGTCAAGTCTATTGAGTCAGGTGAACTGCCTAAACTGAAGGAAGGCGGCAAGAATCTGTACAAGACCGAGCTCAACTGGGATGCGTGGGCAAAGAAGTTCAAAGCTATAATGTATGAAAGATACGGCAAGGAATAAGCCGCAATCTGACATATTTGGCAAGCTCTTTGACCTGATATAGATACAAGCGCAGGTGCGGTTGGAGATGTAACCAGCCGCACCTGTGTTTTGTGACGTTTATAATGATTTTGGATGCAATAGCCTTACTTTTTACTGCATTTGTTTGATATTGATTACAAATTTATAGTAAAATGGTATATTTTTCTATCATTTTGTTTGCAATAGTAAAAATTAACTATAACTTTGCGTCCGATTTAGATGTAAATCTTGAAAATAGTAAGAATCAAAGCAATTTTAGATATGAAAGTTATAAAGCCTATAGCATATTCACCATTGCTTGACATTAAGCAGACTGAGCTTGGAATCAAGTGTGTGAAGGACTTCTTCGAGTCTTGTTTGTCAGCAGAGTTGCACCTTCGTCGTGTAACAGCACCTCTTTTCGTGCTTAAGGGTACAGGTATCAACGATGACCTTAACGGTATCGAGCGTCCGGTTCGTTTCCCTATCAAGGATATGGGAGACCAGCAGGCTGAGGTTGTTCACTCTCTTGCAAAGTGGAAGAGAATGATGCTTGCAGACTATCAGATCGAGCCAGGTTTCGGTCTTTACACAGATATGAACGCCATTCGTCCTGATGAGGAGATGGATAACCTTCACTCTCTATATGTTGACCAGTGGGATTGGGAGCGACACATCACTAAGGGTGACCGTACAGTGGACTATTTGAAGGACATTGTAACTCGCATATACAGTGTGATGAAGAAGACTGAGTACGTTGTTTACGAGCGTTTCCCTCAGATCAAGCCAGTTCTTCCAGAGAACATCACTTTCATCCATAGCGAGGAGCTTCGTCAGCTTTATCCTAACATGACTCCTAAGGAGCGTGAGAATGTCATCACAAAGAAGTATGGTGCCGTATTCTTGATGGGTATCGGTGGCGCTCTTGGTGATGGCAAGAAGCATGACGGACGTGCCCCAGACTATGACGATTGGAGCACTCCAGGAGAGAAGGGACTTCCAGGTTTGAACGGAGATATCCTTGTTTGGAACTCGGTTCTTGGTGAGAGTCTTGAGCTTTCTTCTATGGGTATCCGTGTTGACAGAGACGCTCTTCTTCGCCAGCTTGAGATTGAGGGCGAGCAGTCAAGAGCAGAACTTTACTTCCACCAGAGACTGCTTAACGGTGAACTTCCTCTTTCTATTGGTGGAGGTATCGGCCAGAGTCGTCTTTGTATGTTCTTCCTTCGCAAGGCTCACATCGGAGAAATC
>JAZUHH010000046.1:0-5088 GCA_045641625.1 Paludibacteraceae bacterium
GTGTAATCAGACTCATGATAATAAATCTCGTATTTGCCAATAACCTGATCCAAGTTATACACCTTGTCAAAACCTTCCCAAGTAAATTCACTCGAGCTAAGAAGTGTAAAGTTGTCCCTTTCATTTTCTGGTATCTTTAGAATAGAAGGAAAGGCTGAAAGGGGCAATATAAAAATTCGTCCATCAACCAATTTAACAACCATCTTCTTTCTAACAAATCGTAGTTCCTTAATCTCTGCAATTACATTACAATAACAATCTTCTGGTATTCTCATATTTGTTAATCATTTTAATTTATGTATTTGGGAGATATGCTTTTCAAAATTAGCATATTTTATTTGACTTTTTTTATTTGATATTTATTTTTTCTCTCTTTTAAGTGTTTAAAGTGTAGTGTTCGGTATTATCCTACCATTATTTTTGTAGTTTTAGTCGTCGTAAAGTTTAAGTTATTATTATGGGGGCAATACTCCCGTTACAGCCCATTGTTAGAGGTGACAGGCCTTTCACACTACTAAGGGATTTGACCTGTTTTGTTTTTCTTTTATCTAATAGTGCATCTATGTTTAGAAAAATTTATACCTTTGCACCAAATTATAAATTCATTTAATAATGAGCGACAAAAGATATATGATGCGTGGTGTGTCTGCCGGCAAAGAGGATGTGCACAACGCAATCAAGAATATTGACAAGGGAATCTTCCCTAACGCATTCTGCAAGATTATTCCTGATATTTTGGGTGGCGATCCAAACTATTGTAATATAATGCATGCTGACGGAGCTGGAACAAAGTCTTCTTTGGCCTACGCATATTGGAAGGAGACAGGAGACCTTTCCGTTTGGAAGGGTATTGCTCAGGATGCTCTCATTATGAATATAGACGACCTTCTTTGTGTCGGAGCTGTGGATGGCATCCTTGTTTCCTCTACTATCGGTCGTAACAAGCACCTTATTCCAGGAGAGGTCATCAGCGCAATCATCAACGGTACAGACGAGTTGCTTGCTGAACTTCGTGAGATGGGTGTGGGAGTTTACGCTACAGGCGGAGAGACTGCAGATGTGGGCGACCTTGTACGTACAATCATCGTTGACAGCACAGTGACTTGCCGTATGAAGAGATCGGACGTTGTCAACAATGCAAATATCAAGCCAGGTGACGTTATCGTTGGTCTTGCCAGCTATGGAAAGGCTACATACGAGAAGGAGTATAACGGCGGAATGGGAAGCAACGGACTAACAAGTGCGCGTCATGACGTGTTCAACAAGTCTGTGGCAAACAAATATCCTGAGACTTTTGACAAGGCAGTTCCTGAGGAGTTGGTTTACTCGGGTGGCTTGAACCTTACTGATTCTGTAGAGGGCAGTCCTTTGAACGCCGGTAAGTTGGTTCTTTCTCCAACTCGTACTTATGCGCCGGTAATCAAGAAGATTCTTGACGAGCTTCGTCCAGAGATCCACGGAATGATCCATTGTTCGGGTGGCGCACAAACTAAGGTGCTTCACTTCATCGACAAGATGCGCATCGTAAAGGACAACATGTTCCCTGTTCCTCCATTGTTCAAGACTATTCAGGAGCAGAGCAAGACTGACTGGGCCGAGATGTACAAGGTATTCAATATGGGTCACCGTATGGAGATCTATCTTGACGAGAAGAATGCCCAGAAAGTGATAGAGATTTCCAAGAGCTTCGGAATCGACGCACAGATCGTCGGAAGATGCGAGGCTTCGGACAAGAAGGAACTTAGAATCGAAAGCGAATTCGGAGTGTTCGAGTATTAAGATTCTGTAAGATACTGATGATTAAGGTCTGTGATCGTTTCACAGACCTTTTTGTTTTTGTTCGGACAGGATATGCCTTACAGCATGTAAATAGTCCCCCTTCCCCAAGTTTTATGCAACCTAGATACACAAGGACCAGAAAGGATCAAATTGAAAAGAGATAAACCCTATATATTTGTCGAAGAAATTTGGGACTACAATGATTTTATTTGAGAGAAATTAGGACTGTCTTGACTTATTCATACGTGTAGTTTGGAGACGAAAAGAAGCGGATTTTTCGCGATGTTATGTTCCCCCATTTCCATATGATTAGAAATTTTAACTAAAAAGATTTAAATATTATGGCATCAAAAGTTAGAGTGCATGCCAAGTCCCTAAAGTGGGCGGCACTTGGTATCGTGGACGCTTATGTTAAGATGTATCCACAGTCAACAGTAGCAGACCTAAACAAGGCATTCCCTGCTGCAACATTGGTTAATGGTGATAAGCTTATCTACACTATGGCTGAACTTCAGAAGGAGGTAGCTTCAACTGAGAGTTCTCGCGATGATGAAGCTTTGGCAGACTGGAAGAAGAACAACTATTTCGTTACTTTGTCAAACGGAACAAAGGTTTCTTTCAGCACTCATTTGATCTGGACTAAGGACAGTTTCCCTAAGTTGGAGTCTCAGGCTAAGCTTTACGATGTAGAGATCGCAAGCTTCGAGAAGTGGGAGGCAGGAAAGAAGGGCAGCTACAGCCTAGAGTATTTGAACGGTTATGTGCCACCTAAGGCAAAGAGCAACAAGTGGTTGCTTCCTCTATTGATAGGTCTTGCCGCTTTGGCTATCTTGTTGTTCTTTGTTGGAAAGAGCTGTTCAGATGAGAAGGTAGTTGTTCAGGAGAAGGTTGTAGAGAAAGTGATTGTTGATACTGTAACAATCGTAAAGGTCGAGAAGGAGCTTGAGGCTATCGAGAAGAACTTTAACGCTGCACAGTTCGAGAAGGGTAAGGCAGTTTTGACTGACGAAGCCAAGTTTGTTTTACATGATCTTCAGAAACTTATGGACAAGGAGGAGAACAAGAACATCAAGTTGAAGATCGTAGGCCACACAAGTGCAGAGGGTAGTGCTGACGTTAATCAGAAGTTGAGCGAGAACCGTGCTAAGGCCGTTGTGGATTTCTTGGTTTCCCAGGGTATCTCTCAGAATCGTTTGCAATACGAAGGCAAGGGAAGCAGCGAGCCATTGGATCCTAACAATCCAGAGGTTAACCGCAGAACTCAGATCATTGTTGTGAACGAATAAATAAAGATAAGTTATCAAATTCTTGTTTTTCGGAATCATAACTACTTAATTTATAAATTAACAATTATAGTAGGGGCTGGTCTTTCAGATCAACCCCTATATTTATGTTTCCCACAGCCTTTTTTTTGTTTTTGTTTGATTTTTGCTTGAGAAAATATCGGAGTTTTTCGTGTTTATTACAAAAATCTTGTTATTTTTGCCAACATTAGAATATTTGTGTTTCTTTTATAAAGGAAATAATAGGGTTATGAACAATAAGATACAAAAGTTAATGATTTTGGGATCAATGCTCTGTTGTGGAGTGTTGTCTTCTTTTGGAGTGCCTGTGTACATAAATTCAGGGAATCCCGCCTATCCCTTCCCCCAATTTTTGGAATATACTTACGGAAGCTCCCATAAGCTAGGAAACTTGGGTACCAAGAATGCCGAAGGTGTGGTACATGCCGAGTTGGAGCAGGATATTCGTGACGCATACCAGATTCATGCAAACGAGTTCTTCTATACAGGAGAAGAGTGGGGTGGTTACAAATATATCGAAACTCCATATAAGTCTGCATACGACTGTACGGAAGGTGATGGTTATGGTTTGCTTGCTGCGGCTTATATGGGCGATGCTGTTACTTTCAATGGTTATTGGATGTGTACACACGACAAGCGCCGTGGCCGTTCAAAGAAATATACCGATTGCACACCGTTGGGTGAAGATTATGCCTATGGCCCGTTCAATATAGGTGATACGGGTCCGGCTTCCAACACTGCTGCCGATGGAGACGTCGATGTGGCGTTGGCGCTTTATGTGGCTTATAAGCAGTGGGGTGAATTTATGAGAGACACCGATGGTAATATTGTTGAAGATGCATGCGGAAATCCAATCTCCTACAAACAGGAAATGATAAATGCTATTCGAGGTTTGGTTGCGTTGAGTACGAAGTTCCCGACAGAGAACCCGATGCGTGTAAATTCAGGTCTTATCGGTTTGGATGGTTATCCTAAGGGAGGAGATACTTGGACAGAACAGACACATTTCGTGACTACTACAAATCCATTAGTTTTGGATAATGCTGTAGTTTATGATATGACTCGTGCTGGTGCTTGGGACGCAATGTCAACTGTTAATGCGAATGGTGTTCTTATGTATCCTGAATTTCAAGGTCCTAGTAAGCAGCACATTGACTATGATGCACCGGCCTATTACCGCGAGTTCTGGGAATTGTTTGAACAGATTCAGAATGAGGCTGGTATCCCAGATTTTGAAATTGAACAATTTAAGCGTGGCGAGGCTTCGTCTGACTGGATGATGGGCGATATGATTTCAAAAGGCCCGAAGGCCATTCCTACTGCAGGTTGGAGCGAAGTTAGCGACGATGGCTCAAAAACGGCTTATACCAACTTCAACCAAGGTGAAGACTGGCGTTGCTCTTGGCGTACCATCAGTAATTATATGTGGCATGGAAATCCAATAAACTCTTGGAATCCTAAGACTCATAAAGCAGTGTCAGGCTCAAATACATACGAGTATGATGCAGCGGTTAGAATGAGCGAGTTCCTAAACAACCCTATTGGTTGGGCTGATGGAGAATGTATGACATACGGCGACCCTAAGATTCCTTATTCGGGACCGGCTACAACAGAGTGGCAATATGATCCTGTGACGGGAGCAACTACCGACCCTGCTCACTTTATGGTCATCAACTGGCAGAATGGTACGGGTTCCTTCTCGGCAGTTTCCGCTCAGGACTATGACTTGATGGGAACTCTATACAGACAGTGTGCGATTGAGTGGGATGCCAAGGGTGGAGATGATATCTATTTAGGTTCTCGAAGCAATTATATGCATGGTTGGGCTCGTCAATTAGGAATGATGGTAACTTCAGGAAACTATCATGCTCCAAGCCAGATGAACCCTATGGCAAACATGAAGATTTATCGTGCTATCGAGGACTCTGTAACATATTGCTATACCGGTGACCAAATAAAGTTCCTTTTGGATTATCGTAATTATGGTTCTGTAGATGCTAAGAAT
>JAZUHH010000047.1:0-12803 GCA_045641625.1 Paludibacteraceae bacterium
TGAGGCTTTACTACTACATCTTCAGTATTATTTGCCACATTCTTTGTTGTCTGAGCCGAAACGCTGCTTCCCCAACTGAATAAAGCGACAAGACTCATAATCAAACATTTTCTCATACTTTTCAAAGTTGTTTCTCTGTTCTAAACCTAAGGCACCACCACTTAATATAGTGATAGACGTGCAAATTTATAAAAAATTATCAATTAAGATTGAATTATAAAGAAAAATCATAGCAAAACACAAGAAAAACATAACACATTCTTCAAACTTCTGTGTTTATCTCATGTCAAACTTATCTGCCAGTCAGTTCTTCTTATTTTTCTCTCTTGTAAACGAAAACGTTCGTATAATGCAATGCTCCTCCCTTTTTGTCAACTGCCAAAGTCATTGTACTGTCACTAACTTTACGGATCAAATACTTTGTCAATTTTTCTTTCTTCTTCCTTATCTCATCTTTTGACATACTGATTGTCAAGTGACCTTCATACTTTTCAAATGATTCATTTTCACCCAAAGGTTTGAATTCGTCCTCCACATTTTTTCTGGCACTAAAATTCGAAAGATGAAGTGCCAGGCTATCACCTTCAATCTTATAAGTTCCTTCCTCAAGGAAGAATCCCAAAGTGTTTACATAGGAATATGTTCCATCCTTTCTGAAATCCAAAGCATCTTTCATGAAGGCATCCCTACCCGCCTCAATGACTACGTCACTTATTTTTTCGTTGCTATTCTCTAACTTGTAGTCAGCTGCCTTCCACGAACCGACAATATTATTCTTTGCATTGGAACAAGAGAAGCATCCCAAGACTATGCAAATAGCCGACAAACAATTTTTCAATAATTTCATACTTATTATTCTTTATTTTAACTGACCAAATTACTTCTCCAAATGGATATATTTACTTGTTATTTAGTTTATAAAGCATAATGAGACAAGAAAATAGGCAAAGGCAAACAACAAGACAAAAAAATGTCACAGCCATATCCCTGCATCTCTCTTTCCTGCTCAGGTCTCGATACTGATTGTAGTATTCATATTTGTTTGGTGCAGAATCGAAAAAGACATACTTCAATCCGAACGGAGGCAAACACATGCACATTGCAAAAAATGCCAAAACCAGCCACATAGGACAGTCTAAATAATCCAAGAGCAAGACTCTAAACACTTCAAGACCTAACACACCTCCGACTATGTAGTTACATGTACCCAAAGTGAGACAGAAATATATAAACAGCAGCAGCATGTTGGGTATATACTGGGCATCACACATCATGCCGACATTTGAAGATGCTTCGCACCACTCCTCTATCGAATCAAAGCCTTCTTCCTTTCTACGCTTTTCAGCAATTCTCCTTAGGAAAGGTATTCTTGTCGCACAAAATTTATTCAACCACAATATCGGCATCGCTATCAACTTTCCAATAAACATGTCTATCCGATAGAAATTCCAATACATTATGGATGTATAATATGAAATCGTTCTTCTCATCAATTACCTCTTTAGAGCGGTCTTTAGTTCATTCCAGTCTTTCATAGCTTCATCATTATCTTTTATCCAGTCCAGGTAATCGGACTCAAAGACCTTCACCAAGCTGTCCGCATCTGCCTGCTTTCAGCAAATTGTCAACTTCATTCCTAAGCATATACAGACCATCTGACACACAACGGCTTACACCATCGCGTCCGACATACTGCAACCCAGTGCAGGCGCTGCAATATGACAAAGCATCTTCAGCTTCATCCAATTCACTTTGAGTCTCCTCATTTGAATCATCGGAATATGAACCAACATACTTGAATTCAGACTCTGTAAACAAGAAATAGTCTCCATAAAGAATTCCGGTTATCTCGCATTGAGTCGTAATAGTATCATTGCGATATGTTATGTGTGGAGTTCTGCAATAGCCAAATCCCTCAATATCGTGTTCTGTAACCCTGTCAACGACGAAAGAATTGTCTTCTATAGAATGCATAATGACCTCAGTCTCGTTTTCAATAATGCAGAAATATAATTTATCTGCTTTCATTGGATTCAAGCTATTGGGAAGTTCTCCATATATCTCAACCATCGAATACTCTACATTTGAAAAAAAAGAACGACTCAATGTATCTCCTATACGGAAAGCAGATTCCACCTCAATATCCTCTGTGTCCTCTGCTTTTATAGAATCCAAACAGAAGCACCATTATCTTTTTCATTCTGTTTGTTGCCTGACGAACAAGAAAAACATCCCCAAGCAACGCCTATGACCAACAGACATTTCCTAAACAAGCTCATACCTATAGTTTTAAGTTATTTCATCTCTTTCAGCATAACATCTACGTTGAACGTGTCCTTTACACCAACAATATAGAAATGTCCGGAGTTGTCAACTTTATAAATGTTTTTGGAAAACTGTTCATACTCATATAGCTGACCTGTTATCGTATCTGTTACGGAATACCAAGCAGTCGTAGTTGAACATAAGCTGTCACCTTGATTAGTTATCTCCTCAACTTCTTTTTTCCAATGATAGTAATACTTTCCTACAGTATATAATAACGCATCAGGCACATCGTCTATGGCATTCCATTCAACTCGGCAACCTATTCCATAATAAAGTTGGTCAGTCTCCTTCATATTGTCATCAAAGACTTTGTAATAGACATAACGGAGACATTCTTCCTCTTGGTTGAAATAATACTTTATCAAATGATACTTGCCCATCCGATTATATCCTGCAAAGTTGGCAAACTTCATTTTATAGGATTCATTAAGATCTGTCAGATCTCCATAATGACAAAAATTTTCCAGTTCAAAGTCTCCGAAATAGCGTCCAACACTGACAGTATCATTATTGTAACTATCAAGATGCTTAAAATACAGCGATGGCGAGACTTTTCTCAAACTGTCACGAAGAGAACATTCTCTTTTCCAGATGCTTACTTCGACACTCTCTTCATCCTCACTAACCGAATCCTGCACTACCGTATTGTCAGCAGAAACAGTTTCAGTTTGAACGGCTTCGTTATTACCACAAGCCACAAAACAAAGAAAAGAAATGAAAGTCAGACACTTATTCAACATCTTGCTACTCATAATTTCATGTTTAAAGGAATACACTAGCGCAAAGATAGTAAAATTCTTTCAAAAGAGATAGTAAACTCAATTTTAACAAATAAACATTTGCATTTTCAAGTTTAATTACAAAAATGATGGTCAAAATCTTTATCCAGGGCATTACCCAAGTAATTGTATTTTCAAAAACAAAGGGATGACTTTCTCTCATTGATTTTGACCATCATTTTTCATCTTTGATTGCCTAACAGCTAAAAATCACAAACAAATTTGCCTTTATCAGCAACAACAAGAGATATTTCCATTTATAGCACAAAACACAAAAGGAGATTCCATTTGTCTGGAATCTCCTTTGTATTATATTTTCAAAAAATAATTTTACTTGTTCAAGTAAGCATCCATCTCGGCTGCAGCCTTGCGACCATCACCCATTGCAAGGATTACAGTGGCACCACCACGAACGATATCTCCACCGGCGAAGATTGTTGGGATGTTACTCTGCATATTCTCGCCAACCTCGATAGTTCCCTTCTTTGAAACAGCAAGACCCTCGACTGAATCCGGAACGATTGGGTTAGGGCTAACACCGATGCTGACAATTACCTCATCCACATCAAACTCCTCGATAGCGCCCTCGATAGCGACAGGAGAACGGCGGCCGCTTGCATCTGGCTCGCCAAGTTCCATCTTCTGAACACGCATCTTCACAACGCGTCCCTTCTCGTCACCGATGTACTCGATAGGATTGTGTAGAGTCAAGAACTCAACACCTTCTGCCTTTGCATGGTGCACCTCCTCTAGACGAGCAGGCATTTCATCCTCGCCACGACGATAGATGATCATTGCTCTTTCAGCACCAAGACGAAGAGCAGTACGAACACTGTCCATTGCTGTGTTACCACCACCGATAACAGCAACCTTCTTGCCGGCAAGAACCGGAGTATCTGTCTCAGGATTAGAAGCGTCCATCAAGTTTACACGAGTCAAGTACTCGTTAGAGCTCATGATTCCGATCAAGTTCTCTCCCTTAACGCCCATGAAGCGAGGAAGACCTGCACCTGAAGCTACGAACACACCCTTGAAGCCCTCTTTCTCAAGTTCCGCAATAGTGATTGTCTTACCAATGATGCAGTCCTTGATGAAGTTAACGCCTAGAGCGCGAAGATTGTCAATCTCGAAATCAACGATAGCATTTGGCAAACGGAATTCTGGAATACCATACTTCAACACTCCACCGATCTCGTGAAGAGCCTCGAACACAGTAACCTCGTAACCCTTCTTTGCCATATCGCCAGCAAAAGAAAGACCAGCAGGGCCACTACCTACAACAGCAACCTTTATACCGTTGCTCTTGGCTGGAGTCGGCTTCTCTGCCTTGCCTGAATTTCTCTCATAGTCAGCCGCGAATCTCTCAAGATAACCGATAGCCACAGCCGGCTTCTTCATCTTGATGTAAGTACACTTGCTCTCGCACTGCTTCTCCTGTGGGCATACGCGTCCGCAAACAGCAGGAAGTGCGCTTGTCTGCTTAAGCACCTTAGCGGCCTCAAGGAACTCACCTCTCTCTATATTCTTGATGAAACCTGGGATATTGATTCCGACAGGACACCCCTGCATACAAGTTGGGTTAGGGCAATCCATACAGCGGCTAGCCTCCACCAAAGCCTGAGCCTCAGTAAGTCCCTGGTTAACCTCCTCACGACAACGTGCTCTGTACGAAGGCTCAAGTTCGTTCATCTGTACTCTTTCCTGCTGAGTACGCTCCTTTACGGGCATTTTCTTGCGGAGTTCCTCTCTCCACTCAGCACCGCGACTATTATCAATTATATTCTCTGCCATAATAAATAATCTCTTGGAAAATGTGTTAGTAGTTAGGCGTTAAGCTTAGCCATAGCCTCCTGCTCCTGCTCTCTGTAGGCACCAAGACGCATAAGCATCTCGTCGAAATCCACCTGATGAGCGTCAAACTCAGGTCCGTCAACGCAAACAAACTTAGTCTTGCCGCCGACAGTGATACGGCATGCGCCGCACATACCTGTACCGTCCACCATGATAGTGTTAAGCGAAGCCACAGTAGGAAGTTCGTACTTCTTAGTCAACAAAGAGACGAATTTCATCATAATAGCAGGTCCGATAGTAACACACATATCAACCTTTTCACGGTTGATGATCTCCTCAATACCGTCAGTCACACGACCCTGCTTGCCGTAAGAACCGTCATCAGTCATGATAACAACCTCGTCCGAATACTGGCGCATCTGGTCCTCAAGAATCACAAGATCCTTAGTGCGGGCAGCAAGGACAGTGATAACCTTGTTACCGGCCTTCTTCATAGCCTCAACGATAGGAAGAAGCGGAGCTACTCCCACACCACCACCGGCACAAATAACAGTACCGAAGTTTTCGATATGAGTTGCCTTACCCAATGGGCCTACGACATCTGCGATCTCATCGCCGACATTCAATGAGGTAAGCTTCTGCGAAGAAACACCGATTTTCTGAACTACTAGCGTGATTGTTCCTTTCTCTACATCAGAAGAAGCGATAGTCAAAGGGATTCTCTCACCCTTTTCTGCTACTCTGACAATCACAAAATGTCCTGCCTTGCGAGCCTTAGCGATTAGCGGAGCCTCAACCTCTAACTTGACCACGTTAGCTGAAAAATACTCCTTTGAGACAATTTTATTCATCTATCTCTCTATTATAATGTAAATTCCGTATTATTGTATTGTGCAAAATTATACAATCTATATGACATAGCACAAAAAAATCGACAAAATCAAGCGGAAACTACCATTCTATTCCCTTATTGTCGCACCTGTGCATCCAATTTATAAGCATCAGCATGGCACAAAGGATAACAATTCCCTCAGTCCTGTCTGTCATATTTTCAAACATCATCTGGAAAGCAATAGCACTGGAAACCAAAAGAGCAAACAGTCTGGTCCGCCTATTTGTGTGGTAATAATGGATAAGGAACAAGCTTGCCACATAGACCACCAGAGCAAAGATTCCCAAATCAAGGAATATGCCTATGTACTGGTTGTGGGAGCCGAGACGCTTGTTCATAAAAGTTATCGGATAATGCTCCTGCGCATAGTATTGGGTAAGCCTTATCTTGTTAGTGCCTGCTCCCGATCCGAAAAAGAAATAGTCCGGAGCAATATCGGCAGCCGCCTTCCATATCTTGAAACGAGGATCGCTACCCTCTTCCACTGCATTCGTCATTACCTCAACGGAAGTTTTGCTGTGGAAGTGGTTCTTCAATACCACGTATCCGAAAGCTCCTACAAAGAGAGTTCCTGCCAAGGCTACAATCCAAATGTTACGCTTGAACTTGAATGCCAGAAAGACAAACAACAGCACAGGCAATGCGATGAGAGTTGCACGTGTGCCGCTGACATAAATTGACGCTGTGACTGCTACACAGTACAATGCAACCAACAGATAGGAAGACCATTTGCCCTCTACCCTTTCAACATTTCCGCGCACAAAACAAGAGCTAATGCCTGCTATCAAAAGCGCCAGAGAAAAATAAGCATGATGCTTGAACACGTGCAGTCTGTCTCCATACTGCCATAGCTCTATCTTCTGCCAATTATCCTTTCCATTCTCCCACATCATATTGTAGCTTGCAGAACAATATATAGTAAAATAATAGAGGACGGAGAAAAACACGGCTCCAATCATCATTGCATAGAGCATATTCTTCGGCTTATAGTAGTCGTTCACGCCAAAGACCAAAGGCAGGACAACCGCCAACAAGTAAACCTGACGTGACAAAATACCGCTTGTCTCACCGGAATGGATAGTCCAAAGGGAAGACAGCAACTCGATCAAATATATCAGAAGGAAACCTCCGACACACAGCAATGTTTTGTCAAACGAGATATTCTTTCTGCCTAGCCAACGAAACTCGAGCAACCAAAAGCTTGCCCACACGACAATCGCTATCCTTGCAAAATACATAGGAGCAAAAAGGGAGAACATCATTACCAATGCACTCCAATAGCTGAACTTACCGACTATGTCCCTATAGATATTCACGCCTTTTCTTCTATTTTTAGTTGTTCATTCGCCAGCATCATGCAGAACAGGATAGCAATGCACAAAACCATGATTCCAGTGCATCCTCCCAACATTGCGTCCGTCAGTCCCTGAATGGCATACATTGCCATAACGAAGATCGCAAAGACTCGGGCCTTCCCTTCAAAGAATACCGGGAACATCACATACAGCGCAATCAGTCCGATCAAGGCAAAAACTCCCATTTCAAGAAGCACTTCGAAATACTGGCTATGAGAAGACAATCTTAACTGAGCATAATACTCAGGGTAATCGCTCTTATTGTAGAATTCAACAAGTCTGTCGCACGACGATCCAAGACCAGAGCCAAAGAAGAAGCTCTCGCCACAAATTTTGTACACTCCGTGCCATATCATAATTCTATGTTCCTCGTTTCCCTCAAATTTACCAGTAATGCACTTGGACAATTCGAAAGAGACATTTTCACTGCGAGGATGATGCTTCAACAACGAGAACAGCGCTATGGAAAGAACGGTTGTAATAGCCAACGCCCAAATTCTTCCCTTTGTTCTCATTCGGAACATCACTCCCACAAGCAGGCAGGCAAAAAGGACCAACAGACTGCTTCTGCATCCGCTGAAGAATATGCACAAGAAAATCACGACTATAACGAACGACATGAGAACATAAGCGTTCAGCGTCCCCAAATCCTTGATCAACGACCTTCTTGCAAAAGGCACCATTACCAAAGCCAAAGTTAGTGACAAGCCTAAATTCTGGTGCAGTTTGTTATGGTGAATAACGTCCGCCATAGTGCTTATCGAAGGCATCACCAAATCCTTATTCTGCGTCAAATCAGACAATGCCGCACTGTTAAGCACATGATATACAACCACAAAGTAGCAGCATCCAACTATCACAGCTCCCGCGATATACACGTACAGCATTGACTTTAGCTTATACCTTTCATTCACTCCGAACAGGCAAACCAGAGTTATAACCACAAAATACAGATGCTTTACAAATCGTCTTACTCCATAATCAATATTACTTGTCCATAAAAGAGTCAATGCCTCGAATCCAACAAAGGCTAGTAGGAGAAGCAGAGACTTGTCGTACTTCCTGAACGTAAAATTCTTCATGTCAAGCCAACGGAACTCCAAAGCCCACGATATTATCCACGCATTGAACAAAAATCTCAGCGTAGAATCCTGTGCAGAGGCAAAAAAGAGCAGAACTAGACAGAGAACATAATTTATGTACCCTACTACACTTCTGTATTTATCAAATATTTGTTGTACCATTATCTTAATCATAATATCCGAACACAGTCAGGACACTCTTGAATATTCTTGTATGTAACTTATTGAACTTGTTTCTATTGCCGACTGTCGGATAAAGACCTGTTCCATCATCTTTGACGCAGTCCTTTCTATCCACCAGATAATCCTTCCAGTCGTATGTCTTTATATGATGGAAAGAATCGTTCTGCTCGTTGGCAATTTTTCTGACTTCCAGCCTCTGCTGCATCTGCATCGGAGAGCGGTGCTGGTAATGTATCACCTGAACTTGCTTGGGATAAGTCAAGCCACATGGCTCTGGACGACGCTTTGTCTTGTCCCATTTCAAGCTCTTGCTATGGCGAAGGAATCTGATCTCTGCCCAAGTTCCCGGCAAATAGTATTCGATCAGTTCCTTGTCATGGGCGAAATCACCCGTAAAACTGTCAAAGTCATCCTCTGTCGTCAGCTGAAAATCAACTCTTGCCGCATGAACCTGCTTGTATTTGAAAGGAACCTGAGACAAGAACTCCTTTATATTGCCTTTGTAAAACTCGTCGGCATCCATACGTATTGCCCACCAGTCTCCTTCTTCCATTTCACCACCGAAGGCATCAAAGGCATAGCCTCTCAAGCCTTCTATGAACGGCTCTCGAGTCTGCAGGAAAGGTATCACATTAGGACATTCCTCTGCCACCTTCTGAACAATCTCCCATGTTCCGTCGTCGCTGCCATTGTCGATCACGATTACTTTATCGCACCATTTGGCATCGTCTCTCAATGTATATTCCAATATGTCTGCCTCGTTCTTGACGAGCATCAAACCATATATCTTCATTCTGAAATATCACTATAAGTTACTTGTCCTGGAACAAAAGGTTGTCCAGGTAGTCTCTAAAAGCCTTCTGCTGATATGCGCCATCAGTCCATGCAAGATGACGATAACGGAACAGGAACAAATCCAGCTTCTTTATAAAGTTGTATTTCCTTAGCCACTTATGATCAAAGTTCAGGCGGTAATCTACCTTTGCGAAATTATAGTACAAAGAGAATATCACACAACCAATGTCATTCCTATAGTCGTAAGTGTCAACCATCTCCAAAAACTTGGTCTTGTTCATAGGGCTCCAAATATGAGACTCGAACCACTGCGGATTTTCGAACTTAGACAGAGTTTCAAACATGGACTTGCGCCATAGGAAAGTGCCATTTTCATCTTTGCCGGACTCGTTTTCAAGTCTTGACTTCCAGTATTCTGCGTCAAACTTGTACGGCTTCTTTTTGTTTGTTCGCGGGATGAAATCCTCCCAGGAACTCTCTTTGGTAACGATCTGGTCATCACTTACCACGATAAAGTCTTCACTCAGATCATGGATATTTCTGATGGCGAACTCTATCTTGTGAACCAGATTCGCATCCTTTATATGGGTATAGGGATTGTCGCAAGGCACATGAACCACACTTTCAGCGATAGCTGACGGAGGATTGTCCCCAACGACGAAAATTCTGCCCAACCATGAAGAACAAAACTTCTGCAAGCTACGAATGACATACTCTATCTCCATTCGCTCACCGCATTGCAGTGCAACGGAGAAATTATCCTTAGAGCTGAACACATAAGGAAGTACGACATCATGTTTAACTTGTTCTTTCATTATTGACGAAATATATTTACAAATTGGTGCAGCCAGCCTTGACGTGCTTGTACCAACGCATCTTCACTATATTCTCCTTGCACTCTGCAACATCAAAGCCTCTGGCCTCAGCGTATGCTTCTGCCATAACTTCCAATGCCGCTTTGTCTATATTCAGTCTTTCAAAGTTTTTTATACCCTCGTTTGACGATACATTCTTTTTGAAAGTCAATCTGTTTAAATCTACAACCTCAATTTTATAAGGCTTGGAAGACGAGAACAAGATATTTCCTGCAGAGTAATCCTTATGAATAACTCCAGCCTCGTGCATCTTTGCTGTAAAGATTCCGATAGCTCTCAAGATTTCCTCCCTATTCTCGAACTCCTTGTTTTTTATCAGATCCCAGAATGTATGACCACATGCAGAGCATTCTGAGATATAATAACTGTCTTTTAGCAATCCAAAGGCCCTGTTTTCCACATAACCTATCGGCTTGGGATTGTTTATTCCCTTTTCAAGCAATAAACTGCCGTATTCGAAAGACCGGCGCGCCTTGCTTTTGGTAAGCCAACCATAAATAATCGCCCTGAATATATTAGGGGCTTTGAATGACTTGACAACCCAACCTTTGCCATCAAACTTTTTCAATTCATTGCGACCTTTGTATATGGTCAAGCCTGACGAAACAAAATCTTCGGGCATGGAGAACACTTCTTCAGCATCGTACAAATCAGATGCTTCAAACGAGCGCTTGCCAAGAATTGAACTGAAGAAGTTAATAAACCTGCTCCAAGTTCTCTTCTCTCTCAACGGACCACCGAGCATCTTGTTCTCGAAAGCTGCGTGATCCTTGTTTATGCTTGCTATGACAGTATTCTTCTTGTTTCTTGTTGATAGGCGGCGGCTTCCTCCACGAACTCGATACTTGAAACCGGTAATAGGAAGTTGACAATACTCTCCTCCGGTCTTCAGCATCTCGATCCACATGTCCCAGTCTTCCCAGCCCTGGATTGTCTCGCTGTAACCGCGAGTCTTCATCCAGTCTGCACGGCGGAACATTGAGCAGTTGTCGATCATGTTCTTTCGGGCAAGCAGCTGCTTTGAATACTTTCTTAGGGGCATCATGCCACTCTTGTCACCGAACATCTCTATCCTGCAGCCTACAACCTTTATTTCGGGGTTCTTCTCCAACACATCTACTGCCTGTTCAACATACCCCTGAACCAAGATATTGTCAGCGTCAAAGGGAAGAATATAATCTCCCTTTGCCTCCCTTATCGCCTTGTTTCTTGTCGCGCAAACTCCCGAATTCCCGTCAGAGAACAGGCGAATGCGGGAATCCTTCTCGGCATATTCCTTCAAGATGGCAAGAGACCTGTCAGCACTTCCGTCATTATAAACGACAATCTCGAGCGGAGAATATGTGCAGGCAGTCAAACTGTCCATTGTCTCCACCAGATAATCCTGCATGTTATAAACAGGAACTATTATACTGACCAATCTGTTCATCAATCGCATCAGATCTTGTCCAAGCCCTTAGTCAGCTTCAGCCAGTAATACTTCAAAGGATTCGTTTTCTTCAAATGCTTCCAAGGGCGCGAAGCATGAGGACGATGAAGGACTCTGTTCGACATATCTACATAGTTGGTAAAGCCTATCTCGACAGCCTTGTGCGAAATAGTCACATCGTACCAGCTCTTGTCTGGAGACAACGTGTCGAAATCAAATTTCCTGAGGAAGTCAACAGACAGCAAGGAGCAGCAGAAACTGATGTGTCTTTTGCATGGAGTAATCTCCCTGTCAAAGCCTTTGGTAATATCCTCGAACGGATAGTTCACAGTGTCAGTCTCATCGACAGTCACCGCCGCAATAAGACCGCAGTCGGGATGCTTTTCCCTCTCCTCGACAAGTTTCTTTATTGTATCCTCCTTTACAGTTACATCACTCTCCACAATTATCAGGTCGCAATCCTTCTCGATTGCAAGCTTCTGTACCCTTCTCAGCACAAAAAGATAATTTGGAGAAGGATGATCAGTCAGATCCGAAAGATTTACAAGGTCACAGCTCAGTTCAGCAGTCAGACTTTTAAGGATTTCAGTGTTCTCTGGAGTGGAATTGTCGTTATAGACAGTGTATGTGTATGGCACACAAACATTACCCAAGGCACCAACTAGCGCCCTGCAGCAATCTTTTGTGGTCTCTATGGAGTCCTTGACTGGCGTTATTACGATTATTCCCCTCATACTAATTTCTTGACATTTTGGGGTGCAAAGTTACTACTTTATTTGTTAAACATCATGTTTTTTCGAATAAGATTGAGAAACGAGGCCAAGAAAGACAAAAAAAGAGGTTGCTCTGCATCGAAATGCAAAGCAACCTCATTATTTATGCTAAATGATTTTAATAGTATCCGCACTTCTCTTTCGGGAAGTGTTAGATGCTATTACTCAGCCTTACCCTTAGAACCAAGAACGTTAACGATCTTGTGAGTGTACATCTTAACCATCTCCTTACGAGCGTCACCACAGTACTGACGTGGATCGAAGTGGTCTGGATGCTCAGCGAAGTGCTTACGAACAGCACCTGTGAAAGCAAGACGAGAGTCTGAGTCGATGTTGATCTTACATACAGCTGACTTAGAAGCCTTAGTAAGCTCTGACTCAGGAATACCGATTGCGTTAGGCAACTTACCACCGAACTGGTTGCACATCTCAACGTACTCCTCAGGAACTGAAGAAGAACCGTGAAGAACGATTGGGAAACCACCCTGTGCAGCAAACTTCTCCATAACACCCTCAAGAAC
>JAZUHH010000048.1:0-2855 GCA_045641625.1 Paludibacteraceae bacterium
TGGCAAACGACAAAGACAAGATCTATGAGAAGATCTACTTTCTCTGGAAGGGAGAAGGTGAGAAACAAAACAAATCGATTGACTGGTATTGCGAACGCTACCATGTAAATGTAGAGGATTTCCGTAAGTGGTATCATGGAATCAATAAGGCAATCAAAGAGGTCAAGGTAGTAGGCAGTCCGAACGAAGAGTCTTCAGAGCCCACAACCGATGGTATCTTACAGGAAGCACATGAGGGCGGAGAACCAGAGAGCCCAAGGATCGTAATCAGCACCACGGAATCCAGAAAGAAGGCGAAGTCAGAGATTGAATCAGTAACTATCACCTGCGGCAACGGACTACATCTCACTAGGAAGAGCATGAGCTATCAGGAGTTCCTCCAGTTCGCACAAAACCTGAAGGCCCTATGTTAGCACTCACAGGACAGGAACACTTTTATTACATCCCAGGCTGCACAGACATGAGATACGGCTACCGTAAGCTGGCCGAGATAGTAAGACACAAGTTCCTAAGAGATCCACTCAATGGAGACGTATATATATTCATGAACAAGCAGAAGACTACAGTCCGAATGTTCCAGTTCGAGAACCATGCATTCTACGTACACGAGAAGCACTATACCGACGGCTACAAGTTCATGAAGATGCAGGTTGAGGATGAAGACAAGAGCTATTACATCAGCTGGCAGGATCTGCTTTCAGTACTTGAAAGCCCGGTAATCAAGACATTGAAACTCCGCAAGTAGTGCGAATGGTATATGCTTACAAGTATTTAAAACCGGTCGCAAAAAAAGACAATGAATAATTTGGAGAAGCTCTCGGAAATGTTTAAATTTGCTATGCAAACCTGTATAGAAGCATGGAACTTGACGAACTTCTCCAAAGAATACAAAACCTCGAAAGAGTACAGTCTCTGGCCGACAGGCCGGAGCCTGAACCTGAGTTCACCATGCAAGAGCTAAAGGCGGACAACGAGTTCTTAAGGAATCTTCTGAGAGAAAAGGACCTTAAGCTGGATGAGATCCAGAGACGACTGGACCTTATCCTGAAGCAGCAGGAATCGAGTGGCCGACAGATGGAAACCCTATTGTCGACCATAGCACATCTTCAGGAAACAATAAGCAAGCTCGAAAAGGAAAAGTCAGATCTCCAGTCCCGCCTCAATGTGGTCAACAAGGAACACTATGGCAGTAGCAAGCGCCAGAACGGCAGGAAGAAAGACAACGGCAGAGATCTGGACAAAGACAAGAATGACTTCGATGGCACTCCGACATCGCTAGGCAACGGCGGGAGCGAAACTGCTCAGCCAGAAATGCCGACAGAGAGGACCTCAAAGCAGATACAACGACCAGACCGTCACTCCTGGAAATACAACAAGGAAGCCGTAGAAGGTTACATCGAGCATAAGAGTGACGAGTCAAAGCTGCCAGAGGGATCGGTCATAGTGACTCGCAAGATGAAAGTGGTAAGAGACGTGGTCAGCAAGGTCGTAGAGCATCGTTTCGAGATAATCAAGTACAAGACCCCCGACGGCAGATTCCATACAGACTACTTCCCTATGGACAATGAGGATGGCACAGAAAAGTACAAAGAGACCATCCCTGGTACTCACGTTACGGCTAATCTTCTGAGCTATCTTATCTTCAACCGTTTTGAGATGAGCACGCCGGCCAACAGGGAGACCCGACGCCTGTCAGACATGAAATGGAACACCTGCCGACAGAACCTCCTGAACTGGTGTGACAAGGGAGCAGTCCAGCTCAAGAAGCTCCTGCCTGCTCTTAAGGAGATGGCGTTGCAGAAGGGCTCCAACCTGAACATCGACGAGACCTGGTGCCGCTACAAGTCCTATTACGGAGGCATCAAGAAGAAGTATATGTGGTGTCTGGTAAATGCCAAAGCCCGCATAGCGATCTTCTTCTATGGACAGGAAGGCAGCCGAAGCAGGGACGTGCTGAAGGACTTCCTTTCAGATGCGAAGGACCTGAAAAGCATACAGACCGACGGCTATAATGCCTATATGTACCTTGACGACGAGCTTGTAGACATCGAGCATCTGTGCTGCCTGGCCCATGCAAGGGCGAAGTTCTGGTATGCGTATGAACAGGGCTCAGAACCAGCAAGGTTCTTCCTGGAAAAGATAGGCTCGCTCTATGTCCGAGAGGAAGAATACCGAAAGGGAAAGCTTACGGCAGAAGAGATCAAGCAGAGGAGAAACGACTCCTACACCTCTAATATAATAAATGAGATACAGCTTAAGATGCTTGAACTCCTTACCGTAGAAGCCAACAGCCCAGGCATGCTGAGCGACCTGATGAGAAGAGCTCTCAACTACCTGCACACATTCTGGTCACGTCTGTTCGCCTACCGTAACGACGGAGAATATACAATAGATAATCTTGTCGCAGAGCGTACAATCAGGAACATGACAATACAACGCAAGAACAGTCTGTTCTTCTGTAGCGACAAGGGAGCGAGGAACTCAGCAATCTTCAATACCTTCATCTCGACCTGCCGTCAGGTAGGAATCTCGTTCAGAGATTATTTCAGAAAGCTGATGAAGGAACTCGGAACAGGCAGGACCGATTATAAAAACCTGCTTCCGATGACAATCGGACTTTAAGAAAATATTGAAAAATCATTAAATTTAACAACCAAAATTTTTTACGACCCTGTTCTCAGGGCCGTAAAAAGGGTATAAACCCAGTTTTGGACAGATACTTAACTTTTAGTTAATATATACGATACCCATAGTTCCATCTCACTCTGATTTCAGACATAAAAATGTTGTTCAATCATACAAGGATATTTCAATAGTGATGCGAGATGATACTTGCTAACGATTGAAATATTGCA
>JAZUHH010000049.1:0-2967 GCA_045641625.1 Paludibacteraceae bacterium
TAATCGCAACCGGTCCATACGACGCGACAAAGGTTTCAGCCACAGCCAACGGCAAGCCTATAGCTTTGACAGAGGGCACATACAAGTCAACTGTGACCGAGACAACAAAGTTCGAGGTTGTTATAGAGAATGCTAACGGCACAAAGACAACGCTTGACAAAGACTGTCGAGGTGGATACAACGCCTGATTTCTCTTTGGAGCATGAATCTGACTGTGAAAACAAGCAGGTTGAGTTCTCGTTTGTTTCAGAGCAGACATTCGAGCCGT
Source organism: Paludibacteraceae bacterium (assembly GCA_045641625.1). Classification (GTDB taxonomy): domain Bacteria; phylum Bacteroidota; class Bacteroidia; order Bacteroidales; family Paludibacteraceae; genus UBA1723. The sequence continues at coordinate 269 of JAZUHH010000049.1, forward strand.
CTCAGATTTCAGCCACTCTAAACGGAGCGCCTGTCTCGTTCACCGGCGGCAAGTACAAGTCAGAGATTACCGGCAAGATGAATCTAGAAGTAAAAGTCGATGGCAAGTCATGTGTAACAGTAACGAAGGGAGTGAACGTGTCTTGCGCGGAAATCGGATTCACAATCAAGACAGACAAGGATGTCGTTTGCGAGGGTGACGAGGTTGAAATGTCGCTTGAAACGACTGACGAGTACGATGCTTCCAAGATTACAGCGACAGCCAACGGCAAGCCTATAGCATTGACTGACGGCAAATATACTTCCGTTCTTACCGAGACTACAATCTTCGAGATTGTTATTGTCGGCTTTGACGGAACAAAGACAACACTTGAAAAGACTGTCGAGGTTGAGAAGAAACCAGACTTCTCGATCAAGGCAACACCTGATTGCGAGGCAAAGCAGGTAGAGCTTTCCCTAGTCTCTGATGCAGCATACGAGCCTTCTCAGATTACAGCAACTGCCAACGGCGAGGCTATCAGCTTTGCTGACAACAAGGCCACAGTTGAATTCACAAAAGACATTGAATTCGAGGTGTCTGTTGTTGGAGAAGTTTGTCCTGCTGTAACAAAGACTGAATCGGTTGAATATGACTGTGTTGAGAAAGACTGTAAAGCTCCAGTATGTGATGTAAATGGAGTTAAACGTGTTTCTACTTGTTGGGGAGGTGATACAACTAACATTCGTGTAGTTGTGAGAAACTCTATTGATGTGGATGATTTTTATTTCCAGTTCACTCAGGATGAAGTTTGTGCTACTTGCAATCCGAATTGGTCGGAACCTCAAAAATTAAAATATAAAAGAGATGGTGACTTATCTTATACTTGGTACTTTAAAATCCCTTATCCAGATAAGGTTGGAACCTATCGTTGGTATGCAACGAAAGGAGATTGCAAAAGTGAAGAGTATATTCTAGAGGTTCCTGAGGTTAAAGAAGCTCCTGTTTTAAAGCCAGTTGATGATTTTATTTACTGCTGGAATGACAAAGAACACGATAAGAATGAGGATGTCTTAGAGTTGGAAATGGAAAGCGGAAGTGTTCAGGCTGATGGTTTCTGGATAAATCATTATAATTGGTATACTGGTTTTGATTTTGAAGACAAGTATAATCATTTTGAATCTTCACGTTCAGATATGGAACGTGGTAAGGTATATAAGTCTGAGGATGGAACAAAATTTTCAAAACGTTCAATTAATCTTAGTCAACATTTTTTAGATTCCAATTATGATCCTGATTTTTTTGGAACTGTGGATGAACCAGTATATATAAAAGTGTATGCAACTTTAGAAAATTGTAGGTCAAATCCTATAAAATTTTTGGTTTTCACAGAGTCTAAGCCGTCATTCTCTATTTCTACAAAGAATGAAGAGATATGTCCGGGAGAATCGGCAGTGTTGAATCTTAAAAAGTATGGTAAGTCGAAAGAGTTCATAAACTATAAGACATACACTATCACAGACGACAAGGGCAACGAGTACGAGGATGCAGAAACTATAGAGGTCTCTCCTACAGAGAAGACTGTCTATACTGTGACAGCAGTAGGAAAGTACTGTAAAGAACCTGTATCAAAAGAGGTTACTGTAGATATAGATCCAGCCTGTGCGAAGCCTGAATTCTCACTTGAATTGGACAAGGAAGCAATATGCGAGGGTGGTGACGTGGAGTTGACTCTTGTTGCAAGCGGAGAATACGACGCAACAAAGGTTACAGCTACAGCCAATGGCAAACCTATAGCATTGACTGACGGAAAATATACTTCTGCTCTTACAGAGACAACGAAGTTCGGGGTTGTGATTGCCAACGAGGACGGAACCGAAACAACACTTGACAAGACAGTCGAGGTTGAGAAGATGCCAGACTTCTCGCTTGAGGCAACACCAGACTGCGAGGCAAAGGAGGTTGAACTTTCCCTAATCTCTGATGCAACATACGAGCAGTCGCAGATTACAGCAACTGCCAACGGCAAGCAAATCAGCTTTGCCGACAACAAGGCTACAGTCGAGTTTACCGAGGACACAGAGTTCGAGGTCACTGTAGCAGGCGAGGTCTGTGCAGCGGTTACAAAGACTGCTACAGCTGAATATGACTGCACAGAAAGTGAATTCTCACTTGAATTGGACAAGGAAGCAATATGCGAGGGTGGTGACGTAGAGTTGACCCTTGTTGCAAGCGGAGAATACGACGCAACAAAGGTTACAGCTACAGCAAACGGCAAACCTATAGCATTGACTGACGGAAAGTACACGGCAACCATTACCGAGACAACAAAGTTCGAGGTGGCCATAGAGAATGCAGGTGGAACAAAGACAACTCTTGAAAAGACTGTCGAGGTTGAATCTCCTGCAACATTCTCGCTAGATGTTGCTACCGACTGCGAAAACAAGGAGGTTGAGCTTTCCATCATCTCTGATGCAGCATACGAGCAGTCTCAGATTACAGCGACAGCCAACGGCAAGCCTATCAGCATAGCCGACAGCAAGGCAAAGGCAGAGTTTACCGAGGACACAGAGTTCGAGGTCACTGTAGCAGGCGAGGTCTGCCCTGCAGTGACAAAGAATGCCACTGCGGTATTCGACTGCGAGGAGAACAATTGCGAGGCTCCGGTAATCAAGCCGATGGAGGACCTTGTGTTCTGCTACAGCGAGAAGCCTGAATTCATG
>JAZUHH010000050.1:0-10589 GCA_045641625.1 Paludibacteraceae bacterium
AACTTTGTGGTGTGATTGGAATGGGGAAATAATTTGGATTATACCGACATGTCGGTACAAATGTCGGTACAAATGTCGGTACAAATGTCGGTACAAATGTCGGTACAAATGTCGGTACAAATGTCGGTACAAATGTCGGTACAAACAAGGAGAGGCTCGTCTCTGTTGTACGATGCAGGCCGACAATAACCATGAAGGAGCTGGCTGCGGAACTGGGCATAAGCCAGCGACAGTGCGAGCGACTGACGGCAGAACTCAAGCAGTCCGGAACTATGCGCAGAATAGGATCCACCAAGAACGGACATTGGGAGATACTAACCTGAAAACCTACCTGGCAACCCACTAACACAAAGCTCGCACAAGACCGGGAAACACACGCATTTCAGCCCGAATACGGAGGTTTTACGGCTCATCCATACACTCGGCGCAGAAACGACAAAGGGCGCCGTAAAAGCGCCCTATTTGAAGCAGACTGCAACCTATGCCCTATCCCAGGAATTGGGACACACACGGCAGCTTAGTCATCATTCCTGTTCACCACAGCCCTGACACAACGGCCCTCATAGCGTTCCCATGCCACCTTCTTGAAGTAGAACCAGAGCTCCTCCTCTACGACGGCATCCCATCCGTACTCATGCTGATACTGCAGAAACGCATTCTTGCTGTTCAAGGAGTCCAAGGTCGAGGACCAGCGGTGTCCCTGCATAGTCTCGCCGATATAGTTAGTACCGGACAGATAGATCACGTTGCCGTTAGCCTTGCTTGTACACCTGTAGTCACCTGCCTTCAGACACTCCCACTTGCATCCGGCTATAAGCTCGTCTATTTCAGCGGAAGTCGGCATTCTCCAGTCACTGCCCCAGTTGAAAGTGGCGGCATCATCCTCGGGCTGAAGTGCAAAGAGGCTGTCCACAGTTCCGTACCTGCTGTCACTGCAATACTTTGTAAGGAGACCGGTGTCGAACTCTGCCCACTTGTATGTCTCGAGAGTGTATTTGTCCTTGGGAAGCACCTCGCCCCAGGCATAGTGCCTGCCTCTTTGCGAAGGAGACTTGGAACCGACATCATAGACAGCCCAAAGAGTACCGCTGGGCAGACCAAGATCCACATACGGATAGTTGCTGACGACACCGGACACGGATCCCTTCCAACCGGACACATCGACCTCTGTAGTGTCACGAGTCAGGAAAACCTGGCTTACCTTATCGACATTCAGACGATACTCACTGCCATCCTTTTGGACAACAATAAGCTTGGTTTCAGCCATAGACAGGCAGGATGCAAAGCAGGACAATATGAATAGTATTTCTTTCCTCATAATATACGCCATGAAATAAAGTTATTTGTTAACGACAGCACGGACACTGAAGCCCCTATACAAAGAATCGTCATATCTGACACCCACACAGCAGTCATCCCACACCACCACGCTGTCGTCCTGGAAGTATAAAGTAGTGGCAGTTCTGGAATACTTGTAGCTCGGGTCGATGGAAGCGGACCAGTAGCGGCCGTAAATCTCCCATTCGGAGTCATAGCACTCCGTACCGTCCCAGTATCCGGCCGAGGGGAAGAAAATCTTTCTGTTGTTGTACTTGCTCCTGCCCATTCTGCCGTTCTGACCTTCATAGGACCAGTACCAGGTACAGCTGGAGTAGAGCTCCTCGAAATCCTCCTTCGTAGGCATTCTCCACTTGTCACCCCAATTCACTGTGGCGGCGTCATCTTCGGGCAGAAGAACAATGAGGTTGTCCACGGTTCCGAACTTCTCGTCCACGACATACTTGGTACCCATTTCCTTGATGCTGTCGCACCACTTGTAGTTCTCCCAGCTGTACTCGGTTTTAGGCTCAACCTCACCCCAAGCGAAGTAGCTGCCGAACTCCATAGGTTCAGATGCACCGACATTGTAAGTTGCCCAAAGGTTACCGCTTGGCAGACCGAGGTCAACATAGGTTATACCGTCAATTTCTCCGGATACGGACACTTTCGGCCCTTGGGGCTTGATTGTGTCGGGATCTTCGAAACGGATCTCAATGACTTCGTCGGCGTCAAAAGTGTGGACATACCCATTCACCTCCTCAACGTTGATGTAAGTGTTCTCACGAGGAATGGCGTATGCGCAGAGACTGCAGGCAACAGAAGCCGAAACAAGGAATGGTTTCTTCATTTTAACTTGAAAATTTAACAATTCTACTGCTATTACCATATAGTAACATTAAGAAAAACGGTGCAAATATCCGAAAAAATTTTGACAAAACCGTATTATTTGTCTATGTTTTATAAAAACAGCGGTGCATGGGCATAAAGGGAAAGAGAAATGAAGCAGCCAGCCCATATACAAAACAAGCCGTTCCAGAACAAGAGTCCGGAACGGCAAGATATACTCTGACAGATTCAGCTCAGAAACCTGCCTTTACTCGAAAGAGACCGACTTGCATCCTGCGAAGCAACTGATGTCCATCGCCTTGGTATTCTTGTTAGGCAGTACAACGACCAGGTCACTGCAACCGGCGAAGGCGTCTTTGCCTATGCTCCTGACAGTCGAAGGGATATGGACAGACTTGAGGTTCTTCGCATCCTTGAAGGCCTCCGCCTTGATACTGCGGATATTTCCCGGGACTGTGTAGTCGGTAACATCATTAGAGATGAACTTGACAAGCTCCCTGTTTCCAAGATCCAACAGCGCACCATTATTCACGGAATAGTATTCATTCTGCGAATCAATCTCGAGCTGACAGCCGCTCATGAATGCCGTTGGGTCTATGTGCGAGACATTAGGACCGATAAAAACGCTCTTGAGGTTTGGACATCCGGCAAAAGCCTCTGCCTCGATATTTACAACAGAAGCGGGAATAACGACAGTCTTCAAGTTAGTGCAGTTCTTGAAGGTTTCCTTTCTGATAGATCCGACTCCATAAGGAATAACGACAGTCTCGACATCCTGAAGGTCCTTGAACGCACCTTTCTCTATGGAAGAATACCCTAATTGGATTTTAACTTCCTTCGCGCCCTGAGGTATGTCATTCCTTTTATAGACGTAAACGCGGTTATTCATACCTGTATTTTGATCTATAGGAGTAGCATTGCTGGTCGTATTTGACTGCCCCGGAGGTGCAGGTCTGTATCCGTTCAAATGACCTCCGTTTGCATAACCGCAACTACTACCATGCTTGGGGCAAACAGCGAAGGAGCCGGCACAGATTGACAAGGCTCCGACAAAAAGTAATAAATGTTTCATTTGATATTAGCTTTAAAGTTTGTCAAGGGCAAATGTAAGTAATAAATCATACAGTAGTACAAGAAATAGGCAAAAAACGCACATCTGCGCAAGAGAACATGCCTCTGCAACATATTTTTGGGCGGAAACTCATGCAAAATGCTGTTATCCAAAGCTTTGCAAGACACAACTTGCCGATAAAAAAAATCAGGAAATGCGCAAAACTTGCCGACTTGAGCAGTAATTTTGCATTCGTAAACGGGAACTACAGCCTGACCAGGGAATCGGGCTGTAGGCACAAACGGGACACCTACCTTAATAATATATAAAAGGCTCTCCTCCATCCGCAGAACGCAGGGTGAAGGAGAGCATGATTTAGAGCTTGACGCCCCTATTTGACGAAATTTGTGGGCTGAGCAAGGAAAGACACCGACCTGCAACCCATGAAAGCCGCCTTGTCGAAGTTCATCTTGTCGGGCGAGCCATCGATCATGACATTAAGGTTACTGCAACCGAAGAATGCACCCTTGCCGATATACTTGACAGATGCTGGGATCTGTACATACTCAAGGTTCGGGTGGTCGCTGAAAGCCCAGTCTCCGATACTGCGCACATTATCGGGAACAACAAACTCCTCGGTCCTGCTCTGAAGGAATGCGACAAGAGAGGTTCCGTCCCTGTTGTAGAGCACTCCGTCAGCGAACGAGAAGTGGCGGTTGTCGGGATGCACCTCGACATGGCAGTCAGGCAGAGCATTGCGCCCTATGGAACGCACCTTGGCGGGAATGCGGACAGTGTCAAGGCTTGAGCATCCGGCAAAGGCATACTGGCCTATCTGCTTTGTGGATACGGGTATGGTGATGTCCGAGAGGCTCCGGCAGTCCTTGAACGTATATGGCTCTATGGCAGTGAGGTTTCCCGGCAGATGCACAGAGACAAGGTTCGTGCAGTTCTCGAAAGCGGACTCCTCTATGCTCTTGACATAGTCGGGCACGGTGACCTCTGTGACCTCCTGGTTGTTGCGGTATATCCTGCCCAAGACAATGGATCCGGTGTTGGTATGGGTTGTGGAGTCGTTAGTCTCGACATAGGGGACCATGACGGAAGCCTCGTGCGTGGGATGTACGATGAAAGTCTCGTATCCGTGCGCAGGACGCTTGTAAGCCTTATAGGCGTCAGCCAGGGAACAGGTGGCAACAGCCGCAGTTCCGAGGACTATAAGAAACAAATGCCTCACAATAATATAGTTTTAGAGTTTATTGTGCAAAAGTAGCCAATATATCGAAAAAAGAGCAACAAAAGGTACAAAAACTGAAACAACACCGCAGAAAACAGGTTCAGAGACACATATCGGGCAGTCAAGGAACGCAAGTCAAAAAAAATGCAGATTTTCATGAAAAACTTTGAAAATGCGCAATATTTTCCGACTTACGCGTTAATTTTGCATCCGATATGAGAAACTGCGGTCCAAAACGGTTCTGTTGGACTGCGGTAAATACAAGAGAACCGTACCAAACTGAAAGAGATGAAACTTCTACACACCAGTGACTGGCACCTGGGCCACACAATCTACAACTTCGACCGAACGCTCGAGCAGGACTACATGATCGGGCAGATGGAGGACTTCGTGAACACACACAAGCCAGACCTGTTCCTGATAAGCGGAGACATATACCACACAGGACAGCCGTCGGCAGCCGTACAGAAGATGTTTACGGACGCACTTGTGTCCCTGCACAAGGCTAACCCCGAGATGACGATAGTGGTGACTGCGGGAAACCACGACAGCGCGTCCAAGCACGACATATACCGCAACCCGTGGAAGGAGATGAACGTGCATACTATAGGATCGCTCGACAGGGACGACATGGAAAGCCACATCATAGAGGTGCCGGGCAAGTGCTTCGTCATAGCAATACCCTACTGCTACGAGAGGAACATACCGGACGGATTCTTCCAGTCGGCTCTTGACGCTGTGGAGGAGAGGAACACGAACGGACTGCCCGTGATAATGAGCGCGCACACAACCGTAACGGGATGCGACTTTACGGGCCACGACACGAACGCCGACAACGTGATAGGCGGAATAGAGGCTCTGAACGTGGACCAGATGGGCGAAGGATACGACTACCTTGCCCTGGGACACATACACCACGCACAGTTCGTGCATACGGGAAAGCACAACGTGAGGTACTGCGGTTCTCCGATAGCAGTGAGCTTTGACGAGGACTACGACCACTCGGCGAGCCTGGTGGAGATAGATAGGCACGGAGAGACTCCGAAGGTGACGGAGCTGAAGGTGGAGAACCCTCTGCCTCTGGTGAATCTGCCGTCAAAAGGAATGGCTACGTGGGAGGAGGCCAAGAAACTGCTGTCAGAGTTCCCCGACGACAAGCCGGCATACATACGCCTGAATGTAGAGATTGAGGACTTCCTGCCTGCAGAAGCCAACAACGACGCCATCCGCATAGCTGAGAACAAGAAGTGCCATTTCTGCAGCATAAACGCCAAAAGAAGGGAGGCAGCATCAACGGAAAGCAAGGTGCTGACAATTCAGGAGTTCAAGGAGATAAACCCCATAGAAATTGCAATACAGCACGCCAAGGACAAGGACACATCACTGGACAGCGAGATGAAGGACCTGTTCAGCGAGGTGGTGAGAATGGTAAGGGCTGAGGATAACATTTAACTATAAATCTGCGACAAATTATGAAACTGAAGAAGCTTACAATCTGCAATCTTGCCTCGATAGAGAAGGCAGAGATAGACTTTGACAACAACCCGCTGTCAAACAGCGACGTGTTCCTGATCTCCGGAAAGACCGGTGCCGGAAAGTCAACAATCCTTGACGCTATATGCCTGGCTCTGTACTCCAAGACTCCAAGATTCGAGAACACGGAGATGGACGGACACGAAGGCGACGAGAAGACAAGCCTAAAGCTGGACGACGAGCGCCAGATAATGCGAAGAAACACAGCCGAGTCATTCTCAAGCCTGACCTTCGAGGGAAACAACGGTGTGAACTATGAGGCGAAATGGTATGTCAAGAGAGCCCACAAGAAGGTGACAGGAGCAATCCAGAAGACCGAGTGGACATTGACCAACCTTGACAAAAACCTGGTAATAAAGACCAAAGACGAGATCAGGGACATAATAAGGAACGAGGCAGCAGGTCTGGACTTCAGCCAGTTCTGCAGAACGACAATGCTCGCACAGGGAGAATTCACAAAGTTCCTGAACAGCGGAGACAACGACAAGGCCGCAATTCTGGAGAAGATAACAGGTCTGGACATATACGCCAAGATAGGTGCCAAGATATACGAGCAGACAAACTCGAAGAAGGCAGAATACATTGAGGCCGATAATCTGGTGACGAACACAACAGTGATGACTGACCAGGAGATAGCCGACAAGCAGGACGAAATAGCCAAGCTACAGGCAGACCAGCAGTCCCTGAAGGCAGAGGCCCAGACTGCGCAGAGCAAGCTGTCATGGATAGAGGGTGCAGAGAACCTGAAAAACAAGCTGGCTGACACAGAGTCCGCAATGAGCGAGATACTGAAAGTCACTGAAAGCATCGACTTCAAGGAGATGGAGACTCTGTGCAGACAATGGACAGAGACAATAGAGGCCCGAAAATGGCTCAACGACTGTAACAGCGCAAACAGTACCTTAGCGTGCCAGACAGAGGCTCTGAAGGCAGCAAAACAGACTTGCTCGGAACTGAAGGGAGGAGAACTGTGGCTGAAGAACGACGCTATGAAGACTGAGGGCAGCATAGTCGTGCTTACCGAAGCTCTGGAGGCGGAAAAGGACCGTAAGGAGATATACGGAAACGCGCAGACAATAAACGGTCTGCTCAAGACCATAAAGGACGGAAAGGCGAACATAGCGGACAACGCAGAACTGCAGAAGAGCGTGGAGTCCAAGATCCAGAACGAGCTTATCCCTAACAAGGAGAAGGCTGAGGAACTATACTCCAAGGCAGAGGCTGATTTCAAGGCCAAGGAGTCTGAACTGTCAGCCCAGGAGCAGACTCTGGACAAATCCAACCTGCCACAACTGCGCAAGGACAAGGAGCTGTGCAACACCACCCTTTCAAACATAGAGCACGCCAGGGACGAGCTGAAGGACCTGGAAAAGGCTCGCATGGACCACGAAAACAAGAAAATGCAGATAGCCGAGCAGGAGAAGGCAATAGCCGACATGAAGCAGGAGGCAGAGGCTCTGAAGCATCAAATATCTGCGGCAGAAGAGTGCGAGAAGACTACACGCGAGACACTGAACAGGCAGTCCGCAACAGCAAACGAATGGGCGCAGAACATGCGCTCAAAACTAAAGGTCGGAGACACTTGCCCTGTATGCGGCCAGACAATAGAGCACGAACTGCTGAGCGAGGAGGTGCTTGGCGACATATTGGCTCAGGCAGAGAACGCATGGAAGTTGGCTGACAAGAAGCTCAGAGAGCTGAAGGACACGGCAAACAGGAAGAATGCGGACATATCTGCAATGACTTCTATGCTAGAGAAGGCCAAAGACGAAGTGGAAAACAGCTCTACCCTTTCAAGTTTCGAGCACGATGCTCTTTTAGCTTGCCGGAAATGCGGAATAAGCACTCTGGACGACACAACCGAAGGAAATCTTGAGGCACTGGAAAGCAAGACAAAGAACCTGCTTGGCACCATATCCCTAAAGATAACCAAAGCAGAGGAGCTTGAAAAGAAGGTCAACGACATACGCAAGGAGCTTGAAGCCCTAAGAAAGAGGAAGGATGAGGCACGCAACAACGTGGAGTCCATGAACATCTCAATCAAGGACTTTGAGGGCAAGAAGAACACGTACATCAGCCTTGTAGAAAACAAGCGCAAGGAGGTTTCCGACGCAGAGGATGGAGTAAGGAGACACCTTGCAGGCTCATCATGGTCGAACGACTGGAACGCTGACATAGACGCATTCGTGAACGAACTAAACTCCGCGGCAAAGATGTACGCAGACAACGAAAAGTCTCTGGAGTCCATGAAGAACGCCCTTAAAGAGAAGAAGGCCAACATGGACAACATTGCCAAAGCTATGGGCGAAGTGTCTGCCCTAAAGCCTGAATGGAGCGACATACAGCCCGGAGAAGCAGTGGAAGTAAAGGATCTGCTGAACAGGTCATACAACCTTGGAAACGCCATAAAAACGGCTATGGACAAGCAGAGCGAGGCTACTTCTATGGCAAAGGACATGGAGTCAAGATTGGACGCATACTACGCCAAGAACAGCGGCATGAACACTGAAACATTGGCTCAGCTTGACAGCCACAAGCAGACTGAAATCTCTGCCAAGAACTCGGAAATCAATAAACTGAACGAGCAGAAGATATCCATGTCAGCCATATTGGAGCAGTCAAGGAATGACATAGCCGAACATGACGCACTAAAGCCTGTGTTCAGCGAAGGAGACAGCGCAGAATCTCTGAAGGACACACTCTTGCAGATTGACAACCAGTCCAAAGTTCTGAGCGAGCAGATAGGCGCAATAAACCAGCTTCTCGCACAGAACGACGACAACGTGAAGAAGTTGGGCAGCATGATAGCAGACCGAGACAACAAGAAGAAGGTGTACGAGAAATGGAACTATCTGAACACTCTGTTCGGTGACGCTACGGGCAACAAATTCCGCAAGATAGCGCAGAGCTATGTGCTTTCCAACCTTATCCACGCGGCTAACAGCTACATGCGCACATTGACCGACAGATACACGCTTAAGGTCAATCCCGGAACTTTCGTAATCCTGCTTACTGATGCGTACCAGAGCAACGAGACCAGAGCCGCAAGCACATTATCCGGAGGCGAGGGATTCCTGGTATCTCTGGCACTTGCATTGGCTTTGAGCGACATAGGAAACAGACTTTCAGTGGATACCCTGTTCATTGACGAGGGATTCGGAACACTAAGCGGAGAACCTCTACACAACGCGATAAACACTCTGCGCACGCTCCATTCCAAGTCTGGACGACATGTCGGCATCATCAGCCACGTAGATGAGCTGAAGGAGCGCATACCTGTACAGATCCAGGTTATCCAGGAGGGCAACAACTCAAGCAGTCAGGTGAACATCGTTTCGTAGCCTATACGGACTGTTTTCTTCATTTTTTGTCAGCAAAGAGGTACTGCATTTTCAATAATGTAGTACCTTTGCCTAGTAATTAACAACTAGAAACTGAATATGAAAAGAATTGGACTGAATCTGTACGGACCTTGTTCAAAGCAGGCTATGGGCGATGAGGAGCTGATGGCCGCTGTAAGTTCCGTAGGCATAGACTACATCGAGCCATGCATACTGCTTGGTGGTCTGACTCACGACAACCCTTCGTTCTGGACTATGGAGAAGTTCGTGAACATGCACAAGCTATTGAAAGACCTTGGACTTGGAGTAAAGTCTATACACGTAGTAACTGAAAATCTGGAGAACTGCGCAGACGAAATCATATCTCTCGCCAAAGAATACGGAATCACACATTTTGTGGTGGGCATGCCTAATCAGCTGGAAGAGGCAGTGCTGGCTGACAGAGCCGATACCCTTTGCTCCCTGGCATCGAGAATCGGGGCTTCAAACGCTCGCATGCTGATCCACAACAACCAGCCAGACACAGCCGTAAAAATCAACGGAAAGACAGCACTAGAACACTTGGTGAAGCTATGCGGAGGCAAGGTGGGAATGCAGCTTGACTTGGGCTGGTGCGCGGCAGGAGGCGAAGATCCGATCTCATTCTTGAACCGCAACATGGATATGGTGGAATCTCTGCACTTCAAGGACTTTGAGAAACCGGGAATATCCAAGTCGGACGTTGCAATTGGAAGCGGAAGCATAGACTCGAAAAGCGCAATGGACATAGCATCCAAACTCGGCATTCCCATGCTCATCGACCAGGACTCATATGCAGACATCAGGACTGACCTGAAGAAGTCGTATGACTTCATGACCGCAGACTGAACAGGAGGAGCTGCAATGGCGTAAATGTATCGAGAGAAAGGCTAATCCCTTGCTTTTTTAGGGCATATCCTCAGTTTCCGCAAGGAAAGAGCTGTTCTGATTTCTGGTATGATTTTCCGCACTACAGCAAAGGGAAAAACAAGATCAAAAAATAAAGCATTACGCCAAAATATACGCTCAAAAACTTGCGTATCTGGAGAATTATCCGTAACTTTGAATCACGAAAACAAAACTAAAAACTATATGGAAAGAACAATAAGCAAGATTGAAATCTATGACGTTGCATCGGGTTCCCACAGAATCGTAAGGGAGTTCCCTTTCCTGTTGGAAGCTCCGAACTGGTCTCCCGACGGAAAATATCTGATATACAACTCTAACGGCCGCCTTTACAGGA
>JAZUHH010000051.1:0-31514 GCA_045641625.1 Paludibacteraceae bacterium
TTTTTTGTTTGTATAAAAGGAAAATATGACTAAATTTGCTCAAATTAACTTAATTCGCATAATTGGGAATTGGTCATAAAAGTTCATTTTGAACTATTTTTTCTTACTATTTGTAAAGAAAAGTTCAATATGGAATGCAAAAAGCTATTTTATGGCTAAATTTTGAATTAAAAGAAAAAAGTGATAGTCAGAAAAAATTAAGATAAAGCAATGCAGAAAAAGAAGCAAAATATTTCGCGAGTGATGGTTTCCTGCTCGAAAGTCGTGATTTGTTGCGGCTCTCGTGCTGTATGTCAGTCCTCGGCTTCTGGTTCTTCGGCTTTGACGGGTTTTGATAATGCGACCAAAGATTAAGTTTTAGTTCGTAACTGAATTTAACTCTTAATTTTCGGTCGCATTATAGTTTTGAAAAGAAAAGAAAAAAATAATAATAATAATTTTTAATCATGGGTTCAAGTGAAATCTTTGTAGTAGTGCTAATCACTGCTATTGTTATGGTTTCGGCAGCAATGCTTATTGCTTGGTGGGCAGCTCCAAGTAGTAAGAATGCGCAGAAGGGAGAGACTTATGAGTGTGGAATCCCAACCCGAGGAACTTCATGGATGCAGTTTAATGTAGGCTACTACCTATTTGCAATCCTTTTCTTGATGTTCGACGTGGAAACTGTACTTTTGTTTCCATGGGCAGTCATTATGAAGAGCCTTGGAGTTGACGGCTTGATAGCTGTTGGATTCTTCCTTGTAGTTCTTGTCTTAGGTTTGGCTTATGCTTGGAGGAAAGGAGCATTGGAATGGAAGTAAAGGATATCGAAATCAAGTCGATGAAGACTGAGGACTTCCGCGACAATGAGACACTCCAGAAGTATATAGATGAACTTCAAAAGGGTGGAGTTAACGTTGCCGTAGGAGCGTTGAATGACTTTATTAACTGGGGTCGCTCAAATTCTGTATGGCCTTTGACATTTGCTACAAGCTGTTGCGGTATTGAATTTATGGCCGTGGCTGCTGCTCGCCACGATTTCGCACGTTTTGGTTGGGAGGTTACACGTAACTCTCCTCGTCAGGCTGACGTAGTTTTCGTTTCCGGTACTATCACTTACAAGATGGCTCCGGTTCTTAAGCGTCTTTACGATCAGATGTCCGAGCCTAAGTACGTTATCGCAGTAGGTGGTTGTGCGATTTCAGGTGGTCCATTCAAGAGTTCTTACCACGTAGTGAACGGTGTTGACCAGATATTGCCGGTGGATGTATATGTTCCGGGTTGCCCTCCTCGTCCAGAGGCTATGCTTTACGGAATGATGCAGCTACAGCGTAAGATGAAGGTTGAGAATTTCTTCAAGCTTCCTCGCAAGGGCGAGCGTGATGCTGTCCTTGAGGAGTATGATAACAATAACAAGGAAGGAGAGAGCAAGTAATGGAAAAGACTTTAAAACTTATTCAGTCGCTTTCTTCGACTGCTGAAAAGGTGGAGGCTATGGATTTCACAGTGACTGTTGCAAAGGATGACTTTCGTAAGGTTGCTGAGAAGCTAAAGGCTGACGGTTGGGATTATCTTATCAACCTTACTGCTGTTGATAATCAGGAGAACATAGAGGTTGTTTACCACTTGTCAAAGTCTTCTGATATGGAGAAGTTGTTAGTCCTAAAGACTAAGACTGAAGATATGCAGAACCCTATCGTAGAGACAGTGTGCGACCTATGGGAGAGCGCAAGCCTATACGAGCGTGAGGCATACGATTTCTTTGGAATCAGATTCCTTAACAATCCGGACATGCGTCGTTTGTTCCTTCGTCCAGATTGGGTTGGCTATCCTTTCCGCAAGGATTATGACAATACACCAAACGAGAAGTTCTCTACATCCGTTCATGATGTAGTTTCGATGGAGAATGTTCCTTCCATCACTCTTAACCGTTATGGTGAAATTGAGGAGAAGAACGTTAACTTGTTCGATAATGACGAGTACATCGTTAACTTCGGTCCTCAGCACCCATCTACACACGGAGTTCTTCACCTACGTATTTCCCTTGACGGAGAGAACGTTAAGAAGATCGACCCTCACTTCGGCTATATCCATCGTGGTATCGAGAAGATGATGGAGAGCATGACTTATCCACAGATGCTGTTCTTGACTGAGCGTCTTGACTATCTTTGCGGTAGTATCAACCGTCACGCTCTATGTATGTGCGTAGAGAAGGCTATGAATATCGAGGTTCCAAAGAGAGCAGTTTATATTCGTACAATTTTTGATGAGTTGAACCGTATCGCAAGCCACCTTCTTGGTTGGGCTTGTATGTGTAACGATATGGGTTCCATCACATCATTTATATATGGTTTCCGCGATCGCGAGAAGATCATGGATATATTCCAGGAGACTTGCGGTGGTCGTTTGATGGTGAACTACTATGTTATCGGTGGTGTTGCACAGGATTTGCATCCTAACACTGTAAACCGCATCAAGGAGTTCATCCCTTACTTGCGCGAGATGATCAAGGAGTACCATACTTTGTTCACTGGTAACCCTATCGCACGAGACCGAATGACTAACTGCGGATTCTTGTCGAAGGATCAGGCTGTCGCTTTGGGTATGAGCGGTCCTAACGGTCGTGCTTCCGGATGGCATTGCGATGTTCGTAAGGTTGCTCCTTACGCTGCTTACGGAGAGGTTAGCTTCGAGGAGGTTCTTCACAAAGGCGGCGACACTATCGACCGATACATGATTCGTCTTGAGGAGATCGAGCAGTCGCTTCGAATCATCGAGCAGTTGATCGACAAGCTTCCTGAGGGTGACTTCAAGGCAAAGGTTCCTGCTATCGTGAAGGTTCCTGCCGGAGAGTACTACCAGAGAGTGGAGAATGCTCGCGGAGATTTCGGAGTATATATAAAGAGTACAGGCGAGAAGTCACCTTACCGTATCAAGTTCCGTTCTCCTAGTATGGTTGCTGTATCAGGTCTTGATCCAATCTGTAAGGGTACAAAGGTTGCCGATTTGATTATGATCGGTGGTTCTTTGGATTACGTAATTCCATGTATTGATAGATAACAACACAATAAATCAAAGACAATGGATTTTGAATTAGTAAATTTAATTTCGTGGATTGACGAAAGTCTGAGAGATCTTTGCGGAGACGCGTCTTGGGCTGTGTCGTTGATCGAATACGTGCTAATCGCAATCGCTTTCCTTGGATTGTATTGTGTTTTAGCTTTGATTCTGATCTTGCTTGAGCGTAAGATTTGTGCGGACTTCCAGTGTCGTATCGGACCTAACCGAGTAGGACCTTGGGGTTTGTGCCAGCCAATCGCTGATATGTTCAAGATTCTTTTGAAGGAGATCATCAAGTTGAAGAATAACGACAAGTTCTTGTTCTTTACTGCACCTTTCCTAATTCTTGCCGGTTCGCTTGGTACATTCGGAGCGCTTCAGTTCGGAAAGGGATTGGTCGGAGTTGATTTCAATGTCGGAGTATTCTACGTGCTTGCAATTTCTTCTCTTGGAGTTATTGGTATATTGCTAGCAGGTTGGTCTTCCAACAACAAGTACACTTTGATCGGTGCTATGCGTTCTGGTGCTCAGCTTATCAGCTACGAGCTTTCTGCAGGAATTTCAATCCTTTCTATGGTTATTCTTGGAGGCAGCTTGAACTTGACAGACTTGATCGAGGGTCAGAAGGACTGCTGGTATTTGTTCCAGGGTCACATCCCTGCTTTGATCGCATTTGTAATCTATTTGATTGCAGGTCACGCAGAGACTAACCGTGGACCTTTTGACTTGCCAGAGGCAGAGAGTGAGCTATGTGCAGGATACCATACTGAGTATTCCGGTATCACATTCGGATTCTTCTATTTGGCAGAGTATTTGAACATGTTGATCATCGCAGGTATCGCTACTATGGTGTTCCTTGGTGGTTGGCAGCCGTTCCACATCCCTTCATTGGATGGATTCAACGAGATGATGGACTACATTCCTTCATACGTTTGGTTCTTTGGAAAGGTGTTCATGCTTATCCTATTGAGCTTGTGGGTACGTTGGTCTTTCCCTCGTTTGAGAATCGACCAGTTGCTACACCTTGAGTGGAAGATCCTAATGCCAATCAGCCTTGTTAACTTGCTTATTATGGCTGTTTGTGTAGCATGCGGCTATACAGCACTAGCTAATTAATGTGTTTTTAATCCAAGTTTTAGAAAAATGAAAACTTACTTTAAAAACCTGTTCTCTGGTATTTGGAATCTGTTCCAGGGTATGCGCATCACAATGCGTAACGCTATACGTAAGAACGTAACAGAGTGTTATCCTGAGGATAGAGAGACAGCAAGACAGTTCGAGCGTTTCCGTGGTGAACTTATTTTCGATATAAACGAGAATAACGAGCATAAGTGTATTGCTTGCGGACTTTGCCAGATGAATTGCCCTAATCAGAGCTTACAGGTAGTCTCTAAGATGGTAGAGACAGAAGACGGTAAGAAGAAGAAAGTTCTTGAGAAGTATAATTGGGATTTGAGCAGCTGTACATTCTGCGGACTTTGTACATCTTCTTGTGCTCCAAAGGCTATCAAGTGGACAAACTTCTTCGAGCATGCGGTTTATGACAAGTCAAAACTCCTTAAGGAACTAAAGGGTGATAGCAAGGCAATCGAGAAGAAGGCTGCTCCAGCACCAGCTCCTAAGAAGAACGACGACAATAATGATGTTCAACAATAATTAAGTACGCGATATGGATTTTTTGACAGGTCAAAATATTATGTTTGCCGTACTTTCGGCTATAGTCCTTGTTTGTGGACTAATGTCAGTGCTTAGCACAAAGATTCTTCGTGCTGCCACTTACTTGTTCTTTACATTGTTCGGTATCGCAGGACTTTACCTGCTTATGAACTATGAATTCCTTGCAGCAGTTCAGCTTTCAGTTTATGCAGGAGCTGTTGTAGTGTTGCTGATCTTTGCAATTTTCCTAATCAAGAATCTTGGTCACGAGACAGAGAAGGTTCCTTGTTCAAAGAAGGGTATTGCAGCGTTGGCTTCAGTTTTGGGTGTCGCTGTGACTCTTATTATCATATTCAACGAGGGAATTGTTCCTGCCGTAGTGGGTCCCGCAGCTCCTGATGTTGATATGCATCTCATAGGTGATACTCTGTTGGGTTCTGGTAAGCGCCAGTACTTGCTAATCTTCGAGGCATCTTCAGTGCTTCTTCTAGCATGTATCATCGGTGCAGTAGTAGTGGCAACTAAATCAAAGGAGGAGAAATAGATATGAATTTACCAGTTGAAGCTTACTTGGTTGTGAGCACACTCCTTTTCTTTATCGGAGTATTCGGATTTATTGCCCGTAAGAACCTTATCGGTATCTTGATGTCGGTAGAGTTGATTTTGAATGCGGTCAATATCAATTTCGTAGTCTTCAATCGTTTCCTTTATCCTAACGAGCTAGAGGGTATGATATATTCGTTGTTCGTGATTGTTGTTGCGGCTGCAGAGAGTGCCGTTGCAATTTCCATCATCATCAACGTATATCGCAAGTTGAAGAATATATCAGTTGAAAGTGTTGAAAGCTTAAAGAACTAAGAGAATATGGAAACAGTAAAATTATTAGCGCCAATAGTATTGGCATTGCCATTCTTGATGTTCTTTGTACTTGGACTTCTTGGCAATAAGATGAAGCCAAATGTAGCGGGTATTCTCGGTACATGCGGTCTTTCGATTGTAGCTGTAGTGTCTTACTTCATCGCTATTTCTTACTTCTGGGGCTTCGGTCGTGTAGGTGAGGAGTATTCACAAGAGATCTTGTTCAGCCTTGATTGGTTGAAGATGAGCGAGACTTTCAAAGGCTTGACTATTAAGATAGGATTCCTGCTTGATCCTATTTCTGCCATGATGCTTGTAGTTATCAGTACAGTCTCTTTGATGGTACATATCTACAGTATGGGATACATGCACGGAGAGGAAGGCTTCCAGCGTTACTACGCAGTTCTTTCATTGTTTACTTTTGCAATGATGGGATTGGTAATCGCAACAAACATTTTCCAGATGTACATCTTCTGGGAGCTTGTGGGAGTTTCTTCATTCTTGCTAATCAGCTTCTACTTCACTAAGCCTAGTGCTGTGGCTGCTGCAAAGAAGGCGTTTATCGTGACTCGTTTCGCCGATATGTTCTTCTTGATCGGTATTCTTATCCTTTCATTCTACACTAAGACATTCCAGTTCCAGGATTTGACAGCAGTAAGCGGTGATCATGCAACTCTTGTACACGAGACAATGTGTGGCGAGGAGTTCTTCGGATTCCTTCCTGCTATCTCTACTGCAATGTTCCTAATCTTCTTGGGTGGTGCAGGTAAGTCTGCAATGTTCCCATTCCATATCTGGTTGCCAGATGCTATGGAGGGACCAACTCCAGCGTCAGCTTTGATCCATGCCGCTACAATGGTTGTTGCAGGTGTGTTCTTGGTAGCAAGAATGTTCCCTGTTTACTTCTTTGAGGCAGCAGATGTTTTGACACTTATCGGTTACATCGGTGCGTTCACTTCTTTGTTCGCGGCTGTTATCGCGTGTGTCCAGACAGATATCAAGCGTGTGCTTGCGTTCTCTACAATTTCGCAGATTGCCTACATGTTCGTTGCACTTGGAGTTTCAAAGTACACAAGTGATCACGAGGCTTGTCTTGGTTACACAGCTTCAATGTGGCACTTGTTCACTCACGCGATGTTCAAGGCCTGCTTGTTCATGGGTGCTGGTTGTATTATCCACGCTGTTCACTCTAACGAGATGTCAGCTATGGGTAACCTTGCAAAGAAGCACATGACAATCACTCACATCACTTTCTTGGTTTCATGTTTGGCTATCGCAGGTATTCCTCCATTCTCAGGATTCTTCTCTAAGGATGAGATACTTGTTGCAGCGTCTGAAAAGGATACAGTTCTATATGTTTGTCAGGCATTCGTTGCTGGACTTACAGCATTCTACATGTTCAGACTTTACTTCCGTATCTTCTGGTGGAATGAGAACGAGGCTTACAAGCACCACGCTCCTCATGAGGCTCCAAAGAATATGACAATTCCTTTGATTGTCCTTTCTGTTTTCACTTGCTTCTTGTGGATCGAGAAGTTCTTCCCATTCTTCCCAGACAAGATTACTGCCGACAGAAGAAGTCTAGAGCTTGAAATGAACTGGGTTATTGCAGGAGCCAGCGTTTTGGTTGCAGTAATCGGTATATGTCTAGCTACTTGGTTGTACTACAAGAAGAACGATAAGCCAGACACTATCGCAAGCAAGGTTAAGTGCTTGTATATCTCTGCTAGCCACAGATTCTATATCGACGAGATCTACTTGTTCATCACTCGCAAGATCATCTTCGGTGGTATTTGCAAGGCTATAGCATGGTTCGACCGCCATATCATCGACGGTTTCATGGACTTGCTAGGATGGACAGCAAGAGAGTCTGCAGGTGGAATAAGGGATGTACAGAGCGGAAACCTACAGAAGTATGCTCTAGGTTACATCTTGGGTGTAATAATTATCGCATTCTTTGTGTTTTGCAGTTTGTAATTAGCTAATAGAGAATTGAAATGAGTAATCTTTTATTTTTATCATTATTTGTAGCCGTTCCGTTGGCAATGATGGTGATCCTATTCTTGCTACCTTCTGAGAATAAGAAAGCTATACGTTATACAATGGCTGGAGGTGCTGCTGTAATCCTCGCTTTGGCTGGCTACTTGACTGTTGATTTTCTAGGTGAGTATGATCCTGCAAATCCAGATCAGTTTCTTCTTACAGATTCTTGGGAGTGGTACTCTGGAGCTTTGAACATCCACTACTCAGTTGGTGTTGACGGAGTTTCAGTTGCTATGATACTTCTTTCCGCTATCGTTGTTATCACAGGTGTCTTCGCATCGTGGAGCATCGAGGAGAAGACTAAGGAGTATTTCTTGTGGTTCTTGATGCTTAGCATCGGAGTGTTCGGATTCTTCATCTCGATAGACTTGTTCACAATGTTCTTGTTCTACGAGGTAGCCCTAATCCCTATGTACCTTCTAATCGGTCTTTGGGGTAGCGGTAACAAGGAGTATGCTGCAATGAAGCTTACACTTATGCTTATGGGTGGTTCAGCTTTCTTGATGCTTGGTATCTTCGGAATCTATTTCTATTCTGCTCCAGAAGGACAGGACTTAACATTCAATATTGTCAAGATCGCAGAGAATCATTCTATGCCGATCGAAATGCAGAGATTGTTCTTCCCTCTAACTTTCGTTGGATTTGGAGTTCTAGGTGCGATGTTCCCATTCCATACATGGTCACCTGATGGTCACGCAAGTGCCCCTACTGCTGTGTCAATGCTTCACGCAGGAGTTTTGATGAAGCTTGGAGGTTACGGATGTTTCCGCGTTGCAATGACCCTTATGCCAGACGCATGCAAGGAGCAGGCTTGGATCTTCATCATTCTAACTGGTATCAGTGTAGTTTATGGTGCATTCTCGGCTTGCGTACAGAATGACTTGAAGTACATCAACGCATACTCTTCAGTTAGCCACTGTGGTCTTGTGTTGTTCGCTCTACTTATGATGAACCAGGATGCAATGACAGGAGCTGTCCTTCAGATGCTTTCTCACGGACTTATGACTGCATTGTTCTTCGCCCTAATTGGTATGATCTATGGACAGACACATACTCGAGACATTCGCGAGCTTGGAGGTTTGATGCAAGTTATGCCTTACCTATGTGTTTGCTACGTAATCGCAGGTTTTGCTTCTCTTGGTCTTCCAGGTCTTTCTGGATTCGTTGCAGAGATGAAGATTTTTGTAGGTTCATTCCAGCATGAGGATACATTCCACAGATTCTTTGTAATCGCAGGATGTACTTCAATCGTAATCACTGCTGTATATATCCTTCGTGTCGTAGGCAAGATCTTGTTCGGACCTCTATACAAGGTTGACAAGATTCAGGATACATATTTCTACGTTTCAGAGCACAACGGAGAGGTTCATCACAACAAGCTTCGTGATGCAATATGGTTCGAGAAGGTTGCTACAATCGGTTTGATCGTTTCCATTGCCGCTATCGGACTTTGTCCAGGTTGGATTTCTGACATGATTGCCGGAAGCTTGAAGTTCGTTAATGAATTGTTTAACTAACCCGATTAAAAGAAATTGAATATGGAATATAATCAGTTTTTATCGATGAGCCATGAGATTTCATTAGTCTCTCTTCTCATTATCCTGCTTCTTGCGGATTTGGTGATGGGAAAGAAGAAATCGGGCTTCCAGGTATGTGCCATAGCATTGTTTGCCGTACATACTGTACTAGGCTTCACTTGCTACGGAGAGTCAGCCGGCAACGCTTTTGCTGACATGTATCAGTCAAGCGCTTCGCACGTGTTGATCAAGAATATCCTTAATATCGGTACTTGCATTGTGCTTTTGATGAGCTATGCTTGGAACGAGAAGGAGAACAAGGAGTATGTAGGCGAGTTCTACTTCCTTACTCTTTCGACTTTGTTGGGTATGAACTTCATGATCTCTGCCGGAGATTTCTTGTTCTTCTACATCGGTCTTGAGCTTGCTTCAATTCCTATGGCTGCACTTGTTGCATTCGACAAGAAGAGCAAGGAGAGCTCAGAGGCTGCAGTAAAGTACATTTTGACAGCTGCATTCTCTTCGGGTGTAATGTTGTTCGGTATCTCTCTGATCTACGGTACTTGCGGATCTCTATACTTTGACGAGGTTGCCTATAAGTTCGCATCGACAACACCTCTAATGGTTTGGGCTTTCGTCTGCTTCATCGCTGGTCTTGGCTTCAAGATTTCTCTTGTTCCGTTCCACTTCTGGACAGCAGACACTTATCAGGGAGCACCTACACCAATCACTGCCTATCTTTCAGTTATCTCTAAGGGTGCTGCAGTGTTTGCCTGTATGTCAATCCTTTTCAAGGCATTCCCAACAAATTCAGAGTTGTGGCAGAACGTCCTTTGGATCATCATTGTTCTGACTATTGTTGTAGGTAACTTGTTCGCTATGCGTCAGGAGAACATCAAGCGTTTCTTCGCTTACTCTTCTGTTTCGCAGGCTGGTTACATCATGCTGGGTGTAGTCGCAGGCAACGAGATTGGTATTTCCACTACTGTATTCTACATCCTTGTATATATGTTCACAAACCTTGCCGCTTTCGGTGTAATCTCTATCATCGAGAGAAAGTCAGGCAAGTTGAACATTTCGGACTACAACGGATTGTATGGTACAAATCCTAAGCTTGCAGTTATTATGATGTTGGCTTTGTTCTCGCTTGGTGGTATTCCTCCGTTTGCGGGAATGTTCTCGAAGTTCTTCATCTTCGTAGGCTTGTTCAAGAGCGGTATGCTTGGATTGCTTTTCATTGCTTTGATCAACACAGTGGTATCTCTTTACTACTACCTTCTAATTGTAAAGGCAATGTTCATCAATGACAGCGAGAAGCCAATCGCAAAGATCGAGAGCGACAAGACAACTCTTTGTGCAGTTGTTATCTGTACAATAGCTGTTCTTTTGATTGGATTCATCAGCCCAATCTATCATTATATCGAGAGCGTTAGTTCAACATTGAACTAGTCAAGTTTGATATGAATTTTAGCGGGGAACCTGAAAATGGTTCCCCGCTTTTGTTTTGTGTGATCTTGTGGTTCCGATCTTGGAAGCCTTTGATATGAAGTGCTTTTCTGATTTTCATATTCTGATCACTTTTTGTCCGGTACGTATTTTGAAAATCCTATTCCTTTTGTTTCTTCTTATGAGTGGTAAAAGATTTTTTGTTTTAGCTTTTATATGATTTGTCTTTGCCAATCTGTTTTCTTTGAGCTTTTTTATTGTTTGGAAAAGATTTCTGCTTGTAAGAGAAATATTAATGTCTTTTTGCAGTGAATTGTAAGATTGTTTTGTAACTTTGATTTGATTTTTGTCCGATATGCTTTCCTTTGAGGATTGCAGTTCGATATTTATGATTTAGAGCTAGAGATTTGGTATGAGCAACAAGTTGACTTTTTTAGGTACAGGTACATCTACGGGAGTGCCGCAGATAGGGTGCCAGTGTGAAGTGTGCCAGTCAGTTGACAAGCGAGACAAGAGGACTCGATGCAGCAGCTTTATAGAATATGAAGGGGCAAAGCTCCTTATTGACTGCGGTCCCGACTTCAGGTTCCAGGCAATAGAGAATAAAGTCTATCATGCCGATGCCGTTCTGTTCACTCATCACCATATCGACCATATCGGAGGCACTGATGACCTTCGCCCGTTAAAGGACACAGACATTTATCTGAATGAACTGACTGAGGAGAATGTCCGCAGAATGTACTCGTATTGCTTTGAAGAACATCCCTATCCAGGAGTGCCAAAGCTGACTCTTCACAGAATAGACTACAATCCTTTCACAATAAGCTACGGAGAGGGAAAGAGCAAGTCGCTCCGAATTATTCCGATAAAGGTTATGCACGGAAAGTGTCCTATAATGGGGTATAGAATTGGAAATCTTGCCTACCTTACCGACATATCGTATCTTCCGGAGGAAGAGTATGACAAGCTTAACGGGTTGGATGTGCTGTGTCTTGGCTGTCTAAGAATTGAGCCGCACAATACTCACCAAAGCTTTGACGAGGCTATGAAAATGGCAGAGAGAATCGGAGCCAAAAAGACTTATTTCATCCACATGTCGCACCATATCGGTCTTCATAGAGATATAGAGAAAATGGTGCCAGGGAATATCGAGTTTGCCTATGATGGTTTGCAAATCGAGTTTTGACCTCAATTTGGAGCCTAAAATATGGATTAAATGATAAAAAAAAGACGATAAAAGAAATATCGTATAGAAATCTTTTATATCTTTGCCATGCGTATAGGTATTCTATGCACTTTTGTGTAGGGTGCCCGCTTAGTTTTGAATAATAAGAATAAAGCTATGGAAATAAAGAAATCTGAACATGCAAGCCTTGAAAACAAGAAGAGCGAGTTTCTTCTTCTTGGCTTAGTTGTCGCTCTTGGTTTCCTTTATATTGCCTTCGAATGGACAAAGTTTGATGTTAAGAAACTTGAGATTGCTCAGGAGGAGGTTGTATTGGATGACGAGGAGATGACAGAAATTACAATCCAGCAGGAGACACCTCCACCACCTCCACCAGAGCCAGTTGCTCAGCAGCCGCTAGTTAATCCAGATATCAAGGTTGTGGACAATACAGTAGATACAGGAGACAAGACTATTGCAGGTACTGATGATACTAAGGGTCCGGTTGAAGATGCTCCACTTCCAACTGGAAACGATGAAGAAACACCTGATGATGATCCAATCTTCATGAAGGTAGAGAAGCAGGCTTCTTTCCCTGGTGGAATGGGTCCAATGATGAAGTGGTTGAGTAACCATATCAGCTATCCTTCAATTTGTGCAGAGTCTGGTATCGAGGGTAGGGTTTTCGTTCAGTTTACAGTGAACAAGGACGGTTCAATTCAGGACGTTCAGGTTGTTCGTGGTGCACACGAGATGTTGAACGCAGAGGCTGTCCGAGTTGTATCTTCAATGCCTAAGTGGACTCCAGGTGAGCAGCAGGGCCAGAAGGTGCGTTCTAAGTTTACTTTGCCGGTAGTGTTCAAACTTGCTCAGTAATTTAGTTGACCAAAATATTAAACGGAGTGGATCTTTGATCTGCTCCGTTTCTTTTATATATTGTATAGACCTCACTTTAATTGAGAGTTTTGCCTTTTGAAAGAAGTTTTGCCCTCTGTTTGTGCGTGGTTTGGAGCATAAAGTAATGTTCGGCAAGTTTTGTAGTGATACAAAATTGGAACGATTCCAAAAACTAACATAATAAAAGAAATTAAAACTCAAATAGTAAAATTAAATTTTTTTTGATTAAACTTGCATTCAAATTAGAAGACTAAAAAAATTAAGCCTTTTTTTACGGAATTTTCTTAAGTAATAAAAAAGAGATAAGAGATAATGATTGATTTAACTGCAATTTCTATAGAGAAGCGAGATGGCAAGTGTGAGGCTTTCTCTAAAGAAAAAATTAAAAACGCCATCGTAAAGGCTTATAAGGCAACGAGTGTGTTGCCCCTTGATGCAGAAATAGACAGTATTGTTGACGCAGTTTGCTCAAACATTCAGCATGAGAACATTTCTGTCGAAGAGATTCAGGATCTTGTTGAGCGTGAGTTGATGTACAAAAATCATGACGTTGCAAAGAAGTACATCATTTATCGCGAGCAGAGAAGTATCGAGCGTCACAAGCGCACTAAAATGAAAAAGGTTATGGATGGTATCGTAGCTATCGAGGCTAACGATGTCAACCTAAGCAACGCTAACATGAGCAGCCACACTCCTGCAGGTCAGATGATGACTTTTGCAAGCGAGGTGACTAAGGATTATGCAAAGAAATATCTTTTGAGTGTGAAGTTCTCTCGCGCACATCGTGAGGGTGACATTCATATTCATGACTTGGACTACTATCCAACAAAGACAACAACTTGTGTGCAGTACGACCTCGGCGATATCTTCGAGAGAGGATTCAAGACAAAGAACGGAAGTATCCGCACACCGCAGAGCATAAGAAGCTATGCTACACTTGCAACAATAGTATTCCAGACTAACCAGAACGAGCAGCACGGAGGTCAGAGCATTCCTGCTTTTGATTTCTTCATGGCTCCTGGCGTATATAAGACTTTCATCAAGTTCGTCCTTCACTTGGTAGGCTTCATCTCAAGCTTCAAGGGTGAGGAGGCAGACATGGCAGCAATAAAGAAGGAGATTAAGAATGTCATCAAGACAATCGAGGTTTCTGAGGAGCAGAAGACAGCATTCCAGAACTTGCTGAAGGATCACGGCGTGAACTTGAGTTCAAGCGAGCTTGACAAGTTGTTCGCTGACGCATACGAGTCAACAAGAAACGAGACTCATCAGGCTATGGAGGGACTTGTCCATAACTTGAACACTATGCATTCCCGTGGTGGTAACCAGGTTGTGTTCTCTTCTATCAACTATGGTACTGACACATCTGCAGAGGGTCGTATGGTGATGCGCGAGTTGTTGATCACTACAGCACGCGGTTTGGGTAACAAGGAAGTTCCTGTATTCCCAATTCAGATCTTCAAGGTTAAGGACGGTGTAAACTATTCTCAGGAGGATTACGAGGCAGCATTGAACAATTGGGACGACGCTGTAAAGGGAAAGATCAAGTTCCAGACTCCTAACTTTGACTTGTTGCTTCTTTCTTGCCAGACTACTGCGACAAGCCTGTTCCCTAACTTCCTGTTCCTTGACACTCCATTCAACAAGCACGAGAAGTGGCGCGCTGACGATCCGGAGAGATACAAGTGGGAGCTTGCAACAATGGGTTGCCGTACACGTGTGTTCGAGAATCTGAACGGAGAGAAGACAAGCCTTGGTCGCGGTAACTTGAGCTTTACAAGTATGAACCTTCCTCGTCTTGCTATACTTGCACGTCGTGAGGCAGAGGAGAACAATCCAGGAAGCGACAAGTACGTAGTTCGTGCCGAGGCTAAGAAGCTTCTTCTTCGCAAGGTATATGATATGGCATCTTTGATTGCCGACCAGTTGTATGAGCGCTATTTGTACCAGCGTACAGCTCTTGCTCGTCAGTTCCCATTCATGATGGGTAATGATGTCTGGAAGGGTGGTGCGTCTCTTGCTCCAAACGAGCAGGTCGGAGATGTCATCAAGGTTGGTACTCTAGGAATCGGTTTCATCGGCGGATACAACGCAATGATGGCAATTTACGGAGAGAGCCACGCTGTAAACCAGGAGGCTTGGGACACCCTTCGCGAATGTATCATAGAGATGAACAAGGTTGTCAAGGAGTACAAGGAGAAGTACCACTTGAACTACTCGGTTCTTGCAACTCCTGCCGAGGGATTGGCCGGCAGATTCACTCGTATGGACCGCGAGAGATTCGGTACCATCGAGGGTGTGAACGATCGTGAATACTATGTAAACTCATTCCATATCGACGTAAAGGAGCCTATCAATATCGTAGAGAAGATCAAGAAGGAGGCTCCATTCCACGCTTTGACCGGTGGTGGACACATCACATACGTTGAGCTTGACGGAGAGGCTAAGAAGAACGTAAGCAGTGTCCTTAAGATTGTCAAGGTAATGCATGACGAGAACATTGGCTACGGAAGTATCAACCACCCCGTAGATACTTGTAACAAGTGCGGATACAGAGGTGTAATCTATGCTTCTTGTCCAATGTGCAAGAGCGAGGAGATTGTTCGCCTACGTCGTATTACAGGTTATTTGACTGGAACTCTTGAGAGCTGGAACTCGGCTAAGAGAGCAGAGGAGAGAGACCGTGTAAAGCACGTCTAATCTTCCCTATATATCAGATAAAAAGAGACGGTATCAAGCGATGCCGTCTCTTTTTGTTTCTATGGTTATTGGTTATTTGTACTTGTAGGCTCTAAATCCGTAGAATATGCCAATTCTGGAGTAGCTGTCGAGCGTCCATATCGGTTTCAGGCTCGATATCGTGTGGAAGTTTATAGTGCCGACCAATCCGATGTAATGGTTTTCAAGCTGCCATAGACTAGAGAATCTGCATACTCCTCCGTAGCTGATATATTTCTTTTCCTCGTCTATCATCGGGTCTGGTGTGATTTTGTTCCTCTTGTAAAGACCGATGTCCGGCATGATCGAGAAGTGGAGCAGCACATGGCGCTGGTAGGTTACCCAGTTGTGCGCATATCCCGCGTTCAGGTTGAAACTGAAATACTCAAGTTTTTGTGGTAAGTTAAAACTTCCTAAACTTTCTATCATTTCTGCAGGAAATGTTATCCCTATATTCTCTATCCCAAGACTATAGAGAGATAGTCCAGCTAATACACTACCAGCACTCTTCTCTTGCTTGTAGCTTTGAGTCAATGCTGCAGGGTAAGAGAACTTTCTGTGGTTGAATACATAGTAGTTGTTTAACTGCCATCTCCATGAATCAAATTCACGTGAGTCAAGTTTTATTTGATCACCTGAAAATTTTAGTTTATGCGAGTTTGCTAAGTTGATACTGAAGTCAATGCCGAAAGTCTGTCCCAAATAACTCAAGTTAAACTCATAGTTATGTAACCCTTTCTTTTTCTTGTTAGAACTTATATCTATGTCATAACCTATAGAAAGACTTCGGTATCCCAAGGATAAACCTGCTTTGACTACTGGGTCAGAAATAATCCTGCAGTTGCCAGGTAATACCTCGTTAGATGATTCCCAATTGAACAAAGTGAGTCCGCTGAAAGCGTTTATGCCAGGCCTTACGATAAGCCTGTAGTCGTTCTTCTTCACAAACAGCGTGTCTGTGCTGTTCTGCGTTGTGTAGCGGTCTATTACCCTGTCAACGATGTTGCGTGTCTTGTGGGCGATCTTGGTGTCCTGGATGCGCTGTTTCAGCTTTACGTGCGGCACAGCTGTGTCCGAAGGGTACTCCTCCGCAGTGTCTTGGAACTGCAGAGGCTCTTCTGACCAGACTGGCGATATTACAAGCGTTGATAAAAGCGTTAGCGCAAACCTTCTCATCTGTTATTCTCTGACATAGATTCTCTTTACTCGGCGGGCAATTCCAGACAACACTTCGTAAGAAATAGTGCCAAGGCAGTCGGCGATGCGGTTGATAGAGAACTGGGGACCAAAGATTATGACATCGTCTCCTTCCTTTGCAGGAATGCCGGTGATGTCTATCATGCACACGTCCATGCACACGTTTCCGACGATTTCCGCTTCGTGTCCGTTTACAAGCACCTTGCCTTTTCGGTTGCCAAGGTGTCTGTCAAGTCCGTCAGCATAGCCAATAGGAATTGCTGCAATCACAGAGTCCTTGCTCAGTACGCCCTTTCTGCTGTATCCGACAGTCTCTTCCTTGCTGACATTTCGGATCTGCAGAATCTTTGTCTTTAGTGTGCAAGTCTCCTCCAGATGAACAGAAGGGACTGCAGAGAATCCGTAGTGACCGATTCCAAGACGCACCATGTCGAACTGATGGTCAGCGAACCTCTCTATGCCGGCCGAGTTCAGTATGTGGCTCAACACCTCCGGATATGCTTCCTTGACCTTGTTTCGTGCAATGTCGAATCTCTTGAACTGCTCCTGAGTGAAGTCGTCGAATACCGGCGAGTCGCTGCCGACAAGATGCGAGAACACACTGCGCGGTTTGATTGCAGACTGTTTCTTGAGAACTTCCAAGGCTCCGTCAACATCTTTAGGCTCGAAGCCGAGTCTGTGCATTCCTGTGTCTATCTTGAAGTGGAAAGGGTAGTCCTTGAGTCCGTATTTCTCTGCCTCGCTGATCATCTTGTTGAGCACGCCCATGCAGTACACCTCTGGTTCAAGATTGTACTGGAAGATCTTGCCGAAAGAGTTCATCTCGGGATTCATGACGATTATCGGCAGAGTTATACCTGCCTTTCTAAGTATCTCTCCCTCGTCAGCAAGAGCAACAGCAAGCACGTCAGCCCCTGCGCTCTGCAAGGCCTTTGCAACCTCGATGTCTCCCGTTCCATAGGCATACGCCTTGACCATAGAGACAAGTTTTGTTGTCGGCTTAAGGCACGAACGGAAGTATTTGTAGTTTCTCTCGAGCGCAGACAGGTTGACCTCTAGCACTGTCTCGTGAGCGGCGGCGCTAAGTCTGTCCGAAATCAGCTCGAAATGATATTTTCTTGATCCCTTTATCAGTATTGCCTCGTTGCTGAATGAAAGGCTGCTGTTAAGGAATTCGTTTGTGCTGTTGAAGAAGGCTTTCTCTTTGACCGAGAAGAAGGCATCGTATTTGCCTATCTCGTCTCCGATTCCTATTAGTCTCTCCACGCCTTTCTCTCTGATGAGGTTGGCGATTTCTGCGTATAGGGCATCGCTTGTCTTGCCGGTCTGCAGGATGTCGGAAAGGATAAGTGTGCGTCTCTTGTTTGTCGCGTTAGCCTGAGACGTAAGCGAGTCCAAAGCGATGGACAAACTGCCGAGGTCTGAATTGTAGCTGTCGTCTATTACAGTGCATTCGTTTGCACCCTCCTTGATTTCAAGGCGCATTTCTACAGGGTCGAGGCTTGCCATTCTCTCGTTCGCAGTCTCCGGATTCAATCCAAGAACTAGCAGTGCAGAGAGCGAAGTCAGTGCGTTCTCTACCGAAGCGGAGTCCGAGAACGGTATGCTGAACTTGTATTCCTTGCCTTTGTACGAGTAGCAGATTACGGTCTTTGTGAACTCATTGCTTTGTGACTTGATGACCAATGAAGCGTTGGAGCTCTTTCCGTAAGAGAACAGCTGGCTGTCTGCGAACTCCTGGTGCATGCAGATGTCAACAAGCTTGTTGTCGCTTCCATAGACGATATGCTCGGCTCCCTTGAAAAGCTTGATCTTCTCCAGACACTTGACCTTTTGTGACGAGAAGTTCTCGCTATGAGCCTCTCCTAGGGTTGTGAACACTCCTATTGTCGGAGAGATTATCTTTGCAAGTTTGTCCATCTCGTTCATCTGCGAGATGCCTGCCTCGAATATGGCAAGAGTGTCAGTTTCAGAAAGGTTGAGTACAGAAAGGGGCACACCGATCTGCGAATTGTAGCTGCGAGGTGAACGGCATATCTTGTAGTCCTTGTGAAGCAGCTGGAACAGCCATTCCTTGACGATTGTCTTTCCGTTGCTTCCTGTGATTCCTATTGTCGGTATGTCGCGGCTCCTGCGGGTCTGTTCTGCAAGATTTTGTAGCGACTGCAACGTGTCGTCAACGACAATGTAGCAGGCGTCAGCGTGTTGGTTCTCGGGCAATGCAGAGACAAGAAAACTTCTTACCCCCGCGTCATATAGGGAATCAATGAATTTATGTCCGTCATTCTTGGCTGTCTTTAGTGCCACGAATAGGGTTTTCTCTGGAAAAGTTAGAGTTCTGCTGTCAGTGCAGATGTTTTCTATGGTGTTGGAGCCAGCTCCTATAAGTGAAGCTGAAAGAGTCTCCGCAATGTTCTTTGTTTGCATTTTTTGTGTTAATCTTTCTCTTTTTCTTCTACTTTATCTCTTAAATCCTGTGCCATCATTTCCTCAGTCTTTAGTCCAGTTTCCTTGCTTAGACGATGAAAGATGTACCATATAGCGACACCCATGATAATTGTGCAGGGTAGTGCGATGACTATGTAGCTGAGTCCTGTCAGTCTGCCTATCTCCTCGTTTCTCTGAGCCTCTTGTGTGATAGGGTCGCTCACCACGATAATTGTCGCAAGTACATAGTTAAGTATAGTCGAGACAAGGAACGAGAAGGCAACTATAAGAGTGCTTTTCTTCATGATGTCTTTCTCTGTTTCCTGGCTTATAAGGCTACTGATGCGCTTCTTGTCAAACATTTCGTCCCTATATATCAATTCACCCACGATAGGTCTGCCCAAGGCAAGTGAACCCAAGAGAATAAGCATGATGATGAACGGTACTGAAGCCTCTTTGATGGCAAGCCATTCGTTGGGTATTTGCAGAACTCCTATGACTCCTGTGAGCAGTACACTCACAAAACCGAGTATCGAGATGAAGTTAGCCTTCTTCGTCTGTATATAGTCATAGATGAAGTAGCATACAGGGAACGCCAACGCGAGTATCAGACAGTACTTCGGTGCGCCATCTATTGTGATGTATTTCTGCCCCTTAGTCAGAATAAGTACAGGTATGATTATGTTGAAAATCAGGTTTGTAAGCATAGAGCCTGCGCTCTGTTTTTCTTTATTTTTCTCTGTTGTTGTCATAAGTTCT
This sequence comes from Paludibacteraceae bacterium, assembly GCA_045641625.1. Lineage (GTDB taxonomy): Bacteria > Bacteroidota > Bacteroidia > Bacteroidales > Paludibacteraceae > UBA1723. The sequence goes on from JAZUHH010000051.1 coordinate 19,723, forward strand.
TTGTTGAAATGCATAATTGTAGGCAAAAATACACTTTATTTGCGAGAAAGTCAGTAATTTTGTCAAATCTTTATATGAGAATAGAAAATGTTAGAAGATTACGACGTAATACTTGCTTCGGGTTCACCGCGCAGACGTGAGTTACTAAAGGGACTAGAGATAGATTTCACATGTATTGTGCCTCCAGTTAAGGATGAGAGTTTCCCACCTCATTTGATTGGCGGCGAGATTCCTATGTATATTGCCGAGAAGAAGGCGGAGGCTTGTGTCCAGATCATGACCGACCGCACTCTTGTCATTACTGCTGACACAATAGTATGGCACAAGGACAAGGTGTACGGAAAGCCCAAGGACAGGGATGAGGCCATCGCAATGCTAAAGTCATTCGCCAGAGACACCCACCGTGTTTTTACCGGCTGCTGCATAAGGACCAAGCGTACCAAGAGACCTTTCTTTGCCGTGAGCCACGTAACTTTCGGCAAGGTTTCGGATGCGGAAATCGAGCATTATGTTGACACATACAAGCCTTTCGACAAGGCTGGTGCATACGGAATCCAGGAGTGGATCGGATATGTGGCAGTCGAGGACATAAGCGGCTCGTTCTATAACATCATGGGACTTCCCTTACAGAGACTTTATCAGGAGTTGAAGGCTTTTGTCGAGGAGGACAGAGCTAAAATCATTGAGGGCAAGTAACGATGAAGAGATTTCTTTCGCTTATAGTCGCTCTTGTCTTTGCTCTGGTGTCTGAGGCCAAAATAACCGTTCAGCTTTTCACTCATACACCCGTGCAGGAGTACGTGTTCACTTCGTGGGGACATTCCGAGTTGAGAGTGCTTGATGATGACGAGGGTACGGATGTGCTGTACAGTTATGGTGTATTCTCGTTCGATGATGTGACGAAGTTTGTCTATAACTTCGTGAAGGGTGATACCGACTACACGGTCGAATCAAAATACTGCTCGTTCGGCGGTGCTATAGACAGAGTCACTTCGAGAAAGAGAGTTGACCTTAGGGTTCAAACTCTGGACCTCACCCAAGAGGAAGCCAAAAGGTTAAAGGATGCGTTAGAGGCTAACGCAAGTCAGGAAGGATGGACCTATCGTTACAATTTCTTCTATGATAACTGTGCAACTCGTCCCCGTATGATGATGGAAAATTCCACCGGTGCGAAGTTCGACTATCAGTTCCAAAATGTGAACAGGAAGAGCTATAGGACAATCATACATGAGATGTTGAGCGATATGCCTTGGTATGCCTTCGGTATTGACATCTGTCTCGGCAGACCTTGTGACGCAGTGCCAAATGACTCGCTTTTGATGTTCCTCCCTGCGAATATGGCAGAGCAGTTTGCTATGGCTTCTGTTACTGATTCGCTCGGAACTCGTAAGCTTGTGTCCGAGGACAGAGTCTATAATCCACTCGTTTATCGTACTTGGGATGAACTTTCTCTACCTTCGCCTACGGTCACGTTTTGGGTATTCTTTGTTCTTGTTTTGTTGCATTGCCTGTTCTATGCGTATAAGAAAATAAAGGACAGATGGTTTGATTTCTGTTTCTTTGGACTGTATGGACTTTTAGGTGTGCTTGTATTCTTTCTTCAGTTTATCAGCACCCACCCTTGTGTCTGCCCTAATTTTAATATACTTTGGGCAAATCCACTGCTTCTTTTGTTCCCTGTATTTATCATGTTTAGGGTAAGTCAGGAAAAACTCGTTTATTTGCATTGTATGAATGTCTTTTTGTTGGTCCCTGCCATACTGATATTCTTTTATCCGGGTGCGCAGGAGTTCCATAAGGCATTTCTGCCAATAATTCTTGCTTCCTTGGTGAGGAGCTACTTCCAGGTGTCCCTATATGTCGAAAAGAGAAAAATTGACAATGCGAAGCGAGCCAACGAATAACGAATAACGAATAATTAGATAATAACATAAAAAAATGAAGAAAACAATTTTATTTGCAGCCACTTTCTTGGCTATGGTTTCGTCTTGCTCGAACAATGCAGCTACAGACCAGACTAACAAGAATTCAGACACTCTAAGCACTGACACAGTTCAGGGTTCAGCAGCTATCCCTGCTTTCGAGTCTATAATGGGTACTTGGAAGCTTGCACAGATCAAGGGTGAGGCTATCGAGTCTGCTGATTCAACTTACTTCATCGCTTTGCAGGACACAGTGATGACTGCTCAGGCTGGTTGTAACTTTATCGGTGGAGCTATCAACCGCACTGGTAGAAGCGTGGATTTCCTTGCTTTCGACAACGTGTTTGCAACTCAGAAGTTGTGTGACAACATGGAGAAGGAGCAGAAGCTTGTCGAGTCTGTGAATGCTGTCCGCAAGTTCTCTTTCAGTGGAGACACATTGGTGCTTTCCAACGAGGACGCAGAGCCTGTTATCAAGTGCGTGAAGTAATCGTCAGGTTACTTTGCTGGTATCATAGGGGCTACATCAGTTAATGGTGTGGCCCTTTTTGCATGTGCCAAGGGGAATGAATGCCATTGTCGGCGCAGAAAAACCGGCTGGCAAGTCCATTTGTCAAATTGCGGATGCGAAACAAGTCATTATGTCGTACATGCTTGACAAATTGTCATACATGCTTGCCGTTTGGCACAAAATAAGCCTTTGGCACACATTTTGATAATTTAATAGGTGTGAGCGGTTGACTCACAATACAAAATTAGATAACAATAAAAAATAATAATAAGATGGGAAAGATAATTGGTATTGATTTGGGTACCACTAACTCATGTGTAGCGGTATTTGAGGGTAACGAACCTAAGGTTATTCCTAATTCAGAGGGTAAGAGAACAACTCCTTCTATCGTAGGTTTCCTTGATGGTGGCGAGCGTAAGGTAGGTGATCCTGCTAAGCGTCAGGCTATCACTAACCCACTAAAGACTGTGTTCTCTATCAAGAGATTCATGGGTGAGTCTTATGATAATGTAGGCGGAGAGATTGCTCGTGTTCCTTACAAGGTTGTTAAGGGTGACAACAATACTCCACGTGTTGATATTGACGGTCGTCTTTACACTCCTCAGGAGGTTTCTGCTATCATCCTTCAGAAGATGAAGCAGACTGCAGAGGATTACCTAGGAGAGAAGGTTACAGAGGCTGTAATCACAGTTCCTGCATACTTCAACGATGCTCAGCGTAAGGCTACTATCGAGGCTGGTGAGATCGCTGGTCTAAAGGTTAAGCGTATTGTCAATGAGCCTACTGCTTCTGCTTTGGCTTACGGTCTTGACAAGCTTGACAAGGATATGAAGATTCTTGTGTTCGACTGTGGTGGTGGTACTCACGATGTTTCTATCCTTGAGCTAGGTGACGGAGTGTTCGAGGTAAAGGCTACTTCTGGTGATACTCACCTTGGTGGTGATGACTTTGATGAGGCTATCATCTCTTGGTTGGTTGATGAGTTCAAGGCTGAGAATGGCGTAGATCTTCGTCAGGATCCTCAGGCATTGCAGCGTCTAAAGGAGGCTGCTGAGAAGGCTAAGATCGAGCTTTCTTCGACAACTTCTACAGAGATCATGCAGCCATACATTGCTATGGTTAACGGTACTCCAAGAAACTTGGTTAAGACTCTTACTCGTGCTAAGTTCGAGCAGTTGGTTGATACTCTAATCAAGAGAACTATCGAGCCTTGTAAGACTGCCCTTAAGGCTGCTGGTTACATCACTAGCCAGATTGATGAGGTTATCCTTGTTGGTGGTTCTACTCGTATCCCTGCTATCCAGAAGGCTGTTGAGCAGTTCTTTGGCAAGGCTCCTTCTAAGGGTGTAAATCCTGATGAGGTTGTTGCTATGGGTGCTGCAGTTCAGGGTGCTGTTCTTGGCGGAGATTTGTCTTCTGCTAATGGTGGTGGTGTGCTACTTCTTGATGTTACTCCGCTTTCATTGGGTATCGAGACTTACGGTGGTGTGATGACTAAGCTTATCGAGGCTAACACTACTATTCCTACTAAGAAGAGCCAAATCTTCTCTACTGCAGCAGATAATCAGCCAAGTGTAGAGATCGTTGTTCTTCAGGGTGAGCGTACTCGTGCTCAGGATAACAAGTGCCTAGGTCGCTTCCACTTGGATGGAATTCCAGCTGCTCCAAGAGGTGTGCCACAGATCGAGGTTACTTTCGATATCGACGCTAACGGTGTAATGCAGGTTTCTTCAGTTGATAAGGCTACTGGTAAGAGCCAGTCTATCCGTATCGAGTCTTCGTCTGGTCTATCAAAGGAGGAGATTCAGAGAATGAAGGATGAGGCTGCAAAGAATGCAGAGGCTGACCAGAAGGAGCGTGAGAAGATCGAGACTTTGAACAAGGCTGACTCTATGGTGTTCCAGACTGAGAAGCAGTTGCAAGAGCTTGGTGACAAGCTTCCTGCTGATAAGAAGTCTGCTATCGAGAGTGCTTGCTCTAAGCTTAAGAGCGCTCACCAGAGCCAGGACGTTGATGCTTGTGAGTCTGCTATGAAGGATCTTGAGTCTGCGCTTCACGCCGCTTCACAGGATATGTACAATGCTGCTAACGCTCAGCAGGGTGGTGCTCAGGGCAATCCATTCGGCGGTCAGCAGGGTGGACAGAGCGGTCCTAACAAGGACGATATCCAGGATGTTGACTTCGAGGAGGTGAAGTAAATATCAATGCATAATTAATAATTAAATCCGTGTAACTAAATGTTGCACGGATTTTTTTTGTTATTTTGTTAGTACGTTAGCATAATGCATAAATACAGCGTTCAACAGACGCAGTCAAACTTCGTTTCAAAGTTATATTCTATCAGTTTCCTGTTTTTGTATTGCTTGCAAATACTCGTTCACATCTTCGCTTTTCCAGCCCATAAACTTGTCTGAACGGTCATAGATATAGCTCTCTCCGTCGTATGTTATTGAGCCTGAAGTAATCTCCTTCTCATAGAGGTTTTCAAAACTTTTCTTGTCAGCCTCGTCAAAGTATGTGTACTTAGTTACATAGCTGCTGCAAGTGTCGTTGTCGAACTTGGCTACGTGACTCTCTATGCGCTGACCTTTGTACTCTATTCCTAGGGTTGTCTGTTCGGGAGTGATTGCGAAGTTTATTATGGGGTTTTCTGTGACCTCTGCGACTCCGCATCTCACCTCGTCATCATCACAGGATGTGTATGAGAAACAAAAAGTTGAGGCGGCAATAAGTGCGCCCAAAATCTTGATTTTTTTCATGGCTATTAGTATTATTTGTTAGTATATCTGTTTCTATAAAGCGTTATATCCGCAAGTATAACAGCTGTTTCCGGCTGTTCCCTAGGTGCGTCTTTGGCTTTCCACGCAACGATAAACCTGACCTTTGCGTTTGTTGCCATATAACCTTTGCTGTACCATTCCATGACTTCCCCTAGCATCTTGTTCGACAGCTTCAGCACAGGTGCTTTTGTGCGAGGGTCCAAAAGGTATGGAATTTCAGGCAAAAGATCATTTCCACTTTGCAAAGATAATATTAATTCTTTATAATTGTTGAAATAACTCAAAAATACATCGCGATGAGACAACTGAAGTGTTATCTCGTCCGGCATGTTGTAGATGTTTGTGTCTATGTTGAGGCTGTTTGCCCCTATGTTGTCAAATATATTGGAATTAGTGTGTATATAAAGGTTTTTCTTGGCTCTGGTGATGGCGACATAGTAGCTCCTCATTACCGAGTCGTTTTTAGCGTAGCTGTCTGATATGAGCATATATACATTGTCAAATTCCCTGCCTTTGGATTTGTGTATGGTTGATACTATTACATTGTCGGCAGAGTAGTCGTTGAAGTCTTCGAGCGAAGATTCAAGTACATATTCCCTGAAGTCGCTGTAATACCTGTGTTTGTTCGTTTCCTCAAAGATTGTCACACACTTGGCTATGTATTGCAGTGCTTCGCTGTTGCTATATATCCTGAATGTGTTGCTTTTAGCTTCCTTCCATAGTTCGTCAGGTATGAGTGGAGTTTTGATCCTGTCGTCTATGTATTTAAGGAAATAGCGCATTTCTGCAATGTTCCAGAATTTGATTCCGTCCATAGACTGAATCAGTTTGCTCTTTATTCCTTTCTTGCAAAGCAGGGCAACCAGTATCACAGCCTCTTCGTTTGTCCTGGTAAGTATGCAGGTTGAACCTTTGCCCGTAGCTATGTTTTGGCAAATATGGTTTGCAAGCGGCTCGTACATAATGGCAGAGGTGTGTTTGGTCACATTTACAGTTCCGTCATCTGTAGTCTTGGAGAGTATGGGTGAACTCTTCAATCTGTTATGCAGAAGTCTGGTAAAGTTGTTTGCCACTTCAACTATCTGCCTGTTACTGCGATAGTTTTCGGTCATTTCAATCAGTTTGCTTCCTTCCTGGTGAGCAAGCATATTCATGTGCTGTGAGTTAGATCCGCGAAATTCGTAGATGTTCTGGTCGTCGTCTCCAACTGCAATTACTCGCATCTCCTCGTTCGCCGACATCAGAGCCTGTACCAAAGCAAACTCATCTGCACTCATGTCCTGAGCCTCGTCTATGACAAGCACAGTTTTCCTTATGCGTGTAGGCTCGACATCTCCCGAAGCAATCATATCTGCGGCTTGTCTCACAACGTTCTCTGACTCCTCCAGACTGCCTATCCTTCCGAGCAGGTCAAAGCAGTACGAGTGGAAAGTCTTGATTTCTATGAAGTGAGCGGCTTTGCCTATCAGCTCCATTATCCTCTGCTTGAATTCAGTTGCTGCTGCGCGGCTGAATGTAAGCATAAGCATCTGTTCGTGCTTGACATCTTCGAGAAGCAGAAGCGAAGCTAGTTTATGAACGAGTACACGAGTCTTGCCGCTGCCCGGACCTGCCGCAACAACAATACATCTGGATTCCTTGTCACTTATTATTTCCATTTGCCTCTCGGACAGCGTGCCGAACAGCTGGTTGAATTTTCGTGGGGTGATGTTGTTTAGTATCTGTGTTTGTCGGTCTCCCTTGAAATACTTGTTCAGGAACTTTTTATAGTCCATCTGGAAGTAGTTCTGCACATACTGCATGGCTCCTTCATAGTCATTGACCATCAGGTTGGCAAACTCGCCGACAATGTGTATCTGCTGTACTTTCTGCTTATAGAACTCGTTGAGCATACGATAGTCGTCCTGCTTGTATTTCAAGCGGTTGTCGTCCTTGAGTCGGCGTATCTCCATAGCATTGTAAAGCACAAGGAACCCTCCTTCAAGTTTTAGCGCACCAATTTTTGAAAGGTATAGCAGAGCCTCCTCTACCTCCTCAATCTGCAGGTTCGAGTATAGCAGTCCTCCAACCTTCTTGATGTATCTGAGAAGTTCGACTACCGAGAACTGTATAGATATGCTTTTGCCGTTCTCCTTTGTCTTGTTTTGGGCGAGCTCGTAAAGCCATTCGATTGTGTGTTGTGATATGTCTATTCTTTTCTGGAATTTCGACATGGTGATGTTCCTGTCGTATTTCCTCACTATCTCCATACTGTTCGCACTGTCTTCCTTCTTATAGGTATATCCCTTGATAGTCAGGAAGTAGAGCAGTGTTCTGATATCTTTCTCGCAAGACGAGTTTATGCCGGTCTTTACCGCATCGTTGTTGAGCTGTTTGTATGAAGTTTTCAGACTCTCTTCACTAATGCGGTTTATTATATATGATTCCAGCTTAGAGAACTTGTCAAGCAGTAACTTTGTCTTTTTCTCGGTGTCGTTGTCAATCAGGAAAGCAGAGATGTCCTTGCTGTCAGCCAAAATCCCCTCTTGTCGCATTCTTTCGATTGCCAGTATGACGTCGTTCTTGTTCATGCCGAGCATATCCGCTATATAGTCCACTCTTGATTCGGGCGAGTCCTCTCCTTGTGCTCTGCTTTTCTGTGAAATCAGTGACTTTATGATGCGTACAGCCTTTTCTATCTCTAATGACTCGAAAAGCGAAGATTCGGTGATTATCTTGCGTGCTTCGTCAAGGTTCTTTACCGTTATTCCAGTAGCATAGACGTGTGGCACATTGTTTCCCCTTTCCAGGTATCCTCCTTGTTCAAGTGCAGATATGGCTGTTCTAACCCTTGTTTCGATGTCGTTTACGCTGTCGTCCCATCCTGCTTGTCTGGCGATTTCCAAGGCAGAGTTGCAGGTCTTTTCCCTGTGTCTTGTCAGATCCTTTACAGCCTTCCAGATCTGCTGAATCTCGTTAAAGTTCAGTTTTGTCTGGTTAAGGAGAATGAAGTGCTTGTTCAGGTCGTCCTCGTTATAGAGTATATAGCATTTTGCCTGCAGTTCCGGGTCTCTGCCGGCTCTTCCTGCCTCCTGCACATAGTTTTCGAGCGAGTCTGAAATGTCGTAGTGTATAACTAGTCCCACATCTTTCTTGTCAACACCCATACCGAATGCCGATGTTGCCACTATTATGCGCACCTGGTCGGACTTGAACATCTCCTGATTCATAATCTTTACATCTGCGTCCATTTGCCCGTGGTATGGCAGTGCGTTGAATCCGTCCCTGTTAAGCTTTCGGGCAAGATCCTCGGTACGTTTAGTTCGTGATGTGTATATGATTGTGGGACAGTCGCTTCCGGTTACCAGACTGCGTAGTCTCTGGTATTTGTCGTCGTCTGTCTCGACGTGGATTACCGAGTATGTCAGGTTGGTTCTGGATGCGTTCGATGTGAACAGCTTTAGCGAGATGCCCAATGTGTTTTTGAAGTAGTCGCAGATGTCCTGAATGACCTTCTGCTTTGCTGTGGCGGTAAAGCAGGAAACAGGTATAGGCGTATCGCATCCCTTTTTCTCTTCGTATTTCTTGATGAACTTGCCTATGTATAGGTAATCCACCCTAAAATCTTTTCCCCATGAAGAGAAGCAGTGTGCCTCGTCAATGACAAAACGAACGACATGTCTTGACAAAAGTACCTTTTCTATGGTTTTTGAGCGAAGCATCTCTGGTGCTATATATAGCAGAGACGCGTCTCCGTCCATCACTCTTTGAAGTTCATTGGATCGGGTTATAGGGTCAAGCAGACCGTTTATGGTTACTGCGTCAGTTATACCTCGTTCAGCTAGGTTGTCCACTTGGTCCTTCATCAAGGACTGAAGCGGAGATATAATTACAGTAAGTCCGTGAACAGTCCTTCCTTCCATTAGTGCTGGCAGTTGGAATGTCAGTGACTTTCCTCCACCAGTGGGAAATACTGCGAGCAGAGATTCCCCGTTTACGGCTGACATTACAGCGTTCTCTTGCAGAGGTTCGCCCTCGTATTCGCGAAACCTGTCGTAGCCGAAGAATGTCTTCAAATTGGTAAATATGTTCAGTTTGGAGTTGCAGTATTCGCAACCTTCCTCGCATATTCTGTGCCTTAAAAGGCTTACTATATGTTCTGTGTTGGGATAGTTTCTAATTACCCATCCGGGAGTAATCGACCTGTAGTCTGACGTGTCAATCAAGGCTAGGGCATAAGCCAGCTCTATGGGGTGGTTTTGAATAATCTCTTCAAGATTCGCATTGTCGCATATCTTCCCCTTATATGTTGTCTTTATCAGTTGTTTTGTCTCAAACTTCTGCGGAATGGTTGGTGTTGTGCTGCCAACAAACTTGATGAACCCTTGAAATTCCCTTTGGTTCATAAGTAGTGCGGTGTAGATGTCTCGTTTCTCTTGTGTGAGCTGTTTCCAACTGCTAATCTCGTCCATCAGAAGGTCTCGTGCCTTGATGCAGTCGTTGACTGGATTGTTAAGTTCGTCGGTAGAGAGCTTCTCGTCCTTGACAAGCTTGTGGTAAGGCCTGTCCGGAAAGAGCAGAGGCGACATGTAAAGTGTGTCAACAAGCTCAAAGTTGGTGTTCTCGCTTCCAAAGATATACTTTGCGTCGTGATTGATGATATTATGACCGCAGATGAAGTCAACGTCATTGATAAAGGAGAAAAGTTCACTCTTGTTGTTCCCGTGATAGATTTGTTCATCAAACCTAACGGCACCTATGTCATGTATTTTGTGGTCTTTAGTGCCGACTTCAGTGTCTATGATAGCATACTTTGTAGGGTCGAGAATCTTCTCGTCCCTATTAGATATAAGTTCCTGTATTCTATCCCAAATTGACATAGGCTAATGTTGTTTGTTAGCATAAATATTAAAGGAGTGTATTAGTTACACTCCTTATATTTTTATTGATTACACTCTTCTTTTCTCGAGTTCCCTCAAGTTCTCCATCTTCTTCATTGCAAGATATTCCTTGATTGTTCCTGGGTGTTCAAGGACCTTACCGCCTCCAAATTCGTAAACCTTGGTGACTAGTCCGTCAAGGAAGTCTCGGTCGTGAGATACGCATATCACGGTGCCCTCGAATGCCTTTAGTGCAGATTTCAGAATGTCCTTCGTGCGCAAGTCAAGGTGGTTTGTAGGCTCATCCAGAATAAGAAGGTTGACCGGCTCCAGAAGCAGTTTCAATAGGGCAAGTCGCGTTCTCTCTCCACCGCTCAGTACCTTTACTTTCTTTAGCGAGGCGTCTCCGCCGAACATGAAAGCTCCTAGCAAGTCCTTGATCTTTGTTCTGATGTCGCCCTTGGCAACCTGGTCTATGGTGTCGAATACTGTGATCTCTCCGTCAAGCAGAGAAGCCTGGTTCTGTGCGAAGTATCCGATCTGTACGTTGTGTCCGATGGTGCATTTGCCCTCGAAGTCTATCTCGTCCTTGATGCACTTTACAAGAGTTGACTTACCTTCTCCGTTTCGTCCTACGAATGCAACCTTGTCGCCTCTCTCGATGGTCATGTTCACGTTGCTGATCACTGTGTGGTCACCGTATGCCTTCTTTAATCCCTCGACAAGAACCGGATAGCTTCCGCTTCTTGGAGCAGGTTCAAATCTGATCTTTAGTGCAGAGGTGTCCTCTTCATCCACTTCAAGTAGCACGAGTTTTTCAAGCATCTTGACGCGAGACTGCACCTGCAGAGTCTTTGAGTATGTTCCCTTGAATCTCTCTATGAACTCCTTTGTCTCAGCAATCATCTTCTGCTGCTCGTCATACTGCTTCTGCTGTTGCTCTCGGCGCTCAGCGCGAAGCTCAAGGTACTTTGAGTAGTTGACCTTGTAGTCATAGATTCTGCCCATAGTGACCTCTATTGTGCGTGTTGTGATGTTGTCCACGAATGCACGGTCGTGAGAGATTACTATCACCGCCTTGGCACTGTTCACGATGAAGTCCTCAAGCCACTGAATAGACTCGATGTCCAAGTGGTTCGTAGGCTCGTCCAGAAGCAGTACGTCGGGCTTCTTAAGGAGTAGCTTGGCAAGCTCTATACGCATTCTCCATCCACCACTGAAGTCACTTGTAGGCTTGTCAAAATCACTGCGTAGGAATCCAAGTCCGAGCAAAGTTCTCTCCACATCCTCAGCATAGTTAGTATTGTCGATGGCATAGAATTTCTCGCTTATGGCAGAAACACGCTCGATAAGTGCCATATAGTCGTCACTCTCGTAGTCTGTTCTTGTCTCAAGCTCCTTGTTTAGTCGCTCGATCTCTGCCTCCATCTCAAATATCTGCTGGAAAGCCAGACTTGCCTCCTCACGGACAGTGCGTCCGTCCTCGGTCATTAGGTGCTGGGGAAGATATGCTATCACAGTGTCCTTGGGTGCTGAGACGTTGCCACGAGTGGGCTTTTGTGCGCCTGCAAGAATCTTTAGAAGTGTACTCTTGCCTGCACCGTTCTTACCCATCAATGCTATTCTGTCCTTCTCGTTTACTTGAAAAGAGATGTTTTCAAAGAGTGTTTTGCCACTAAACTCTACGGCTAATCCATCTACCGAAATCATAAATTATGCT
>JAZUHH010000052.1:0-5124 GCA_045641625.1 Paludibacteraceae bacterium
TGGAAAAAGAAAAAAGTTTTCTATAAATTATAACAAAAATTTAACATACAATACAAATAATTCAATTATCTTTGCATCGGTAATATATAACATTTATAATATGAAACATATTCAGCTATTTCTCAGTGCGGTTCTATCTGCCATTGCAGTAGTTTGCTCCGCACAGGACACAATCGTTCTAAAAAACGGAGATGAAGTATCAGCTATAGTAAGCGAGGTACTTATGGATGAAGTAAAGTACAAAAAAGCTTCTAATGCAGATGGTCCTACTTACACCATGCCTAAGAGCAACATCTTCATGATCAAGTTCAAGAATGGAGAAAAAGAGGTGTACTCTGTTCAACCAAAGGAAGAAGTCGTTGGGCAACAAACAAAAAACATAAAGGTAGGTGTTGGAGTTGAAGTATCAAAGACAACTACCGGAAACAACTCTTCTCCTGTAGTTTATAACCCTGATTACAAATATAATGTTACTCGTAGGTCAGTATCTGGTATTACTACAGGAACAGGATATTATTTGAACGAATACGAAGCAGTTCAATTACTAGGACAGCAAAAATTTGAGAATTTTTCATCCTACACAAACAAAATGAATAAGGGATTCAACCTTATGATTGCGGGAGGTGTAGCTGATGCAATAAGTTTGCCAATGATAATAGTTGGAGCTATAATAGCTGCTGATGACTACTACGACGACCCATACTACAATCGTCACGATTACGAAAGTACAGGACATATATTAATCGCTACAGGAATAATAACTCAAATTACATCGTGGGCATTGATACCTGTTGGAGTAACAAAATTCGCAAAAAACAGGTACAGAGCCAAGAAAGTTCTAAAGGAATACAATGGCGTTCCTTTTGAACTCAATCAAAACGATTTAAGTCTAAGTTGGGGAGCTAAAGGAAACGGATTAGGTGTTTCTCTAACATTCTAAATAGAACTAAAGTAAAAGGCACGACAATTCGTGCCTTTTTATTTTGCAGATTGGAATAAAGTCAGTAACTTGCGACAACTTTTTAAGGAAGTATGACATTTTGTCCTAACATGACACAAATAAAAGCATTGGCATACTTTTTGAAATATATAGTTACGGATGCAGTAACGCATCAAACAACAAAACTGTTAAACAAAATTTATAAATTATATTATGAGTTTGAACATTAAACCATTGGCTGACAGAGTGCTTGTTAAGCCATGCGCTGCAGAAGAAAAGACTATCGGTGGAATTATCATTCCTGACACAGCAAAGGAGAAGCCATTGAAGGGTGAGGTCCTTGCTATCGGTGAAGGAACTAAGGATGAGGCAATGGTTGTCAAAGTGGGTGACACTGTTCTTTACGGCAAGTATGCAGGAACAGAGCTTGAACTTGACGGTGAGAAGTATTTGATTATGCGCCAGAACGATATTCTTGCAGTAATCGGATAAGACAATTCATAATGCACAACTTTTAAAAAGTAGAAATCATGGCAAAAGATATTAAGTTTGAGGTCGAGGCAAGAGACCTATTGAAGAAAGGTGTTGATGAGCTTGCAAACGCAGTAAAGGTAACACTTGGACCTAAGGGAAGAAATGTCATCATCGAGAAGAAGTTCGGTGCTCCACATATCACAAAGGACGGTGTCAGCGTAGCAAAAGAGATCGAGCTAACTGATCCATTCATGAACATGGGTGCCCAGATTGTCAAGGAAGTTGCTTCCAAGACAAACGACAAGGCAGGTGACGGTACTACTACTGCAACTGTTCTTGCCCAGAGCATTATCAATGTTGGTCTTAAGAATGTTGCCGCAGGCGCTAACCCAATGGACTTGAAGCGTGGTATCGACAAGGCTGTTGCAAAGGTTGTGGACAACATCAAGACTCAGGCTAAGGAAGTTGATGACGATTTCGCTAAGATCGAACAGATTGCTACTATCTCAGCTAACAACGACAACGAGATCGGTAAGTTGATTGCCAGCGCTATGGAGAAAGTTGGTAAGGAAGGTGTAATCACAGTTGAAGAGGCAAAGGGAACTGAGACTACAGTTGACGTAGTTGAGGGTATGCAGTTCGACAGAGGTTACCTATCTCCATTCTTTACGACAAATTCAGACAAGATGGAGTGTGAGATGGAAAACCCATACGTTCTTATCCACGACAAGAAGATCAGCAACCTAAAGGATATCCTTCCATTGCTTGAGGGTACAATCAAAACTGGTCGCGGACTTCTAATCATTGCTGAGGACATCGACGGAGAGGCTCTTACTACTCTAGTTGTTAACCGTCTTCGTGGTGGTTTGAAGGTTTGTGCTGTTAAGGCTCCAGGTTTTGGCGACAGAAGAAAGGAAATGCTTCAGGATATCGCAACTCTTACAGGAGGTATTGTAGTTTCTGAGGAGCAGGGAATCAGACTTGACGCTGCAACAATGGAGATGCTTGGTACAGCTGACAAGATCACAGTTAACAAGGATAACACAACAATCGCAGGCGGTGCAGGAAGCAAAGAGGCTATCGCTGCTAGAGTTGCTCAAATCAAGGCTCAGATCGAGGCTACAAAGAGCGACTATGACAGAGAGAAGCTTCAGGAGAGACTTGCAAAACTTGCTGGTGGTGTAGCAGTTCTATACGTTGGTGCTCCATCTGAGGTTGAGATGAAAGAGAAGAAGGATCGCGTTGATGACGCACTTTCAGCCACTCGTGCAGCTGTTGAGGAAGGTATTGTAGCCGGTGGTGGTGTTGCTCTTATTCGTGCAATCTCTGCTCTTGACGGCATGTCAGGCGACAATGATGACGAGACTACTGGTATCGAGATCGTTAAGCGCGCTATCGAGGAGCCTCTTCGCCAGATTGTTGCTAACGCTGGAAAGGAAGGTGCCGTAATTGTACAGAAGGTTAAGGAAGGCAAGGATGACTTCGGTTACAATGCACGCACTGACAAGTTCGAGAACTTCTTTGCAGCAGGCGTAATTGATCCAGCCAAGGTTACTCGTGTGGCACTAGAGAACGCAGCATCTATCGCAGGTTTGCTTTTGACTACAGAGTGTGTGATCGCAGAGAAGAAAGAAGACAAGGTTGAGCCTCAGATGCCTGCAGGCGGCATGGGAGGAATGATGTAACAGTCAGTTCTCTAATCAACATATAAATCTCCACGCTGAACAGCTTAGTTTGTTCAGCTGGAGTTTTTTCCGTTTTATATCAAAGGACTATTTTCGAATGGAAGCATTAAAAACTATAACATCATACATATACCTATTCTACAAAAAGTTTAGGGTATATGCACTAATATTGACTATGTTCGTAATCGTATATTTCTTCACAGGAGACTATACGGTATTCGACCAGATAAAATACAAGAATGAGGTCAGCAACAAACTCTCTGAAATTGAACTATACAAAAAGGAAATAGAAGAGTGTGACCGAACAATTGAGAACCTTGAGAGGAATAATGAAGAACTTGAGAAGTATGCCAGAGAGGTGTACTATATGAAAAAGAAGAACGAAGATATATTCCTAATCGAAGAATAAAGGTATGGCAGAGAACAAAAAGGTAGGAAAACTGCGCAAATTACACAACTTCATATTCAAGAATCCCAATCTGAAGTCGGAATTCAATAAGATCATTGAGGGCACAGATACACCTCAAGGAAAGCTTTTTGACGTAGCTCTTATCTGGGCAATCATTACAAGCGTGACAATCACAATTATAGAAAGTATGGAATTGTCACCGCTAATAAAGGAAATACTGAAGGGTACAGAGTGGTTCTTTACAATTTTCTTTTCTATTGAATTGTTCATGCGCCTTTATTGTTCAGACAAGCCATTGAAATACTTGTTTTCTTTCTTTGGAATAATTGACACACTTTCTATTCTACCCTCTTATTTGGCATTCTTTTTCCCAGAGGCACATGCGCTAATGGTAATTAGAGTGTTCAGAGTAGTAAGAGTAATGCGAATATTCAAACTCGTGAGCTATGTAAGCGAAGCCAAGACATTGCTTAATGCACTAAGGCAAAGTTTGAGAAAGATATTGGTTTTTGCACTATTTGTACTGCTACTGGTAATCGTTATCGGTTCAGTTGCATATATGGCTGAGGGAGGACAGGAAAACACGAATTTCTCTAACATTCCTAACAGCATATATTGGGCAGTTGTAACTTTGACAACTGTGGGATACGGAGACATGAGTCCAGAAACAGGCTTTGGCAGATTCTTCACCACAGTAGTGATGCTGCTTGGATACACAATTCTTTCAGTACCAACAGGAATATTCTCTGCAGAAATGGTTAAACAGGAAAAAGGCAACTCTAAAAGCAAGAAATGTCCGGCTTGTGGAAAGAAAGGACATGAAAACAATGCAATATATTGCAGACACTGCGGAGAATTACTATCTGAAGAAACAAAAAAACAGGAATAAGTATGTACTTAGTTGGAGAACGAATAAGATTGAGGAACATCGAACTAACAGATGTTTCTTTTGTCAAGAATATAGAAAATGATCCAGAAAACTGGGAATTCTCTTCTACTTTGGCTCCATATTCTTCATATTCAGTAGAAGAATACATAAAATCTGAATTTCTTGGAATATATCAAAACAAACAGCAAAGATTTGTTATTGAACTAAAAGAAAACAAAACAGCTATAGGATTAATAGACTTATTCAACTATGATCCTCAAAATGCCACGTCAGAAATTGGCATATTCATTAACAAGAATTACAGAAATAAAAAATATGGTAAAGAATCTTTAGAAATTCTTCTACATTACGCATTTAACCACATAGATATTAAAACCATAATAATTACAATCACTACTGACAACATCAGCAGCATCAAACTATTTGAAAGTAGCAAATTTGAAAAAGTAGGCATAATAACGAGTTGGAAAAAATGGATGCAAACTCGAAAAGATGTAGTTATAATGCAGGTAACAAATAAATAACCAAAATAAATAAACTTTTTTCAAGATTCCAAAACTGTTTAAATAAACACGCAAAAAAAGAACCACTCTAGAAAAGAATGGCTCTCAAGACGGCGACTACCTACTCTCCCGAAAACTCAGTACCATCGGCGTTAGCGAGCTTAACTTCTCTGTTCGGAATGGGAAGAGGTGGGACCTCGCTGCTGGAATCACCTTGATATCTC
>JAZUHH010000053.1:0-16918 GCA_045641625.1 Paludibacteraceae bacterium
ATTGCTGCCGAAACCATAACAATAGCAGTGATTAGCACTACTACAAAGATTTCACTTGAACCCATGATTAAAAATTATTATTATTATTTTTTTCTTTTCAAACCCAAACTATAATGCGACCCAAAATCAAGAAATTTATCGTTAGATAAACTAAATCTTAACTTTGAGTCGCATTATCGAAACAGACATTTTCAAAATACATCGACACAGTAGAAAGCGAAATCGATTTAAAAACATCTTGAGAGCCGTTACATTTTACGACACCCTGACACGAAACCTCTACTCGCAAAATATTTTGATTCTTTTTCTGCATCAATAATATTGTATTTAAAATATCTATCACTTTTTGTTTTTATTCAAAAATTTAATTTAAAATTACTTTTTGCACCTCATACTCTATTTTTCTTTACAAATAGTAAGAAAAACCTGTTTAAATCGTACTTTTTTGGTCATTTCCAATAAATGGGCAATAAGTTAATTTGAGCAAATTTAGTCATATTTTCCTTTTATACAAACAAAAAAAGAACTTTTTTAATAGGGCTTTCCCCACTAAAAAAGTTCTTATTCTGCAAATTTTTACGCCTAAAAATTTATCAACAAATCGTGTATGTTACAAATCATAAGAAAAACAATTTGTTTTCTTATAATTTATAAGTAGCATTCAAATAAGCTGGTCTATACCTTCCTATTCCTTATTCCAACGGCCACAAACCTATAAACTAGAACTTATAGCCGAAAGTCAAGAAAAGATTCCATGACGGATTGCTAACAATACAGTCAGAGAAGTGAAGCTCAAAAGCATCCTTTTGAAGCGAAGTAATTCCCCATCTCAAGCCGGCAAGAACCTCATAATGATTCTTTACCACAACTCCTGCCTTGAACTTGCCGCTGAAATCAAATCTGTTATATCTTGCCTCATCGAAACCGCTACTCTTGTCAGCCTTGAACAGAGGTGTCTTGTTATGCACATCTCCTGCCATAAAGAAGTCTTCTGTGACATAATTTCTTGTTCCGCCCAATCCAAAGGCAAAAGTCGGAGCTACTGCAACAACCGGTCTGACATCTCCGCTTCCGAAAGTCCACTTGAAGTACAAAGGAACTTCAAGGTAGTGCAAGGTCTCTGTCGCTACCGGACAAATTTCAACATCTATTCTTTTTAACGCCTCCCAATCATTAGACACCACATCATTTGCCCCAATCATTGAATAGTTAAGCTCAGGGTTGAAAGAGAAGCATTTGTTTCCAATACTTACTCCAACTCCCGCCAAAAGACCTGGTCTTAGATTAGTATTATTCCAAAGATAAGACGAAAGATTCATACCCACATGGGCATCTACTGCTACTTTCTTTGCCGGCTGTTCCTCTGTCTGGGCAAAAGCGGAAAGTGTTGACAAAGCAACAGCGCAAGACATAAATTTCTTTAACAAACTCATAAAAAAACTTAAATAAATTTATCTTTTGTTTCTGCATCTAGGGCAGACTCCCTTTATCATATAGGTGATGGAATCCACCTCGTACCCTTCGGGAATGTCAACCTTGGGAATAGGAATGTCGTGGAAGCACTCGGAATGCCTGCATACCACGCAATAGAAATGGACATGCATGTCGTCCACAGTGCATTCGTCATGACCTGAGCACAATTCGTACCTTATCGTTCCCGAACCGTCCTCTATGGAATGGGCCACATGATTCTCTACGAAATGGCAGAGCGTCCTAAAGATACTCGACTTGTCCATCGGGCAAAGCTCCTGCTCCAACTCGCCGAGCGAACTGGGGCTCTTCTGGTTATGAAGAGCCTTGACCACCAATATCCTGTTGGCAGTCACCTTTACACCTTTGGCGGCGAGTATCTGTTCAAAATGCTCCATCAATCAAAAATCTGCTTCACTTAGGCCCCCTTTACACTCTTCTTGCCCTTCTTCTCCTCATAAACGTACCATCCGAGCAATCCCAGGATAGAAAGGACAAGCAACCACGAGGCAACCACTCCGACAGTGCGCAAAGTATAGTATGTCTTAGGATAGAAAGTGAACTCTATCTCGTGGTCTCCTGCTGGAACCTTCATGGCTCTCAATATCCAGTTTGCACGGACGTGATCAACCTCCTTGCCGTCCACCTTGGCAACCCATCCCGGCTGATAATAGACATCAGAGAAAACTGCGACAGCATCTTCAGATGTCGAAGTCTTGAACTTCTTTATGTTTGGCTTGCTGTAAACAAGCTCTATCTTTCCGTCAGTAGGCAGTTTTGTACCCTCTACCAGCTTCATCTGCTCGGCAGAAACGATAGCAACATTCTTTGTGTCGCTCTTCTTCAAGAGCATCATCTCGTCATCGGCAGTCTTGGCCTCAACCAAAGAAGAGGCAAACCAAGCAGCTCCGTTAGCCTGACTGTTCAACAATGGCTTGCTGCTTGCATCTAGGACGTACTTCATGTTAAGCATGTTCAAAGCCGTAGTTCTGGCAAACACTGAATCCAGATCACTCTGAGTCTGAACCTTCGGCAACGCCATCTGCAGGTAAGAGATCTCACCCTGAAGCTTCTGCTCGATCAAATCCTGATAGCGTCTGTTCTTTGCGGCGTTATATCCGCCTATAGAGTGATGGAAATAAGAGACTCTGGTATCATTGAAAGGATTGTTCATCGTAAGAACACGATAATCCAAATCCTTGTCGCTCATAATCTCCTTGTCAGCGTCAGTCGGCTTGATAGTATTCTTGGAAGACTTCACCCTTACGAAGTTGCTGTCGTTCAAATATCTCTGGTCAACATTCCAAAGGTCAAGGAAGGTAAGCACAGCCACACAAAGTGCCGCATACTTCTTGAACTTCACAAACTTCTCCATGTTGCATAGCCACATCAATGCCGCAGCAACCAGGATGAACATCATAGAACGGAAAGCATCCGATGTCAGCAAATCCTTTCTGTCCTTTACAAGCGCATTCATGTACCAGTCAGGCAAACCGTAGGACATATCGTTATCACACTTGAAAGTTAAGCCAAACATGTCCGGAGCCACCCACAACAAGAAACAGACACCTGCTGTAATGGTTGTTGCAACACCCAAATATAAGGTGAACTTGTCGTCTGACTTTGAACCCACATACTTCTTCAACGCCAAGGCTCCAAGCAAGGCGAATGTCATCTGCGGGATGATCAATGCCATCGAAGGAGTTCTGAACTTGTTATAGAAAGGAAGAACATCAAAGAACGTATTGTTGATGTTCATATTATGTCCGAAACTCAACACGAAGAAGAACAATGACGCACCGAACACAATCCATGTCCACTTGTTGCGAACATAAACCAATGCAAGCAGAGTCAAGAAACATACGATGGCACCGAAATAAACCGGTCCCGAAGTGAACGGCTGGTCTCCCCAATAAGTGTATGCCTGCAGACGGTCAGGCACCTGGTAGTTGTTGCTTCTGTACGCTTTTGCAAGGTGAGAGCTTCTTTTGTCAAGAGTTCCTCCGGACTCTCCTCCCACATAGTTAGGAACAAGGATAGTCATTGTCTCACCTATTCCATAGCTCCAAGCAAAGGCGTAGTCGCGGTCCAAACCGGAAGACTTTGTTTCCTCTTTTCCGTCAACTTCCGCTGTCAGCTCGCTTCTTCCACGAATACTTGTCTTTCCCACCTCGTAATGAGAGTAAAGGTCAGCGGAACAAATCAGAATACCAAGAACACAGCCTACTGCCATGACTCCCGCAGAGCGCAGGATCGAGGAATAGTCCTTGTCCATTATCTGCATCACCACCCATGCCAAGAAGACCACAAGTGCCAAAATTGCAAAATAATATACGATCTGGTAATGTCCGCTTGCCACAAGCAATGTGAATCCCAAAGCAAAGACAAGACCTCCGAGAATATACTTCTTCCTATTCATAATCAGCTGCATACCGCAAAGAGTCAATGGCATATAGGCCATAGACCAGCCCTTTGTGACGTGACCTGCAGCTATGATTATCAGCGAATATGATGAAAAGGCAAACGCAACCGCTCCGAACACGGAAGTCCATATTCCACAGCCAAGACTGATGAGCAGAGCATACATGCAGAAAAGCATACAAAGAACGATGCCCGCATCCTTCTCTCCCATTGACTTGAAAAAGCCGGTGATAATCTTTGTTCCCCATACTACTGACGATGGGTTTCCGATAGTATATGCAGGCATACCAGAGAACATGGAACTACACCAAACGGACTCACCACCCTCTTTCTCGTGATAGTCCACCTGCTCCTTGATCATACCTTCCCATTTCTGTATATCACCCTGCACCAAGACTTTGCCATCCAACTTGGCAGAGAAATAAACCATCGTTGCCACTACAAATCCAAGCAGCACAAGAGCATGTTTTAACCAGCTTTTCATATAACCTTTTAATTCTTTCAATAAATATGGGTGCAAAGATAAGGAAATAATCAATAAAATTGGGCATTTGAGCAGAAAAGACTATGCCAAACAAGTAAAAACATGAAAGTTAAATCACATTTGAACGGTTGTTAGCCACAGACAGCAAAATCAAAAAAAGATATTTCACGGACAAGTTTCCAAACGAGGAAAAAGCATGAAAGTAATTCCTTTTCCTAATGCTTGGAAACAAAAAGAAAGATTGAATTTAGAGCGTCATTCCATCAACGGAACAATATCAAGACATTTTCCACACTTGTAGAGAAAAGACCATCCAACAATCAAATTACAAAGAAAGAGGAATTTGTCCATGATAAAAAAAGAGACTCAAACGAATGAGTCTCTTTTTGTCAATATCTTTTTACTGGTACAATGTATGCGCAACTACAATGAACCAGCTTTCAAGCGCAGTCAGAATCAGGAACACAAGAAACAGCAGATAGACAAACGACTGCATATTCTCGAAATCGGTCAGCCTTATGCCAAGCCTCTTCTTTACAATGCTGTATATGACGAACGCAACGAAAGGGATAACTATCAAAAGGACCTGTGTTACAGTTGAATAGCCCAACAGCCTGCAGAGCAATGACGAAACCACAAGCAAGTCAATAAACACTATCGCCTTGTTTGCGAACGAGATAGACTCACGTTTCTCAGCACCTACGCCATTTTTCTCCTCGTTGCGAAGCAATGTCAGAAACCAGGCTGAACAACATAGCATCAGCAAGGGAAGTATAACAAGCATCAGTCTCAGTATCAAAAACATATAAACAAAATTTAGACAATTACTAAAAAACTATATATCAATATAGCCGGGCAAATTTAATAATTCTGCTTCACTTGCCGAGCAAGAAAATGGAGTCTGTTCAAAACATTTACCTCGCTGACTCCCCCGTCAAAATCAAGGAACAGCAGATTCATATCCGGATAAAGCTTCTTGACTCTGCGCTCTATACCCTTGCTGATCACATGGTTGGCTATACATCCGAAAGGCTGAAGGCTTACTGCCGCATTGATTCCCCTCTTTGCAAAAGAGACAAACTCTGCAGGGATAAGCCAGCCTTCGCCGAACTGGGCGGCAGGGTTCACTATCTGCGCGGCATGCTCCATCTCCTCGTTTATGTCTGCACTGTTTTCGTAGTACCTGAACGCGGATGCGGCCTTGTCAAACTCGGAAACCAGTTTCGAGAACTTGTTCTCAAGCAACCTGTTCAAAAGTCTCTGCACCAAAGAAACTTTCTCCAGATTGTTCTTTCGGTTGAATCTCGCATTCGGGAAGTATTGGCTGAAGAACTCGACAATGCTTGGAATGACCGGCTCTATTCCTTCGCTCACAAGCCAGTCAACGACATGCTGGTGACCGAAGCTGTTGTACTTTATAAAGATTTCTCCGACAACTCCTATACGGGGAACTTTCTTTTCCAAAGAGGCTTCGTTGAACTCCTTTGCAGCACTTGCGAGAAGCTTTAGAACGGCTCTCTTGTCCTTTTTCAGCACCATAGGAACCACATCGGCAATATACTTGTCCCTTATGCTCTTGGCAATTCCCTGGCTCTTTTCTCTGACAGCGGAAGCATAGTACATTCTTGCGAGTGCCTCCACATACAGGAACGAATAGATTACAGGGAAGATCACCTTCTTTGCATTAAGTTTGAAACCGCTCTGCTTGTTTATTGTGTTCATCACAGATATTGACACAACCGGAATATCATCATATCCGGCACTAAGCAGAGCCTTCTTTATCAATGCTATATAGTTTGTCGCGCGACATTGGCCGCCGGTCTGGGTAATTGCGAACGCTATGTTGTTTCGGTCATACTTACCGCTTTCGATGGCAGAGATGACATCACCCACAACCAAAGTAGCCGGATAGCAGACCTCGTTGTTAGCATATTTCAATCCAAGCTTCGCACTCTCGGCTGTACTTGGGGGAAGGCTGTCCACGTCATATCCCATCATTCCGAAAATCGGAGGGATAAGCTGGGAATAGAACTCAGAGAAGAAAGGTACAAGCACCTTCCTTTTTCTGTCCAGGTCAAGGAACTCCGGCGTTGTCTTGAACTCCTGCTTCTTGGATTCGGTATGGCGCTTGAACTTGATGCTCTCGACCAGGCTTCTGATTCTTAGTCTCAAGCTTCCGACATTGTTCACATCGTCAACTTTCAAGATTGTATGGTTCTTGCCCGCCCTTCGAAGCAGATCGCCCACCTCGTCAAGGATAAAGGCGTCTGGTCCGCAACCGAAGTTTGTAATCTGCACGAAATGTATATTCTGCTGACTCTCTGCCACAAACTGTGCGGCACGCATGATTCGGTTCATGTAGCTCCATTGCGGAATGATATGCGAATCCTTTACATTCTCGTCAATGCCGCGAGCCACATCTTCAGTAACCACATCTATGCCGAACGAAGTCATGATTTCGGAAACCTTGTGCTGGATCAGAGGGTCATTGTGGTAAGGACGACCGGCAAGAAGTATCACCATGCGGTCATTCTTCTTCGCTCTCTCAATTGTGCTGACAGCCTTGTCCGCCAAAGTCCTTTCAAAAATGGACTCAGCCTCCAATGCCTTTTGGAAAGCCGCCTTGAAATCCTTTTCAGAGAAAGACTTGCCAAGAATTGACTTCAGGTACTTCTTTAGGGCTGACTTCAAAAGTTTTGTGTCTTTGAATGTAACTACCGGACTGTCAACAGGAATGTTGTTCTTCCCTTGCGGATCTATGGCAGACTTTATAACGTCACTGTACCCTGCTACAATAGGACAGTTGAATGTGTTGTTCTCCTTTTCACCGTCCTTCTTTTCATAGATAACGTATGGATAGAAGATTCTGTCAACCTTCTTTTCCATCAAATCGAAAATGTGTCCGTGAACAAGCTTGGCAGGGAAGCAGATATTGTCCGCCATGATTGTATTAAGTCCCTTGGAATACATCTGGAACGAAGAACGGGGACTTGTGACAACCTTGATACCGCACAAAGTAAATAAAGTGTACCAGAACTGATAGTCCTCGAACATTCCAAGGACTCTAGGTATTCCGACAGTCAGCTTTGGCGTTGCCTTGCTGTCAAGACGTATATTTTTCTTGAAGGCCAACTCGCTCTTGTACAGGCTCATATTGAAACCTGGGTCCGTCGCTCCCTGCCCCTTGTTTGTATAGACCTTTTCGCACTTGTTCCCAGAATAGAACACTTTTCCGTTAGCAAACACATTCTTTAGGACGTGGCAGTTGTTTTCGCAACCAACACAACGGAAAGGCTCGACAGAATACTCTCCGGGATCAGCCATAGAGGAAAGATCCCGAAGATTCTCAGCACCCATTCGCTTGGCATAGAGAGCGGCTCCGTATGCTCCCATCAACTCGGGATAGTTTGAAACAGACACCTCCTTGTTGATGCTTTTTTCGAACGCACGGACAACGGCCTTGTTTCGCATCGTACCACCCTGAAGGACGATATTCTCGCCAAGTTCGCTTATATCTTTAAGCTTCAATACTTTATAAAGGCAGTTCCCGACAACGGAATATGCCAGACCTGCAGAAATGTCTTCGATTGTGGCACCCTCTCGAACGCACTGGCGTACCTTTGAGTTCATAAAGACTGTGCATCGGGTACCTAAATCCTGAGGATTCTTGCTTTGCAGAGCCTTCTCTACAAACTCCGAAATGGGATGACCAAGTGAAGCCGCGAAACTGTCTATGAACGAACCGCATCCACTCGAACAAGCCTCATTGATTTCAAGTCTGTTAATTGTTCCATTCTCCACGAAGATAGCCTTCATGTCCTGGCCTCCGATGTCAAGAATGAACGAGACATTCGGATTAAGCTTATGCGCCGCAGTATAATGCGCAATAGTCTCGACCATACCATAGTCAAGGCCATACGCCGTTTTGATCAAATCTTCTCCATAACCGGTAGAACACGCAGCCTTTACAACAAGCTTCTTGCCTGATTGCTTCGCACTATTCAACAGTTCCGTCAATCCTTCTCGTACAGTCTCCAATGGGCGGCCGGAACTCTTCTTGTAGAAAGTATAGAAAATGCGTTCGTCTTCATCCATAGCTACGACTTTGGTAGTTGTGCTTCCGGAATCGACACCTATGTAGCAAATATCACTCTTCAGGTCTGCAAGACTGACGCTTTCTATCTTGTTGTTGCTTTTGCATCTCTCCCATTCTTCACGCTCAACCGAGGAATCAAACAATGGCTGAAGTCCAGACCTCTTGACTGACACAGCCCCCTTCTCTGAGCTGTTAAGCAGATTGATATAATCCTCAAGAGGCTTGTATTCAACATCATCACTGATAGCCAAACTTGCTCCCATTGCAGGAATGACATTGGAATGTTCGCACAATATAATGTCATCATCGGACAAATTCATCTTCTTCTGGAAGATCTTGCGAAGGGCAGGAATATAGGCAAATGGACCTCCACAAAGGAACACTTTGGGAACAATATCCTGTCCCCTTGACAAAGTCGAAAGAACTTGAGTGGCCACAGCGTTGAATATGCTCGCAGCAATCTCCTCTCTGCAAACATTAAGCGCTATAAGGTTCTGTATGTCGGTCTTTGAAAACACACCGCAACGACTGGCGATGGGATGAATGATCTTGGCCTTCAATGCCATATCGCTAAGCTCAGACACAGACACTCCGAGTATCATGGCCATCTGGTCAATGAACGCACCCGTACCTCCAGCACAGTTTCCGTTCATTCGTATGTCTGCCTGCATATTGTGGTTGAAGAAGATCATCTTTGTGTCCTCTCCACCTATATCTATCAAAGTCTTAGTTTCAGGGAATCTTTTCAAAACTACTTCAGTAGCAGCGACAACCTCTTGTATAAAGGGCAGATTCAAACGCTCGCACAATCCCATTCCTGCGCTTCCCGTAACTTGAAATCGCACCATTGCATCAGCACCTATCTCATCTCGCAATTTCCCTAAAGCAACAGCCAGAGCGGAAGGAATATCAGCATTATGCCGGTTATAATCAGAGAACACAACATTACGATCCTGGTCCGTAGCCACAATCTTCAACGTCGTACTACCCGCATCAAGCCCTATATTCAGAACTATATGAGTATTATTTGATTTCATTAATAACCTTGCTCCTATTATTTCGGCAAAGATACGAAAAAACTATGTAATAAAGACCTGTTTAAAAATTTTAATGTTTTTATGGAAATATGACAAATCTTTCACTTAATCCACGGCAGACTACATTTAACAGGTTAAAACAAAAAACTTAAAGAAAAAGTAAAACAAAAACATTATAATACAAAAAAAGAGGTTGAAATAATTCAACCTCTTAAAACTTAGTAGTTGCTTCGATTAAGCGTTCTTAACCTTATCTACAACAGCCTTGAATGCCTCTGGCTGATTCATTGCAAGGTCAGCAAGAACCTTACGATTGATCTCGATACCAGACTTGTGAATAGCACCCATCAACTTAGAGTATGACATACCCTCAAGACGAGCAGCTGCATTGATACGCTGAATCCAAAGTGCACGGAAGTTACGCTTCTTGTTCTTACGATCGCGGTAAGCGTAAGTAAGTCCCTTCTCCCATGTGTTCTTTGCTACTGTCCAGACATTCTTTCTAGCTCCGTAGTAACCTCTTGTAAGCTTAAGAATTCTCTTTCTCTTTGCTCTTGAAGCAACGTGATTGACCGATCTTGGCATTGTTTTGTTTCTTTTGTGAGTGTTAGCGTCTCTTTTGAGATCTTAGATTGTTAGCTACGCACTCTGTTAATAAAAAACTGAAATTAAAAAATTAACTCTCAGATGAGTTACCTAAAGACTTTCTGCTTTCTTCAAACCGATGATTACCTGCCCCGAAATTAGCCTGCAATCAAAAGCCGAATACTAACGAAGGTTAAGCAAGTCTCTTACCTCCTTCATGTCGCAAGATGCAACAAGAGCGTCGTGAGTCAATGCAGCCTTCTGCTTCTTAGTCTTCTTAGTCAAAATGTGACGCTTGAAAGCGTGCTTTCTTTTGATCTTTCCTGATCCGGTAAGAATGAATCTTTTTTTGGCACCGGAGTTAGTCTTAACTTTTGGCATTTGTTAAATTTTTAATTTATTGTAAATATGTTACCAATATTATTTGGTCTTTTTCTTAGGCGACATTAGAAGAATCATGCGCTTACCCTCAAGCAAAGGCATCTGGTCAACCTTACCATACTCTTCCAAGTCATTAGCGAACTTAAGCAACAGCACCTCTCCCTGCTCCTTGAAAAGAATTGAACGTCCCTTGAAGAACACGAAAGCCTTCAACTTGGCACCCTCTTTCAAGAACTCGATAGCATGACGAAGCTTGAACTCGTAGTCATGATCATCAGTCTGAGGACCGAATCTAATTTCCTTGACAACTACCTTGACCTGCTTAGCCTTTAGCTCCTTGTCACGCTTCTTCTGCTGGTAAAGGAACTTCTGGTAGTCAATGACACGACATACAGGAGGCTCTGCATTAGGAGAAATCTCCACCAAATCCAAATTCTGCTCGTCAGCAATCTGAATAGCCTGCTCGATAGAGTAAACGCCCTGTTCGACATTTTCGCCGACAAGTCTTACTTCCTTGCATCGAATCTTATCGTTAATTCTGTGAGCCATCTCCTTCTGAGCGCCCTTTGAATCACGAGGTGAGTTTCCCTGCGCACCATTACGGTTTGCATTCTCGCCATTTCCATTAGCATTGTTGTTATTATTAGGAAATGGTTTCTTGATAAATGGTTGAGTTCCGATAGTCGTATCCTCCTTAAAATTAGTTCTTAAAACCTAAATTCTTGTTTTACTAAATCCGTTTGAACTAGAATTCGCTCATCATTTGAGCAACCTCAGCATTCAAATCGTCGGCAAATTTAGTAAATTTTATTGAACCTTGGTCACCTTCTCCCTGTTTTCTTACAGAAACTTCATCATTTTCTGCTTCTTTCTCACCGACGATAAGCATATAAGGGATATGCTTGATCTCGTTGTCACGGATTTTGCGACCAATCTTCTCATTTCTGTCATCAACGATAGCACGAACATCCTTAGACTCCAAGTAAGCCTGAACCTTGCGTGCGTAATCGTTATACTTCTCGCTGATTGGCAAAATGGCAACCTGGTCAGGAGTTAGCCACAATGGGAACTTACCTGCAGTATGCTCAATCAACACAGCGACGAATCTTTCCATTGAACCGAATGGAGCACGGTGAATCATTACAGGTCTGTGCTTCTGGTTGTCCTCGCCTACATACTCAAGGTCGAATCTCTCTGGCAAGTTGTAGTCAACCTGGATAGTACCAAGCTGCCAACGACGACCAAGAGCATCCTTAACCATAAAGTCTAGCTTAGGACCATAGAATGCAGCCTCACCATACTCTACACGAGCTGGCATGCCTTTCTCCTTGCAAGCTTCGATAATCGCAGCCTCTGCCTTTGCCCAATTCTCCTCAGTACCTACGTACTTAGTTGTATTGTTAGGGTCTCTCAAAGAAATCTGAGCCTCGAAGTTCTCGAAGTTCAAAGCCTTGAAGATGATTCCGATAATGTCCATAACGCGCATGAACTCCTCCTTAACCTGGTCAGGGCGAACGAACAAGTGTGCATCATCCTGAGTGAACGAACGTACACGAGTCAATCCGTGAAGCTCACCGCTCTGCTCGTATCTATATACAGTACCGAACTCTGCGATACGCAAAGGAAGGTCTCTGTAAGAACGAGGCTGGTACTTGAATATCATACAGTGGTGAGGACAGTTCATTGGCTTAAGCAAGTAGATCTCGCCCTCCTCTGGAGTCTCGATAGGCTGGAACGAATCCTTGCCATAGTGATCCCAGTGACCTGAAGTGACATACAAGTTCTTGTTTCCGATATGTGGAGTGATTACCTGCTGGTAACCAAACTTCTTCTGAATCTTCTTTAGCATCTCCTCCAAACGAAGGCGAAGAGCTGTACCCTTTGGCAACCACATTGGAAGACCCTTACCAACCATGTCAGTAAACATGAATAGCTCCATCTCCTTACCAATCTTTCTGTGGTCACGCTTCTTTGCCTCCTCTAGGAGCTCAAGATACTCATCAAGCATCTTCTTCTTAGGGTAAGAAATAGCGTAAAGACGAGTAAGCTGCTTTCTCTTCTCGTCACCTCTCCAGTATGCACCGGCAAGAGACAAAATCTTAACAGCCTTGATTGGAGACACATCCTTCAAGTGAGGTCCACGGCAAAGGTCAGTGAATGAGCCCTGCTCGTAAAGAGTGATCTTTCCGTCCTCAAGCTCGCTGATTAGCTCAGTCTTGTAAACCTCGCCTCTCTCCTCGAACATCTTCAACGCGTCAGCCTTAGAGATATCCTTGCGAGTCAAAGTCTGCTTTGTTGCAACGATCTCCATCATCTTCTTCTCGATAGCTGCGAAATCAGACTCCTTTAGGATGTCAGTACCAAAGTCTATATCATAGTAAAAACCATTCTCGATAGCAGGTCCGATACCGAACTTTGCGTTTGGATACAACATTTGGATAGCCTGAGCCATAAGGTGTGCAGAAGTATGCCAGAATGTGTGCTTACCCTGCTCGTCCTCGAACTTATAGAAGTTTACAGAACAATCCTCAGTGATTGGTCTATTCAAATCACGAGTCTCACCGTTTACTCCCACAGAAAGCACGTCCTGTGCCAATCTCTGTGAAATGCTCTCTGCTACCTGATAACCTGTTACGCCCGACTCATATTCACGGACAGAACCATCAGGGAATGTAATTTTAATCATCTTTTCTTTCTCATTTATAGCCACTTACAAACGTGGCAGTTAAATAAATCCACCTTGGTTACAATAGCTTGCATGTAACCGAGTTGCAAAATTAACATTTATTTTACTACTAACAAATTTTATAGGGAAAAAGAATAGGCAAAGGCAAACTTTTATCAAATCAACTTCAGTCTCTGCCTAAACAAAAAAAGAGAGAACGCTCTCGCATCCTCTCTTTTACTCTATAAATAATGTATTACTTAGCCAACTCCTTGGCAAGACGATTGAACAACTCAACGCCGTGATAGTCACCGAGCACCTTGTTTGCCAAATCCTCGTGCAAAGCGTATGTCTTGCCTCCGATCTTTCCGTCTAGAATCTCGAACGGCTTAGAATCAGCACCTGTGATGAAGGCGAAGTTTGAATTCAAGTCCTCGTCCTTGATCTCATCCTTTGCGTCAAGAGACAAGTACATGTAATAGTCGCCCGATACATTGTAACCGTCATTGTCAACAGCCGGAATAGAATAAGTGATAGAGAAAGACTTCTCCTCACCAGCATTCAAAATTCCCTTTGAAGTCTCGTTTGAAAGCACAGCCTTCTCATGGAAATGCTTCTTTCTGTAAAGAACCAAAGCCACGTTGCACTCCTCAAGGTCAACTGACTGGCTACCTACATTCTTCACACTGAACTTCAAAGTACGTGTTCCGTCAGCATTCTCGCTGTCCGACTTTACCGACAGAGCCAAGTCGTTGCCAGAACCTGCACGAAGAGCTGTACCAGTATTGACTTTGTTAGAAGCCGACCAAACACCAAAAGCAAAATTTCTGATGAAGAAATCGTATCCTACCCAAATATAGCCATTGTCACCCCAATCGGAAGCACCCCAAGAGTTCTGTATTCTGAAAGCGCCCTTAGAATCGTCATAACCGACAATCATCATGGCATGGTACGCATGACCTCCGTTGTAGGAATCCGGATCATCGGATGTAATAACGTTAGAGTTATTCCAACGCATGAATCTCTCACCAAGCTTTGCACCTACAACAAGAGGACCCTTAACCAAATGGTTCTTGATATTTGCTGTAGTCATACCGTAGGCTGGTCGCTGTCCTCCTGTCAACTCTGAAGTATAGGCAACCACACGATACTCGCCAAGCTTGTCATTGGAATTACCTGCATTCACAGAAGATCCCGGATCACACACCATCTTCTGGTTTGTAAAAGGCTTCTGCGACATACGCTGAACTCCATAAGTCATCATTACCTTGAAAGCAGGGTCAAAGCTTGAACCTCCGCAGTTTGAAGAAGCCTTGTCGTCAGCCTTGACTCTCATCAAATGCCATAGGTCAATCGGTGAAGTCTGGTTGGCAGCAGAACTTGGAGAAGTAATTCTTCCGTCAATGCTGTTAAGTGTAGTCTTCAAACCGTATCCTGTAGCCCAAGCAACACAAGTTCCGTACTGGCCCTGGTTTCCGATCGGCGGAGCATATTGAGTCCAAGACACCCTTGCAGGCAATCCGTTCTCGCTGTTATCTACATCGTCAGTTGTCTCGTCATTGACGTCATCTGTCTGATAACCCATCATTCCGACCAACTGGTCGATGATGTCAAAGATCAATGCGGCGGTCTCCTCGTCACATGAAGTGTGCAAAGCCAGAGGCGAAGCCATCATGGCAGCAATTCCAAGCTTACAGCCTGTCTTCTTTATAAAATTTCTGAACTCCATATTTACAAAATCCTTTTAATAACGTTTAACTTTATGTTATTCCTCGACACGGGAATCACGATCCACGTCGCAAGATATGCCCGGACCTGCATTTTTGTTCATCAGTGTCAAGTCCCTAACCTTTTCACGGAAATCGACATCCTCCTGTCGGATGACCTTATAAATCATTTTCTCCTTTGGAACCTCACTCAAGTTAGTGCCGATAAACTCGGGACTTGTAAGGAACACGCTCTTTGTCAAGTCTATCGAGTGGACAGAGCAGTCGTTGAACTTTGCGCCCGCAATGAATATGCAGTTGCTCAAGTCTGCAAGGTTCATGACCTTTGTATGACAGATGCTCGTTGTGGCAAGGAACTTGGAATAAGACATATTCAAAACCACACCAAGGTCAGCATAGTTTGCCATGAAAGCTCCATGCAGAAGCATGTCCGAAATCTGAGTTTCTCCGGTCACAACGACATTGTTCAAGTTCAAGTTTCCGGCAACAAAGGACTGAAGGCGCAGACCATTGTTGAACTTACCGTCCAGGAATGTCACCGTACCAGCCGCACGCGCCGCAGACATCGAGAACGAAGACTCGCAAACGATCTCATAGAACCTGTTATGCTCGCCGCGCATTGTAATCATGTCGAACTTTGCCTCACCACGGAAAATAGTCTTGCTAAAATCAACATTATCAACGAACAAAGATCTGGTAAAGTCAATATCGCTGCGGAAATCGCACGCAGTAAACGTAACAGGACGGCGGAAGTTTGTAATACAAACCACCTTGGACTTTACTTTGCTCTTGGCGTTCACATTTCCGATAAATGTACAATTGAAGAAATATAGGGGAACATCAACATCCACGGCAGCAGATGTTCCGGAAGTAATATACATGTCTCCGACTTTCGAGAAGTCCAAATCGTCAAATATTATGGCGTTGGCAACCTGCACAGGCTTACCCTTCTTTATCATCTTGATGATATCAGAAGCATAGAGCTCCTTTGTTGCATTGTCATCCTTGCTCTGCACATTTCCACAGGACAACAAAGTCGCAACCAAGAAAATGAGCAATGAAAGTATTCCTTTATTTTTCAACAAATTCATAATATTACTATTGTCCATGATAAAATCTTGACAAAAATACTATTTATTATTGATACATATAGTATTCAGCACGTAAAAATTCAACAAACGTTGATTTTTGCACGCAAATTAACAGCACTGATCCAAAAGAAAAATAATAATATAGGAAATCTGACAATGGATTAGACATCTTGATTTAACCGTATGAAGCCTACAAAATATTTGGAACGGAGGGAAGACCGACGTAAGGCGAGCCGGTATTCAAAGCGCAGAAAGAACAGACAAAACGAAAAAAGGCCGCCTTGGGGGCGACCTTCTTTCTATCTTTGATAAAGAATTATCCGTTGATCTGAGCGTCGATTACGGCAATAGTTGTGATGTTAAGGATATCACGAACTGTGCTCTCAGTCTCAAGAACATGGATAGGCTTCTTCAATCCCATCTGAACAGGACCTACGTTCTCTGCCATACCCATTGAAAGCAATGCCTTGTAAGTAATGTTAGCAGAGTTAAGGTTAGGGAATACGAATGTGTTTACATCGCGGCCCTTAAGCTTGTTGAATGGATACTTCTCGTCACGAAGGCTCTTGTCAACAGCGAAGTTGAACTGCATCTCACCGTCAACCAATACCTCTGGATGCTCAGCGTGAAGCTTCTCAACAGCCTCGTGTACCAATGTAGGAGAACCTGTGTTGTCAGCTCCGAAGTTGCTGTAAGAAAGCATTGCGATAACTGGATCAACGTCAAAGATCTTGACGCTCTGGTTAGTAAGAACAGTTATCTCCTCAAGAGTCTGAGCTGATGGATGGTTATTAACCAAAGTGTCAGCCATGAAGAATGTACCCTTAGGAGTATTGATGATATTTAGAGCAGCGATATGATTGATTCCGTCACGTGTACCAACAATCTCAAGAGCTGGCTTAACTGCCTCTGTGTACTTAGTGTAAACACCAGTAAGCATTGCATCAGCATCGCCCTTCTC
>JAZUHH010000054.1:0-48377 GCA_045641625.1 Paludibacteraceae bacterium
CTCGTAGTGAGCGTTACCGATTACGTTAGGATCCAAGATACGTGATGTTGAATCTAGTGGGTCTACAGCTGGATAGATACCAAGCTCAGCGATCTTACGGCTCAACACTGTTGTTGCGTCCAAGTGCGAGAATGTTGTTGCTGGAGCTGGGTCAGTCAAGTCATCTGCTGGCACATACACAGCCTCTACGGCAGTAATTGAACCGTTCTTTGTAGAAGTGATACGCTCCTGCATACGACCCATCTCGGAAGCCAAAGTTGGCTGGTAACCTACGGCTGAAGGCATACGACCTAGAAGGGCTGATACCTCAGAACCTGCCTGAGTGAAACGGAAGATATTATCCACGAAGAACAAGATATCCTTACCTCCCTGACCTGAATCACGGAATGTCTCTGCAACTGTCAAACCTGAAAGGGCAACTGAAGAACGTGCTCCTGGCGGCTCGTTCATCTGTCCGAAAACAAGTGTAGCCTGAGACTTAGCCAACTCATCGTAGTCGATCTTGGAAAGATCCCAGTCACCTTCATCAAGCGACTTCTTGAACTCCTCACCGTAACGGATGATGTTGGACTCGATCATCTCACGAAGCAAGTCGTTACCCTCACGAGTACGCTCTCCTACTCCCGCGAACACTGAATAACCGTTATAACCCTTTGCGATGTTGTTGATAAGCTCCATGATAAGCACAGTCTTACCAACTCCGGCACCACCGAACAAACCGATCTTACCACCCTTTAGATAAGGCACAAGCAAGTCGATGACCTTGATACCTGTGTAAAGAATCTCTTTTGATGTTGCAAGTTCCTCGAACTTCGGAGCCTCTCTGTGAATAGGAGCTGTTGCTACCTTATCAAAACTCTTCATTCCATCAACTGGAGCACCAACTACATTAAGTAGACGACCCTTCACCTGTTCTCCCATTGGAACTGAAATCGGAGCACCTAGCGCCTTGACTTTCATTCCTCTTCTCAAACCATCAGTTGAGTCCATTGCGATTGTACGGACAGAACGCTCACCGATGTGCTGCTGGCACTCAATGATTAGCGGCGACTGGCCCTCACGCTCAACCTCCATAGCATCATGAATCTGAGGCAATGCAGCGCTTTCATTAGAGAAGCTGACATCTACCACCGGACCAATAACCTGGATGATTTCTCCAAAAATTTCAACCATAGCGTGTTTCTTTTGGTATTTTTTGTTATTATTTACCTATATTATATTAGTGAACTTTCAACCTATTTAGTCGCAAAATCCAAATGCAAATATACCTTTTTTTTGATATTTACATCAACAAAAACGAAAAAAAGTTAGAAAAAAGCGCCTTTTTATTACGATTTATAACAGCAATAATGTCGAACAACATATTTTTGTTTTTACACCTTAAAACACTACACCTCCCACAGCGTATTTCACGCAAATATCGTTTTTATTAGTCCTAATGTTCAAAATGTACCGGCGCTATGCCTATGCATGGTTACTCTTGAAAAGAAAAGCAGGCAAAAATCCTGACAAAAACAATCATAGATTTATTAAGGTATGAAAGGCACATTCATCCTGTTATGCGATACGTCAGTCAACCCAATGGCAGATCCGCTTGACTTGTTCTGTAAAGGGGAAGGACCTATTGTAATCTTAACCTTTCAAATTCTAACGAGTCGAGAACGAAACTTTTTCTTATGGGACCAATGAAATACGGAACAGTTATAAAAGGCAAAAAAACTTTCCTAATTCTCCAGCCTGTAGAGCAGATCGGACAATTTCAATTTCAATGTCGGATGGATGAAGTCGGGATCTATGTCACAAAGCGGCTCAAGAACGAATTTTCTTTCTGCAATTCTTGGATGAGGCACAGTAAGCTCAGCATCGGAATAAACCTCCGAGTCATAGAAAAGGATGTCTATGTCTATAGTTCTGTCCTGATAGCGGGGACCTTGCGGATCCCTTACCCTACCCAACTCTCGCTCCAGACCTTGTATGATGTCGAAGCATTTCCTTAACTCTATTTCAGTATCTATTGAAACGACAGCGTTCAGATAAGTATTCTGCGACTCATACCCTACAGCCTTAGTCTCCCTGAACAATGACAATCCAGAAATTGGACCAAGCAAAGAGTTAAGACACAATATTGCCGCACGAAGATACTTCTCCCTGTCACCTAGATTAGAACCTAAACCGAAATATACCGTATGTGCCATATCCTAACTTATTTTTGTAATTATTTGAAGGCCAAAACAATTGCGAATATACTAATTATACAAACAAATCCAACCAATTCGACATTTTATAGCCTACATTTTATCAAACTAGTAATTTGATAGGATAATTATCCCCAAAGAGATAAAATCCAACTAAAAAGGCCATGTTTGAAGCCTACAAAAGACTCTCTACTTCGCTTGCACTATTCACTACAACAAAGAGTTCGTCGTTGTCATCCCTCATGAATTTCTGGTCCTTGCATGTGTTCAACATAGCTATCAAATTGTCATAGAATCCATAGGAGTTGACAATCACAACCGGATGGTTGAACAAGCCCAACTGATGCCAAGTTATCGCCTCTAAAAGCTCCTCTAGTGTACCTATTCCTCCGGGCAGAGCAATGGCCATAGACGAACTGTCAAGGAACAGGGACTTGCGTGCGTGAATGGATTCGGTAACTATCTGCTCAACCTTTGGATTGCTCCATCCCCTGTCAACCATGAACTCGGGAATTACGCCCTTTATATCTCCATTCAGTTCAACCATCGTGTCAGCCAAAGCCCCCATAAGACCAATGGCACCACCTCCATACAACACCTTGACATTATTCCTTACCAAGACTTTAGCCAAAGTCTCGGCTTCCTTCAAATACTTCTGATCCACCTCTTTGCTCGAAGCGGCATATACGCAAACCTGTTTCATAAACTAATCATTTGAAATGCTCGGATCCAGCATCACATTCAAGTCAACGTCAGCATCAATACCTTCAACAATTCCGTCACAGCAGAACTGTCTTATGCACAGATTAGGCATCTCGTTAGACACATCGCAAGCATAGTCAGCAATCCATATAGGGACGTCCGGATAGTTGTTCTCCAAGTCCAAATCCCTGTATGTTCGCTTATTTGTATATATGATAAAATTCTGATTGGCAGCCTTGAGCTTCTCTACGAAGAAATATAGATTGTTCAACACTTGAAACTGAGTGTTGGAACGCATGCTCTGACCGAAAATGTTCTCTGAATGCTCGATGTCTATAACCAATGGGAAATTGTTTCTCTTGCCCTTAACGGCAGAGAGGAACAAGTCAGCCTGAGCCTCTGGGTCATTCACATAATTGAAATAGTGGTAGTACCCCAACCTCAATGAAGAATACTCTGCTTTGGAATAGTTGTACTCCAATAAGTTGTCAACCAACATTCTGGTTCCTGCAGATGCACGCATAAAACAGAAGTCACATAGCTGTTCGACTGTATCGAAATCAATCTCGCCCTGAAACTCGCTTATGTCGATACCATAGGAGCCGTGATAAAGGTTGCTGAGCGGCTTAGGTTCCCTAACAGGCTCTGGCTCGACAACTACCGGTTTAGTCCTTGAGCAAGCACTAAACAATATGAGAGTCATTATCAAAAAATTACGGAACATAAACCAAACTGATGTTACTGAATTACCTTCATCTTGCTGGCAGCGTATTTCAGATGAATACGCTTCTCGCCATGATTATTGAACTTTATTATTGCCTTTGGCTCCTCGCTACTGCCCTCTACGCTTAGGATCTGACCGATTCCATAAACCTCGTGAGTGATAAACGAGCCTGGAGTAAACTTTGACAAGTCAACATTTGCCGCTTTCGTTCTGGCTGCTGCCGAAGAAATCAAACCTCCGCCTACGTTTATAGTTCTAGGCTGAGCAACCGGCTGAGCTGGAGCTGAGGACTGACCCTTACGGAAAGAGAAGTTGGAATTGCTCCACTTTGCAGGAGACGACAATATGTCATTCTTCAGCATTCCCGAACCGCCTGTAATGAACAAGTCCCTAGGCATAGCAACCAGATTTGGATCCAGTTCCTTAAGGAAACGGCTCGGAGACATGGATGTATATTTGCCCTGAACCATACGGCTCTTGCAATACGAGAGCATCAAACCCTTCTCTGCCCTGGTAATTGCAACGTACATAAGTCTGCGCTCCTCCTCTACATCCTCATCAGTAGCTGTTGACATGGAGCTAGGGAACACACCCTCCTCGCAACCTGCGATATATACATACTTGTATTCAAGTCCCTTGCTCGCATGAATTGTCATCAGAGTAACCTTCTGGGCTGATGCGTCACCCTTGTCCACAGCCGAAAGAAGGGCTATATCGTCCATGTAGTGTCTCAACGAGATATCCTTGACATCCTCTTCCTCTATTATTCGCTCGCAGAACTCTGACGCACTCTTCAGTATCTCGTTCAGGTTCATTTCCTTCTCCTTTGCCTCTTTCTCGGTTTCAGTAGATTTGCGTATGTCAGCCACTATACCGATTCGAGAGATAATATACTCGATGATATGGTAAGCGTCCATAATCTGCGACTGGTTGTTTAAATCGTCTATCAGCTGCTTGAAACCGGCAAGCTTGGACTGTATGGCAGATGATACGGGCAACAGTGACAGATTCTCCAGCACATCCCAGAAAGTGATGTTGTTAGCCTCTGACACCTCAAAAATTTTGTTGATCGTAGTGTCTCCGATACCCCTTGCTGGATAGTTCACGCAACGTCTGAAGGCATCTTCGTCCTTGCTGTTCACGCAAAGACGGCAATATGCGAACACATCCTTGACCTCCTTGCGCTGAAAGAAGTCCAGACCACCCCACACCTTGGAAGGTATTCCGTCACGAAGCAGAGTTATCTCGAACAGACGGCTCTGCGCATTGTTACGGTACAGAATGGCAAAGTCATCGTACTTAGCACCCTCTTTCAACCTTGCGGCTATATCGTTGCTGATGATCCTGCTTTCGTCCTGGTCCGAATATGCACTGACAATACGAGTCTTCTCCCCTACCTCGTTCGTAGAGAACACATTCTTTTCTATCTGGTTCCTGTTATGGCGGATCAAAGAGTCAGCAACCTTGACTATATTCTGTGTAGAGCGGTAGTTCTGCTCCAGCCTGAATATCTTGGCATTTTGAAACTCGTTCCTGAACTGAAGGATATTGGATATATCTGCACCACGGAAGCTATAGATACTCTGCGCATCATCTCCCACTACACAAAGCTTTCCGTGTGACGAGCATAACCTCTTCACTATCCTGTGCTGAGCCGAGTTAGTGTCCTGGTACTCGTCCACCAGCACAAAACGGAAACGGTTTTGGTATTTGAACAGAGCCTCCTTGGAGTCTCTGAACAGTATATTTGTAAACAGCAGGATATCGTCGAAATCCATTGCATTAGCCTTATACAGCCTGTTGCAGTACGCCTGGTAAATGTCTGCAAAGGCAAGCCAGTGCTCCCTCTGGTCCTGAAGGTGGAACTCCGAAATATCCCTATAGATCTTTGGCGTTATCAGATCGTTCTTCATCGAAGATATACGCTGGTGAATCTTCTTGGACTT
The DNA here is from genome assembly GCA_045641625.1 of Paludibacteraceae bacterium. Classification (GTDB taxonomy): domain Bacteria; phylum Bacteroidota; class Bacteroidia; order Bacteroidales; family Paludibacteraceae; genus UBA1723. Next base: position 5,568 of record JAZUHH010000054.1, read on the forward strand.
GTATATCTTTTCATCCAGACGCTTCTCTCTGATGATAGCCTTGATCAGATTCTCACTGTCCTTGGTGTCGTATATTGTGAAATCCGAGTTAAGACCTATCTTGTCCGCCTCTGCCCTGAGGATACGCGCAAAAATCGAGTGGAATGTACCCATCCAAATATCTCTGGCAGCCTTCTCTCCCACCACTTTGGCGATACGCTCCTTCATCTCCGTAGCAGCCTTCTTCGTAAAAGTAAGCGCAAGGATCTGGTATGGCTTGTAGCCGTTATTTATCAGATAGGCAATCTTGTAGGTAAGCACACGAGTCTTACCAGAGCCTGCTCCAGCTACGACAAGGGAAGGTCCGTCTATGTATTCGACGCACTCCCTCTGCACCTGGCTCAATGAATTCAAGTAGTCTTCCATTATAGGTTATTTAAGTTATATTTTTCGTCAGTTTCCGACTGGACAATAGGCCTTGCCCTACGGATTGTACCTGGACATCTGCAATAGTGTCTTGCTGCTTATCTTGTCGTTGAACAAGGCAGAAAGACTTGCCTTCGGATTATTCTTCATATATGACGATACAATCTTGTAACCGACATACCAGCCGCTTCGTCCAGGACTGTCGCTTGGGAAGAATGCGGTATTGGGCGCCGGATCTATGTACTTGCTTATCGTCAATCTTTCAGTGGAGAACAGCTGTTTGTTCTCTGCCAGATAGTCCCACATCTTCTTCTCGTTTACCTCGCACCACTCGTACTGGTCATCAGTATATCCGAAGATGTCAGCCATCTTGGAATCCTCGCAAGCCACGCTCACTGCAAAAGTTATGATACCCTCATAGATCATTGCGTCAAGCAGAGACATATTGTCCGACACAATCATCTCCTCCCTTGGATATTCGCTCTTAAGCCATCCTCTGACTCCGTCCACTGGAATCATCTCTGGGCGATAGTTATAGATCATGTAGTCATATAGGCCGTCCACAGCCTTGTAGAGCTGATAGTTCTGCCCCAAATAGAACTCCATTCCGAAACAAAGATGACGGTCAGTAGTCGCTATGTTCGAGTAGAATCCGCCCATATAATAGACATACTCTGACGGAGCATTGAACTTGTCTATGTTGCTGTTCAGTATAGTGAACGACTTGTTCAACATGGCATTAGCCCTGCCCAGGTCAGTAAACGCAGAGTCACAGTCCTCCATCAGCCTCTTGTACGCCATAGACCTTCTGAACTGGTTCATTCCCAACTGCGCGTCGCTCGACTTGGCTCCGCCTATGTGCAGAATCTCACGGGTATATAGCTCGACGATGTTCACTGCATTGGTGTCCGACGGAGCATACTTGTCAGCCAACGCAGACAGTCCGTTGTCCGAAAGGGAAAGTATGTCCTTGTCGAGTCTGACCTCAACAGCCTCAACCTTTCCGCCTTCCGACACATTGCGGAACTTCTTCTCCTCTGCCCTGTCGTTTGCACACGAAGAGACAAATAGAAGAAGGGAAAGTATAAACCATCCCTTCATCATAAGATTCCTATGCAAAAAACTATGCGTCATATTACTTAGCGTACAGTTTTGCCTTCAACTCCTTGATGCTCTCGTCCATGATGTAGTCATCATAGTCCATGCGCTTGTCGATGATTCCGTTTGGAGTAAGCTCTATCACACGGTTACATACAGTCTGTATGAACTCGTGGTCATGGCTCGACATTAGGACTATACCCTTGAAAGTCTTTAGCGTGTTGTTGAACGCCTGGATCGACTCCAAGTCAAGGTGGTTAGTCGGAGAGTCAAGACATAGAAGGTTAGCGTCCTTCAACATCATTCTAGAGATCATGCAGCGCATCTTCTCACCTCCTGACAATACATTGCACTTCTTGTAGATCTCCTCGCCAGAGAACAGCATTCTTCCAAGGAATCCACGCACGTAGCTCTCTGTAGTGTCCTCTGAATACTGAGCCAACCAATCTACAAGACTTAGGTCCGAATTAAAGAAGTTAGTGTTATCCATTGGCAGATAAGCACTTGTTATAGTGTCCTCACCCCAGCTGTATGAACCTGCATCAGCCTTCTGGTTGCCGTTGATGATCTCGAACAACGCTGTCATGGCTCTTGGGTCGTGAGATACGAATACGATCTTGTCCTCCTTCTCTACCTGGAAGTTCACATCCTTGAACAGAACGTCTCCCTCGATGCTTGCAGACAGGTTCTTAACCTCTAGCACCTTGTTGCCCGGCTCGCGCTTAGGTGTGAATATGATACCTGGGTACTTGCGTGTAGAAGGCTGGATCTCCTCGATGTTAAGCTTCTCCAACATCTTCTTTCTTGAAGTTGTCTGCTTGCTCTTGGCAACATTCGCAGAGAATCGCTGAATGAACTCCTGCAGCTCCTTCTTCTTCTCCTCAGCCTTCTTGTTCTGCTGAGCGCGCTGGCGAAGAGCCAACTGGCTGGACTCGTACCAGAAGCTGTAGTTACCGGCAAACATAGAGATCTTGCCGTAGTCGATATCCACTGTATGAGTACATACGCTGTCTAGGAAGTGACGGTCGTGCGAAACGATCAGCACTGTGTTCTCGAAGTTTGAAAGATACTCCTCCAACCACATCACTGTATCAAGGTCAAGGTCATTTGTAGGCTCATCAAGAAGCAGGTTGTCCGGTTTTCCGAACAAAGCCTGTGCCAATAGGACACGCACCTTCTCCTTACCCGAAAGCTCTCCCATAAGCTTATAGTGCAAGTCCTCCTTGATACCAAGACCTGAAAGCAATGCTGCCGCGTCGCTCTCTGCGTTCCATCCGTCCAGCTCTGCGAACTTCTCCTCCAGCTCGCAGGCACGGATACCGTCAGCGTCTGTCATCTCCGGCTTAGCATAGATGGCATCCTTCTCCTGCATGATGTTCCATAGTGGCTCGTGACCTCTGAGCACAGTCTCGATGACAGTGCACTCGTCGAATGCGAAGTGGTCCTGTCTAAGCACCGAAAGACGCTCGCCCGGAGCGATTGTAACAGTTCCCTTTGTTGGGTTCAAATCGCCGCTGATAGCCTTTAGGAATGTTGACTTACCGGCACCGTTAGCACCGATAATACCATAGCAGTTTCCATGAGTGAACTTCAGGTTCACCTCCTGGAAAAGGATTCTCTTACCAAACTGAATAGCTAAGTCTTGTACAGTAATCATATCTTATTTTTCTCTAATTCTTTCTTAGTTCTCTAATTTTGTGCAAAGTTACGAAAAATTATTGGATTTTCAAAATGCACAATTCATAATTTTCACACACAGATACAGCTTTTGGCTTCAGCCGCCTCGCCGGCTTCTGCTGCCTTATCTTCTGCGTCTTCTCTCCTCTCTTCGTTCTTCCCTTCGCTCCCTGCGCATTTCCCTGCGGTTCTTTGATGGAACCGCCGTATCCACTGCGCTCAGGTCTCTCTCCTTCTTCTCTCTGCCGAACAGTCTGCGGAAGAATCCCCTCGCATTGCTATCCTCCTGGTTTTCCTCCTCGAACTCCTCAAGGTCGATTTCCGAGCAGTCGTATGTCCTCGAGATCTCCTGCTTAGGTTCTGGGAATCGGCCTCTGTATTTTGCGAGCTTCTTGTCGTGCATGACCTTGCTCATGAACGTACCGAATATAGGCAGAGCTGTCGCACTGCCCTGTCCCATCTCTCCGCTCTTGAAGTGTATGCAGCGGTACTCACCGCCTACCCATGCACCTGCTACGAGCTTCGGAGATATACCCATGTACCATGCGTCCGAATAGTTGCTTGTACTTCCCGTCTTGCCTCCGAAATCGGTCTCTCCGTGAATGTCATAGCTGTTCAGACGCCTTGATGTCCCATGCTCGTCAACAAGTCCCTCTCTCAGCATTTCCCTTACAAGGAAAGCCTCCTCGTACTCCAGAACCTTCTCGCCCTTAGGCTCGTTCCTGTATATCACGTTTCCGTTCTTGTCCTCTATTCTTGTCACGATTATAGGCTTCATGTGGACTCCCTCGTTCGGTATTGTCGAATAGGCTGAAACCATCTCTAGAAGCGACACGTCCTCTGTGCCGAGACATATCGAAGGAATAGGTCTCACAGGACTTTCCACACCCATTCTGTGCGCCAGTTCCACCACATTCTCCGGACCAAGCTCCTTGTTCAGCTGTACGGCGACGCTGTTCACCGAGCGTGCCATTGCGCTCTTTAATGTCAACGGCTCGTTAGAGAATACGCCGCTTGCGTTCTGCGGCTGCCACAACACCGGCTTGCCGTTCTCCTCTGTCATCCATGTCGTGGCCGAATCCACCCTGACGTCACAAGGCGACATTCCGCTCCTTATGGCCTGGGCATATACGAACAGCTTGAATGTCGAGCCAGGCTGACGCTTGGCAAGCACCTTGTCGTACTGCCAGTAGTTGTAGTTCACATCACCCACCCAGGCCTTGACCAGACCTGTCTGCGGCTCTATGGCCACGAATCCGCAGTGCAGGAACCTGACGGTGTATTTCAGCGAGTCTATGCTGCTCATCACCGTGTCCTTCATTCCCTTGTAGTCGAACACCTTCATCTTGTGCGGTTTGTTCAGTCTGGCATATACCGAGTCCCTGTTTCCGTCAAACCTCTTCATCAGCGCCTTGTACTGCGCTGACTTCTGGATGGTCTCGTCTATGAATGTCGTCATCTCCTTCTGGCTTCTGTCCCTCCAGGGGTTCTGCTTTCCCCAGTTCTTGTTGAATCGCTTCTGGATTTCAGCCATCTGCTTTTCAACCGACTGCTCTGCGTACTTCTGCATTCGCGAGTCTATTGAGGTGTAGATCTTCAGTCCGTCCTGATATAGGTTCACTCCGTTCTCCTCGCACCACTCCTGGAGCTCGTTGCTCACAGCGTCACGGAAGTATAGCGCAATTCCGTCCAGATTCGACTCTGACTTGAAGTTGAGGGCGAAAGGCACGGCGAGTATGGAGTCGCACTGCTCCTTGGTTATGACTCCGTGTCCGGCAAGGTTGTTGATTATGATCCTTCGCCTCCTCTCGTTGTTCTCTGGGTTGCGTACCGGGCTGTAGTATGTCGTAGCCTTCAGTATTCCTATGATGCAGGCGGACTGCTCGTAGTTCAGCTGTGAAGGCAGTACGTTGAAGTATGTCCTTGCCGCAGCCTTTATTCCGTACGCATTGCTTCCGAAATAGACTGTGTTCAGGTACATCTTGAGTATCTCTTCCTTGGAGTATTTCTCCTCGATGCGTGTGGCACCGTACCACTCCTTGACCTTGATAATCAGAACCTTGATACCGGGTACACGGCAGAAGAATCCGTTGTTGTATGTCGAACGCATCTTGAACAGGTTCTTGACAAGCTGCTGGGTGATGGTGCTTGCTCCTCTGGCATTGCCCTTCAGCGCATCCTTGAACGCTCCGAGCATACCGGAGTAGTCAACTCCGTGGTGCTTGTAGAAACGCTCGTCCTCGGTATGTATCAGCGTTGTTATAAGCTCCGGAGAGATCTCTGAAAGCTCTACTGACGAGCGGTTCTCTGTAAAGAACTTTCCTATCAGCACCCCGTCGTCGCTGTATATCTCGGAAGCCTCGACCTGGATCGGGTTCGAGAGAACCTCCATAGACGGAGACTCGCCGAACAAGCCCATGAAGTTGGAGTCCACAGCCCTGACGAAAAGATAGAACAGCAGGACAAGGGAAGTCAGCACAGTGGCGACCTTGACGTACCACTTGCCCTTCCATGCCGCCTTGAACGAGGCCCACACGCCCCTGACCTTGACTGCGGCCGGAGAGTTCCAAATCTTCCTTAGTGTCTGGTATGCGCTTGTCCGGCTGAACTTCTGATAGAGTCCGGACTCCTTTATCTTGCGTGAAAGCTTGAAGTTTCGGACCTTGTTCAGCGACTCGGACTCGCGAACCTTGTTCACGCATTCTTTTACCTTATTGAAAAACTGCGACTCGCAAATCTTCCTGAAAGATTCCGATTTGCGAATTTTGTCAAATATCTCTATTTTCATTATCAGGACTGATCAATATAACTGACATTGGATCGTTTGCCGAAGCCAACTTGTAATCACTCATCTCTTTTCGGAATACAAAGTTACGAAAAACAGCCGAATTTTGCAACTAAAACGCAAAATTTCTTTTTTCGTCGATCGGCCGGAAGCGGAGGCGGCAGACCGACCGAGGGGCTTGGCGGCACTCCCCCACTAATGGTTATATATATTAAAATATATAACCTTTATTAGTGGGATGTGCCATTGCCTGCCCCTCCTCTCGGAGGCAGGCCTGCCGGACCTCTCCGCGAAAGGCCGGACGAAAAAAGAAGCGTGCCGGACGGATTCGGATTTTTCTTTCCGCCAAGGGAAAAAGGACAAAAGGGGGAAAGGGGCGGATTCCCAAAAAATCCGCCCCTCTTCCCTCGGTCCAAGAAATTTCGGACACGAAAAAACAAATGTATTTTTGTGTCCGATTTTTACGGACAACGAATTGCAGAATGCAAAAAAAACAATCGTAATTCCGGCAATCAAAAAGAAAGCAAAAAGCTTGCACAACCCACGAATTTTTTGTAATTTTGCATTGTCCCCAAAGGACTATAACAAGGTAATTTAACAAAAATCTTAGAAGTGCAACCCTCATCCAAAGTGAGTTAGGCATGCCTAAACCAGCCATGACGAGCGGCCCGATACCCAGTGATTGGCTGTCACTAAACCAAAAGACAACTGAAATTAAAATGAAACAGATCACACACAAAAACAGGTACGGATAACGATGCGGACTGGCACTTCCAGTTCGGACTCAATGTTGCACCCTTGCGGCACGGCACACAAAAAAAGCCGGCAATCAAAGCCGGCTTTTGGGATAACTGTGGGACAATGAAACTAGTCCTCACCGTTATATGCAAAGTTCTTGAACAAGTTTTCAACTTCGACAATGCTCTTTCCCTCGTAGGGTTTAAGATCTTCAGGATCAGTAGAGACAACTGCTACATATTTGCCGACAACGTACGCTGAGTCGAACTTGTCAAGCTCCTTCTGCAACTCCTGGCAGGCAAGCTTGGCATAAGCCTCGTTGATGCTTGCGACATAATGTGTCAAGGAAACTGCCTTGCCGTCCTTGAAATCTACGGACATAAGTGAACCCATATATGTGAACACCTTGTCATTGCCGTTTCTGAATACATCGCCAAGGTCCTTGCATACAGAGGAAGCTGTATCAAGAGTCTTCTCGTTTACTGAAACGGTCTTGTCGGAGTTGTTCTCCTTCTTCGGAGAATCGTCATCGTCGTCATCTCCACAAGAAGTGAAGGACGCACACGCTGCCATAAGAACTGTCCATGAAGCCAGAACAGTGAAAATTTTTCTCATGCTCTTTGAAATTATTGCTTTATATCATTATTTGCTACTGTCTAAAAAGTTGGCAAGTTCCTCTCTTGTCATGCCAAGATACGGCTTCAACACATCTGCATTATCAGAAGTGACAACAAGGTAAGTACCTTCTATGGTCCATTCTCCCATGTCTTTTGAAGTAAGCAGAGCATCCTCTAAAGCACCCAAGACTCTCTCCTCGGTCTCATAGTCCTTGTAGGTGCTGACAGAGACAATCTTGTCCTTGTAGAACTGGTATGACTTCAACACGTTGTTCTTGTAGTCGTAAAGCTTGCTGTATCCGCTCATGACAGAACTACCCTGGCTGCGGCAGAGCAGATAGGCATCTGCCGGAGAAAGCACCGGATTTATGATGTCACCCGTATCCTGCTCGTCATCATTGTGCAGAGACGAGATGTATATAGGCAGATATGCCTGCAACTGAGCTATGGAAAGCGAACTGAACGAATCCAAAGAGTCGGGATCAGTCGATGTGCAGGCAACATAATTCTCTATGAGCTTGTATGTCTCGTTTTCACGCGGCTGGGCTCTTAAACTGTTATACACAGACTGAGCTTTAGACTTGTCCTTTAGACGATCGCATGAAGTTATAGAGACAAGCTTGCCACCCTTGAACTCATACACATTGAGCGCAGAGTTGAAGTATGCAAGCAGGTAGCGGTCCCCATCCCTGACAACAGAGCCGGACTCGCACTTGCTGAACATAGCGTCAAGAGAGAGCTTGGTATATTGGAAATTGGACTGGCTGGAGCCGTTGTCTCCTGAATGGCTGCCACCGTTACCGTTGTTCTCAGTCTTAGGATCGTCTTCGTCATCATCACACGATGTCAGACCCGCACAAGCCGAAACAAGCATTGTGCCGAAAGAGAGGATATAAAAAATTCTTTTCATCGCTAATACTGTTTAGTCACGTAATATGTGTGCGAAGATAAATAAAAAAAAGAAATCAAGCACACTATTTGACAAACATTATCAGTTTACTGAACCTTTTTGATGAATTTGGCGGGATTTCCAGCCCATACCTCGTTGTCGGGAACATTCTTGGTAACCACAGAACCGGCACCTATGACGACGTTGTTGCCTATCCTGACACCTGGGATTATTGTGGCACTTCCACCTATCCATACATTGTTGCCTATAGTCACTCCTTCACTCCATTCTCTGCCCGTATTGCGCTCGTTCGGAGCCAACGGATGACAGGCTGTATAGATGCTCACATTCGGTCCAATAAAGGCATTGTCGCCTATTTCCACGATGCCTTCGTCAAGAACGGTAAAGTGGAAGTTTGCAAAGAAATTCTCTCCGACATGGATATTGCGTCCGTAGTCGCAGAAGAATGGCTGGAGAATCTTGATGTTGTCTCCATGCTTGCCGATGATCTGCTTGATAGCGGCATCCATCAGGTCCTGCCTGGTGCTGTCTATGTTATTGTACTGCTGAATCAACCCCTTTACACGAGTAAGTTCAGCGCCAAGAATTGGGCTTAAAGCGTCATATTCTTTGCCGGACAGCATCTCCTGCCAAATCTGCTGTTTAGTTATGTCTTGATCCATATAGCAAGTCTGTTTGGGTTAGCCATTCCCATGTCACGAACTGAACGCAAGCAAATGGGAACAGTCAAAAAAAAAAATCCCAGAAACTTTCACTTCTGGGATTCCTATGGTAAAGAAATTGAATTATCTCTTGTCGTAGTGGCGCTTAGCAACACCATAGTCCTTCTTCAAGTAAAGGGCACCTGCACCATCATCAGGAACGATACGGATATTGTCAATAGCAACCTTGTATCTGTCCTGGTGGAAGCAAGAACCGTACTCGTTCACGTTGATTGACAAACCACCCCACTTTGCCACATCCTCAGGATTAGGATTTAGCTGAGCGTATGAGTAATGGTGCTTGTAGTCAGTCCAAGCGGCGTTCACATACTTACCGTTGTTGGCAGCATCAGCACATATACTCATGTTCTTAGACTTCCAAAGAAGCTCTGTGAAAGGAATAGTAACAGTCATCCAACCGTCAGTGCTGAAAGGCTTGGCGCTATCAATCTCCCACTGATCCAAATCCTTGTTCCAGATATACTCCGAAGCACACCAGTAAGCGGCACAGTTACGGACGTTACCGATAGGATCCTCGTCGTTACCGTTACAGAAACCGAACTCGAAAGCCTCACCGATGATTGGGTTAGACTTGTTTACGTTAACCTCGAACTTGATTGCAAACTCACGGATATTGATCTTACCGTCAACGATGTCCTTAGTGAAAGGACCGAACACTGTAGGGTGCTCAGCCTCAGCACCAACTCTAGCCGACTGGTAAACTACAGCCTGCCAGCTGCGGATATCATCGAACACACCGTAGTCACCTGTAGCACCCTCACCGAACAATGCAGGATACTTCTCTACACTACCGCTGATGAACAACTGCTCACGCTTAGAGTCGAAGTTTACGATTACGTTTCTTGTATCCTTATATAGAACGTCAGTAACAAGCTCAGTTGTACCTGAAACAATCTTTACAGGATGAGACTCAGCAACACCAGCAGGAACCACTGCCCAAATTTCGTTCTGAGACTTTAGCTCAGCCTTAGGAGACTCGATTGCGAAGTCAGTACCGTTGTGAAACAATACCTTTACAGCAGCCCCCTTAGTAAACTGACCGCCCTTAATCTTCAAAACATCACCCTCTTTAGCGAACTCGTTGTAGAATAGGAATGTTGCATCCTTCTCTGCAAGTGGGCTCTCATCATAAGCGATCTCTGTCTCAACTTTTTTCTGTCTGAAATCATTATTATCAGCTTTCTGTGATTGATTGTTACATGATGTCATCAACAACCCCAATAGTGCGCAAGAAAGAACTGAATTATAAACCTTTATCATATTGTTCCTGTGTATATTGTTATTCCTTAATCTTACTAAATCCTTAGCAAAGCGCTAATTATTCAAGTGCAAAAATACAACTTTTTTCATTAGTTGTTACAAAAAAGTATCATTTTTTGACAAAAAAGCAACATTAGGTATCTTTCATTAGAAAATATTTGGTAAGTTTGCAACACATAAAGTTGCAGTTCAGCCTGCAATTTATTTAGGGAATAATTATTAATTTAATAACAATGAAGATGAAATTCAATAAGTTTCTAGCACTTTGTTTTGTTTGCACTCTTTCTATGGGAGCAATGACATCTTGCGACAAGGATGATGATAATGACGGCTCGAAGAAGGAGCAGATCCTAAACGACAAATACACTGCTGAGCAGGGTCGTGAGGACGGAAAGGTATTCGGCGAAGCTGCAAAGAAAGGTACAAACATCACTATGTCAGAGGCCTCAACTTTGATCCAGTTGGCAAGCAAGTACAAGAACACAGAAGACAAGGTTTACAAGTCAGCATTTGCTGAGGGTGCCGCAGAGGCTGGTCTTCTTGGTGACACTTCAAAGGGTGACGATGCTATGGCTAAAGTTGACGAGATCATCAACGGCCTTAACACAGCAGAGCAGATCAAGAACGGCACTCAGGAGGAGAAGATTGCAGCTATCCTTAATATCCTTAACATGTTCAGCGGCAACAAATAAGAGAACATCCTGTTACACATAACTCATAAGAAAAGAGAGACAGCAATGCCTCTCTTTTTTGTTCCCCACAACTAATATATTCGGGGTTATTGGCACCAATATACTAAAAATGATTACCTTTGCCACGAAATTCTAATAACAGATCAAACGATGAAGATAGTCATTGGTGGCGCAGGTGCTGTCGGCTCGCATTTGGCGAAGCTGCTTGCAACAGAAAATCACGACATCACCCTCGTAGATGAGGACGAGGCAAGACTTCGCGCGTTCAGCGACGATGATATAAGTGTATGCAACGGTTCGCCGACATCTCCCAAAATACTTAGAGAGGCCGGCGTCATGGATGCAGACCTTTTCGTGGCTGTAACTAACTACGAGAGCAGGAACATCAACGCTTCGATCATTGCACACAACCTTGGTGCAAAGCAGACTATCGCACGTATCGACAATGATGAATACTTGAGCGAGGAGAACCAGACGTTCCTTAACCAGCTTGGTGTAAACCAGCTTGTTCTGCCTGAATACCTGGCAGCAAAGGAGGTTGTGAACTCGCTTGAAAACTCATGGGTGAGACAATGGATCGACTTCGACAACGGTGCACTCATCCTTATGGGTATCAAGGTGAGAAAGGGTGCGCCAATCGTAGGACAGAAACTGATGGACCTGAAAGGCAGCCAGAACTACAGACTGGTAGCCATAAGACGAGAGGAATCCACTATTATCCCAAGAGGTCAGACTCAAGTGCTCGAGGGTGACGTAGTATATTTCATAACTCACAAAAAATACATTCCCGAAGTTCAGCAGGAGGCAGGCAAAAACCTAACTAAAGTCAGAGACCTGATCATCATGGGAGGCAGCCGAATAGCTGTCCGTGTGGCTCTGGCATGCGCCGAAAAGGGAATGAACATCAAGATTTTCGAGAAGGACATCGAGAGAGCCAACAAAATCTCCGAAGCTACCAACGGTGAAAGCATCCTTGTACTGCATGCGGACGCTACAAACTCTAACACACTAAAGGCAGAAGACCTAAGCCAGGTTGATGCGTTCGTGGCACTTACAGACAACTCCGAGGCAAATATGCTTACATGCATGTCAGCAAGACGAAGCGGTGTGCAGAAGCTTATCACAGAGATCGAGAACACAGACTACTACCCTATTGCGGAAAAGATGGACCTGGGTGTGATAATCAACAAAATGGAAATTGCCGCCAGCTACATCTACCGGCTTACTCTGGGCTCAAAGGTTTCCAGCATAAAGAAACTTGCTTTTGCAGATGCCGAGATAGTAGAGATGACCGTTTCCGAAAAAGCATCAATCATAAACACTCCTGTCAAGGATCTTGACCTTCCAAAGAACATATTCATCGGAGGTCTGGTAAGGAACGGAGTCGGAAGTATAGTTAGCGGACTCAGCGTGATAGAACCGGGTGACAAGGTGATTCTTTTCTGCCTGCAGTCAAGCGTACAACACATCAAAAAACTACTTGGAGAATGATTAAGAAACGCAATCTGATCAACATACCGGCAATAACCCTAGTCCTTGGATCACTGCTTTTCTTCGAGGGAATACTGATGCTTGTATGCGTGCTTATCGCGCTTATATATGGAGCGGACAACCTCGGACCTTTGGCCATTTCCGGAGGTGCTACGTTCCTTGTCGGACTCGTATGCTCACGAATAAAGAAAAGGATAGACACACTGGATCCGGGGAAGCTCAAGCTCGAGAAAAGGGACGGATATATCATCGTTGCCGCTATATGGGTGGTGTTCTCCATCTTCGGGTCGTTCCCGTTCTATATGGGCGGAGCCATACCTTCATACACAGACGCATTCTTTGAAACGATGTCGGGATTCACTACGACAGGTGCAACTATACTGACTGACGTAGAGGTAATGCCCAAAGACCTGCTTATTTGGAGATCCATGATGCAATGGATCGGAGGCATGGGTATCATCGTATTGTCACTTGCTGTACTTCCCTTCTTGGGAGTCGGAGGCATGCAGCTGTATATAGCCGAAGTGCCTGGTCCGACCAAGGACAAGCTTTCTCCAAGAATCATGCAGACTGCACAGTTGCTTTACGGCACATACCTTGCCATCACACTGAGCGAGGTTTTGGTGTTCTATCTGTGCGGAATGAACAGTTTTGACGCAATCTGCCACTCACTGACGACAATCTCCACCGGAGGATTCTCCACTAAGAATGCAGGAATAAACTTCTGGGATTCAAGGGCATTGGAATATGCCGTATGCTTCTATATGTTCCTTTCCGGAGTCAGCTTCACAGCAACATACAGGCTATTGAAGGGTAACTTGGGCATAATCAGACAAAACGAGGAGCTGCACACGTATTTTTATGTGACAATAGCAGTAACGATTATCGTTACCGTTGTCAGGTTCATATCCTGCGGCCTACCGGAAGGCGAAACCTTGTCCGACGGATTCAGGATAGGTTTGTTCGAAACCATTGCATTAACTTCGGGTACAGGATATGTCATTCAGGACATAAGCCTTTGGCATCCGTTCTTTGTTGCTGTCCTTCTGCTCTGCATGATAAGCGGAGCTTGTGCGGGAAGTGCCTGCGGAGGCCTTAAAATTGTGCGAGTTATGATTCTTGCCAAGAACAGCTGGCTGGAATTCAAGAGAATGCTGCACCCTATGGCCATAATACCCGTCAGACTGAACGGAAAAGTTGTAAAGGAGAACATCGTAACGAACATTTTGGCTTTCGTGGTCCTATACGTTGCAATATGTGTATTCAGCATACTTGTTTTCATGGCGCATGGCAATGACTTCTATGAATCTACAGGTATGGCAATAACATGTCTGAGCAACTGCGGTCCGGGTGTAGGAACCCATACAGGAGGTGTATTCGCTGACCAGACCCCGTTCATAAAGTGGTACATGACAACGCTTATGCTTGCCGGACGACTTGAGATATTCACTTTCCTATTCATCCTTACTCCTACATTCTGGAAAAGAAACTAAAAAAAGTATTTTCATTACAAGCAAGGAATTGTTTGAGTCAATAATTGCAGATTCAGAAGACAATCCGACTTCTACTTTTTGACTGACAAAAGGGGAATAGATCATTCTATATACAAAGGAAAGAACTTCCGGACAAGGTAATCACAAGAAAAGAATAGTCACAACAAGACAAAAAAAAACCGTAGCCCTAGTATACATTGGACTACGGGTTGTTAGCTCTTAGCTTCACAGTTAAGTCTAAACTTTAACAAACACTATTATGAAAAAGTATCTTCGTTTTACCAAGTGCAAATATACACACTTTTTTTGATTCTAGAAAAACCAATTAGACAAAGTCCCCTAAATATTGGACAATTCAGTCTATTTGTTGTACATTTCAAAATCGCAATAGTGAGACATTCGCCTATTTCTTGAACTTCTGCCTGTACATTGAATACAGCTGCATGATATCATTTACGTAATCTGCTGTTTCATCTCCTCGCAAATATCCGTGCTTGACATCGGGCAGACTGTAATAGTCCGAAGACGACAGCATTCGAATATATCTCTCTACATCCACCCATACGGTCGGATTATGGCCATGAGTCTCGCATAGTCTCTGAGCGTCCCTTATATGTCCCAATCCTGCGTTATATGCGGCCAAAACCAGACGTATCCTGTCATTGTCAGTCTTTGCTGTAGTAATCAAGTCCCTCATGCGGTTAAGGTAAATCACAGCGAGCCTGATATTCTCCTCGGGCTCAAGCATTGTCTTTTCATCAGCGCCAAGACGAATCATCGTTTCCGGCAGCAGCTGCATCAAGCCTCTTGCACCGGCAAAACTACCGGCATTAGGGTTAAACCTTGACTCCGAATATGCTATTGCGGCAAGCAGTCTCCAATCCCAAGGAGTGTCTTTAGCCTGCCTTATGAACATGCTGTCCCAAGCACATATTGTTGTATCATTGATGAACGTAGGCACCTTGCTGTTAGATAAAACACTACTGCCTCCACCGCTTGGCTCATAATACTTGTTCCTAAGTTTGGTGACAAGCTTCTCGTTACCAGAGAAAAAGGCATTCACAACACCAAGCATGGCAGTATCGCCCTTGGCTACTGCCCATGCACATCTCTGCGGATGGCTTATTTCAAGCGTAACGTCCAGATTCTTGTAGTATCTGCGTGAAAGCTTAGCAACGTCATTGTCAGCGACAGTCATGTCAAGCTTGCCCTCAGACACCATTCTTATAAGCTTGTCCTCGTCATATTCCTCGGAAGTCAAAGTGCCGATCTCTATACCTCCGCCAATCTCATCGTTCAGGTTCTGGAGCCTCTGGTGGTATTTGGAATCCTTAACCACAGTTATCTTCTTGCCTATCAGGTCAAGCACGTCACGAACCTGTCCGTTTCTTTTCTTTGGCTGTACAACCACCTGGTGCGAGATGAACTCATAGTCGGAATAGTCAACCTTCTGTTTTCTGCCTTCAGTGATGGTCAAAGGAAATGCTATCAGAGGCACTCCGCTATCCAGCAGGGAAATCAGTCCATCGACATCCTTTGCCACAACGACCTCAAGCTTTTTGCCCAGATTATCAGCCAAATGCTTGGACAGCTCGTACTCAAATCCCATCTCCCTGTTGTCACGAAGGGTGAAATAGGAACCGCTTCTGGAAACCATACCCACACGAAGAACAGAATCTTCCTTTTGAACGCTCTCAAAGGGAGACTGCTCCTTAACATCCACTTTGCAACTGCCAAGCAGAGCAAGGGACAATAACGATATGCAGGCTATGTATTTCCTCATAGGCTATGGCTATATCTGCTTTATCAAATCAATGTAAGAAACCTTTCTGTTGCCAGGATGTCTGATAACAGCATCGTTCATTCCGCATTCAGGGCTCAAATAGTGAAGGTGAGACCTGCACTTGATATAGTAGTATTCAATATCGCCGGACTTCTCTATCTCGTAGTTCACAAACAGAAAAGTCTCTTTGCCCTTTACGTCACATTTTACCGAATGAGTGTATCTGCCTCCATCCTCCTTGATTTTGGCCATGACCTTATCCACACCGTAATAGTGGGTTATATCCACTTGCTGAATACCCTCACATTCCTTCAACATTCCGTTGTCTATGAAGAAAGGCACACCCTGATAGGTCACACAACCTGTCATCAGCGAATCCTTCATTATAGCGTCATGGCAGTCAAAGTCGGCATAGACAACATCATTCTCTATCCTGTCGATAGTCAATGGATTTATCGCACAGATATTGCTTGCGGCAATACCGTTCACCATGTCCACGGACTCAGTGATGTTATTGCGCTGTCTCACCACAATGCACTGCTTTGATGTAGTGTTCACGAACAGAAAGCCTCCCTTTTCACTGACATACTTTTTGATGTCAAGAATGCCGTCGAACTTGCCGCTTGCACTGCATATAGTGACTGTTGAGTCAACCGTAGTCATACGCATGGACACGACACTGTCATCTATGACGACAGAGAACAGTTCGGGCAATCCGCTACAGTCCAAGTCCTCATAGACTGCCTGCCACTTGCTGTTTTTCTTTAGGGGGAATTCTGCCTGCACCTTTTCTGCCAGTTCTGTACTGTCAGAGGCCAATTCTCTGGCTGCTTGTGTCTGAATGCTCTCGATATCAGCACTTTGTGACCATGAACAGCCTGATAAAAGTATGCCGAATATAAATAGACGAAATAAGACCTTCATATTATAATTCTCTTTTGTTATCTTGCAAAGATAAGGAAAATAATGAAACGACAAACTTTCCGACATTATTTTTCATTTGCCAACGCTCAAAAACAGGGGTAGAAACAAAAGAATAAGGGCAATGGTATAAAACCAATGCCCTTGTATTCTGCTATAGGTTTGAGACTCTAGAACTTCAGACCCAAACTGATCATGAAAGTTTTGAATCTGCACAAATCGTCGTCAGTCAACTCGTCCGGAACATAAAATCCGAAATCTATATCTTCCTTGTCAGTAGAAGTCTTGCGATACTTGTATTCACCTGAAACATACAGCATTTTGTCATCATTCAACTTGTATCCAAGCTTCAATCCTCCACCCAAGGAACGAAGAAAATGAGGAGACATGTCTAACGATGTATATACGTTAAAGCCAACCGAAGCCCTTACATAAGGGATGACACGGAACTTGTTTATCGCTACGGGACACTGGGCACCGATAGGGAAATCCAATCCAAAAGAGCTGAACTCGTAGTCCTTGACATACTGCATTCTTACATCTTCGCTCGACTGTTTGTAGTCCAGCCATGCTATAGCATCTTCCAGCAAAGAGTATTTGTCTTTTCCGAACTGAGCTCCTATACCCCAAAATCCGAAAGTGAACACGTCATGAGAGAACTCGAAACGGATTCTTCGGATGGCGTTGTCTGTCAATCCAAAGCCATATCCTAGCGATATACTGTTCTCAAGGTCGGAATACATGTCAATGAATACTGTCTTGCCTTCTGCCTCCTCTCCTGACTTTACTGACTTTGATGTTGGACTTTTCTTTACGCTTCCGAAATCAATGCCGTTTGTAGAGACCATCTTCCACGAACCGTTTTCCTGTCTCCAGTCCAAACCGAATGTCCTGCCCTTCTTGTCGGCAAGGAGTGTGTGGCCTATTCCGTTTTCATCAACATTAGTCTCATTCAACGAGTATGATGAGAAATTCTTGATTGTACGGACAATTGACCTCAAGCACATGGAACGGAGTCCGTTCATAGGATTTCCGTTTCTCAGTTGGGCTACTTCATAGTTTGTCATGACCTTTAACTCTGACTTAAAGAAGTCCTCGTTTATTGACAGCACTACAGAATCCGAAAGCATCCTCTGTGCCTCGTGGAAACTTCCACCCTTAACCTTGTCAAAGAATAATTCCGCATCTTTCTTCAAAGACTCGCCTAGACTCTTGGAATCATTCTTTCTTGGAACTGCATTGTCAGCGTAATCCTTGACATCTTTCATCTGCAGGGAAAGGTATGTGTTCTGACGTCTCAATACAGTCCAAGTGTTCATACCGGCAACCGAATATGATCCGTCCTTGGATTTCTTCAACAAAGGTCCGCCGGAACTTCCCGGATCAATAGGGGCTGTATGCTGGATAGCGAACACACTATCCTTGTACTCCAGATCCTTCATATTGATCTTGGCATTCGAGACAATTCCCTGGGCGAACTGCCATGTAGGCTTATCTCCGAGTGCCGGAAAGCCAACAGAATATATATCATCACCGTCATTAGCTTTTGTCGGAGAAAATTGCAATGCCACCCCACAGTCAAAGTCCTTTGGAACCTTGATAACTGCTATGTCATTATGAGCGGCAGTATCTACAACCATACAGTTATGGTACTCCTTTTTGATTCCGTCTCCGTTCTCGAACACCAGGCATACAAAGTTCGCTTTCTTCACAACATGCTTGTTGGACAAAACCAGACACTCTCCCTTAGAGTTCCTTACCACAAAGCCGGAACCGCTGTACGATTCATCAGCCATTGATTTGATGTTGCTTGACGCTGTCAGATACCCCTTGTCTTCCAACATTTCGGACAAGCGGTTTACTTTTGCAGAATCCAGTGCGGACTGCTCGATCTTGATGTAGCATACAGATTCCCTCAAATCAGAAGCATACGCTTGGAAAAGGGAACAAATAGAAAAAGCTAACAGACTGCTTACTTTTGATAATAGTTTCATTTTATTACTGTAAAAAACTTGCGCAAATATACTTGTTTTTCCGCTACGAGACACAAATGCAGGAAAGAAACTGGAACCGTGCCACACAAAAACTGATTGTAGGGGCCATAATCAATACATAACGTGAAATACAGTTGGACATTTAGCGCAATGGACATTCCATTATCGAATAACCTTTTTGACATAGGCCCATATTCCAACCTTTGTCAATATAACACAAAGAAGATCCATGCCATAGGAAATTCCTTATGAAACAGAATAACCGGTCTCGAATATACAGCTGAATTACAAACAAATATGCGTATGCAGAATCGTTCCTAAAACTCTTTTTGCATAAAATGAAGGGAATGGATTATACCCCTAAACGTCCGCTATCGGAATATCACGAACATATCAACTTTGCTCCTGAAACCAAACTTCCTGCTACCTATAATTTCTTATTATTGTTGGGAACAGAATCATTCTTTTTCACTGTATCATAGCCTTCCCTGACACTCTGCCATAGCAGAGATGCGGCCTTCTTCATTATCGCTCTCTGCTCTGTGTTATATTTGAAGAATGACTTTGCTATTCGCGGACCGTAGAACCATTTCTTTTCCACTATGTCCGCAAACTTTTTCACACCGGCATTTTGCAGGGCATAGAACAACGTATCCACCATAAACCGTTTGTCCTCCATTGTAAATTTGTCGGAGTTAAGGAAGTTGGAGAATGTCTCGTCCACAGTTCTGCTGGACAATGTGGACGGCTCGGTCTCGAACTTGGTACCGAGAACCTGCCAGAACATCGCGTTATGCTGTAGCAAGCCCATGCTCTTGCTCTTTACGACAACATGGTCATCCCCATGTTCCAAGAGCATTCCGACTACAGCTGCGGCAGGTACAAAGCTATGAATCAAATTCCTGTTGTCTATGTACCTATCGGTCTCCTGCAACTTCTTCAAAAATCCGGGACCCTCGAAATTATAGACACCCAAAATGTTCTGCACCTTGTATTCGTCCATCTTCAGAAACGAATATAGAGCCTCGTTTCCGCCTTTGGAGTGTCCTACAATGTAATACTTGCGGTCCGGATCTATATTATTTACATATTTCACAGCCTCAGCCTGACCAGGTATCTCGTCAAGGTATGAAAGCATGCAGTCCTCCTTCCATCCGACTATTGAGGAGTCAGTGCCACGAAAAGCCACAACTCTGATTCCCGAATTCATTTCGAAAGTCACAGCCGCAAACTGCACCACCCTGCACTCGTCGAAAACCTCCTTGAAATCAATTACCTTTACATCGTCAAACCTCTTGGTTTGAGAAGCCTTATACAAGAGGTAAGGGGCAGTAAATCTCGCTATTATCGTACTGTCAAGGTCAATTTCAGCGTCTATTTCAACCCAGTTTAGAGCCTCTACATCAATGCTTTTCTTGTGTATTTCAGCAATCTCCTTCAGTGAGCAGCCAAGGAATTCCACACCAGCCTTCTGGAGCTTTTCGAACTCATAATATGAAAGCCACGAAAAAATCATAGCGTCAACCTCGTTCACCTTGTCGCGGCTGAATTCCAAATCTCCTCTCCAAGTCAAATAATCTATTGCATTCATACAAAACTGTAAATTTCTTGTTTCCGGTGCAAATATAATAATTTTTGCAACTGGTACCCCGGACACAAATGCACTTTTGTCTCGCGGTGATTCGGAAAATTAAAGATTATTAACATTCATACCACATTTTTATTTGATACGGCCTACAATTTATCAATTATTATGTTATCTTTGCAACGAAAAAGGGAAAAGGGCACTGGTTGTCCGAATTTTGTGTATAATTATTATTGTATAAAAAGAAAAAAATCAAGATAAGCAGTATGAAAAGATTATTTTTGATTATGTTTGCTGCAGCATCGCTTGTATGCACTTCTTCTTACGCAGCAGGTGTACCTAACAATGCTTCAGTAAAGGCCGTTGCTTCGGATAAGGCAGAGGATGCCGGCCAGGCAGTTATCGAGTTCAAGAAGACAACTCACAACTTCGGTACATTCCCTGAGGAGAATGGAAGAGTTCAGTGTCAGTTCGTATTCGTAAACAAGGGTACAACTGATTTGGTACTTCAGAAGGTTAGAGCAAGTTGCGGTTGTACTACTCCTGATTGGACAAAGACTCCAGTTGCTCCAGGTGATTCAGGTGTGGTTAACGCTACATACAACGCAAGCGGTCGTCCTGGTGCGTTCACTAAGACTATCACTGTAACTTCAAACGCAGGTGAGCAGAGACTTACTATCAAGGGTGAGGTTATCCCTAAGGCAAAGAAGGTTGAGGACGAGTACCCATTCTCAGCTGGAACGCTAAGACTAAAGAACGCTAACATTTATCTTCACAAGATCACTCACCCATCACAGAAGAGCGAGAAGTTGAAGGTATATAACAACGGTACAGAAGACGCCAAGATCATTGTAAAGAATATCCCTTCATACTTGACAGTTAATGTTATGAAGGAAGTTCTTAAGCCAAAAGAGGAGGGCGAGATTCTTATCACTTACGATTCAAACAAGAGTCAGGAGTGGGGAGCTGTAACAGCAAGCTTCAACATCGGTGTTGATGGTAGCACAGCTGACACTCAGATCAATGTAAACGCTACTGTAGTCGAGGACTTCTCTAACCTAACTGAGGATCAGAAGAAGAACGCTCCTTCAATCCAGGTTGGTAGCGTAATTCCTCTAGGCGAGATTGCTGCAGGTTCCAAGAAGTCATTCAAGTTCGCTGTCAAGAACGACGGTATCAACGATTTGATCATCAGAAGAGTTTCTTGTCAGGACCGTAACATCGAGCTAACTAAGCCTAAGAAGGGAATCAAGTCAAAGAAGAGCGCTGATGTAGTCTTCACAATCGACACTAAGGACATGAAGGCTGGTGAGTTCAACAAGAGAATCACAATCATTTCTAACGACCCTAATGCTAGCCAGAAGGTTATCTCTATCAAGGGTGCTATTAAGTAATTGATTATTACAACAATAATGTAGAGACGGGGATTTCCTCGTCTCTACTTTTGTATATTTATTATTACAGTATATAAATATGAAATGGAGCATAAATAAAATAATTGTTTACCTATTCGCCATGACAGTAGCGCTGTTCGCTTCTTGCTGCCAACAAGAGTCATTCGAAATAGCCTGCAATCTGCGTTCATTGTCTGCTCCAAGTTCATACGCAGTCCTGACACACACCAATCCGTACAGCGGAATTAAGGACACTCTGGCAAAAGCTAAGGCCAAAAACGGTGTCTTCACTTTCAAGGGAAAAGTTGACCTCCCAAAAATGTGCCAGATTGAGATAGGACAACACAAACTAAACCTTTTTGTTGAAAACAACGACATATCCATGACAGGCTCAATCCAGATGCCGGAGGAAATTGCTGTGACAGGTTCCAGCTCACATACTGACTGGGCTTTCCTTCTGAAGAAAGAAAGGGAGATAGACTATACCCGCAAACAGATATTCATGGAAATTGTGAAAGCCCACAAAAACCCAAAGGCAGATCCAAAAAAGTTGAGCGAACTTGAAGCAGAGCACAAAAGCTATGCTGACAGCCTTAAGAATATCATCAGCAAACAAGTCAAGAAGAACCCTGCTTCATACGGAACAACTTTCTTCCTCTACTATGCCATTGTAAACGAGCTATATACTGCAGAAGACCTGAAGGAGATATTCCTTAACCTTAACGGCGAGGAACTGGCTGAAAGCGAATACTACAACTTCATTTCAGAAATGGTGGCTTTAAGCGACGGAATAGCTGTGAACGAGAAAGCCTATCCGTTCAACATCGGTGATTCAGTAAGTCTGAGCCAGTACAAGGGCAAGAATCTATACTTGTACTTCACAGCCACTTGGTGTGACAGCTGCAACTCATTCTCGAAGGAGTTGGAACAAGTATATGAAAAGAACAGGAACAAGAATTTCGAAGTCCTTGCCTTGTACCTTGATCATAGCGAAGTAAAGTGGGACTACGCTTCGGTAAAGAAATCCAGCAAATGGAACATCGCATGTGACAAACTATACTGGCACAGCCCTATAACGAAGAAATATGGTGTTAACGAAATACCATACGGAGTGCTGATTGACGGAAATGGTGTTGTATGGTCTATCAACCCATCAATCAATGAACTAACAGATTTAATCAATAGATAAGATGTCATATTTCAGCTTCATACAGAACGGCATAGAGGACTTTCCACTGCTATCGGCATTCCTGTTAGGTTTGTTTGTAGCAATAAATCCTTGCAGCCTTACTGCAAACATTTCTGCACTTGGACTTCTTTCCTATAATAACGAAGAAAAGAAGAGCAGCCTAAAGACTGGAATTATATTTACTATTGGAAAGTCCGTAGCATATTTTGCACTTGCTGTTTTGCTTTACTACTTCGCCAACTTGATTGACTTCAGCAACTCTATCCAACATATTTACGGAAAAATTCTAGGCATATTCTTTATTCTTGCCGGAATACTGATGCTTGACATCATCCATATACATGGAGCTGAAAACAAAGTGCTGAAACTGTTCAAGAACGAGAATGCGTTCATTATAGGTGTACTGCTTGCCTATGCATTTTGCCCCGATGGAGGAATCATGTACTTTTGCATGATGATACCTCTTTCCATCAAGGAGTCAAGCCCCTTCATAATACCTTTGCTGTTCACTATCGGCTCAGCAATACCAATACTGGTGCTTTCTTTCATAATAACAAAGAGTGTGGCTAAAATAGAGAATATCAAGGACAAGATTAGCGGATTCTATGAAATCATAAGAAAGTTCATCGGTGTTGTCTTTATAATTGTCGGCACATGGTTCGTGGTAGAGAACTTCTTTCACGAACACGAGGAGCATGAACATCATACAGAAGTCATAACAAATAACATAAACCATTGTCTATGAGATATTTGATCACTTTTGCATATAGAGGTACAAACTATCATGGCTGGCAGGTTCAGCCCAATGGAGTTACCGTGCAGCAACTGCTTGACGAAGCTATTTCCACCCTTACCAGAGAGGAAATTCACAGCATCGGTGCAGGCAGAACTGACGCAGGCGTACATGCAAGAATGATGACTGCTCACTTTGACACAGAGAAAGACATCAAGGACATAGACAACTTTGCATATAAGATCAACAAGATACT
This sequence comes from Paludibacteraceae bacterium, assembly GCA_045641625.1. Classification (GTDB taxonomy): domain Bacteria; phylum Bacteroidota; class Bacteroidia; order Bacteroidales; family Paludibacteraceae; genus UBA1723. Next base: position 29,311 of record JAZUHH010000054.1, read on the forward strand.
ACCAGAGGACATTGCAGTTTTCAAACTTGAAAGTGTAGCAGACGATTTCTCGGCAAGATTCTCTGCCACAAGCAGAACATACAGATACTATATTACAACACAAAAGGACGCCTTTGCAAGCGACCAGATGGCCTATATAGCCTTGAAGTTCGACATAGACAAGATGAACGATGCGGCGCAAATCCTCCTGGAAACAGAGGATTTCACAAGCTTCAGCAAAGTCAATACAGACACAAAAACCAATATCTGCAACGTAACCAAAGCTGAATGGACTTCGCCATGTGAGGGAAAGCTTGTATTTGAAATTACAGCAAACAGATTCCTTAGAAATATGGTGAGAGCAATAGTTGGCACTTTGCTCGATGTTGGCAGAAACAAAATCACCAAAGAAGATTTCCGCAAAATAATAGAAAAAAAGGACAGATGTAGTGCATCTACATCCGCCCCTGCATGTGGTTTGTATCTCGAAGATATTACATACTAAACTGCGACCTTAACATAGAATGCTAAACTCTACCATCCTTTATACTCTATAGAAACACTTGATAGCATTCACTACCCTTTCCTGTATAGATTCCGACAACTCCGTATGCATAGGAAGACTCAGCACTTCGTTACATAAAGACTCAGTTACCGGAAGCGAAACACCATCTCCTTCCTTATACGGAGCCTGGAGATGGATAGGATTTGGATAATACACCATAGTAGGGACACCTTTATCAGCTAGGTAGCTTCTCAAGACATCTCGTTCTCCACCAGCAACTTTGATTGTGTACTGGTTATATGTATGGATTGATCCTTTCTGTGTAGTTGGAACTGAAATGTACTTATCCAACACACCTGACAAATTAGAGTCATAGTATGCAGCAGCTGTAGATCTGGAATAAAAGAACTCTCCGATATGCTTGAGTTTGACTCTCAATATGGCAGCCTGAATGGCATCCAGTCTGGAATTTATTCCAATATACTGATAATGATACCTTTGTGCCATACCATGATTAGCCAAGGAACGAATCTTAGCAGCATAATCGTCATTGTCGGTAAACAAGGCTCCACCATCTCCCATACAGCCCAAATTCTTAGTTGGGAAAAAAGAAGTACAGCCAATATCAGCAATAGCACCACCTCTTTTATTTGTACCATCTCTGAAGGTGTAACCTGAACCTATTGACTGACATGCATCCTCAATAATCTTTATACCTTTTGATCTGCCCAAGGCCATAATGGAATCCATATCACAACACTGTCCAAACAAATGAACTGCGATAATTGCACCGGTATTGGGCGTTATAACCTTTTCTACAGTCTCTTTAGTTACACAGAATGTATCTTTGTCAACATCAGCATATACAGGCTTAAAACCGGCTCTAACGATAGCTTCTACACTAGCTACAAAAGTAAAACTTGGAGTAATAACCTCGGCACCCGGCTTCAAGTCCATTGCAAGCAAAGCCAGATACAAGGCATCAGTTCCGTTTCCACATGTAATACAGTGCTTTGAACCAATCCACTCAGCCAGTTCTGTCTCAAAGGACTCTACTTCAGAACCCTTGATATATCTGCCCGAAGCCATCACTTGGCTTACAGCAAGATCAATTTCCTCCTTCATGCCTTCATACTGAGAGGCAAGATCGCACATTTGAATAGAATTGTCCATCTGCTACTCCAAAGTTAATTCAACGTGATACAATGAAGAAAGCACATTCTGCAACTGATGCAAATAAGAAAACGATTCACCACAAGCCGTTCCCAAATCAACTATATATAGTGAAACAGCATTACCAACGACTTTGACATAAATATCACCTTTGGAATACAGGTCTCCTGAAGTTGTTTCGCAAACTCTGCTGAACCCTATCTTTTGAAGTGTAGCTTGAGACAATAAAACAGGTCGCAAAAACTCTGTATCCCTACCATATCTACAAGCAGCCTTTAGTTCAACCAAATCTTCTACCTCAACCTTCACAATCCTGTTGTTAATATAGACATAATTGCCTACACGCAACTCCTTTATGTCAATCATACTATATTGATAAAATTCGTTAATAACCTGCAGCCTAACCGGTAAGCAACATTACCGATTGACTACACTTCAGTGGTCGGACAAGAACCTCATACGATACACCGAGATTCCCCTCCTTAAATATTCTAATTCAAAATAATCGTTGTCTGTATAGAACTGAAGTAATCCTTCATCCATTTCTATTGCTTCCTGCATGAACATGTCTCGTACTGTCAAATCATAAGACTTGAACACCATATTCAAGATATGTCCAATAATTTCTCTTCTTTGGTCGAGAGTATAGATATTGAACAAGATATCAGGGAATCGCTCCAATTTGTCCGCATAGGTATCTTTACCAAGAAATCCTAAGAAACATTGATGTATTGTTGTTCTGTTAAGCTTGGCCTGAGTCCTGTCATTCATAAGGTAATTCAATAACGAATCACGAATATAAAGGCTTCCATCTGCATTTTTCTCCGCTATAAGGGCTTCGATAGACATTTCTCTTGATTTAACCTTGTCAAGAATGAACTTGTTCAATACAGGCTCATTTTCCTTTCTAAACTCTACAAAGAATGACTGTGCTATATCAGGAGTAGTTTTACACAACCACTTCAAACTTTCAATGTCATTAGTGTATGTGTACTTGTTCAGATGATACATAGCCTCGATAATCAAGTTTCTGTATCTTTCAATGTCATCTTCCTCGCTCCACTTTCTTGTTAGCCAGTACATTTTTCTCTCAGCATCAACAAAATCCGGGAATTCTGAATAAACATCCATTACTTCTGGAACACATCTGAACGAAAGAAGCAAACCGGAATGTTCATCGAAGAATACTGCATTACGCTGTGTATGACGTGTCTCCGAATAGCTAATATCAATGTTTTGTTTCTGTTCAGGCAAGAACAAAGAATCCGACAGGAACATACGAATTCTTGAAAAGTTTAGTTCGTAGTATGCGCTTTTAGAAACCTTCTGATGAAACATAGAATCAATCCTTGCCTTCATCGAATCTCTGTTTACGACAAGTCCCTTTTTCTTGAAGATCTTAGTCATAACTTCGCCCATTGCTCGTAAATCTTGCTCAGTATAACGGAACTCAACCGAATCCTCGTTCAACTGTGAGCAATAGGCACCATGAGTCAACTCATTATATACCACGTTCTTGAAATCATAGCCCTGACCAACAACTTCAGAACCTGAATTAGATTCTTCAGCTTTAGTCTTGACACCATCTTGACACGATACAAATGAAAGAAGTGCAAATAAATATATGAAAAGACATTTTATGTTATGTCCCATATCAACCCACATATTTTATTAGGCAAATATAACAATAATAATAGAAAAACAAAAAACATTCCCTTTTTTTTTTTGATTACGGAACATTACAAACAAAAAAAGACGCCATATAAGGCGTCCTTAATAAAGTAATCCAGTATAATACTTATTTAACAATTTTCTCTACTATAATTCCCTTGTCAGTATATAGCACCACCAAAGAAACCGAACCTTGAGGCAAGTTTGTCAAATCCACTTCACTCGGAGACATGGACCTTAAGACCGAACCTCCGACACTCATCAGTTCAACTTTCTCTACCTTGATATTCTTCTCAGCCAACACATTCAATACCGAAGATATAGTGCCTCCATTCAAGCTTGATATATGGATAAGTATGTCAGACATCTTCTCCTTGTTATAGGCTTCAACGGTAACCTCAAATGCCGCATCTTCACGCAAAGTTCCGTAAATAATCAACTGACCGGACTCCTCTACGAAAGTGCTTTGAATGCCCTCGGGCAAACCGATTACTGCTATGGAGTCAGCATCCTGAACCTCTATCATGATAGAGTCAATCATCGAGCGATAAGGAACGACCTGATCCAATGTATTGTCGCTAGAAACGACATAAAAACTTGGATAAGTATCTTCCAAAGCCACGACATCAACCTTGTATGTGGAAACAGAATGCTTTGTTTCGAACTCTACAGAAATTGTGTGATGACCGAGCGAACGGGGTGCTCCGTAAATCTTAATCTGCTTATTCTCCTTATCTACATCTATGTCTATTCCGTTAGTGCTATAGTCAAGTTTCAATTGTCCGTTACACTCCCATTTTATCGTGATTGGAGTTATTTCCTCCTCCAAATACACGACTTGCTTTGATGTACCGCTACCCTCTGCAACAAAGAGTCCGTCTCTCAAAACATTAACGTTGAGAGTCAAAGTATCTTTCAAGCCATTAGCCGCAGCAAATATCATTACTGAAGATTTGCCTAGCTTAGTGGGAACTCCTACAATTTTTGCTTTCTGGGTTTCTTCGTCAATCACAAACTGCAGACCATCAACCATCTTAGCCTTCTCTATCTTTACAAGCCCATTTGCAAAAGAAATAGCCACCTCTTTTATACTGTCTCCTTCTTCAATTGTTTGGCACAAATCTTCAGGACAGTTTGCATATATCGGATCACCTACAATAGTAATCGTACCAGTACGAGTCTTTGTTGTTTTGCCATCCGTAGCCTCAATTCTAAACTTGTACTTTCCTATATCATCAGTGGCAGTACCATATATATCTATTCTGGCAGAATCTGCTGAATACTCTCTGTCAATTTTGTAACATAGACCAGGAGCTAGATTTGAAACGTTGATTTCGCAATCTACAGGTCCGAAAGTATAGAAAAATGAAGCAAGTTTGTCTCCTGGCTTCAAAGTCTGAGTAGCAGACGGAGATCCGTGCTTGACAATATCCATCGCTAAAATAGAAACAGAACTTGTCAAACATGTAATCACCAATGCCAATATATAGAGTACATTCCTCATAAATAATAATTGTTGTCCCAAAATCGATGACAAAATAACTAAAAGAAATCAAACTTCATAATAGAAAAAAATATCAAATAACCGGAATTTACGATTTTTACCCATATTTGGTATATATGACCCTATTATTACCTTATATTTTATTACGAAACAAAAACTATACCAAAGTAAAGTTTTTATTGTAATATATAATCAAACATGTGGATTTTTCACTCACATATGTGGATTTATACACAAAAAGTCAATATTCTACTAAAAATCCACATATTATTCTCATAACTCCACATTACAAAATTAAATACATAGTAATATTGCACATGCAAAGGGAACAACGTTCCTACTGATAAAATTTGACCCTATTATATAAATTATATCAAAGTACAACTCAGACCTTGCGAAAGATAGAGTTTGTAGCTACAAACATTTATAGACTAAAAGAAAACACACACTTAAAAGCAAGTCTTCGGACTTGCTTTTATTTGTTTATACCTATTAGAAATGTTAAAACAAAAAAGGACGAAGGAAAACCTCCGTCCTATTTGTTTATTTGCGTTATTGACCTTATACAGCCTTCAAACTCAAATCCAAACCCTTAACTGAATGAGTCAAGGCACCGACTGAAATATAGTCAACTCCACACTCTGCATAACTGCGAAGAGTCTCTATAGTAATACCTCCAGAAGATTCTGTCTCATACTTGCCGCCGATTCTTTCAACAGCCATTCTAGTCATCTCGGTGTTGAAGTTATCCAACATAATGCGGTCTACTCCACCGACCTTCATTACCTGTTCCAACTCGTCCATGCTACGAACCTCTATTTCAATCTTTAGGTCCTTGTTGTTATCTTTCAAATACTTCTTTGCACGAGTTATCGCCTGCTCTATTCCGCCGGCAAAGTCAACATGATTATCCTTCAAAAGGATCATATCATATAGGCCGATACGATGGTTTACACCACCGCCGATCTTAACAGCAAGTTTCTCAATGATTCTCAAGCCCGGAGTTGTCTTGCGAGTATCAAGCACGCGTGTATGAAGTCCGTCAAGAAGCTTAACATACTTTCTTGTCTGAGTTGCAATACCGCTCATTCTCTGCATTAGGTTCAACACCAAGCGCTCTGTCTGAAGCAAAGACTGGGTCTTTCCCTCAACATAGAATACGATATCACCTTTCTTGATTGTGTCACCATCGTGCATCAAGACCTCTACTTTCAATTCTGGATCGAACTTTTTGAAAACGCGAAGTGCAATGTCCACTCCTGCCAAAACACCGTCCTCCTTAACAAGCAGCTTTGCCTTTCCCATTGCTGTGTCAGGAATACAGCAAAGTGTTGTATGATCACCATCACCAATATCCTCAGAGAATGCTGTGTTCAGCATATCCTCTATTAGCTCGTCTTCTGTCTTCTTCATATTTATATTTTTTATTATTGTTCAACTTTGCGTATATCCTTAATCATAAGCTGAATGGAAGGAGTTCCATTGAAGTTATTTTCCTCTACGGTATAACAAATGTCAACCGGATTGAAAGCCTTGATATAGTCATTATACTCGCTTTGACCGAAAGCTATTCCATTCATTATGCATTCGCTCTTGGAATCCACAAGTTCAAGTTTCAAGTGCTCCTTTTCCTTACCCACAATTCTGCTGGTTCCGTAGTCCAACACCTTTCTTGTGGCAAATATAGGCTTTGCATTCTCGGGGCCGAACGGAGCAAACTGACGGAGCAGTCTGCAGAACTTAGGTGTAACATCCTTGAAATCTATATATGCGTCTATCTCGATCTGAGGCTCCTGTTGGTCTTTAGTGATATTTTCGACCACATACTGCTCGAACCTCCTGCGGAACTCAGGCACATTTTCCTCCTTCATTCTTAGACCTACTGCGTAGATGTGGCCTCCAAAATTCTCAAGCAGGTCACTGCAGCTTTCAATAGCCTTATACAAATCGAAGCCTGGAACAGAACGTCCTGAACCGGTTGCAAGACCGCTCTCTGCAGAATATGTCAACACAATGGTCGGTTTATAGTGCAGTTCAGTAAGTCTCGAGGCAACAATACCTATAACTCCCTGATTCCAATTCTTGTCATATATCACTATCGAGGCACTCTTCTCGATGATGTCCTTCTTATCCTCGAGCAACGCCATAGCGTCGTCTGTCACACTCTTGTCCAGATCCTTTCTTTGCTGGTTGTACTTGTCGATACAGTCACTCTTCTCTTTGGCGAAAGTCAGCTCTCTGGAGATCAGCAGTTCAACAGCTTCGGATGCAGTCTTGATTCTTCCCGACGCATTCAATCGTGGTCCAATCTTGAATACTATATCAGAGATGTTTATCTCCTTTCCGCTTAACCCGCACACCTCTATGATGCACTTCAATCCAAGGCTTGGATTCGAGTTCAGTTGCTTCAAACCATAGTATGCCAAGACTCTGTTCTCCCCTATAATCGGAACAATGTCAGACGCTATGCTGACAACCACAAGGTCAAACAAACCATACAAGGTGTCCTGACTCATTCCATTGTCCTGGGCAAAAGCCTGCATAAGCTTGAAACCTACACCGCAAGCGGACAAATTCGAGTCCGGATAGTTCGAGTCCTCTCTCTTGGGATCAAGCACTGCAACAGCCTTGGGCAGATTGTCATCCGGAGTATGATGGTCACAAATGATGAAGTCAATGCCCTTTGAAAGCGCATAGTCAACCTTCTCCACTGCCTTGATACCGCAGTCAAGGGCAATGATCAGCTTCACATCACTTGCAGCTGCGTGGTCTATACCCTTGTATGAAATTCCGCTACCCTCAACATATCTGTCTGGAATATAGAACTCTACGTAGGAATAAATGGCCTTAAGGTACTTATATACGAGCGCTACAGCTGTAATGCCGTCCACGTCGTAGTCTCCGTAAATCATAATCTTTTCCTTCTTGCCCATAGCGTCATTCAACCTCGCTACGGCCTTGTCCATATCCGTCATCAGGAATGGATCGTGAAGATCAGTTACTTGCGGACGAAGGTAGTGCCTTGCCTCCTCTACATTCCTCACTCCTCGCTGGACAAGCAGCGAGCCGAGTATAGGGCTGATAGAAAATTCAGCGGCCAACAGGTCCTTGACCTTGTCCTGCTCTGGGGAAAGAGCTCTATGTACCCATCTTGAATTTGCCATTATATCTTTTTCTTTTTTTCAGCTTCATGATTTTGCCACTACGGATATTACTGCATCATTGCCATTCATCAACTCCTACCCTAATGTAACAAAATTTTCTCCAAAGGTAATACAATTATTGCAATTTTTTAGCATGTGGGTCACTATATTTTAAATAGGGAGCAAAAAAAGAAGAAATTTATGTTTCTTAACAAAAAAAGAAGTATTTTTGCAATTCACGAAAATTGTTATCGGATTTATATAACTATAACTAACAACTGAGAGATATAATGGGTGAACATTTTCAAGATTTGTCAAACAAGATAAACTATGGCTTCCAAAGACTAATAATTTGGAGGGAGAACTCTATATCTACAAAAAACTTCACGTTAATTCTAAGCTTTTTCGTAGGACTTTTCTGCGCTCTGGCGGCATACGTCCTAAAGAGTTTCATTGACTACCTGCACAAACTTGTGCATGATATAATCATAGAGGGCAATTACAATTTCCTTTATTTGATTACACCGATATTCGGTATAATCCTGGCTTCGACTTTCGTGAGGTATGTTGTAAAGGACGATATTTCTCACGGAGTTACAAAAATTCTATACGCAGTATCTCAAAAGAAGGCAATCATCAAGGCCCACAACATGTGGTCTTCCATAGTTGCCTCGTCACTAACTATCGGATTCGGAGGATCAGTCGGAGCCGAGGCGCCGGTTGTGCTTACAGGTTCAGCCATCGGTTCTAATCTTGGAAAGCTGTTCAAGATGGACCAGAAAACGCTCATGCTCCTTGTGGGATGCGGAGCTTCGGCAGCGGTCGCAGGAATCTTCAAGGCCCCAATCACGGGAGTGATCTTTACCCTGGAAGTGCTTCTTATGGACCTTACAATGGCAAGCATCATCCCATTGCTTATTTCAGCCATCACAGCGAGCCTTGTGACGTTCACACTTTCTGGAGCTGACTTCATGTTCGGTTTCTCGCTTACAGACCCTTTTGCATCAAACCATGCGATATTCTATATTCTGCTTGGCATCTCTTGCGGATTTGTTTCCCTTTACTTTACGAGAGGTATGGCCCAGCTTGAAAGCAAATTCAAGACGATAACCTCCGCCACAAAGAAGATGATCATCGGTGGTCTGCTTTTGTCAGTGCTGATCTACTTCCTTCCACCTCTATACGGAGAGGGATATAATACAATATCGGCGCTATTGGACGGAAATGCAGAGGCAGTGACAAGCAACAGTATCTTCTACGCCTTCAGGGACAATTTCTGGTCTTTGTGCATTTTCTTCATGCTTATCGTGTTCCTTAAGATATTTGCCACAGCGGCCACTAACTGCAGTGGAGGAACTGGAGGAATCTTCGCGCCAAGCTTGTTCGTCGGATGCGTAACCGGATATATCACAGCAATGCTTATCAACTTCTTCCAGTTGAGCCGCGTTCCTGAAAAGAACTTTGCGTTGGCAGGTATGGCCGGAGTCATGAGCGGTGTCATGCACGCCCCACTTACAGGTACGTTCCTTATCGCGGAGCTTACCGGCGGCTACGGACTTTTCATAAGCCTTATGATCACAGCGACTGTGGCATACATCACAATCATCGCATTCGAGCCCCACAGCCTTTATGCAATGCGTTTGGCTCAGAAGGGAGAGCTTCTTACCCACAACAAAGACAAAAGCATCCTTACACTTCTAAAAATGGAGGATGTAATCGAGAAAGATTTGACAATTGTCCAGCCAGACCTATACTTGCAGGACTTGGTCAAAATAGTAAGCCACACACACAGAAACATATTCCCTGTCGTGAACAAGCGCGGCTATCTGCTTGGAATAGTAACTTTGGACGAGATCAGAAACATCATGTTCCGCACAGAGCTATACACGAAATTCCAGGTAAGCGAGCTTATGACATCACCTGCAGAGATATTGGACATAAACGACACAATGGAGTCTGTAGTGCACAAATTCGAGACTTCCGGAGCTTGGCACTTACCTGTACTCGAAAACAAGAAATATGTAGGTTACGTTTCAAAGGCCAAGATATTCAACGAGTATCGCAACCTTTTGATGCAGTTGTCAGACGAATAAACAAATGATCAAAAAACATAGCAAAGGGGCGCAAATGCGCCCCTTTGTTGTATTACCTCTACACTCTCCTATAGAGATGTATCTTTCGTTCTTAAATAAAAAGAATCTTCCTATAGTGTACACACAAATAAACTCTTTTCCTGACCGTCGTTCGTTAGTGTATCACACCTTTAATAATTCTTCAACCAATAGTGTTACAGAGTCCAACCGGAATAAGATAGGACAAAAAAGAAAACCCATTGTATACACAATGGGTTTCAGCGGAGAGAGAGGGATTCGAACCCCCGGTACCCTTACGAGTACACCGGTTTTCAAGACCGGCTCATTCGACCACTCTGACATCTCTCCAAGACTTTCGTCTTATTGAAAAGTGAACCGGGTGGGGGTCGAACCCACGACCCACAGATTAAGAGTCTGTTGCTCTACCAACTGAGCTACCGATCCATTTCATTTGGTCGCTTGAGATTAGTTATCTCTCAAATGCGATGCAAAATTACCACTTTCTGCAGTAACCTCCAAACAATTCTTGATAAATTTTACAAAAATGTTTATAATAAGCTGATACACAACAAATAGACAAACATAAATCCGTCTTCATTTGAGAAGCTAAACTATGAACAGCCTTAATGGAATTTCAGTATGTATATTGTGAGTTAATATAAAACATAACCGCCTTACAAATAAACATTAAGAAAATCAGACAAACAATTAGTCTATAGAATATTGCTTTTCGGTAGAAAACGATTTTTCCGCATAATATGATTTCCCGTTTTTCCGCTTACTTTTGATAGAGAACCAAACCAGCAGATCTGACATGGCTCAAATTGCCCATTTTTATGGCTCATACACAAAGCAAAACAATCTCTGAATACTTTTGATTACAACAAAAAAGGACAGCCTTACAGCTGTCCTTATATTACAATGCCCTATCGAACTAGATCATGATAGCTCTATGCGAGAATGTCTCATAGAAGCTGTCCTTGAATGAATCGGAAATAGGAATGTATGCCTTGCCAATAACAATACGACAACGCTCTATCATTTCGATTTTCTGCATGTTTACGAAATATGAACGATGAACACGCACGAACTTTGCACTTGGCAACTGATCCTCAAGGGTCTTCATACTAATCATGCTTATGATAGGATGATTCTCCCCTTCCACATAGATCTTAACGTAATCCTTCATACTCTCGATATAAAGAATCTTGTTCATATCTATCTGCACCATCTTATAGTCGCTCTTGATCAAAATACTGTCCTTGTTTTCTGCTGTAAAGCCGGCAGAAATCTCATTTCCAAGCTGAACAGGAATCTCTCCGCCTTCACTCTGAGATTTCAAGGCATTTTCAGCCTCTATCAAGTGTGCAGCCTTTTCAAGCGCAGTAAGGAAGTCTGTATAACCTACAGGCTTAAGCAGATAATCAACAGCCCCTGTCTTATAGCTTTGAAGCGCAAAGTCATCATACGCAGTAGTGAAAATAACTTTTGTCTCCTTTGGCAAAAGTTTTGTGAATTCAATACCAGTAAGGTAAGGCATCTGAATGTCAAGGAATGCGACATCTACGCGATTCTCCTTTAGGAAACTCATGGCCTCGACAGCAGATCCGAATTTACCTGCCAATTTCAACGTGGGGGTACGAGACACGTATCCACTTATCAACTCCAATGCAAGCGGCTCATCGTCCACCACAATACAATTTAGTTTCTTTTGTGTATCCATTAGCAATCTTATTATTTAATTTTTTGTTTATATTATTAGCATTGAACATTATACACTTGTGTTCCCATTAGATGGTGTTTCTGTATAATAGTAGTTTCTTTCTGTAAAATGGAGAACCATCTCCGTTGTGAAATATGTACCGTCACTCTTTGCCTCGAAAGTCGCGTCACTGCCATATACCAGGGACAAACGTCTTCGTGTATTCTCGATACCTATTCCGTGTGTTTCTTTCGTCAATTCCTTTATCTTGTGCTTCTTTGACTGGATTTCTGAAAAGTCTCTGTTCTTGATCTTAAAAATGATGGTGTCCCTTTGCGGAGCCGCAAGATAGATGTCAACCGGAGACTCGTCAACCGGAGAAATTCCGTAAGTGAACGCATTCTCTATCAAGGAAATAAACAACAGCACTAGACACGGAGCATCAGGATGTTCCGATATTTCCGCCTTGTACGTTATCTTGACATTAGGCCTCATTCTGAACTCCATGAGGCGAACAAATGTTCTCAAGAATTCCTCTTCCTGCTGAACCTCTACGATTCGCTGAAGCCCCTTGCTTCGATCCTCATACAACACATATCTAAGCAGAACGCTCAAGCATTTTACAGCCTCCTGAGCCTTAGCTTCGTCAAAACCGATCAAAGCGTAAATGACATTCAATGTATTGAACAGAAAATGCGGATGGAGCTGTGTACGCAAATGGTTCAGCTCGTCCTCGACAACTATTCTCTCCATTTTCTTGCGCTCGTTATCCACCTTGCGGGCAAATAGCAGAGCTGTAGCCAAACTCACCACCAGCACACCGACACTGAAATCTCGAAACATTGTTCCAATATGATTGAACATATTGCCGCTCTCGAAATTCGAATACCACCAGTCACAGAACAATGTGAAAAACAGTATCAGTCCAAAATTTATCAAGTAAAACGATAAGCGTTTGCCATGAAAAAGTGTTGACTCGATGATCTTGAAATAGTTGGAGTAGAATATAACCATCATGGACATACCTGTCAACCAGAAAGATGAATACACCTTCATGGATATGTCTGCGAACAATGGCGGGAGTATTACAAAAACCAGCCAAAACAAGACATGAACAAGCACTATTCTTATGATTCCGAAATTATTGTCCATCTACTCCAATAATTTGTTACATTCCGATCAATTTGGGTTAGCTTATAACTGCTGCAAAATGAGCTATAATGTCTGATCCAACCAAGTACAAGACTCCTATTTCAAGCCAGAAGACTACCGAATTGCCGTCAGGGTAATTCTTACGTTTCCCTTTAATGAGAAAGCCTAAAACAAGCAGGCACCCGAATATTGCCAATATCAGCCACACATTCTCCCCTGTAAACATATAGAACAACACTACAAAGACTGCACCTGTAAAAGACCCGATCTTATGAACCAACAAAGTCTGCTTGTCCTCTTCTCCAGGGAAATACGAATAATACCCTGCCATCGACAATCCTGCAACTCCGGCAACAGCGAGTATAGGCAACAACCCATAGTCCGGATCCAAAAGAAAACCTCTATAAGGATAAACTGTTGGGTAATAATAGCTCATCCATGCCATTGAAATGCACATCGTTAGCTTCCACCATGTATATCGTCCTGAATATTCGGCAGTGATACTCAAACTTTGAGGAACAACTCTATACTTGCAAAGGAAACAGATGATATAAACCGCTAAAGCTATAAGGCACATTAACGATATGACATTTATAACTATCATTACTTAAATCTCTTTAATTTCATCATTATCTGGTAACTAACTCAATCCTAATATATTTCGTCAAGTCCCATTCATGAGTTACCACAACAAACGAGACCAGTATCTCATTGACAACCATATCTACCCTATTTCGAACTGCCAGTCCAAAGAAACCCTTCCATTGGCATTTCTCAAGAAAAGTCAAGTTAACTGCTTGTCCGACAAATCAAAAGGCAAATTGGCAAGTTTAGAAAATGACTTCACCTCGCCATTATAGTTATTGCAAAGATATCATTTTTTAAGACAAAACCAGTCCCTTATACCTAATTTTTTGATTTTTTGCCAATAAAAGGAAACTAATCGTATATCAGCTCGCTCAAATTTCCGAAAATCTCATTCGCAACGTCCTGCAGATCTTTGCTCGAAATGGCATCAAGTTTCTCTCTTATTTCCTCCAAAGTCATATCTCTGCCACTCATCAAGTAGCTTTTAGCCATAGCAAGGGCATACGACTCCCTGTTCTCGTTTCCTATGGCTATCTGTCCAAGCAACTGCTTTTTGGCGCGCTCCAAAGAAATTGACGAAAGAGGTGTGTTCTGTAGCTTGTTAAGTTCTTTTCGTACAAGACTTATGCTTCTGTCCAAGTCATCTTTGTCAGAGGCAAAATATATACTGAATATTCCGTCATCTGAGTATGATGTATAGGCACTCTCCACTTGATAGACAAGACCGTTCTTCTCTCTCAAACTCAAGTTCAATTTGCTGCTCATAGCGGGACCGCCAAGTATATTGTTGAGCAAGGAAAGAGCCAACCTCTTCTCGCTTCTATAACCATAGGCTCTTGTACCAAGCATGGCATGGGACTGATGAAGATCTTTGTTTATACGAATATGTTCTGATGTAGCGGACAAAGGGAAAGAAAGCTGAACACGAGGAGAAGACTCCCTTGAAGGTATATTACCGAGATATTTGTCCACCAGCTTCTCCACTTTGTCAGGAGTTATTCCTCCTAACGAGAAGAACAGTATCTTATCTGGAGTATAGTTACGAGCCACAAATTTCAAGGCATCTTCTGTCCTGTATTGTCTGAGTCTTGACTCGTCACCCAAGATATTTCTTCCAAGAGGAGAATCCTTGAAAATCAGAGTCTCGAAATCATCATAGATAAGTTCGCTAGGAGAATCCTTATACGAATTTATCTCATCTACAATAACTTCAACCTCTTTTTCTATCTCGTTATTTGGGAATACCGAATGGAACACAATATCTGAAATCAGACTCAATGCACGCTCATAGTCCTCTTTCAGTGTTGTGGCATACACAAATGTCTCTTCCTTGGTCGTGTAGGCATTCAACTCTCCGCCTCTTGACTCCAAAGAAGATACGATAAACGATGATTTGTGAGATTCTGTGCCCTTGAACAAAAGATGCTCGATAAAGTGGGCCATACCGCTTTCATCCTCGCTTTCGTCTCTTGTACCAACATTTATCGCCATACCCAAATAGGTTACAGGCGAAGGCACATAGCGATGCACGAATCGCAAACCATTGCTTAACTGCTTGTATATTTCCTCCTCGCTGTTTTTCATTTCACCATTCCCTGTTTCTTCAACTCCCCTATCACAAGTTCAAGTTCAGCATACCATTCCTCGCCGAATCTACGAATCAAAGGCTCCTTCAAGAACTTGTACACAGGCAGATCCTCTTTTGCACCTAGCTGGCGTGCACACTTGCATATCTCCCATTTATGTACATTCAAGCCAGTCATATCGGCTCCTATCTTCTTCAATCTAATGGGATAAAGATGGCATGAAATAGGCTTCATGAAATCAGTCTTGCCCTCTCTGTACGCTTTTTCTATTGCACATTTAACAAAACCGTTCTCATCCTTGTATGTAAAGACACACTCTTTGCCATCAACGATGCTTGTTACGTCATCCCCTTCGATATCAACGTAAGAGACACCCTGCGCGTCAATCACTGCCTTAGCTTCCTCGCTTAGGTCATCCTTCACTATATCAACAAGTTCCTCTAGCTTCTTTATCTCTTCCTTCTCAAGCGGGGCACCTCCATCACCTTCCACGCAGCACGCCCCCTTGCAACTCAACAAATCGCAAAGGAACCTGCGCTCTATGACATCGAAACTAACTATGGTATTCTGTATCTCTATCATTACGGAAAGATTAAAGGCTTATTACAGTCTGACGCAACTTTACAAGTTTTGCAAGCAAATTCTCAGCCAAAGCAAGGTTTAGCATATTAGCTCCATCACTCTTTGCTTCAGCTGGTCTAGGATGAGTTTCCATAAAGATACCGTCTGCACCAACAGCAATACCAGCCTTGGCTATAGTCTCTATCATCTGAGGATTACCTCCTGTTACTCCTGTCGGAGAATTTGGCATCTGGAGCGAGTGAGTAATATCAAGCACTGCCGGATAACCAAGTTCCTGCATCTGTGGAATACCACGATAGTCAACGATCAAATCCTGATAGCCGAACTCCGTACCTCTATCAGTAAGCATTATCTTGTCATTTCCGGAATCTTTGACTTTCTGTGCTGCAAACTTCATTGCTGCAGGGCTTAGGAACTGACCCTTCTTGATGTTTACCACCTTGCCAGTCTCTGCAGCGGCAACAAGCAAATCAGTCTGGCGGCAAAGAAATGCAGGAATCTGAAGCACGTCAACATACTTAGCGGCAAGTTCCGCCTCCTCAGGATTATGAATGTCAGTTAATGTAGGAACACCATACTTCTGGTGCACCTTGGCAAGAATCTCAAGAGCAGGCTCATCTCCAATACCTGTGAAGCTGTCAATTCTTGAACGGTTAGCCTTGCGGTATGAACCTTTGAATACGAAAGGGATATGCAGTTTGTCAGTAATCTCTACCAACTTGTCAGCAATCTCCATTACCACTTCTTCGCCCTCGACAACACAGGGACCGGCAATAAGCAGAAAGTTATTGCTGTCAAGGTTCTTCAATCCGGGAATTATGTCAATTTTAACCATATTCTATTTTATTTAATTCAATCTTAGTAATTCAAAGTGATGATTGACGCATGAAGGAATTTCCTCCTCACGATGGGTTACGTATATCATTGTTTTGTCCGGCTGTTCCGCAAACTTCTCAATGATCTTCCTTGCACGCTTTTTATTCTCCATATCCAAGCCATGAAGCGGCTCGTCAAGGATTAGCAAATCTGGATTCTTGACCATAGTGCGACATAGAAGAATCAGTCTTTGTTCTCCGCCCGAAACTTTAAGGAAAGACTGGTTTGCTAGATGATCTATTCCAAACAGTTTCATCCACTCTATCGCAAGCTCGTTATGCTCATCTTTTGGCTTACGGAACAGACCTATGGTATCATAGAATCCCGAGGCTACAATCTTCAGACAACTTTGATCCTCGCGGAAGAAAAGGTGCATTTCCGAGCTGATGTAACCGATATGCTTCTTGATATCCCAAATACTCTCGCCAGTACCTCTCTTCTTGTCGAAAAGGATAATGTCCTGAGAATATGCACGAGGATTGTCTGCGGCAAGAAGCGAAAGCAATGTACTCTTTCCGGCACCGTTCTGTCCGGACAAAGACCATTTTTCCCCTTTCTTGATTGTCCAGTTCAAATCTTTGAACAAAGTTCTCGAAGGATAGCTTATATTGATGTCTGTGAACTTTGCGACTATATCGAAGCAAGGTTCGTCCATCATTGTCTTTGGCAGCTGTTCTACCTCGTATGCTTTCTGAGTATATAGACCATCTTTGCTTATACCCTCTTTCTTCTCGTAAGCAGGGCCATAAACCAAATTCTTTACAGGAAGGATATGAGTAACACAGTCAGGAACTTCTGCATCTGCAGGCACAGCGAAAAGCATCTGCCATCCCTTCTCAGCCAAACGAGTGAAGAATGCATTTAGCTCGGCCTTCATTCCTTTGTCGAGTCCAATGAACGGATTGTCGATAAGCAATAGGCTTGGACGCTGAAGAAGCGTAGCGGCAATCAGGAATCTGCGTAGCTCACCGCTCGACATCATGATAAGATGCTTCTCCATCAAAGGCTCAAGATTCAAAGTGTTGGACAGTTCAGTTCTGAAATCCTTGTCACCGATCTTGTCCATTGCATCAAGAAGTTCGCTTACAGTTGGAGTAAAGTCATTCTCTGTAGCATTGAATCTCTGCTGATAGTACATGTTGTTGTAGTCAGCCATCTTGTATGCGCTTTCGAATGCTATTCTCTTGACCATATCGAAACCGAATCTGACACCCTCTGGTCTGTTCTCAGGATCAAAGAAATGATAAATCAGTTTACCACCACGATAGCCGATCTTGCCCGACACGATATCAAGCAACATAGACTTTCCCGAGCCATTCTCGCCCAGAACAGCCCACTGCTCGCCTTTTTTGATTTCGAAAGAAATAGGTTTAGAGAACTCTACGCCCCACATTCTTGGCTCTAACTCGTCAAAAGTAAGTATCTTATCCATCATTTTCTTTGTATCTTTATCTTTTCATCACACGATCCATAGTGCGCTTTGCATCTTTTTCCTTTATGCTTTCGCGTTTGTCATATTCCTTCTTTCCCTTGGCTACGGCAACATCCACTTTGCACAAGCCCTTTTCATTGATATACAGCTTCGTAGGAACTATTGTGAATCCTGTTTCTTTAGTTGCCCTTTCAATTTTTAGAAGCTCTTTCCTGGTCAGAAGAAGTTTCCTGTCCCTCTTGGGCAAATGATTGTTATACGAACCAAAGAAATATTCGGAAATATTCATATTCTTCACCCACAGTTCCCCGTTGTTGAAGAAACAGAAAGTATCCACAAGACTTGCCTTGCCTTCGCGTATAGATTTGATTTCCGTACCTACGAGCACTATTCCTGCAGTATATTTGTCAATTAGCTCGTAATCAAATGTTGCCCTTTTATTTTTAATCAGAACATCCTTCTGAAATCTACTTTTCTTTGCCATTTTACCTAAATATTTTACACCTAATTTAATAATGTGCAAAGGTACTAAAAAAGAATGAAAGAACCATTTATTTAAAGAGAAAGAACAAGCAAAGGGAATACAAAAAAAGCTTAGATTTCTCTAAGCTTCTTGTGCGGATGACGGGACTCGAACCCACACACCTCTCAGTACTAGATCCTAAGTCTAGCGCGGCTACCAATTACGCCACATCCGCAGTGTGTCTCTTTCTTTAAGACGTTGCAAAATTACTACTTTATTTTTTATCTGCAAACTTTTTACAAAATTTTTTAGATATTTTTTCAAAAAAAAAGCTCGACACTTTTGTGTCGAGCTTTATAAGAATCTATTGTGATTATTAGTATGTTACTACCATAGTTAAATCAGTAGTATCTACATTAGAACCAGCAAAATCAATAATTTTTACTACATAGTTCTTCCCACCATTAGAATAGATGAAATACTCAACATTCTTTAGCATTAGTTTTCCTTCTGTAAGAGTTGTATCCTCAATGAAATCTGTGATTGTACCTAATGAAGTTGTATTGACAAATGAATCATAATCTTCAGCTGATATAGCTATAAAACTTCCTGCTGCTG
>JAZUHH010000055.1:0-11624 GCA_045641625.1 Paludibacteraceae bacterium
AGACAAAGCACAACAGATGATCTTGAATAATTACAATACAATTCGTTATATATCAGAACACAAAGATCAGATTTTGACAGAAGAGGCTTTGCTTAATATCCATTCGCTCATGACCGAAAACACCTTAGACAACCCTCTGGATTGCGGTCGATTAAGAGACAATGATGATGTGGTGGTGGATGATACAAAAAGCGAAGTTGTTCATACTCCACCTTCTCATACTGAAATATCAGACTTTGTGAAAATCTTTTGTGACTATTTCAATTCTAAGGAAAGCGAACTATTTGTGCATCCCATCATAAAAGGAATTATCCTACATTTTATGATAGCATATATGCATCCATTTGTAGATGGAAACGGAAGAACAGCAAGAGCGATATTCTATTGGTATATGCTAAAAGAAGGTTATTGGTTGATGGAATATATGTCTATTTCCAGAATCATATATAGAAGGAAAAATGATTATGAAAAGGCGTATTTGTATGCTGAATCAGATGGGAATGACATTGGATATTTCATCTTGTATAA
The DNA here is from genome assembly GCA_045641625.1 of Paludibacteraceae bacterium. Taxonomy (GTDB): domain Bacteria; phylum Bacteroidota; class Bacteroidia; order Bacteroidales; family Paludibacteraceae; genus UBA1723. The sequence continues at coordinate 529 of JAZUHH010000055.1, forward strand.
CTTGAAGGTACTAAAGGAGTCGTTTGAAGAGCTTCAATTATATCTTAAAAGAAAAAGTTCTGAAAGAAATGATACAGATAGATTCTTACGGATTGGCGGTATAAACCAAAGGCAGGCAGAGATATTGAGATTGTATTCAGAAAATCCTAATAAGACATATTTCGTGAAAGATTTTCAAATTCATTTCAGTGTTACTGCTACAACAGCCAAGACGGATATTGTTGGGTTAATGGATAGGGGATTTTTGAAAGAAATTCAGATTAACGAAGTGAAGAAGGGGTACATCAAAAGTGAAGATTTTGACACAATTCTTTCCAAATCTTTATAAATTGGAAAGAAATATAATGTTTTTTACAATGAACAACAACTCTACATATAAGCGTCTCGGGGATTACGTCCGTGAGGTGGACGTGAGGAATACTGACTTAAAAATTAACAAGTTAGTCGGACTTACTATAGCCAAAGCTTTTATTCCATCTGTAGCTAATACAATAGGAACGGATTTATCAAAATATAAAGTAATAAAGGAAAAATCAATTTGCTTGCAGTCTTATGCAGGTTAGTAGAGACGGGAAAATGCCTATCGCAGTATTTAAAGGCGAAGATGCAAAGATGGTAGAAATGGCTAAAGCAATGAAAGCAATGATAGCTGACAAATCTCATTTTACAGATTGCTTTAAGAGAGCAGACATCATGGCAGAAATGCAGTTCCAGTTAATAGTGATAATGTCTAATTTTGGATATCCCCCTGCAAAAGACAACCCAGAAGATGTGTATAGCAAAGTGTTGGAGCAGGCTGAAAACTTCAAGAAATACGAACTTTAAAAGTTGAAATACTTATAGTCGTAATGACTTACGGCCTATTAAGAGTATTCAGTTATATTTCCTCCTCTAAAAAGCAATTCTGAATGCATACTCATGGTCATCCCCGTCAAAGCATCTCAGATGATCAATCATAAATTTAATGACTGACTCTTTATCCGCTGGCATTTCTACTCCGTAATCCTCAAAATAAGATTTGTCGATATAGCCGTTGTCATAATTCTCTTCACAGAATTTATATTTCTGATAATACTCAACATCTTCTATGATTCTGTAAAACAACTCAGTCTCGAATTCGGGATCATTGACATCGGCTTCAAAGAGAGTGTTTTTGTCTGCTTCATAGTCTTTCATTAAATCTATAGCCTCTTTTGCATCTTTGATTCCAAGTGTGTAGATTTTCTTACTAAAGAATTCGCCATCTCGATAAAAATCGACTTCAAAAGTCATGGGATCTGTCTCAACTGCATCAGTTTTTGAATCACCCGATGAATTAGTATCGACAGGATCTGCAACCAATTTTACTACCAATGGAATACCTTGAGGATAAGGCTCAAACGCCGCTTCATTTCCTTTGATATGAAGACAAATATCCGAATGGCAATATACTGCAAATTCTGCGGATGTGCCTGCCACCTTAAAAACCAAAGCATTTAGATTGGGGCTGGAAATCTTCCAATAGTCAGTTTCCTGTCCATTAAAAATATGAGTAAAATAGATTTTACAATGAGCTAGCAACTCTTCAAACTCTTCTTTTGAAGGCAGTCTCCAAGGTTCTTTCCATCTCTTTTTTTCAATCAATGATTTGGCGGTATCTATATCGCCGACAGCATCAAACATATTGTCTTTGGACCAAAGAATTTTGCTCGGCAACCCTAAATCTATACTCTCTTTTCCCGCTATCTTTTTATTTTTCATAGATCTACGCTTTTTTGACAAACACTAACTATAAATCAGCGCGGTGGCTGATTTGTAATAGCCAAAGTTACAAAATAAACATGAATTCGCAAATTCCATAAAAAATATAAACTTTTTTTCAGCTACGCAAAAAGGCTGCATTCGGCACTTGTAATTTTGCATTGTCAAACAAAGAAACATGGTGGGATAGCTCAACTGGATGGAGCAGCTGTTTACGAGGCAGCAGGTTAAGGGTTCGACTCCCTTTCCCATCACACAAGGGAGCTTTGGCAGACGCGGTGTATGCGCAGGACTGAAAATCCTGAGAACGTGGTTCGACTCCACGAGGCTCCACCTGATGTATCGGAGTGTTCTCCAGCGGCAACGAGAGCTGACTGTAAATCAGCCGTCATTCGACTCCGGAGGTTCGAGTCCTCCCACTACGACAAATAATTACCTTTTGGTACATGGAGTTTGTAGCTCAGTAGGTAGAGCGCCAGGTTGTGGCTCTGGTGGTCGTGGGTTCGAATCCCACCTGGCTCCCCAAATGGCTCATTAGTTCAGTTGGATAGAACGCGGCGCTACGGACGCCGAGATCGGGAGTTCGAATCTCTCATGGGTCACAAATTTCAAGGCTCATTTTCTTTGATGTTAGAAAATGAGCCTTGTCAATTTATACGAAATTCAAAATTGTCATAAGTCTGTCCTGCACTTTAGAGAGGATCTCCACTGTTTCATCAGTATTCTCCTTGTTCCCCAACAGAAGAATAGCCTGTTTAATGAGCTTGCAGTCGTCAATAGACAGCGGGTTCTGGCTAATGGAGTAGTCAGGATCGGAGTATCTGTAGTAGATTCTGTCGTAAACCTCTATGGGGGCGAAGTATCCGAGCTTGTCGGACCTCATTATCTGGATGTCCATCTGCACGGTTCTCGCGCAAACTCCCTTAGTGATTCCTTCCATGTCGTACAGAGCATCGCTGCAGGCTTCCACAAGATCGTCAAGGGTCCATCTCCTGCATCTGTTTCTAAGACAATTATCAATAGTTTTGTACCTTATCAAGGCATTCTTATTTGCTGGCATAGTTGTTTCTTCATTTAGTGTGTGAAAATAAAAAAGTTGGGAAATCCGGCATGGATCTTCCAACTTTCTGTATTGCTAATCTTTTAGGCTCTTTACGATGCCTGATAGAAATAACTATGTCGTCGATGAGAAAATCCTATACCGCGTGTGCGTGAATTTGAATGCACATAACTGTTATGCTCAAAGCGTCGATAGCCATGAACAAAAGATGTTGAAGTTATGTATGCAAATAGTCTCATTCCTTATAGGATTCTAAAAAATAATTAAAGCAGAGCTGACGGATTCGAACCGAAGCATCCCGTACCAGCTTGAAGTTATCGCGCTCCCTTTGACCACTTGGACAAGTCCTGCATGCCTATGAAAGCGTTTGCAAAGTTATGAATTTAGAACGAAGTCTTTTTGCGTAGAAAGCAAAAATCTGCATTTTTTCTTGAAAAAGCACTTGATATTTACCTCATAATGTAAAAATTGCCTCTTAAAGGTATATGCTGTCAACCTTTTCGAGTGTTTTTTGCAAACAGACAGAAAGAGACCTCCCGACAGATTGTCTGTCGGGAGGCCTATGTCATTCAACCAGAGTTTTGTTTAAGGTAACTTGTTCTGCTCGTCATCCTTGATACCAAGCAACTCTTGCATCTCGGAATCTGTCAAAGTGAAATCAAGAGAACTGTTCTGTATCATATACTCCTTGTGAGTAGTCTTTGGCAATGGCAATAGTCCAAGCTGCATGTCAAAACGGATAGCGGCCTGTGTAGGAGTCACATTATGGGCCTGGGCAATCTTCGTAAGTGTAGGGTGCTTCATAAGTCTGCCGGTAGCGTTTGGCGAATATGCCTCTACGACAATACCGTTTTTGTTGCAGAACTCAATGATCTGGTCAGGCACATGACCTACGTGTACACGTATCTGGTTGACCTCCGGAATCTCGTCGCTATGGTCGAAAATATTCTGCAAATCCTCGATATTGAAGTTGGATACGCCGATATGTTTTACCCAACCTTTGGCCTTAGCCTCGCATAGAGCCTTCCATACCTCCACATTTTCAGCAAGATATTTCTTGGGTGAGCCTCCATGCATCTCGTCCCACGGTTTAGGTGCATGAATAAGCAAAAGGTCAATATATTCCAATCCAAGATTCCTATATGACTCCTCGATGCTCTTTTTTGCATCTTCATAGGTCTTCATTTCTGCAGGAACCTTAGTTGTGATGAACAATTTCTCTCGTGAAATACCACAGGATCTGATGGCCTCGCCCACTCCTTTCTCGTTTTCATACGCATTGGCTGTGTCAATATGGATATAACCGACTTCCAAAGCTTCGTTGACGCAGCGAGAAGCGTCTTCATTGGTGATCTGCCATGTTCCGAATGCCAAGTTAGGAATCAAGGCTCCACTACGCATTTTGATATATTCTGTTTTCATAATGAATTAGTTTTAGGATTTACTGTACCGTAAATCACGACAAAGTTAGGATATTTCTGCAATAAAGCAATGAATCCCCGTTCCAATATCAACAAAAAGACATTTATTAGGGTTTTTCCGAATCCTCCTTCAACCGAATGAAGTTTTATTCGTAGTAATCGTATTCTTTGATTGTTCCTCTGTCAAAGAATTCTTTTCCTCCTTCTTCAAATATTTTTGTGTTGACATCTTCTATGTATATTGTTGTTAGAGTCATACTTACATGTATTCTTGAAACACCTGCTGTCGATTTTCTCATGCACTTTTCAGTTCTGTTATTGTTTTGGTCGTATTGAAAGATAATCTTGCAACCCAATTTCCCATCTCTTTCATAGCACCATTCCTCTCCCATCCGGTTTCTGCATAGACAGCACCAGTAGAGCATTCAAAAGATATTTCAAAATAAATCAGGTAAAATTATATCGACGATGTGCATCGAGTCGCCCAATAATTTGTACATTTGCGACTACATAGAAACCAAACAGCAGAGTTTTATATAATCAACACTGAACTAAAATAAGAAATAGAGTATCATGACACTATTGGAAGCAATAAAGGAGCGCAGGAGCGTGCGCAAATACATTGACAAACCTCTTTCTCAAGAGGTTATTGACACCCTTCAGGCGAAGATTGACGAGTGCAACAAGCTTGGAAACCTTCACATACAGCTGGTAACCAATGAACCCAAGGCTTTCAAGGGGAAGATGGCATACGGAGTTTTCAGCGGAGTCAGCAACTACCTTGCAATGGTGGGAAAGAAGTGTGACATGCTTTCCGAGAATGTAGGCTACTATGGCGAGCAGCTGGTGCTGCTTGCCCAGACACTCGGACTCAATACCTGCTGGGTAGGTTTGACCTACAATAACATCAAGAGCGCCTATGTCGTGGAGGATGGCGAGAAGCTGTGCTGTATGATAGCTCTTGGTTATGGCGACGACTCCGGCAGAAATATGAAGCGTAAGACTATCACTCAAGTCAGTAATGCCAGTGATACTACACCCAAGTGGTTCAGCGACGGTGTCGCATCAGCTCTTCTGGCTCCGACAGCAATCAATCAGCAGAAATTCCATTTCGAATACATTGCACCTGACAAAGTTAGGGCAAAGAGAACATTCTCTTTGTTCGGCTATACAAAAATGGATTTGGGAATAGCCAAATATCATTTCGAGGTAGGTGCCGGCAAGGAAAACTTCGAGTGGATAGAATAACACAAAATAAGGTTGAAACTACATATATAAAAATTCTAGGGGGCGACCTTGAAATAAAAGAGAGCGTGCAGAGAATCATTTCTCTACACGCTCTTTTCGTTAGTGTACTTTTTGTTTTTACTTTCTTACGGCACGAACCGGAGCTCCATCATAGCGAGTGTGTCTCTGGTGTGTGTTTCTGCTTGTTGGGTCATCAGAGATGTAGTGTACAAACATACTGTACGAGCAGTCGCCAGGCTGGCTGTACCATAGAGCGCTTGGTGTAGCTGTCCAGTAGTATGTACTGCTGCCAGGATATCCGTTCAGACCTGTTCTTGGAAGCAGAATGTAATTTCCGTTCAGACCGGTAACCTTGTAGATATCTACTTCTTCTCCGGCATTGTTGATGATTGTAGTGTCAGACCATGCGCATTTCTTAAGAAGTTCGTTGCATTCCTTTACAGTTGGCATTCTCCAGTCGTTACCCATGTTTACTGTAGCGGCGTCATATTCAGGATTCAAAGCTCCTGGCTTGTATTCAGGTGCGATAGACTCGTCGCTTCTGCAAATGCCTTCGCTGATAAGTTTATCGATCTCCCAACCAGTCCACTTGTAGTTGCTTCTGCTGTAGCTGTTCTTTGGTGCAGTCTCTCCCCAAGCGAAATATGTACCAATCTCGTCAGGATTAGTGGCTCCGACATTCATCTTTGCCCACTTTGTTCCGCTTGGCAAGCCAAGATCAACGTATAGGTCATTGTCTGCGTCCTTCTTGATAGGCTTTCTTATGGCACGAACCGGAACACCGTCATAACGAGTGTGTCTCTGGTGAAGATTTCTGTTATAGCCGAACGAGCCTGAGTTATGAGCAAACATACTGTAAGAACAGTCGTTTGGATCACTTACATAGAACTTGCTTGTTTCGGATGTCCAGTAATAGGCGCTTGCATCCCATTGGTTGTTTACTCCAGTTCTTGGAAGAAGGATGTAGCTTCCGTTTGGACCTGTGACTTTGAACAACAGTGTCTCTCCGTCATTGTTTGCTATAGTAGTGTCGGACCAAGCGCATGCTTTAAGAAGCTCAATGCATTCCTGAAGGTTTGGCATTCTCCATTCCTCGCCCATATTTACAGTGGCGGCGTCATGCTCTGGAGCAAGTGTAGAGTCGCTTCCGCAAATGCCGTTTTCAATAAGTTGGTCTATATCCCAGCCATTCCACTTGTAGTTGCTACGGCTGTAGTTGTCTTTGGGTGAAGTCTCTCCCCAAGAGAAATAGTCGCCAACCTGCTCCGGAGAAGTAGCTCCGACGTTCATCTTTGCCCAAAGTGTTCCGCTTGGAAGTCCAAGGTCAACATAAAGCTCGTTGCTGTCGGAATCGGCCTGCTGTTTGTTGTCAGACAAATTATTGTTTTCGGGAACAACCTTATCGAAACTGATACTGTCAACTTCGTTGATGTCGTATGTAATCAATGTACCGTCTGTCTTGTGTACATAGAAATGTGACTGAGCAAAAGCAAGAGTAGCAAGAGATGCTGTAGCTAATGTTAAAAATTGTCTTTTCATATTATTACTTCTTTATGAATTTCACCATTCTGTCATTTACATTAAGAATATAGACACCCTTAGGCAGGTTCTCTACATCCACTTCCTGAGCCTTAACCTGCTTGATTACCTCTCCGGTTAGGCTGATTACCTTGATGTCTGAATCCTCGGCAAGTCCGTTCACATATAGAACCTTCTCTACGGGATTCGGATAAACTGTAATGTTAGCCTGTTCTGTTGAAACTGCATCGTCTAAGCTTGCAGTGATATTTGGTGCGGCCTGAGGCTTGTCCTTTTGGAAAACAATAGTTTGGTAGCCCATGTTCTTGTTCCCGTCGTAAAGGTTTACTGATATCATCTCCTCCTCGTGGAACTTCAGGCTCATTACCTCGCTCAAATCGAACGAGTCCTCGTATCTGTCAGTCGAGATTCCGATAACCTCGTTGGCATATACACCCAAGAGGGATGCCAGACCAAGCAGTGTTGCTGAAACTTTCTTTATCATATTCTCTTATTTTTTGTCATTGTTTTAACATTGGCAAAAGTAAATTTTGGAAATATACTGGACAAGAAAACCCGAATAAATCGTACTTTTTTTAACACTGTTTTAACATTTGATGGATAAAATTGATGGTTTAGTTCCATGTATTGCCAATTTTGTTGCAATAAAACGGTCAGATTCAATAAAAGGTGTTTTTGTCAGTGATTCTGATATTGTGAAACATGTATAAGCTGCATTTTGTTCTTTTTTCATAATAAAAATTGTTCAGGGAACGAATATTTATATATATTTGCGAGAAAGGGGTTTAACCTGGGAAAGAATTAAATTGAAAACAATATAAATTGCAATGCTATGGAATCGATAACAAATATACTTTCCGAACACATGATAAATTTTATTGTTGTCGCACTAATGTCCCTAGTTATAGGATTGTCGCAACGAAAACTTTATCTTAAAAATAGCGATATTTTGAACACGTTCGGTTCGGACAGAACATTTACGCTTATAGGTATTCTCGGCTATATTCTGTATGTCATAGGAAATGAGAGCCTGACAGCCTTTCTTTGCGGAGGTGCTGCCCTGACCTTGTTTCTAGGCATCAACTACGCCCAAAAGATATTTGTAAGGCAAAGCGCGGGCATCACGTCCATAATGATTGCGCTTATTACCTATTGTATTGCGCCGATTGTCTATAGGACTTCGCTTACGGTAACAATACTGGTTGTTGTATCTGTGCTGATACTGACTGAAATGAAGGACAAGTTCACGCAGCTGACAAAAAAGATGAATGACGAGGAGTTTATAAACCTTGCAAAGTTCCTCATCATTGCCGGTGTTGTACTTCCGATTCTTCCAAAGAATGAACTTATAGAGGGTTCGGGACTCACTCCATATACTATTTGGCTTGCAACAGTGGTTATTTCCGGCATTTCGTACATCAGCTACCTTGTCAAGAAATACCTGTTTCCCGATGGGGGAGTGATAATCACGGGAATACTTGGCGGTATATACAGCAGTACTGCCACCTGCATAATCCTTGCAAAGAAGGCAAAGGACAAGACTGGAGAGATAAACGAATATGTCTGCGCAATTTTCTGTGCGATTACGATGATGTACTTCAAGATTCTTGTTCTGCTTGGAATCTTCAACATAGAGCTGACTGCCCGCTACTGGTACTTGTTTGCAATAATGATTGCAGTTTCGGCTCTGGTGGCACTGTTCTACTGGAAGAAAAGGGGAGAGAAGCAGAAGGATACAAAGGAAGTGATAGAGACCGATGAGGAGGAGAAGAACCCGCTTGAGTTCAAGGTTGCCATTCTGTTTGCCTTTTTGTTCATAGCCTTCACTCTTGTAACCCACTATGCACTGATATATTTCGGAGACAGCGGACTTAGGATTCTCTCTATTATTGTGGGAGTGACTGACATCAATCCTTTCATAATAAACCTTTTCCAGACACAGCACAATGTCTCTGAGTCACTGTTGATTCTTGCCGCTTTCCAAGCCATCATAAGCAACAATGTTGTGAAGATGCTGTACGGAATCTTCTTCTCGGAAAAGAAGCTTACAAGACCTTTGTGCGTAGGTTTTGGCGTCATCTGTCTATGCAACATCCTTTTGCTTTTGATTTTCATCTAAGGGATGAGTTTCGAATAGGGACAGATGCCCAACATATACCCTTATTTGTCCTTGTTGCGGTTCGGTTGTCATCATTCGACTGCTTCCACATAATGCACTAAATTCAAATATAATAGATATGGAATTAAATATTCAAAGAAATAAGGGGGAGTTCATCTCGCTTTTGAAATCTACAAACCGCGAGGGAATAGATAATGTAATAGAAGACCTTGAGGGTTTGGGCTTCTTTGAGGCTCCGGCTTCCGCAGGTCATCATCTGAATGTTGCCGGAGGTCTTGTCCAGCACTCTCTGAACACATACAAGGCTGCAGTAGCCGTTTACGAAGGCATGCTGAAAATAAATCCTTCTCTTGAAAAGGAGGTCAAAAGTGAGAGCGTGGTAATTGCAAGTCTGCTCCATGATGTTTGCAAGAGTGACATCTATCAGCGTACCGTCAAGAAGCAGAAGACCAAACTCGGAACATGGGAGGATGCTGAGGGCTATAGGGTAACGTACAAGGGTTTCCCTATGGGACATGGCGAGAAATCCGTGATAATGCTTCTGTGCAGCGGCTTGGAGTTGGATGACGACGAGATGCTTGCCATCCGCTGGCACATGGGAGCGTGGGGAATAAACATGAACAGCTACGAGGACCAGCGCAGTTATGACGCCTCTCGGACTCTGTATCCGCTCGTGTCAATCATTCAGGCTGCAGATGGTCTGGCGGCTCACATTCTGGAGCGTTCTGCCGCCGACATAGATGAGCTGTAAAGTCCGGGAACTTATCCGGGTTCAACTGATGCAATAGTATAGACTGAGGGAGGGAGCAGGTGGTTGGCTACTTGCTTCCTCCCTCAAACCATAAAAACTCTTGGAATCACAGATTGGGTTTCAAGAGTTTTTATTCATGAATTACTTTTATTTTTTTGAAAAAAATACTAATTTCGCGCCAAATTTTAAGATACGGTTTATTTCCTAATAGGTTGAGTGGCATTTGGAAGTATCATTTTGCGCTTGAGACAGGCTAGGGGAACGAATTGAAATGTGATGTTTTCTCATTCAGTGAAATGGTATCATAATCGAACAATTTTAAATTTGAAAGTTAAATAAAGGCAATTTTATGGCTGTTCTGGCTTTGGTTGCTGTTAATTTTATAATAATAACAAACTTCAAACTATAACATGGGTTATTTATTCAGACGCTTCATTGTTTTATTAGCATTATTCTTGTGTTCGCACGTGTCTTTGTCTGCACAGTGTACAACTCCGGTAATCAAGTCGATAACTTTCTCGGAAAAATATTTTTGTTCGAGTGAGAAGCCTGAGTTTACTGTCGATTTGGGAACTACTACGGCAACTTCATTTTATGTTTATAAGGAAGGTGATCCCGACACTCATATTTTTGATGGTACTACTGCTGCAACATCTAGCTATACTGTGCTGTTTGATGAAATATGTAAATATTATGAAGACAGTTATGGTGTTATGCCAGTCATGTATGTCGTAGCTGCGGATGGTGCGTGCGAATCTGAACCTCTAAAGTTTAGTGTGAATAATCAAAATTCAGGTGGTTTGAAAGTAGGATATGATCCTGTTGCCTTTTGTGAGGAAGGTGGAGAAAATGAAAAGACATTCAAAATTTGTGTCGGAGATTGGCAGCAGGACATTTCTGTTTCAGTTTATGACAATAAAGGTAATGTTCTTGAACCGACTATGAGTCATAAGGATAAATGGCAGCCTCGTGGTGGAGGTGATGTTTACTCTTATGTTGTGACAAATGACCCTGATATTCGATATTATTGGAAAATAGATGTTGATAAAAACAGATGTGTAAATGGGTTTGTTTACGATAGAGAAATAGAAAGGTATATGACATCTCCACACAAGTTAGCTATTGATGTTGTTCCTTCTCCAAGTCTAAAAAAAGTTGCAGAAGACAAATATGTTGTATGTAAAGGTGAGACGGTGACATTAAAAGTAACTGAAGAGG
>JAZUHH010000056.1:0-42833 GCA_045641625.1 Paludibacteraceae bacterium
CAAAAAAGTATATACCAAATTATATATTGGTATATACTCAGCATCAATATTTATACTTATCTCCCCTTGTGGATAAACGATTTAATATTATCTTAATTATCAATTACATTTATAGTTTCTGCTATCACAACATCTGTCTCAACTACTATAATTAACCTAATTATCGGTTTTTAACAGCCTGAACTATATCATTAAAAATATCATCTATGTTTTCCAATCCTATTGACAACCTTATAGTTGTATCATAAACATCCATAGCTCGACGCTGAGAGCCGGAGAATGGTCCGAATATCGTGGAAGCCGGATGAAGAGCTAGAGATCTATTATCAAACAGGTTGCTAGCTCGATGTACAACCTTTAAATTATTCATGAAACGCAAAGCAGATTCCTTGTCTTCAAGATCAATAGTCAACATCGCACCCGAGGTCTCGCCATACTGCTTTTTTGCCAATTCATAGAACGGATTGTCTGGCAGTCCCGTGTAGTTTACCCTTCTTATTTCAGGAATTGTCTGCAAGCGTTTGGCAAGTTCAAGAGCGTTAGAAGCATGAACCTTATATCGTGCATCCAAGGTCTCCAGTCCGACAGTCTGCATATATGCGGCATGGGGAGTCATGTAACCTCCCAAGTTAAATAGAAGTTCGTAGCGAATTCTACGGTTTATTATAGGGAAAGTTCCGTAATCTATCACAAGTCCGCCAAGACTGGTAGCACCTCCGGAAATGTACTTTGTAGAACTTACAACTTGCGCATCTATACCCAAAGCCTTTCCGTCAAACTGAGTAAAAGGAATAAGTGTTGTATCTGCTATCACGGGTACGTTTTTGGCATGAGCAACCTCCGCTAACATAGAAACATCTGCCACTTCCAACTGAGGGTTTGTAATTATTTCAAGAAATACAGCACAGGTATTCTCGTCAACAGCCTTCTCAACTGCTTCTCTATCAAGCAAATTTATCTCTCTGGATTCGATTCCTAACGGACCAAGAGTGTTGCGGAGAAAAGAGACTGTGTTACCAAATAAATGGCTTGAAGTAACGATATTTTTCCCTTGCGAAGCCAGTGCGAACAGAACATTACTTATTGCTGACATTCCGCAATTAAAAGCAAAGACATTAGCTGCACCTGTCAAAAGTTTTACTCGGTTCTCGAAAAATGTAACCGTAGGGTTCATTACTCGGGAATACTCTGGGTCCTGAACGCGGCCGCAGAACACGTCACTCATCTCTTTTGCAGTTGCAAACTCATAGCTGGCACAATGATAGACCGGCATACTCAATGCTCCATAGGCATCAGGCTTCTGATAGTTTGTCAGGGTTGCCAGCGTTGCGTTCCCAAGATTTTGTAAATCCTGGGAACAATTATTCTCAATATTCTTGTCTGTATTACTCATAACTATATGTTTATTAACTGAATGCACCATCCAGATAACGGCGAGTCAGTTCATTTTGCGGATTGTTAAAAATATCTTTTGCAGAACCTTGCTCAATAACTTCACCTAAATACATGAAGATAACATTGTCTGCTATACGTTGAGCCTGCTGAAGAGTGTGCGTAACCATAACTATTGTATAGTTTTGCTTCAGATCAACCAAAAGCTGCTCAACCTTCTTTGAAGAGATTGGATCTAGTGCCGATGTACTTTCATCCGCCAATAATACAGAAGGCTCTACGGCAAGGGAACGGGCAAGGCAAAGACGTTGCTGCTGACCACCGGAAAGACGTGCAGCCGGAGAAGACAGACGCTCCTTAACCTCGTCCCAGAGACCTATGCTTCTCAGATAATACTCTACTGTTGATTCCAAATTTTCCTTATTTCTAATTCCGTGAATTCGGCAAGCGTAGGCTATATTGTCAAATATAGACATTGGCAAAGGACAAGGGCGCTGAGGCACTAACCCTATGTAGCGGCGAAGCTCAATCAGGTCTGCTCCGTGGCTCTTTACAATGTTTCGGTCTCCGAGCAGAATATCTCCTTCTATTTTAACCCCTTCTGTAGTGTCAATAATTCGGTTGAACGTGCGCAGAAGCGTACTTTTTCCACATCCCGAAGGCCCAATTATACAAGTAATCTTATTTTTAGGGATTGTTACATTTACATTTTTCAGTATATGGGCATTACCAATGTGTATGTTAAGATTTTTTACCTCTATGCCATTATGTTCAAGAGGCTTAAACTTTTTAGCTGGATTAAAATCTGCCATAACAAATCATTTTAATTGTGAAACAAAGATAATAGACGACTAAGGAAAGAAACACTATGCAACTCAGTCAGAGGCTGTTCCCCCTCTCCGTTTATTACGACAAGATGGTCAGTATATGCAATATCAAGACCTCTCCACAATTCAGGAGACGCGGCTACCCTACGTTCAAAAAGCGTTGTGCCAGTGGCCAATACCAGCTTTCTGACCTTGATCGAAGAAGCTGTCAGCTTCCCCTCTTCCAGATAATTCTGAATTTGTCTTTCTCCGTTCTTCATAAGTGAGTAGTTTCCTGTGGATAACGGAGTTCCGTACTTCTTTATGTTCAGATAGAGCGCCTCGAGAGCATTCACTTCAAGATAGTCGCTTCCGTCAAGAAAAAGCACATACTCGCCGGAAGTCAATTCCAGGCCTTTGCGTCTTGCCTCCTCCACAGAAACCTGCTTTTCAAGCTTCACATAGCGCATTCGCCTGTCTATAAGGTATGAACGTACCTGGTATTCACTTCCGTCTGTCGAACCGTTGTCAATGATTACTGCCTCCCACTGCTGTACAGATTGAGCCACAACAGACTGCAACGCAGAAATAATCGTGTTCTCCTTGTTATGTAATGTTACAATTACGCTGATCATTGTCTAATTCCCTTTAAGTTTTACGATGCAAAATTAGTTATGGCAGACAACCTGGACAATCCCCTTTAAGGGTATATTGTATCACATAAGTTTGTGATGCAAAGCACTTATCAAGGGGATTTCCCACCTCTAGTTGGTATAGTAACTTTGCACTCGGAAACAAAAGAAAGGAATTCATCAAAAAGAGTAATTATGACGTACAGAATAGCAAAGGACAAAATTGCAGGAGGTGTTATGACTCTGTTCACCTTTGTCTCACTTATATTAGTGGTGGTGATGGCAATAGGCTTGTGGATAAAGTCAAGTGACATCCTGGCGGAACATTCGTGGTGGGAACTTCTGACAACTTCGGAATGGAAACCCATGAGGAACAAATTCGGCTTCCTTGCCTTTATAGCAGGCACTTTCTATGTCACCGGCGTAGCCATGCTCATAGCCTTGCCTATATCGCTGTTGATGGCGGTGCTGCTGACTGAATACATGAGAAGCGCAGTCAGACAGTTCATCTACCCGCTGCTTGACATTCTGGCCTCTCTGCCTTCGGTGATATATGGTGTGTGGGGCACACTTGTTGTCGTACCAGTTATCAGCGACATAGTCGGTCCGGCGGTTGGAAGATCAACTTCGGGCTATACCCTTCTGTCGGGTGCGATTGTGCTGAGTGTGATGATTCTCCCGCTTCTGATAAGTCTGTTCATAGAAATCTTCGGTAATATAAGCGTCGAGCTGAGGGAATCTTCACTCGCCTTGGGCGCAACCAGATGGCAGACAACCAAATATGTTGTACTGAGGAAGGGGCTGCCTGGAATTATTGCTTCAACGGTTCTTGCGCTTAGCCGTGCCTTGGGTGAGACTATCGCTGTGCTGATGGTCTGCGGTAACCTGATTATTGTGCCCGGTTCCGTACTTGACGCCTGCTACCCTATTCCGTCACTTATTGCAAACAACTACGGAGAGATGCTTTCCCTGCCACTATATGAGTCGGCGCTGATGTTTGCGGCATTTTTACTTTTCATAATTGTTATTGTCTTCAACTTGGGTGCAAGACTTTATCTAAAAACTTTGAAGGAATGAAATACTTGGAAGAAAAATTGTTCAAAGGCCTGATGTACATTTCCCTGCTTCTTGTTGCAGGATTTGTCATCAGTGTGTTGTGGAGCATTGCCTCGAAAGGCTTTCCCGTACTGACTTGGGAAATGGTTACATCTTTGCCTGGATCGGGTTTCTACATCGGAAAGGAGGGTGGATTTCTGAATGCAATTGTCGGTTCGGTATATATTGTTCTCGGAGCCACTTTCATAGGGCTACTGATAAGCATTCCCGTGGTTTTCTATCTGAATGTCTATCTGAAGGGAGACTCAAAGTTCGGTTACATTGCCCGCCTGGCATACGACGTCCTGTTCGGTATTCCAAGCATTGTCTATGGCGCGTTTGCCTTTACCGTAATGATCATTATGGGAATCAAGGCCTCTCTGCTCGGAGGTATCATCGTAGAGACTCTGCTTATTGTTCCGATTCTGATAAGAAGCATGGATGAAGTTGCGCGCACAATCCCCAAAGAACTGCTTGAGGCGGCTTACTCGCTTGGTGCGACCAGAATAGAGACCATTGGCGTAGTTGTAAGGCAGATAGCCCCGGCAATAGCCACAGCCACCCTGCTTTCCGTAGGCAGGGCGATGGGTGATGCCGCCGGAGTCATGTTCACTGCCGGATTTACCGACTATATTCCCGAATCGCTCTCGGACAAGGCCGCCACTCTGCCGCTTTCTGTATTCTTTCAGCTTTCCGTGCCGCAGCAGGAGGTGCAGAACAGAGCTTACGCCGCCGCACTTGTGCTGACAATAATCATCCTGGCACTGAGCCTGACAGGCAGATTCATAATGAGACATTTTTCTAAAAACAAAATCTAAAAGATATGGCTATAGCAAAATCATTGATTGAACTTGTGGGGAATACACCACTTCTCGAGCTTAACAAATTCTCTAAGATCAGAGGTATTGAGTCTCCGGTCATAGCAAAAATCGAGTCTTTCAACCCTGGAGGAAGCGCAAAGGACCGAATTGCCGTAGCTATGGTCGAGGACGCGGAAAAGAAAGGTTTGCTGAAGCCCGGTGCAACTATCATTGAGCCCACTTCCGGAAATACAGGCGTAGGGCTTGCTCTGGTCAGCGCTGTCAAGGGCTACCACCTTATTCTCACCATGCCGGAAACAATGTCAGTCGAGCGACGCAACCTGGTCCGCGCATACGGTGCCGAAGTAAGGCTTACAAGCGGAAGGGACGGAATGATCGGGGCTGTCAGGGCTGCCGAAGAGCTGAGGGACAGCATTCCCGGATCAGTCATCCTCCAGCAGTTCGAGAATCCCGCTAACCCTGCCAAGCACCTGGCAACTACCGGTCCCGAGATTTGGGCGCAGACAGAGGGAAAAATCGACATATTCGTGGCAGGAGTCGGTACCGGCGGAACTGTCAGCGGTGTCGCAAAGTTCCTGAAGTCCAAGAATCCAGACATCAAGGTCTATGCTGTCGAGCCGAACACTTCGCCCGTGCTCAGGGGCAAGCCCGCCGGCCCGCACAAGATACAGGGAATAGGCGCAAACTTTGTGCCTAAGACCTACAGCCCCGAATACATTGACGAAGTTATTGACGTTGACAGCGACGAGGCAATTCGTGCAGGGCGCGAGCTTGCACAGCACGAAGGCCTGCTTGTGGGTATTTCTTCGGGTGCCGCCGCTCTCGGTGCGACTATTGTTGCCAAGCGTCCGGAGAACAGGGGCAAGAGAATCGTAACGCTTTTCCCCGATACTGGCGAAAGGTATCTTTCGACCGTACTTTTTGCTTTTGACGAATACCCGCTCTAATCGAAACTTGGGGCTGAACGCATCAATGACTGATTATCGGGCGGAGAGGCTGTCGAGAGCTTGTTTGAGCATAATGTCACAGGAATTTTCGCGGCAGGTGATGTATGCGACCCCATTTACAGACAAACTGAGGTTGCCGCCGGATCAGGATGCAAAGCCGCTCCGGAAGCCGAAAAAGTACCTTATGATTTGACAAAGCAGTTCATATATATCACAAACCTTTGTGATACTTTTGCCTTTCGATAGGGATTTCACACGTGGTGGAATCCCTATAATTTTGCACTCAGTAAGGGAACTTAAAAACAGGAAAACAAAAGTGAAGTTCCTTTATAATATGTCTAACAATTAAAAAAACAGAAAGGAAATTCTTATGAATGTAAAAAAACTCTTGACAAGCTTAAGTACAGTTGCTCTTCTTGCTTCTGAAGTGGCAAATGCACAGAATGAAACAAAGCCCAAGAAGGATTACACTCCTTCAACACCGAAAGTCTCGGGACTGATAAATGCCCGCTATGCCTACAATAGTGACGCCGCAAAAGTGAATAGTTTTGACCTTAGACGAGTGAGACTTGCCGTAGGCGGAAATTTCGGTAAGACCATCGACTACAAATTGCAGGCAGAGTACGAAACTTCCGTTAAAATTATTGACGTATTCGTTCGCTTCAAACCTGTAGAGGCATTTAATGTTCAGGTGGGAGAGTTCAAGGTGGAATATTCCCAGGAGTCTCAGGATGGTCCGGCAACTTGGATTACAATTGAAAATCCTGCAGTAATCAACAAGCTTACAGGGTACAACGATGTGAGCGGTCTTTCTTCAAACTCCAGAGACGTTGGTATTCGTATCTATGGTAATGTCGGAAAGAGAGAAGACTACCACGTATTTGGCTACAAGTTAGGTGTTTACAACGGTAACGGAATAAACCTCAAGGATAACGACGAGTATAAGAACGTGGCTGGCTTCATCACTCTCAACCCAAACAAAAGGCTGACTCTCAGTGCAGGCGAATACATCGGCCACTACACTCCAGAGGCGGTAAATGCAGATTCCATCAAGGCTGGCTGGGATGTGAATGACAATGCCATCAAGAGAAACAGAACTTCTGCAGGCGTTACCTATAAGTCTGACAAGCTTTTAATCCGATCGGAATATCTGTACGGTCAGACAGGGGAAACTGAACAGCAGGGAGCTTTCGCTACTGCAGCCTACACTTTTGCGCATGGTATCCAGCCTCTTTTGAGCTATGGCTTCTACCAGAAGGATTTGTCTGCCAAGGCTGACTATCAGAACGATTTCACAATAGGCGTGAACTGGCAGCCGATAAAGTATTTGCGCGGACAGCTCAACTACACCCTGACAAAGTACGCAAAGAGCAGCAAGCCGAACGGCAACCTGTTGGAAGCACAACTTATTGCAACATTCTAATTATTAATTCCAAATATTACAGACAATGAGACACAATTTTATCAAGCCAAGTTCATCAGCATTTTTATTATCGTTTGCCCTGTTGGCTACTTCGTGCGGAGGAAATAAGACTGCAGAAAGTTCTGCAGATTCCAGCAACGACATTTCAGGCAGAATTTCTCTTTCCGGAGCTTTCGCACTATACCCTCTGGCAGTGAAATGGGCTGAAGATTTTCAGAAGCTTCATCCAAACGTCAGAATAGAAGTGGAAGGCGGCGGCGCAGGAAAAGGAATGACCGATGCACTTTCCGGACAAGTCGATTTCGGAATGGTAAGCCGTGAAGTCAGCGATGCCGAAATAGCCAAAGGCGCCCTTGGCTTCCCCGTAGCCAAAGATGCCGTAGTGCCAACCGTAAACGAAAACAACCCTCAGCTTGCAAACCTTCTTAAGCGAGGTATCACAGCCGATGTGGCAAAGCAGATCTGGATTGACGGAACTCTGAAAACTTGGGGTGAGCTTGCCGGAACTGACGATCAGACTTCCCTTTCAATTTTCACCCGTAGCGACGCTTGTGGTGCCGCCGAAACTTTTGCCAAGTGGTTCGGCAAACATCAGGAAGACCTTGGCGGAGAGGGTGTGAACGGAGATCCAGGTGTGGCAACTGCAGTCCAGAAGAATGTCAGCTCAATCGGATTCAACAATATCGGCTACGCGTATGACAACAACACCAAGCAGCCTCTTCCGGGAATTCGAGTTCTTCCTATTGATGTCAACGGAAACGGACAGATTGATCCGGATGAAGACTTCTATGCTTCGAAAGATTCGCTGACAAAGGCTATTGCTGACGGCAAGTTCCCTTCACCTCCAGCCCGTGACTTGTATCTTGTCTCGAAGGGCGTTCCTTCAAACCCTGCAGCCATAGAGTTCCTGAAGTACATTCTGACTGACGGTCAGGCTGTTAACGATGGTGTTGGCTATGTCTCGATCTCGAGGGAGAAACTTGATGCCGCACTGTTGAAACTTGAGGCTTCTCACTAACTTATGTGATATAATTGGCATATTACTGCGATTTCCCACCTTGGCAAACCGCAGTAATTTTGCATTCAGAATAAAGAAAACTAATAAAGAAAGGAATTAAAATGTCACAGAAAATTACACATCTAAAGGAATTAGAGTCTGAGGCAATCTACGTCATACGCGAGGTTGCAGCTCAGTTCGAGAAACCAGTGCTTCTGTTCTCGGGAGGTAAGGACAGCATCGTGCTTGCACACTTGGCATACAAGGCTTTTTACCCTTCGCCAATACCATTCCCTTTCCTTCACATTGACACAGGACATAATTTCATAGAGACAATAGAGTTTCGCGACGAACTTGTAAAGCGTTTGAACGTCAAGCTTATAGTCGGTTCTGTACAACAGAGCATTGACGAGGGAAGAGCTGTAGAAGAGAAAGGCTACAATGCATCACGCAACAAACTGCAGACTGTAACACTGCTTGATACCCTCGAAAAGTACAAGTTCGATGCTGCCCTTGGCGGTGCAAGACGAGACGAGGAGAAAGCTCGCGCAAAAGAGCGTTTCTTCAGCCATCGCGACGAGTTCGGCCAGTGGGACCCAAAGAACCAGAGACCTGAACTTTGGAACATCTTTAACGGGAAGAAGAATTTGGGCGAGCATTTCCGTGTATTCCCAATATCTAACTGGACCGAGATGGATGTCTGGCAGTATATTCTGCAGGAGAACATTCCGCTTCCATCACTCTACTACACTCACGAGCGCGAGGTGTTCGAGAGAGACGGCGTTTGGTTGGCGCACTACCCTTTCATGCAGTTGAAACCAAATGAAAAGATTGAGAAGAAACGTGTGCGCTGCCGCACTATCGGAGACATTACATGTACCGGTCTGACTCTTTCGACAGCAGACACTATCGAAGACATCATTGACGAGATTGCTTCGTCACGTGTTACCGAAAGAGGAGGAAGAGCCGATGACAAGCGCTCGGAAGCAGCTATGGAAGACAGAAAGAAGGCAGGCTACTTCTAAATTATGAGTTGATAATTAAGAGTTAACAATTAACTGACAAAATAAGGAATTAAATTATGAGCAATACAACACAAAACATACAAGGCGGAAACGGTTACCTTGACATGGAACTTCTCCGTTTTACAACTGCAGGCAGCGTTGATGACGGAAAGTCAACTCTTATCGGCCGCCTTCTCTATGATTCCAAGTCTATATTCGAAGACCAGCTTGAGGCAGTGGAAGCCGCTTCCGAACGTTTGGGCAATGCCGAAATAAACCTTGCACTACTTACTGACGGACTACGTGCAGAGCGTGAACAAGGCATTACCATAGACGTGGCCTACAGATACTTTGCTACGCCAAAGCGCAAATTTATCATTGCCGACACTCCAGGTCATATCGAATACACAAGAAACATGGTTACGGGTGCTTCGACAGCAGACGCGGCAATCATACTTGTTGACGCTAGAAACGGAATTATCGAGCAGACAAAACGTCACTCTTACATTGCTTCGCTCTTAAAGATTGACTATGTAATCGTAGCAGTCAACAAGATGGATTTGGTTGACTTCTCTGAGGATGTTTACAACAAAATCAAACAGGAATATGCAAAGGTTGCGGAACTTCTTAACCTAAAGAATGTGTATTTCATTCCAATTTCAGCGCTCAAGGGAGATAATGTGGTAAATGCTTCCGAAAAAACACCTTGGTACAAGGGCGAAACACTTCTTCACCTTCTTGAGCAAGTTCCCTTGAAGCAGGGCATTGAAGCACAGCCTTTCCGCTTCCCTGTCCAGTACGTTGTAAGACCTCAGACAGCCGAGTGGCCTGACTATCGCGCTTACGCAGGACGCATTGCAGGCGGTACAATCAAGGTTGGCGATAAAGTAACTGTTCTCCCTTCATATACAGAGTCCGTAGTCTCTCGCATTGACGAGGGAACTGTTCAGCTTGACGAGGCCCAAGCTCCACAAAGTGTCAGCATTTCTCTTGCAGATGATGTTGATGTAAGCCGTGGCTCGCAGATTGTCAAGAGCAGTGAAGTTCCTCACGTCGGTCAGCAAGTGGAACTTCTTGTCTGCTGGTTGAACCATCGTCCTTTACAGCTAAGACAAAAGTATGTCATCAGACACACTACTGACGAATTTCAGGGTTTCGTCACTGCAATAGACTACAAAGTCAACATCAACACTCTCGAGAATATCGTTGATGACAAGACAATAAACATGAACGACATCGCCAAGGTAACACTGAAAGTCTCGAAACCTTTGGCTTATGACCTTTACGCAAACAACCGCACTACCGGTTCGCTTGTCTTCGTGGACGAGGGAACAAACGAGACTGTCGGTGCAGGAATGATTATCAATGCATAATTGACTAACGTCGAACTTCGTTTCATAATTATGAAAGCAGCAGTAAAAGAACTTAACGAAAGATTCAAGGATGCTAAGCCAGAAGAAATCTTGGCTTACTTCCTTCCTAAATACGGAAACAAAATTGCTCTTGCCTCGAGCCTCGGTTTGGAAGACCAAGTGCTTACAGATATGATTGCAAAGACTCCTGGCAAAGGAAGAATCTTCACAATCGACACTGGCAGACTGTTTCCTGAATCATATCAGTTGATTGACCGAACTAACGACAAGTACGACATCAAGATCGAAGTCTATTCTCCTGACCATAACGGCGTAGAAAAATACGTTAGAGAAAACGGAATCAACGCATTCTATCAAAGCATCGAACTAAGAAAAGGTTGTTGCCATTGCAGAAAGATTGAACCTCTGCTCCGAGCGCTTTCGACTCTTGATGTTTGGATTTGTGGTCTTCGTGCTTCGCAAGCTGTTACTCGCACAAACACACAAGTCGTTGAGTGGGACGAAAACAATAACCTTATCAAAGTTAATCCTCTTGTGAAATGGTCTGAGGAAGATGTATGGAACTACATCAAGGCGAATCGTGTACCTTACAACAAGCTTCACGACCAAGGTTTTCCATCAATCGGCTGTCAGCCTTGTACTCGTGCCATAGAACCAGGCGAGGACATTCGTGCCGGAAGATGGTGGTGGGAAGACCCGGAACACAAGGAATGCGGACTTCATAAACGCTAAAACAAGATTTACACAAATGAGCGACACAACATATAAATTACCTGAGACTTTAACTGCCGACATCAGCAAGTTCGGCAAGTTGGCTCAAGGCTATCAAGGAGGAACAGTAAACGGTGTTGAGTTCAAAGCTTTTCGTGTGCCTATGGGTGTTTACGAACAGCGAAAGAACGAAGTCTATATGGCGAGAATCCGTGCTACTGGCGGAGTAATTACTCCTAATCAGTTGTTGCAGGTTATAGACATTGCAAAGCGCAACGGCTCTAATTTGCTTCATATCACAACTCGTGCAGAAATCCAGATTCTTAACCTTGATCTTAATAAGGTCGGGAATGTGCTTACTGAGCTTCAGCAGGCAGGACTCGCAACCAAGGGTGGCGGTGGAAACACCCTTCGAAATATCCTTGTCAGCGAATTTTCCGGCATTTCGCAGACAGAGACATTCGACACTACGCCATACGCAATGGCTGTGACTGATGTGCTTGTGCCAGAGGCTGACTCTTTCCTTATGCCTCGCAAAATGAAGATTGCATTCTCGAGCGACGAGAAATTCGAGGATTTCGCAGGAATAAACGACATCGGCTTCGTAGCCAAGATCAAGGACGGAAGGCGAGGCTTCAAGGTCTATATCGGTGGAGGTGCCGGCTCAAAGCCTACTGTCGGTTGGCTTTACAAAGAGTTCATTCCTGCCGAAGATTTATACGCACTTATCAAAGCGATGAAGTCTTTCTTTAACACTCATGGCAACAGAAAGAACAAGCACCAGGCTCGAATCAGATATATTTTCTATAAGAATGGTGCTGAGGAAACTTTCAAACTTATTGATGAGTTCTTTGAGAAAGAGAAGGCTACAGGCAAAAAGTTGGATATAGATTTGTCCGCTTTCCCTCATAGCTCTTCCGACGACCGCTCTGTGGTTATTCCCTTTGTATGGGGAAACATTTCGCTTGAAGATGACGGGAAAGTCGAGCAGCTGAAGACTGTACTTGATTTCGTAGCAAAGATAGGCAGGCACACAGTCCGTTTCACAACAAGACAGAATATCCGCCTCAGAAACATTCCTTCTGCAAAGTTGGCTGAACTCGAGGGGCTGATCAGAAACTACACTTCCGACTACGACAAGCCGGCAGTCCTGAATAATATTGTTTCCTGTACGGGTGCAGACACTTGCCGCCTTGGTATCTGTCTTTCAAAAGGACTTGCTGACGCAATCTATTCTCGACTTGAAAACAGCGCACTTGACCTTTCATACTTGGACGATGCACGCATAAACATTACTGGTTGCCCTAACTTATGCGGTCAGCCTCTTTGGACTGACCTTGGTTTTGTGGGAAAGGTTCTGCACACAGACCACGCTTATCCTGCCTACCAGATATTTGTTGCTGCTAACTATGGGGACTCTCCGACTTTGGCTGAAAGCATAGGAACAATAGCGGCATACAAAGTTCCAGATTTTGCTGTTGCACTTATTTCTAAATTTATCGAAGCTGCAGAAATTGCAAATACAATTCTTCCTGATTCTCCTCTTACATTTAACAAATGGTTAAGAAGCAAAGCAGGACACAAAATCGCTATTTCGCTAGTCGAGAAATTCTCTGAAGTTCCTTTGTTCGCAATTGACAAGAACTACTACTTTGATTGGGGAAGTGATGACGTCTTTAATGTAGAAAAACGAGGCAAACCAGAGTGTTCCGCAGGTTTGTTCGACATGATTACTGTTGACCAGCAAGCAATTAAGGATGCTCAAGCTCAGTACAAGAAAGATGGAAGAGGACTTTACGAAGTTATCTTCCATGCTTCGAGAATGTTACTTGTTACCAGAGGTCTTGACCCTCAGCAACCTTCGGAAGTGTTCGATGCGTTTATAAAGGAATTTATCGAGACTGATCTTGTGTCAAAAGAGTTCTTACCTCTTGTTGAGCAAGCAAAGAAAGACGGAGAAAACGGCAAATACAATCAAAATCAAGCTGATGCTATTGCTTCGATTGTCAATAGCCTATACGAAAGTATGGACGACAGTTTGCAATTCAAAAAGGTTTCTTCTTCTGAAAATTCAGAGGTAAAGTTGAATATAGAACCAGCAAATACTGACATCAAGAACGAAGCCAAAGAAGAAAAAGCCGAGTCAAGCATAGACATCACAAAAAGCAAGGATTTGAGAGGTGTACTTTGCCCTATGAACTTTGTGAGAACAAAGATTGAACTTGCGTCACTAAAATCAGGTGATATTCTCGAGATTCTTCTTGATGATGGAAAACCTATCGAGAATGTACCAGGTTCAGTCAAGCTTGAAGGTCACGAGATTCTTTCCCAGACACAGCACACTGAAGGCTACTGGCAGGTAGTAATAAAGAAGAAATAAAGAACTATCTCTAAAATCTTCATTAAGAGGCCACCTGTATCACATACTTATGTGATGCAGGTGGTTATTTTATGCGATTTCACAGGCGAAAAGATAGCTGTAATTTTGCACTTGGAATTAAACAAGTTGCGAATTATGGGTAAAAAATTAAGGATTATTTCAAGGCAGAGCGCTTTGGCACTGCTGCAAGTGGAGGAAGTGCAAAAAGTACTGCCGAAGCAAATAGAATACGAGGTAATAAAAACCTCTTCATTCGGAGATCAACACAAGGAAATCTCCCTGATGGAGCCTTCTTTAGCAGCAGATTTCTTTACAAGAGAGCTTGACAATGCGATACTTGAACATAGGGCAGATATTGGAATACATTCAGCAAAAGACCTGCCATATCCTTTGCCTGCTGGAATAGAAATCATAGCACTTACAAAAGCAGAAAATAAAAGTGATTCTTTAGTTGCAAAAGATAACCACACACTCGACTCTCTACCTAAACATAGTAAAGTCGGAACAAGTTCAGCACAGAGAAAAGCCGAGCTTCTAGCATTGCGCCCAGACCTTGATGTTGTGCCTGTTCGTGGCACTATTGAAGAAAGAATCGAGCAGGTTAACAACGGAAGCATTGATGCGCTTATTGTCGCCACCTGCGCACTCGACAGACTGGGACTTCGACACCTTGCAAGCGAGGAACTTCCGTTCAAGACTCACCCGCTGCAGGGAAACCTTGCCATTACTGCGAACAGTGATGCAGAGCCTTGGATAAGAGAGATTTTTGAGCCTCTCGACATCAGAAAAAGTTACGGAAAAGTTAAGCTTGTTGGCTTTGGCCCTGGCGATCCCGAACTTATTACTGTAAAAGGAAACAAGGCATTAGAGGAAGCTTCAATAATCTTCTTTGACGACCTTACGAATGAAGATTACTTGCAAAGGTTTTCGGCTGAAAAAATATATGTTGGCAAACGGTCAGGAAAACACAGTCATCATCAGGACGAGATTAACGAACTCCTCTATCAAGCAGCCATTTCGGGCAAGCAAGTTGTAAGACTTAAAGGTGGAGACCCGATGGTCTTTGCTCACGGCAGGGAAGAAATTGACTTCTTAAAATCACGAATGATAGAAGTTGAAGTAATTCCGGGAATAAGCAGCGGAAATGCTCTTGCCTCGCTTACTCAAATTCCTTTGACACATAGAGGTTTAGCAAGAAGTGTTGCTTTCGTACTTGGTCATGCTTCTTCGCCTATAACACCCGACTCAGACACTCTTGTCTATTACATGGGAGGTTCTGAAATAAGCGCTATTGCAAGCTCTCTGTTAAAACAAGGAAGAGAAAGACAAACACCTGTTGCTCTTGTCACAAATGTCTCGCTTCCCAATCAAAGGGAGATTTATTCAACGCTCGAAGAATTGCAATATGCTGTTTTTCGTGACTCTCCTGTACTTGTTGTGGTTGGCGAAGTTGTACATTTCTCGGCACGTGAGTATAGGGAGAAAATCTATGACACGAGTTCAACAAGTTCAACACCTCTTATCACGATTAGCAAAAACGAGGTTGCACTGCCAGACACTAAAGACTTTGATTTCATCGTCTTCACTTCGAGGTACGGAGTAAAATACTTCGACAAACCACTGGATGGTACTAAAATCATCAGCGTAGGTCCGACAACAACAGAAGCTTTGAAGCAAAAAGGCGCAACACCTATATTTGAATCTCCAACAGAATCAGCAGAGGGAATTATTAAATGGTTCAAAGACAAGAAGAAGTCGAAAATTCTTCTGCCCAGGTCGGACAAAGGGTTGAAAACTCTTTCAGAAAAACTTGTCAAACAAGGATACGAGGTAACAGACTTGCCAGTCTATACAAACCAACCAAACAGGGAAGCTGTAAAGCAGGATTTGACTAAGTTTGACAAAGTTCTCTTTACTTCACCTTCGACAGTAGAAGCTTTCAAGCAACTTTACGGAGAGAATATCTCAAAACATTTATTATTCATCGCTAAAGGAAAAACAACTTATGAAGCAGTTCAAACGATTCAGACAATATAGGGCAACCCAACTTACTAGAGACAAATACGCAGATGTCGAAGCCATTCTGCCCGAAGACTTCATCTACCCTTATTTTGTGGAGGAAGGTGAAAATATAAAGACCGAAATCCCTTCGATGAAGGGAATCTTCCGCTTCTCAATAGACACGCTTTTAGCTGACATAGAGGAACTTACTTCTCTTGGAATAAACAAGGTGCTTTTGTTCGGTGTAATTCCACAGAACGAGAAGGACGAGAGAGGAACTGCGGCATACAGGGAAGACAGCATCATCCCTCAAGCGGTGCGAGCAATAAAGAAGACCTTTCCCAAAGTCATTGTATTTACCGATGTCTGCCTGTGCGAATACACTTCACACGGACATTGCGGAGTCCTGACAAAGGTTAGGGACGAGGAAGGCAGAGAATTCTATGATGTGGATAATGACTCGACACTCCCTCTACTGGCAGAGATGGCTTACCGGCACGCATTGGCAGGTGCAGACTTCGTTGCACCTTCGGCAATGATGGACGGCCAAATAACAGCACTCAGAGAGAAGCTTGACAGTGACGAGAGAACTAAGCACGTCAAGATCTTGGCTTATTCTGCCAAATATGCATCGGCTTACTACGGCCCATTCCGTGATGCGGCAGGCTCGGCACCCGGCTTTGGCGATAGAAAAAGTTACCAAATGGACTACAGAACAAAGAACCAGGGCATAGAGGAGATTGAAGCAGACATCAACGAAGGCACAGACTGGATAATGGTCAAACCTGCTCTTGCTTACCTTGATATACTTTATCGTGCATCAGTGCAGTTCCCTGACTTCCCTCTTGTAGCTTATCAAGTTAGTGGAGAATACTCAATGCTTCTTAATGCTGCCAAGCAAGGGTTCTTTGACGAGAAACGAATCTTTCACGAAAGCTTGACAGCAATTCGTCGTGCCGGTGCAAAATACATAATCAGTTATTACGCAAAACAATACTTTCGATGAACTTCCTACCTATAGGCATAAATATAGAGGGCAAGAAAATACTCATCATTGGTGGAGGAAGAGTTGGTCTGCACAAAGCGACAATTCTCTCTCGATTCACTGACGAAGCAACAATCATTTCTCCGCAGTTCAAGGAAGGATTCGAGGCTCTACCCTTCACTCTCGTAAAGAAAGAGTACGAGCCGGGCGACCTGGACGATGCAATTCTCGTCTATGTTTGCACAGAGAATCCCGAACTGAACCAGCGAATAAAGAGAGACGCAGAAGAAAGGCACATTCTTGCGAGTGTATGTGACAATCCTAAACTCTGCGACTTCATTTCTCCTGCAATCTATAAGGACGGAGACTTGACAATCGCAGTTTCGAGCAATGCCAAAGACGTGCATTTGAGCATGAGGGTCAGAGACTCGATCAGGGGAAACATTGGGTTCATAATGGAAAAAGCAAAGAGTTTCGTCTCCATTTACAAAAAGCAGGAATAACAAACTTATGTGATACATTACCCCACTTTTTGCGATTTCACAGGCTCTCGACAACAACTAATTTTGCACTTGGAATTAGAAATTCGACGACGTGTAAACGAGTCAATTAAGAATTAAACTAAGTTGCGAAAATGGTAAATTCAATTATTGTAAATAACAGGAGCGAGTCGCCTGTGCTTGTTGCGAAGAGAGCAGATGGCGTACTTGTAAAGACCTGCGCACGAACAGAACTGTATTGGGGCGAAGGAGAAATTCCCGTCGATACAGCCAGACACTTGTTCCGCGTGGCTGCAGGACTCGAGTCTCCGCTATTGGGAGAGTCGGCAATAGTCGGACAAATAAAGCAGGCTTACTTCGAGGCGCAAGAGTCAGGTAAACTTCCTTCAGCCCTAAACAAGCTGTTTCAGACAGCAATCTCTGTGGCACACAGAACAAGAACAGAGACAGGTATTGCCAGAGGTGCTGTGTCGTATTCGCAGGCAACGGTGGATATTCTCTGCAGACAGGTGCCAGACCTGGGCGACAAGGTGGTCAGCATTATCGGAGTAAACGAACTTACAGAGTCAATTCTTAACTTTCTGACAACACGCAAATCGACCAACATCATTCTTGCCAACCGAAGCCTTGAAAAAGCTGAAGTTTTAGCTGAGAAATATAACGCTGTGGCTCTTCCCTTGAGCGAGAAACACAAACTTCTGTCTCTTTCCGATGTTGTGATAAGTGCAACCTCTGCTCCCCACACAATCATAGACAAGGGAGATTTGCCTGTGGGAAAGACTCAGCTGCTCATTGACCTTGCCAATCCTGACGACATAGAAAGGGAAGTTGCACAAATTCCTGACAAAAGGCTCTATAAACTCCAGGAAATAGAGTCTCTTGCTGCTCAGAACTTGAAAAAAAGAGAGAATGAAATAGGCAGGTGCGAAGAAATTATAGAGCAGGAAATCGTAAAACTTGTTCACTGGCAGGAATATAGCAGGAAACCAGCCTAACCCAAAAATCAAGATTTTGAAATGAAATTCAACGATACGAAGCGAGTTAACAGAAAAAGAAGCAAAGTAGCCTTTAACGAGGCTCAAAAATATATCCCCGGAGGTGTAAACAGTCCGGTAAGGGCACTTAGGGCGGTAGGTGAAGCGCCTCTGTTTGTCAGGCAGGCCAAGGGCGCACTGCTGACCGACATTGACGGGAACGAGTACGTGGATTTCTGCCTCTCTTGGGGTGTGTTCATTGCAGGCCACGCCAACCCCCATGTGCAGGGTGCGGTTCTAAGCGCCATTCCGAACGGCACAAGCTACGGCATACCGACTTTGCTGGAAACGGAACTTGCCAAAAGGGTGACTGAACTGATTCCTTCGATGGAGCAGGTTCGTTTCGTGAACTCGGGCACCGAAGCCACAATGTCTGCAATCAGACTCGCCAGAGGCTTCACGGGCAGAAACTACATAGTGAAGTTCGACGGATGCTATCATGGCCATGCAGACCACCTGCTTGTAAGTGCAGGTTCCGGAGTGGCGACATACGGCTTAAGCAGTTCGGCAGGTGTTCCCGATGACTTTACAAAATACACTCTGGTAGCGCCTTTTAACGACAAGGCTGCCATAGAAAGAATCTTTAGCGAGCATCACGGTGAAATAGCGGCAATAATTGTTGAACCGGTTCCGGCAAATATGGGTGTAGTGCCCGAAAGGGACGATTTCTTGAAGTTCCTTCGCAGACTAACGCAGGAGAATGGCTCTCTTCTGATTTTTGATGAAGTAATCACCGGATTCCGCCTTACTCTCGGGGGTGCTCAAAAATACTACGGAATAACTCCGGACCTGACCGCAGTAGGCAAGATTGTCGGAGGAGGCTTCCCAGCCGCAGCTTTCGGAGGAAGAAAAGAGATTATGCAGATGCTTGCGCCACTTGGTCCGGTTTATCAGGCAGGAACTCTTTCCGGAAATCCTATTGCCATGACTGCCGGACTGGCTACACTCGAAGTCCTTTCCGAGCCGGGTGTCTATGAAGAGCTGAACGGCAAGGCGGAATGGTTTGTCGGCGAACTTTCCTCAATATTGGCAGAGAAAGGCATTGCCGTAAACAGGGTGGAAAACATGTTTACCCCATTCTTTACCGGCGGAGAAAACCCGAAAGACTACAGCGATGTCAAGAAAAGCGACACAGAACGATTTGCTCGCTTCTGGAGGCATTTGCTTAATCACGGCATATATTTCTCGCCTTCGCAGTTCGAGAGCAACTTTATCTCTACGGCACACACAAAAGCGCAACTCTCCAAGGTTCTGGAAGTTGCAGGAAACTTCAACGAATAGTGTCACATACATTAGTGATAAGATTACCCTCACGAGGCTATTTCGCACGCCATGAAACCATACTAATTTTGCATCAGTAAAACAAAACAAAGTATTCATATAAAGGAATTAAACATTATGGCAGAGATTAAGATTACAGACGACAATTACGAAGATGTACTATCTTCCGACAAGTTGGTTGTCATTGACTTTTGGGCAACCTGGTGCGGCCCTTGTCAAAGGCTTGCCCCTATTATTGCACAGGTGGCTGACGAATATGAAGGCAAGGCAGTCATCGGCAAGTACAATGCAGAAAACAATGAGATTCTGACCGAGCGGTTCGCAGTAAGAAATATCCCTACAATTCTTTTCATCAAGAACGGCGAAGTGATAGACAAAGTTGCGGGAGCAGTAAACAAACTCAAGATTACATCAACCATCGACAAGTACATTTAACGTCGGTTCTATTCAACAATAAGATTTTTTCAGATTATGGCAAAGATTATAGTAAACGGAGAAGACCAAGAAGTTCAGCTACCAATAACTCTTTCTGAACTTATCAAGGCAAACAAAGTGTTTCAGCCAGAAATGGTAAGCATTCAGGTTAACGAAGAATTTGTGGAGAGAGAAGATTTTGACACTCTGCAGATCAATGAAGGTGATTCTGTTGACTTCCTATATTTCATGGGAGGAGGACAATTTTAGTGCACAATACATAATTCATAATTGACTGTTATGTTTGATTTTTCAGAAGAAGAACTTGTCAGATACAGCCGACACATTTTGTTGCAGGATGTAGGCGTTGAAGGACAAGAAAAGATAAAAGAGGCAAAAGTTCTTGTAGTAGGTGCCGGAGGACTTGGCGCACCAGTTGCACTTTATCTGGCAGCGGCTGGCGTAGGAACTATAGGAATTATTGACGGTGACGTAGTTGACCTCTCGAACCTGCAACGACAGGTGATTCACTTCACTAAGGATGTGGATGTGCCAAAGGTCATCTCTGCAAAGGAGAAGATGCTTGCTATAAACCCTAACGTCAAGGTTAATGCAATTCAGGACCTTTTGATGGCGAACAATGCCCTTGACATTATCAAGGACTACGATTTTATTATTGACGGAACTGACAATTTCCCTGTGAAATTCCTGATCAACGATGCATGTGTGATGGCAGGTAAACCTTTCAGTCATGGTGGAATACTTCGCTTTGAGGGACAGACATTCACACACGTTCCAGGCTCTGCTTGTTACCGTTGTGTGTTCGGCACTCCTCCGCCACCAAATGCAGTTCCTACTTGTTCGCAGGCCGGAGTGCTTGGAGCTATAGCCGGAATGTTGGGAACTATACAGGCAGCAGAGACTCTTAAATATATTACTGGCGTAGGTGAGCTGTTGACAGACAAGCTTCTCACTTTCAACGCCAAAACAATGGATTTCCGCAAAACAAACCTTCGTCACAACCACCGTTGCAAACTATGCGGTGACAACCCTACTCTTACAGAGCTGATCGACTATGAGCAGGCAACCTGTGACCTAAAGAATCATTAAAGAATGACAGAAGCAGAAAAAGAATACGGTTGGAAGGAATCGGGCAAAGTTATTCATATAACTCAAGAAGCCTATTCTTCAATAATTGACCAATCAAAAAATGATGCACCGATAGAGAGTTGCGGTTATGCGTTAGGTGAGGTTGACGAAAATGGCGAGATTCTTATCACCTTCAACTACCCTCTTACGAATATCGACCATTCGGATGAGCATTTCTCGATGGAGCCAAAGGAACAGTTTGCCGCAATAAAGTATGCCAGACAAAACGGATTGAAAGTCATCGGCAACTGGCATAGTCATCCGGCTTCGCCTAGTCGCCCATCCGAGGAAGACAAAAGACTGGCTTTAGATCCGAACACTCTCTATCTTATCTGTTCTCTTTCTCCTGGCTTATCAGGAAGCCCTAATATACCAGCTGGAGAGCCGGTTATTAATGCCTTCCATATAGCAGCTGGGGAGGTTATTCGCTTCCCAGTAATAGTTTAATTCCTTTCCGCCTAGATAGTTCGCAACCTATCTAGGCTTTTTGTCTCTAAATATTTTGAATTTTCAGCATTTATATAGAATATCATCGAACTAATACTGTTAATTTTACTAAAATATTCTTTATTTTTGGATAAACTATTTTATTCAATTCTATATTATTACCTTTGCAGAAAATAATACACTCAATGAAAGCAGAAAATATCATAATTGCAGACAAGCAGGCGCTGACAGCCTACGGCACAGAAAAAATAATAGGCACGCTTGACGATTACGCAGAGAAGCAGCCTTCCTTCTTTCATGTCGAAAGAAGAAGCGAACTCGCTGCATTTCTGAGGGACGGGAAGGAATCTGCAGTTGTTATTGACTATACTCTGTTCGACTTCGACAATAACGAACAGCTACTTCTGTTGGTCGAGAAGCACAGGAACGCAACCTTTCTTCTGTTGTCGGATGACTTGACTCCAGACTTCCTTCGTTTCGTTCTCTATTCCTCGGACAGAATAGGCGTTGTCTATAAGGACGCTCCGCTTGACATTCTCCGCGAAGCTTTCAAATACACAATTCAGGGCAAAAGATACATTTCACAGCATGCCACCGAAATACTTCTTCGCAATGCCGCAGACAAGGAGCGCCACCGCGACGACCTTACCGAAACTGAACGCGAAGTTCTGAAGCTCATCGCTCAAGGCAAAACTACAAAGGAAATCGCCGCGGAACGATTCTCGAGCATCCATACTATAAATTCACACCGCAAGAACATTTTCCGCAAACTCAATATAAACTGTGCCCACGATGCAATGAAATATGCGCTTCGCGCAGGTTTGATTGACGGGTCTGAATTCTACATATAGTTATCCGAAGTAGTATTTTATCAGATACCTTTAACTCACTTCGTATCGTTGAATTTCATTTCATCTGCCCTGGCAGAATGATGTATAATTGCCTGCCTGGCACCTGTTCTGCTTCGGCATGACGGAAAAAGTTTCTGGGAAGTTTCATAAAACAAATATGAAATTTTGCAGGATATTAACTTTTATTTACCTTTGCCTCAGTTAAATATACATTATGAAGACTTTTCTGATATCATTACTTGGATTTGTATCCATACTGGCACACGCACTTGATACAAACAGGAACTACTATATTTTCCATTCTTCGGGGATGGCGCTTTCGGTTGTGGATGGCAGACCGAATCTCCACACCTTTGACGCTTCGGACGGTCAGGTTTTTCAATTTGTTGCTTCCGGGACATCGTATTATGTCAAGAGTGTGTCTAAGGGCAGATACATTTCAAAAACCGGAGACTGGGACACGGAATTGAGTTCCAATACAGGCAATGTCTCAAAATTTGTCATGGAGGAATGTGGCGGAGAATATGTGCGGTTCAAATGTCTTGACAACAATCGTTTCCTGGGTACTGACGCCATTGCTCCGGGCAGTTCTGTCTATTCGGATAAGAATGGCAGCGAAACACTTCATTTTTGGTTTTTGCGAGAGTCCTCGGCAAATGTACTGGTAACTGACGGTCTGCAGGGCATAATAAACAAAGCTGAGAACAGACTTTCCGTAACAAAGGAAGGAGAAGGAAGCGGTTCATATTCCTCCGCATCAAGAAAAAGCCTGCTCAACGCCATATATGAAGCCAAAGATGTATTGGCAGGCGCATCTTCGCAAACTGAAATAGTCGAAGAAACGAAAAGGCTCAGCAATGCCATAACTGCGTACAACAACAGTCGCAACCTTCCTTTTGTCTCGGGGAAGATATACTACATTATGCACGCTAGCAACAGATTCCTCACTAATTCCGGGAATGGTGTGCTTATCAGGAATCTTGTGCGTGAACCATCCCAGCAGTTCACTATAGAGACTCTTTCGGATGGCACTTACGCTGTAAAGAGTGTTTCCGGTAACAACTATTTGAGTGCAACTGGCGAATACAGTACGACATTCACAGGTTCGGCAAGCAATGCCTCAGCCCATTTCAAGATAGGCTATGCACCAAACGAGGATAAATATGTGCGACTGCAGTTCTCGTCAAACGGCAAGTATCTAGGAACAGACGGCACAAGTGACGGCAAGGGTGTCTATAGTGACAAGAGCGGTGCTGACGGCAAGCACTACTGGATGCTTGTTCCTGCCGACTCGGTTAAGGCACAACCTTATAGTCAGTTCCATAATGGAAGTCCTGCGCTTAGGCTGGGCATGAACTGGAACGACACTGACGGCAGACACATCAACGCTCATGGAGGCTGTGTGCTTTACGAGAACGGCACATACTACTGGTTTGGAGAGAATTATCGTGCAAATCCTGTCAAGAGCAACGGATTTGTCTGCTACACTTCCAAAGACCTGTACAACTGGAAGTACGAATGTATGGCATACAAGTGTCCGGAAGTACCTCTGAGAAGCGATTACCAGGACATGAACTATGGCCGTACACTTGAGCGTCCAAAGGTAATGTACTGCCCCAATACCGGCAAGTATGTTATGTGGGTGCATTGGGAGAACGGTTCCGGATATGCTGCTTCCAGAGTTGCCATTCTTTCAAGCGACAAAATCACCGGTCCGTATTCCTTCATAAAGACAATGCGTCCTCGCGGAGACGCACAGCCTTCCGGTTCTCGTGACCAGACATTGATGTTTGACCCGGACTACAATGCAGGCTATCATTTCGGTTCTGCGGAAGAGAACATGACAATGCACGGAACATTGCTGAGTGATGACTTTCTTGACCTGTCATCCACTTGGGAGCGTATGTTCATAAAGAAACAATATGAAGCCCCCGCAATCTTCAAGTATCACAATCGTTTTGTAGCCATCACATCCGGATGTACGGGTTGGGACCCGAATCCTGCCCACTCTTCATATTCGCAACTACCTTTGAGCGGATGGAATGACCTTGGCAATCCATGCACAGATGACGAGAGAAACACTACCTATCACTCGCAAAGCAACTATGTGTTCAAGGTGCCGGGACTTTATGATGCCTATATCTATATGGGTGACAGATGGAAAGGCGGAGAGTATTTCTCTGACGCCAATGTGGGCGAGTCATGGCATATCTGGCTACCGATAGATATGCGTACCGGCTACCCTATCATGCGTTATTATGCAGATTGGGACTTGAGTATCTTTGACAAGCTTAACCGATACAGAAGAGTTGAGAAAATAGAGGATGGCAAAACCTATGTACTTCTTTCAAAGAATGCAAATAAGGTTCTGTCACTAAAAGACGGCAAGATGCAGTTGACCGAAGACAACGACGACATAAATCTATCATTGACTGCGACCAGAAACAGTGATGGCACATACACCTTTACTGACGAGGAGCGAGGCTTGGCTCTCGATGCGACAAATGGACAGTTGAATTTGGCTTCTGCAAACAACACACCTTCACAAAGATGGAAGATTACGGATAGTGGAACTCACGACGGCTATTACTATTTGTATCCTGCTGATAATAGCAATATTGCACTAACGAACTATAGTGCAACACCAACGGCTAACGGAGTTGTAGGCTTGAACGCATCTTCGAAAACCAATGCTTGCCAATTCGCCTTCTGTTTCGATTCAAATAAATATAGCATGAAGCCTATTTCGGATGAGTCAGATGGCACATACGACAAGTGGATGCAAAGCATGGGATATAGGAAAGTGGAGCTGCCAACTGCATATAACAATATCCCGAATGAAGAGAGCCTGCAAATTTCCCGCACCCATAATGGAATAGGCATAACCACAGACCATGATACAATAGTATGCGTCTGGACTATAAACGGTCAACTTATAGAAAGTCTGAAGATGGTTGCAGACAGCCAAAGAGAAATAGCTTTGACAAATGGATTTTATGTAGTGAACGGAATCAAAGTTATTGTAGGCGAATAAGTTGGTAGTCATGTTGGTTAATGTATATCAAAGGTATTTTGAGGCGAATCTGGAGTTCAAAGGCTCTAAGCGACGCGGTGCGTCAGTAATGCTCATTTCTGAGTCGGAAGCTGGAAACATCAAATATACTGCAGCCGTGACCTTCATACCGTACGAAAACGCACAGGATTTCCGAGTAACCCATGACGCCTGGTTCAGTAAAACTCTTTATGAATCTGCCGGCAGACGTTCAAAGAAGAGGGAGCAGGTGTTTATTGAGAAACTACCTGAAATTATTGACGAGCTGGCAGAAGCAGTTGGTGGCACTATCTTATGGGACAAACCGCTTACCGAGCCAAGGTTGGGGTAAATAATAACCTTTACCTAGATAAAATGAAGTCGAGAGACCTCATTATCATTCTTCTCTAATCTTGGAATCAACACAACGGGAGGAATGTTCTGCTATAAGGAGGACAAGAAGATTGATCCTTATGCACAGATTAACATTGTCACTCAGATCCACAACATAGGCTTACCGATTGATGATCCGTTCTGGGACAGGCACCGTCCTGGCGACCAATGGAACTGCAAGTGCTGGCTTGTACAGACTGACGCACCTCGCACAGCTCTTGAAGATATGCCGGACTCTGCTGACATCCCCGAGCCAAAGGCGGGATTAAGAGACAACACAGCCAAGACAAAGGAGATATTCTCTCAAGCCAAAGATATAGAAGAAGTTTGGCTGAGAGAAGAAAATAGAGTTTTTCTATTCTTCAAAAGAAACGGGAACTAGTTCTAGTTCCCGCAAGCAACGAATCGGAAGTCTTTAAACTCGGAATCGTTAATGCAAAATTACATTTTTTTTACACACAGCAAGAAACAGGTTAAAAAAAAATGAAAAAAACTAACAAATTTTTACTCTTAGCCATAGCAATCATCACTGTTTTAGGTGCTTATGGTTACGCAATGCTCTAAAATCGGCAACCTCAAAGGATAACTTAGCAGATAACGAACAACACATGGAGTTAAGGCGACTATAGTGTAGTTAAAGTGCAGAAGTTATAGAACTTAATTATTTGAAATATTTATAAAACAAACGGAATACTAGGAACCTTATTTTTTTATAGCTTTGCATAAACAAATAAATTAAAAACATGAACTGCGGAAATAATAACACATACGACGACGATGTAGAAGTACTGTTCTCTGTCGGCCGTCGATTCCTTACAGGTAACGGATTGGAAAAAGATGAAGCTAAAGGCAGGGAAATGCTTAGTCAGGCAGCACGCATGGGACATTCTCTAGCCCAGCAGCTTCTTGACCGTTATAATGCAGAAAACCCTCAAGCCTGCGAAACTAAAAAGGAGGAAGATCCGTTAACAGAAATGTTGGAATACAACAAGCGCTTCGTGGCTGAAAAGATGTACGAACAATATGCTACCAGCAAGTACCCGGATCGAAAGATTGCCATCGTCACTTGTATGGACACTCGCCTGGTTCAGCTTCTTCCTGCCGCTCTGGGAATAAAGAACGGAGATGTTAAGATTATCAAGAACGCAGGCGGAACAATCACAAATCCGTTCGATTCCACTGTCCGTTCCCTGTTAGTGGCTATTTACGAGCTTGGAGTAAACGAAGTGATGATTATTGGCCACACTACCTGCGGAGTTCAGGGAATGGATGGAGCAGAGATGCTTGACCTGATGCGTGAACGAGGCATTGACGAAGAACATATCTCGCTAATGAAACATTGCGGCATAGACTTGGAATCATGGCTTCATGGCTTTGATGAAACTGATGCGGCAATACTTGAAACAGTAGATTTGGTCAAGAACCACCCTCTGGTCCCTAAAGACGTTATTGTCAAGGGATACATTATGGACTCTGAGACTGGAGAGCTTAAGCCGATAGAATAAATAGGACTTGAGCCGGTTCAAGGCGCAATAAGAGAATAAACAAAAAGGCGACGGATTAGTTCCGTCGCCTTTTCTATGGGATAGGGCTATTTCCAAGTGTAGTTTATTACCTTGTCACCAAAAGAAATCCTGGTAGGATAGCCGTTTTCATCAAATACGTACTCGATGTCCTCGAATTCGCCTGTACCCCTGTTGATGGCAACTGGCAAATGCAATGGAGCCTCGCCTGTAGCGCAGATGAACGACACATAGTCGCTGTAAAGGTAGAAGTTAAGCATCAGGTTACCCTTGTTCTCGATAGGCGATGTGACTTTCCCGTTTGTGTACTTGTATGTCATTGTAGGCAGTTCCTCAATGTCTGTCTCTTCGTTAGTGACTGGGCTCGAGTAGTCCCTTGTCAAAGCCTTATAGTCAGAACTTACAATGTCTCCATCCTCCCAAGTCAGGCGGATGTCTGTTACGCGTGCCTTGAAATTCTCCATTTTCTGTTCCTTGCTTGCAATAGTAAGCTGCATGTTGTCGTTATAGAAGAACTTCAATATCTGGTTACCTCCTTCAACTTGAGCAACTGTACCGTCCAGGTTCAAAATTCCCTCTATCTCATTGTTGGCATACTTGCCTTTGACGGTTAGCTTGCCGTAATCATATTCCTCCATACCGTTTCCGCCATAGACATACTGTCCTGTAAGGCCTTTGATTCTGCCCTTGGTGTCGAACTCATAGTTGACTGTGTTTCCCACACTGTTGTCCATGTAGGCAATACGCTTCGGAGCCGAACTTACGATTGTGACATCATTGTTTGTGTCGTCATCCTTGTCGCAGGATGTGAATGCACCCGCAGAAATGGCAAAGATGCATAAAGGGAATAGAATTTTTTTCATGGTTCTGCAAATGTCCGTGCAATCCTTCGGACGAATAAATTGTAAATGGGAAGTGTGGACCGCTGTACAGAAAAGCAATGGACAAACCAACTGAATCAAGCTGATTTATACAAGGAATTCCTAATTTTAGCTTGTTACGATTTCAGAATAATGTCAACTGTACAACACTTTCGCTATAAGTGTGGATGAGTTCTTACATACATCCGAAGGCAAATGTAAATATAAAACCGATAGATTGTGCTTTTTGGATGAATTTTTTTTCAATAATTGCCGTGCTTACTGACCCTTGAGCCAACAAGCACGGCAAAAATTCATTTATATACCTGCAATTCTATGTTCAACCCGCTGACAAATCGAGAGTTAGGAACTTGTTAAGCATGTGGAGAAACACTATCGTATTGTTAGTGTCATCCTTTTTGGCAAGCCTTACCTTCAACCAACTGTCTAGGGAAGCAAGAACTTGAGATTTGTTTAGCGCAAGGTTGGAGAAATACTCGTCAGCCATTTCACACAGCTCCTTGTTCTCTGCTATCCTGTCAAAGCGAGCATTCAGATTCCTGATGAACTCATTCCTTGCATTGTCGATCTCATTGCCAAGAGCGGCAACTGAACTTGTCTTACTGGCTATCAGTTCGTTGTTGGACTGCAGGCGGATAGTCTGCAATTTGATTCGATAGTTCAAAATGTTCAGGTTTACGATAGTTCCTCCGTAATTGCTGATAATGGCAACATTTGTAAAGAAATCATAAAGAGAGGTCTGAAGGTTCATCCAACTGTTCACCTCATCCGAATAGTGAGAATCGGACTTTATCAGCTTAGCATTGCTTGAGGCAAGTTTGTACTGCAGGAACTGATACCTGTAATCCAAGTTCTCAAGCATATCATAAGTAGTCTCAAGGCTGTTTACGGAGCAGATCTCAGCCTCCAGAATCTCCGCCATTGAGTCTGCCTTGCCGCTAACATCCCCCATAGCGTTGCCCGGATAGATAGAGTCGTAGGCCGCAGACAAGAACTTCTGAGTGGTCTTGAGCCACGCAGACTCATGCTCAAGACTATTGTCAGACTCATAATTCCTTATGGGCTGGGCAAGACGAACAAACTCGGGATTACTGTCAGACAAAACTTCAGGCTCTGTCTCAACATCCTGAACCTCAGTAGTTTGACGATCACTTTCCGATTCTGTAGCAGAATTCTTACCTTGCTGACAAGAGATACAGCTCATAGCAAGAGCCATAAAAAGGTAAATTTTCTTCATAAAATAAATTTAAA
Organism: Paludibacteraceae bacterium; assembly: GCA_045641625.1. Taxonomy (GTDB): domain Bacteria; phylum Bacteroidota; class Bacteroidia; order Bacteroidales; family Paludibacteraceae; genus UBA1723. Next base: position 29,323 of record JAZUHH010000056.1, read on the forward strand.
ATCCGATGCAAAGGTAATTTATAATTTGGATTTTGCAAAGAGAAAATATGCAATAACCTAAAAATAATTTTTTGCATAGGAATTCTTTTCTTCGCTTGCAAAAATTTTGGGGTACATACATTAGATTGGCCCTAAAAAATTGGATTTTTCAGTAACAATTTGGATTATTCAATCGAAATGCAGTTTTGTCGGGATTTTTAGTCGATATATTGAAATCAGTCACTTATTTCTTTTATAACTTTGGCTCCTGGAAACAAAACAGGATTCTTTAGAATACGCTAATACATAAACGCATATCAATATTTCCTAATTATCTATAACACATTTATTACATGAAATTTATCAATACTTTGATCCTGATGGCGGCAACATCAGTTGCTTTGGCAGATGTGCCGTTGTCTTATCCGGTAGAAAATACCGGAGCTGATTATCCGGATCCGGCATTCCCGTCTCCTGCTCAATGCCCTACTATTTCGGGACTTCCTAATCCATTTGAATTTTCGGATGGAAGCGGTATAGTCGAGAACTTTTGCCAGTGGAGTCAGCGCCGTAACGAAATTAAGCGAGAGATCGAGCATTACGAGATCGGAGACAAGCCTTCTTTTGAAAGCGTGGATGCTACTTATTCAGGCGGCACATTGACGGTAACAGTGAAAAACGCAGGAAAGACTCTGAAGCTAACCGCAAAGATTAGCGTTCCAAGCGGTTCCGGTCCACACCCTATTGTTATTGGTATGGATGGAAACACAGGCAGCCTGTCGTCTAGCTACTTCTCAAAGTGCATACAGGTGCCTTTTACACACACGCAAATTGCCGAGTACAACAGCGGCATGAACAATAAAGGGAAGAGCCAGTCAGATCCGTTCTTCCAGTTCTACCCTAACTCGTTCCACAAGGGAGACTACTGCGCGTGGTCATGGGGTATCAGCCGACTAATTGACGGACTGGAAATTGTTAAGGACCAGATAAATGCGGACTTGGGCCGTATTGCTGTGACAGGATGCTCGTACGCCGGCAAGATGGCTCTGTTTGCGGGGGCCTTCGACGAGCGTATTGCCTTGACCATAGCACAAGAGTCCGGAGGTGGTGGAATCAACTCCTGGAGAGTTAGTGAGCAGATTGGAAGCGATGTGGAAGGTATTTCAAATACAAACTACGACTGGTTCATGTCTTCGTTCAAGACCAACTTTAACGGCAAGACTTCAAAGATTCCATACGACCATCACGAGTTGATTGCAATGATCGCCCCGCGTGCATTCCTGGCTTTCGGTAATCCTGACTACACTTGGTTAGGCGACAAATCCGGCTACATCTCGCTGAGAGCGGCAGAAGAGGTCTGGAAAGCTATGGGAATCGACGACCGTTTCGGCTACGTGATTGAGGGCGGCCACAATCACTGCCAGGCATCATCGAAGCAGAACAGCGCGGCTCAGGCCTTCATCAACAAGTTCCTTTACGGACAGGAAAGTTCAAATACAAATATCAGGACAAGTACAGTTACAGCTGACGCCGATTCCTGGAAGAAGGCATGGGCAGGACATAAGATTGACATGTCTGAAGTTGACTGCGGAAACGGAGGCGGCACAATAGAGCCAGATCCCGAGTTCGCTTTTGATTTGGATGACATGACTGATCTTTGTGCCGGAAAAGAGAATGTAATCTCCTGGACTATGACAGGAGAAACAACCAAGTCTTTCAAACTTATGTGGAATACCGGCAGGAACGGAGAAAAGATTATCCCATCAGACGCCACCGCTTCAAGCGAGTGGACCGAAGGAGGCTCATTCAAGTGGGCGGCAAGCAATGCCCTGACTGATGACGGCAAGAACGGAGAAAGCAGCCGTTGGGGTGCTTTAGAAGGCAAGGACGGGTTCGCTGGTTCATGGCTTCAGGTCAATCTGTCTGGCAGCCAAATCGTTGCCGGAGTGCAGATAGACGAGTTTGTAAAATATGGTGCCATATCCGAATTCGAAATTCAGTGCGACGTGAACGGCAAGTGGCAGACTGTGCTTGAGGGCACAACAATAGGCAAGAAGTATTCCGCTACATTCTCTCCAGTGCAGACATCCAAACTTCGCCTTTATATCAAGGAGGCAGAGAATGTCAATATCAACTATATGTTCCCGACCGGAACATCTGCCTTCGAGCTAGCAAACGATATCACTGGCAGCGGTTCTTTCAAGTGGAACTTGGAGGAAGACGCTAGCGAAGCCGGCATTTTGACGATATGCAAGCCAACAGGTAAAGTTCTGGCTTCAACCAATATCCTTCAGCAAAGGGAATGCTCGAGCGCGGATGCAGAGAATATAAACACATCTGTTTCATTCAGGATTGTCCCTAACCCGACAACGGGAGTATTCGAAGTCCTCTCGGAAAACGAGATAGAGAGCCTGGAAGTTATCAATTCTCTATCCCAGGTTGTCTTTACGACAAACAATAGGATTGCAGACATTTCAGCATTGCCAGAAGGAATCTATTTTGTCAAAGTATTGACTAGCAATGGATTGACCGGATATGGGAAAATAAGTTTGGGAAACTAACTTTCTAATTCATGATATTTGGGGGCATTCGATATTGTTCGGATGTCCCTTTTTTATTTAGGCTGAATTATAGGCCAATGAATGAATATCAAATCACAAACTGAAAAGCACTCCTTAATTTGCGAAAGAAACTACCCCTTGGGTATCAGAATATCTTACATTATTCATAGCATCATTATTTACGGCAGACTATTGATTATTCCTTTATGTCAAAATCTCTTGCGGACATAATTTTCTTTTGTTGATTCGGTTACCCTATGTCCATACAAGGAAAAACACTTTGCTTTTTTCATCGTAGTCATAGTTATGGCAATTCCCACGTTTTAGGATGGAGACTTCAATCTGATGTAGAACCTTTCTTCAAACTCTTATAGCCAGCTTGTCAGCTTGGACTATAAAAAACGGGATTCATATCGGGTATCAAGATATCATAGCTATATTTTTACAAAGTATATAGGTATAAAAATCTTCATAATGCTTGCCCAGTAGCGAATTATATACTTGCACAAGTCAAGACGATAACTTTTTTAGTTCCATAGATTTTTTTCTATGCTTGATCATAAAAGCCTGGCAAGTTATAACAAATAACTCACAAGTCAACGAAACTTCCTACTGCCACTCTACCGAACTTTTGTGAAAATGTGAAGATAACCACATAATAAAATAATAGGAGGAGACTGTGCTTCGCCTCCTCCAAAAATATATCAATATAAATCATTCAGATACAGGACGTACTGTACAGCCCTCATATTTTTCCAAGTGGTAAACAATAGGTTTTGAGTCTGTAAATCTGGTAAAATAGGACTTCTTTTCATCTTTAGAAGATGAACTCCAATAATAGCCTCCCCATCCTTTAGACAAAATCTTTCCATTGTGATAGTACCCAGAGATAGGTATAAATATCCAGCTGTCATTACCTTCCTGCCTGCTCTTTACCTTATAGCCGCTGACGTCATTTATTATCAGGGTTGAGAAGTCACAGTGTTCAATCAGCTCCTGAAAGTCCTCTTGTGTCGGCATTCTCCAAGTGTTTCCCCATGTCTGAGCAGCCACATCATAAGTTGCGGTCAGGTTGCCTTCCAAATCTGTAACACCGGCATTCTCCTTGTCATAAGTCAGAGAAGTCTCTTGGGAGTATAGTTCCTTTGCGCTGGTCTCGCCCCATGCTAAATAGTCTCCGTCTTCCTCCGGCTTTGAAGCACCTATGTTACAAGTAGCCCACTTCAAACCACTGGGCAGACCTAGGTCAACGTAGCCGTGACCGCCAATCTCAAGATTCTCAATTTTTCTGTAAGTAGCGTAAATCGACATGTTGTAGTTGACATATTTATACGATTTGTCCCACCCTACGAATTCATATCCTTCTATTACAGGCACATCTGGAACAATAGCGTGTTCATTTTCCGCCACCATCTGCTTCTTGATAAGGATACTGTCCGGGGTGTAGAAGCTGACGGAAAACCTCGGCTTCATTTTTTTATATTCTCCCGATACAGGACGGACGTTATGACCATAATAAGCTTGTCCCGAACAGATGGTGCATAACGAAACAGGAGAAAGTGAAATTTCTGTATTCATGCACCATTCCCAATTATAGGGATCTTCAGTATTGGAAACATCGTATCTGCCATACACTCCATCACTGTCATGGTAATCACTTCTATACCAACCGCCAGCGGGCAGGAAAACCCAATTGCCATTATTCTGGCTTATAAATTTGCATCCAGGCACACCATTCAGAGTATCCCATACAACCTGGCAGTTGTCAATCAGTTCCTCAAACTCCTCGTATCGTGGCATTCTCCAGTTTGATCCCCAATTATATGTGGCGGCATCATACCTTGATGTAAGCACATTCTGCGAGTTTACAATTCCATTTGACACAAGGTCTGACCAAGACAAGTCAAAGTATGGATAATACTTAGAATAGTAGTTTTTTTTGGGTTCGGTCTCTCCCCATGCAAAGAAATCCCCATAATCGTCGGTATGGGAAGCCCCTACGTTCATAGTCGCCCACTTCAAGCCGCTTGGCAAATCCAGATCCACATAGTCATAGCCGCCAATTTGCCCACTTACAGGCTGAACATAGTCATTATAGAACACCTCCTTGATGTTCTCTACCTCGAATTTGTCAGTTGTATTGTCATAAGTGGTGACGTTCATGTACCTGGTTGAAGATGACTTGTCATTTCCGTAATCGACCTTCTCGACTTCCTCAAGGTCATAATGAATAACATTGCCATCATTAGTCCTGACATTCATATATTCAGCGGCTCCAACTGATAATGCAATCATTGGCACCAGCATTGATAAAATTATTTTCTTCATCCTGAGTCAGTTATTTACGAATTACCTTGATTGTGTTCTCTCCGATTGTCAACAGATACACTCCCTTTGAATTAGGCAGTGCTATAGATGCAAAACCGTTATAGTCAGCAAAGGATTCAGCAAGAACAGCACCTGCGACAGTTGAAAGCACTACCTTTTCCTTTACATCGGCATTACGAACCTCAACAGTTTCGCCATTTACAGTCACGATGCCTGTTCCGCTAGCAGAAACAGAACTAGTTGCAGAAGGGTTAGTCTCTGTAAAGTAATAATTCCTGACTCTGCTGATTTCGTAAGTTGAGTATTCGCCATCATTAACAACCAGGTCTCCGTAACTATAGGTAATCACGGGGTTTGAATCAAGCAGAAAGTTGTATTTCGTGCCTGTCTTCATCTCTATAGTCATGCAATTCTTTTCGGCATAGACACCACAGGAAAAGCACAACATGAAAACTGCTGAAATAAATTTGTTTGTCATGTCAAATATAAGTTATAAGTCTCAAAAAACACTGCAAAGGTACTAAACAGATCTCAACATAAAAAATTCTAATAATCATAAAGATATGCCAATTCTTAAAATTTCTTAATTCAAGTTGCTCAAGTGTTTTCACATGAAGAGAATAGCCTTGCCGTGACAAGTAAACCCATAACGTTCATTTGTCATCATAATCTTATCGACTTAATTTCAACGGAAAGGTAATAAGTCGTAGAAACTTACGGAAAAGCGGAGACGCTTACATAACCCCTATATTTACAGGAGTGCCTTCATATTACAATGATTTGCAATATTTTCTTAAATCTTCCCATTTGTAATAAGGGCCATCAAATGCCTTTATAGAAAGTTTTGCCTCTTCTTCATTCAAAAGTATCTTAACAATAATGTCTTTACTTTTCTTGCTCTTGTAGAATACAAACTGAATGTTTGCTGACGTAGGAACTGTACGGAAATCAACCCATGTGTAGTGAAGATTGTCAAAACTGCTCACTTCTTCGTATGAACTATTGATTTTCATTAAAACAACCAATGGGAATAATCCTGTGTCGTGTCCGAAACGGAAATGGGCGCTGATATTGTTGTTGGCTATTGCTGAATCAGCCTGATCTACAATATCGTTCAAAAGATCAATTGACATTTCCCTTGCTCTTTCTCCTTTATTGTATCCACCGCAGAAATAGTACCAAAATGCGTTCTGTGCTTGCCAGAAATTCCACAACTCATCTTTGCTGAAGAGCGATAGCAACTCACATTCCACTTCTGGTGTGTTCTGTATTGAGCAGGCTACATTGAACAACTGCTCGCAAAGAGTTCTTTCTTCATCTTTGTTCAAGAATTTTGAGTCCGTAAACAAAACGGACATCAGACGCTCTGTTTCGCGTTTTTGTTTCCCAAAGTTGACGAATTTTTGATACCATTCGCCTTCATCTTTAGGACGTTCGTTACTTTTCACTCTGTCATGACACAAGAAATAAGTGTCGTGATTGCTTGCGCTTGTGTTAATATCCAACTGATTGTTGAGACCTTTTAGTGTTTGACAGAAAGAACCCATACTCAAAATACTTCTTGGGACACATGTAGATTTTGCGTCAATCTTTTTATTCCCTTTGAGTACGCTTGGGAAATTCTTGTATAATCGAGCTGCTATTTCAGTATGTTGCTGTAAACCCAATTTGGTAAGATCACCGCCTCTACCTTGCATTGCATGCAACACATGTTCCAACTTAACTATTACCTCTTTGCCCAAATCGGTCAATATTCCCTGCTCATTGGCTTTTTTTAGAATTGTGTATGCGTTAACGGCATCTTTTTCATCAACCATATAGCGGGAACCATGCCGACCATAGTGACTTATATAGAATGCTTTGTAACCGTCTGGGGCTGACGTCATTTTGCCGCTCGGTTTTGGATACGCGTAATAGTTACCGCCTGCTTTTTCAATAGTGTTTGTAATTTCCTCCTGCGGAGAATTTGCCATTGTTTGAACTACAGACAATATTGATATGATTGCTATTAGGAATCTTCTTATTTCCATCTTTTCAAAAACTGCGAGATATTCACATTAAAAGCCTTCCACAAGAACTTTCTTACTTACAACTCCGTTCTTGAAGCGAGCATTAATAATATATATACCCTTACCAAAGTTAGACATATCATACTCATAGTAAGTATCTCCAACCATCTCTTCTGCCAATTTCCTACCCGAAATATCATAAATAGAGACAGAAATAATATTCTCCTCTGTCAAAATCATAGTTTTTTGCTGCTGAGGTAAATAGTAGAACAAAGCTATTCCTGTAGTAATATCTTTATCCTCTTCTACACCTTCTACATCACCAAGATAGCCGTCCATCTGTTTTAGTATATTATCAGTACGACCCAAAGCAAACCTTCTCATTGAAGCGACATCTTCCTCTGCTGAACTATTGAATGACACACAATACTCTGTTGAAACAATTGCTGTGATGCTATCAAAGACAGCCTCTATTCTCTCCTTTGAGAATGTAGTCTCAAGGTGCTTCTTATATTTGCTTATAAATGTCTTTCGGAACTTAGCATTTTTACTTAGAGAAGCAAAGATTATAGTCATCCATGATCTGTTGTTTGCCCAAGACGTGACTCCTGTACCCATACACCACTTAAACATATCCGAATTTCTATGATTTGGTACGGAATGGTTCAAACCAAAACCGAAATCAGTGTCGAACAAAATCCAACGGAATTTTCCGCCCTCACTTCTCTCTCTCCAAATCTTGGTATTGTTGCCTGGCCAATCCATATTGACAATGAATTGCTGGAACACCTGATAATCGATATACTCAGCCATATCCATACGTTCGCAAGCACCTTCGTAATATGTGCTGTCCTCTGGATCTGTATTCTTCAAATAGTCAACCATTTCATTATATGCATCCAAGTCTCCTTTGGAAGCTCTGACACCAAGTTGATCTGATAAAGTGATTAAATCAATTTCCTCCTCATCAAATCCATGATTTGCCTTAACATAATCAGCATTAGATCGTTCGTTAAGGTTCATCAGTCCCTGATAAGAACCGTTAATAAAGTATGCAACAGGCTGGTAACCTTGATAATCAATATTCATGCCAACAGCAAATGCCTGCATCAGACCGTCACGGAAACGAACATCGTTATATGCAGTTCCACCATTCCTGACATGCAGTGTCTGATTTACAATATCCGGCTTAGATTTGAAAAAATTATAGTCGATTTTCTTGTCTCCTGACTTGCTCGAAGCCTTTAGAGATACAGACTTGACACTTTCACCACGAGAGCATCCGCCTTCGACTGCTGCTTCCAATTCCTGAGACACAACTCGCTTGCCATCTACAAAATACTCAAACGACACTGGACGTTTCCAGTCTTGGTTATAGTTGGCAAAACCCTGGCAATTCTTTTCTCCCTGCTTCCCATTAGTTCCTACTACACATATTCCTATCTCGTCATCGTAGAAATAATCAGGGTCAACGGTAACTGAAATAATAGGAACGGTAAATCCACCACAACTTTCACGCTTCTCTGTTGTGAAGAAATATGACGCTGTCATTATCTTACTAGCCAAAAGAGTGTCCTTAAAAGCTCGCGCACGTATGTTTGTGTTCTTTTTAATTAGAATAGAATCCTCAAACAAGAATCCATTCTCCTGGCTAGGCTCCGTTCCATCAAGAGTGTAATAAATCAACGCATCGGCAGTTGAAGAAGAAAGCTTGACATAGAAAGGTTCTTTTACAATACCAGGAGTCACATTTACCGAAGGCTTAGTACAGCGGTATGTCTTATTCAACGCAGGATATGCATGCGTGTTATCCGCTTTAGGAGACGGCATCATATATCCAGAGGTATCCTGCCATCTTCCATACGAGTAATGTGCATCCATCTTTTGATATGCAAACGAATCTATCAAAACAAGAGTGTCCGGCAATGTTGAAGGCGCCGGCATGATAGAATCAGTCAATGCTGTATCAGGCACAACTAGAGTGTCTTCATCCACTAAATCAGAAGCATACGCATAAAGCGTCAGATATCCACCATCTGTATCAAGTTTATATGGAGCATGACCATCTCTATGCAACTCATCCATCCACATAAGTTTGTATGATTTAGGCTTAATGTTAAACTTCTTATCAATTGTCCACGACCATTTTTTTATGTACTCACCCTTTTTCAATTCATAATGGGTCAAGATGTACGACGACAACGAAACCTCCTTATCAGATTCATTATAAAATTCCACATATCCTGTGAAATTATAGTCATCATTCATAACAGTGGAAAGGTTACAAGGCATAACCTCGGTAATTACCACTTGAGCGTAAATAACAGTAGTTAAAAGGACAGAAAATAAAAGCAAAAATATTCTTCTCATAAATAGACAAATAAATTGAAATGCAAAATTAGTTATTTTGCTTATACCTACAAGATAATTTTTCAACTTTTATTTTCACGTAATCAGGCGCCTTGCCTTCATTCCCACAAAAAAATGATGGTAATTATACACTTGTTGTCCAAAATGTATATATACAAAAACTCCACCCTATCATAATTGGCAAGGTGGAGTTTTTATTTGTTTCTAAATTCAACTTAAAAATTCGACAATGGGGGCAAAAATTTTTTTTTTTTCATATAAAGACAAAGCAAAAAAAGACAAAGGGAAAAAGCTTCACGAGCATTTGAGGCACAATGGTCGACGATACTCAAAAAGGGGTTGCCAATACAATTCAAGTGGGTGTATTGTAGGAAGAACTGACATCGGCCTGCGTCCTGAAATCGTCAACCAGAAGGTGCGCTTTGGAGATCTGGAGGGAGACTCTATCATCGGGAAGAACCACAAAGGTGCTATTGTTACTATCATCGACCGTGTCTCTGGATATCTTTGGATGAAGAAACTTTCTGGCAAAGAAGCATCTCCGCTTGCGGACATGGCCATCGAACTGCTTGCTCCTTTCAAGGACGTTCTGCACACCTTGACTGTTGACAACGGAAAGGAGTTCGCAAAGCATGACGTCATTGCTCAGAAGCTCGGTATCGATGTCTTTTTCGCTCATCCTTACCACTCTTGGGAACGTGGTGCTAACGAGAACACCAATGGACTGATCAGGCAGTACTTCCCTAAAGGCTCCGATTTCGACTCTTTGGACGACCAAAAATTGAATCTGTCATGAACGCCATCAACAACAGACCCAGAAAAAGATTAGGATTTAGAACTCCTATTGAAGTCGCTAAATCTTTTTCTCCGGGATTTTTCTAATTATAACTTTTTTTAACTTTGTCGCATTTTCAAGTTGAATTCTGCTCTTTAAATAGCGTGATGACTGATTTTAGTCTGTTTTATAGTGGATACACGTTCAAAAATAAACTCAAAATTCCTGGCTTAGGTAAGGAAATTCAGGGGTATGTAAAGATAGAGACAGAATTGACGAATGATATGGAGAAAATTATCGCTCGTCCATATACTAGCGGAAAAGGAATGAGTGAGTTGACACCTCCACAAACAGGAACTGGAATTTTGGGCTGTGCTAATACAGATAAATTAGTTCCTGAGTACTATTTGAAATTTGATCCTAACATAAATTTAGAATTAACTAATAATTCAAAAGCAATTGTTTATAATGTGGATGGTAATTTAATTCAAACATATATTTATAACTAAAAAAACATATATGGGAGGAGCAACTAAAATAAGCAATGCCTTTTCTAAGGATGTATTTTCGAACATAAACAATATCTGTGTTGTGATTAATGGGGTGGAATATAGCTCTATTGCAAAATCTAATGCAACTAATCAAACATATGTATATGTAGATGATAAACGTTTAGAAAAATTAAGTATATATGACAAGACAAGCCAAAAAATATTTTATCAAATATTAAAGGAATGTGCTTTTATAAACGCAATCACATCTGTTTGTATTGATGACCAGATAGTTTTTGATTTATCTTTTCAAGAATATCAAAGATTACTTATGAAAATACTTGACAGAAATGATTTGTCTGAAGATCAAAGATATATTGCATATTGGATTAGTCCAATTCACGTAATCAAAAAATCTGAAGTGGAATATTTATATCGTTATCAGACTTCTGTTGTGTTAAATGGTGTTGAGGTTTATAGTTGGTATGATGGTGGGGATAAAGATGCTTATCCTTTTCCTTCGATTGATTATATGCCTAATTATATATTGGTTGATTATGATGAATCTCAAAAAGTAGATTCCATTCCTTCAAGTGAGGTTATCCATAAACAAGCAGGAAATCCACATGATCTTTTCTTTTCATTTAATTGTTTCCCGAAAAAATATCTAGATAGGATAATTTTGCGTCGTAGATATATGGATTCTTCTAATTTTGAAAATGATTACCTTGGCGAATTTACAGGTCAATATAATTGTTGGACATTGGATTTAGGTAATCCGAATTCAAAAGTGCTTGAATTTATGAAAGTTCTTGGTGTTATTAAACCGTTATAACAGAAAGTAGTTGATGACTATTTTTGTGTTACAATTATTTCGATTTGTCATTTATCAAGTACATATTAAATATAAGAAGCTGTTTAAATTTTAGTGGAAAATTTTGTTAAGGATCAAAAAGCAGAAGGCTAATTGAATTACGACAGAAGACTCAGAGTAAAATTCGTAATCAATAGTTAGTCTTCTAAAATTTTCAAGCCAGGCATACGACCGTTCCACAATCCATCTTTTGTGCAAGACTTGGAATTTAGAAGGGCATTCATCAGGTCTGAGTACAATCTCAAGATCGCATCCTAAAGTTGCTTTAAGCCTCTGCATTTATCAACGTGATGTGAAGTTTTCGCACTACGCGAATCTATAAGCCCGAAACTTGGGCACTCACATCGACCCAGCAAGACTCTGAGGTATATGTGTATCTTTATGAACAAGTCTTCGAAAATGCCTTCGTTTTTCCACTTGCTGAAGTAGTAGAACATAGTGTTATAAGGAGGGAAGTCTTTAGGAAGCATTCGCCACTAACAACCTGATTTCAATAGGTAACTAATGGCGTCAAAAACACTTCTTAATGGATATTTTCGTTTCCCTGCTTGCACATCTACAAATTTTTCTATAATTTTCCACTGATTATCGGTGAGATTTGTTGGATAATTGTTCTTTTTCTTTGTTTTTTGTCACTATAAAGATACGGAAAATTATCCACTTATCAAACTGATAATCAATATTTATTAAATAATTCGACTCTTTTTTTTGAGTCTTATATAAAAGATTTTAAACTAAATTTAAACAATTTCTTATAAATGGAGTGATTATCTAATGTTTCATGCCGTATTGCTTGTCATAAGTCAATTGATATTATATTATCGAGAAATAAAAAAAGTGTTGATAACTTATTTTAGTTGATATTATGTCTATGTTACTTGTGGTGATTCTTTACTTAAAAGGATGCTTTATATACCCAAACATAGAAATAAAAACTTCTTTTTAATCATAACTGTATGAAAGAGAAGATGCTAGCCATGATAGCTTATGTCTGTTGTTTATCAGAATCTTTTTGATTTCAGCTTATAGGAGAATAGAAGTGATGAAAGATTATAAAATGATAGGAAGACGAATAAAAGACTAATGATAAAAAGTGAAATTACATATTCGACTAAAGAAAATATTCTTGAATGAATTTAGGATTACATTGTATGACCTACTAAACAATTGAAAGATATACACTTTTGAAAAACCAAGTAAAGATTAAAAGATATATACTAACATTATTAAGTTGCGTGTTTGCATTGTTGGCGTATGGTGCCGATGATTCCAACACAGTTGGAAAGATACGTGAGGAGGGGAAGTCGTTCTACGGTCATTAAAGGGTAATATAGATTGCAAATGTTGAAGAAGACGTGGAAATCCGCGTCTTCTTTTATTGCTGATTATTAGTGAATTACAAAATTGTAAAATTTGACGCCCAAATCAAATTAACGTTTGAATTTTTAAGTTTCAGAGAGTTGAGTTCGGTATTTTTGGCCATTTTGTAGAGACGGGGTATGTCTGTCTCTACTATTTAATAATATAATAGAAGCATTCAAAAAGTTGTTGTGTAACACTTTTTTACTAATTTTGCAATGATTTAGTCCGTATTAAATATAAATTAAAATGAATTTATTGAAGAGTGTCTTGAGGCAGATATTAGTCTCTGCTTCTGTTGTATGTACATCAATGACTGTGTTCACATCTTGCGATTCCAGGGAGGATTGGTTCGCAAAAGAAGGAGAAGGTGCCACGTTCATCATCAAGTCATGCAAGAGTGCTTGGTGGAAAGATAGTGTGCAGTACGAATTTAGGAATGACTCTGTTTTCAGTGAAAACCAAAAAGTTGTGGAGTACAATCTCAAACTTTGTGGATTAGACTGGTATGAACATTATTATGGAGACTATTTGGCATACTATAGTGAGTGTTTGAAACTTGACATCGAAGGTTTGACTCAGAAGGTTTACAAAAAATCCCATACGAAGATGAGTGTCACCACACTCCCTCAAAATCCAGAATTTGTGAATTTCACACAGGATGATAGGTGGGTGTATTTTGTGTGTAGTGGAGGAAGTTTCCCAGTAACAAGAAATGATACGACAGCTCCTGTATTGAATAAAGCTGATGTGATAATAGCGTTA
>JAZUHH010000057.1:0-2909 GCA_045641625.1 Paludibacteraceae bacterium
TCTGCTTCTCAAGCACCAGAATGCCGTTCCTGTTCTTGGTCTCATTATATTCAAACTTGGGATGCAGCTCCAGCTTCACCATCAGCGGAAGCCAGAACCTCACGATTACGGGTGGCGCATACTTGGAGGACTTGTCCTTTCGGTGTCCCCATATATACATACCTGCAAAAAGAAGAACAAACAACAGCGTCAAGTAGGGAGTGACGAAAGCATCCTTGACATAACGGACAACAGTCTCCGCCTCCGCTGAGGGCCTGCCATTGGCAAGCGTCAGAAAAGCCGGGTAGCCGTAGTACCACAAATTGAGCAGATACACGACAACCGCCACATAGAAAAGCATGTTGTTGTTTTTTGATACTCCAGTATCATCATGCGTATGAGAAGCCATTTAACAAACTGTTTTAATATATTCGGTTATATTGTTACTTAGTGCAAAGATACATATAATTATTTGATATTCAAAATTTTATAGCAAGAAAAAAGAGAGTTCTGTGTAAATTTAAGACAAATATGCATTCGATTATAAGGTGTATATTTCCGACGCCCCTAATAATGTATTTCAGACTACTACCCGATTAATGACATGCCGGAACCTTTTGGTTACAATATCTCGTCAAAAATAGAAGGGGCAGCTCATATTCCCTTTGGTATAATCCGAAATACTGCTTGTCGGACGCTTTGTAAAAGCTATAATGCAACAAATGCCAACCTTAGCTTGAAATTTTTCCTTTCTACTTTGGCTGGCATTCTATTCTCTTTTCCTACAAAACAAGGAAAGAACTAAAACACATTGACATTTTAGTCTGTAGGTGCGTCATCTTCATGGTCCACATAGGCAACATCGTCAATGCAAACAGAAAAAATGATGTTGCCGTCTTTATCTAATACCTTCATGAACATTTTAGAACCTTCTTCCTCTCCCGTATAGACAGGACGGATCGTACGCCCGTAATCACGGCTTCCCAAACTGTCCATGTACCTTTCTCTCGAATAGAAATAAAAACGATATGCGTTGAACCTATTACCATCTACCACTGTAGAACTCCAATAGTAGCCGCAAGAACCAACTTCATAGTTCGTAGTACCGTTGCGTTCGCCTGCGGCTGGAATAAATATGCTGTTTGAATTTACACCACTTGATACAAGGTATCCTTCAATACCATTTATTGTTTTCTTATTCCACTCGCATTTATCAAGCAATTCTTGGTATTCTGCCTTTGTCGGCATTCTCCAGTTCTCTCCCCATTGCTTCGTGGCAGCATCATACTTTGCAGTGAGATTTCCTTTTTTATCTGTAACTCCCTTACTGATCAGATCCGAACTGCGAATTCCGCTAGCTGGAGACGAACCCGATGAATAACTGTCCTTTACAGATGTCCCTGCCCATGCAAAATAGTCGCCGCAATCCTCTGGATTCGCGGCGCCCAAGTTACAAGATGCCCACTTCAGGCCACTTGGAAGTCCAAGGTCAACATAAGCATGCTCGGATACAACAGAATCCTCCTCGTAATACACTTCGGCAACATCATCAATGTTAGCTCTAAAAATAGTTTTGGCCTCTTTATCTACCACCCTCATATAAGTATCAGCAGACACCGGCAGATATGCAATCAGTGCAGGAAACACTAACAGTAATTTCTTTATCATGATAAGTAAATTTATTTTCTAATAATCTTGAATGACTGGTCTCCTACAGAAAGCACGTATATACCTTGCTGTACAGGCAGAGAAATTGTAGCTTCCCCGTTCATGTCCGCAAATGCAGACAAGACTTTAACTCCCCCAACCGAATTAAGCGACACTGCTGTAAGTGGCCTAGCATTCTGCACCTCTATCGTCTGGTTGTCAGTATTGACGATACGCAAAGCTGCTGATGAAAGCGAAACATCCCCTGTTACATCCTCCTTTGTAAAGTGATAGTTCTTGATTCCTTCGATGGAATAGCTTGTGCTTGCACTACCGTTTATCACAAGATTGGCATCCTGATATGTCACGACAGGCTTTTCTGACAGAAGAAATGAGAACATATCCCCGTTCTTGAGTTCCACGGTCATAAAATCATTCTGGGCACGTAGTCCACCTACCACGCCAAACAACAAGACTACTGCTGATAAAATACACTTCATTTTTTAACCTATATTTCTAATTATTCAGCAAAAGTATAAATATTTTTTAAATTCCGAGAATTTTTCATCTTCTCCTTCTATCAATTTGCAAACAAACTGAAGTTAGGGACTTAGCGGTAGCGAAACAGGGGCAAGCAGTCGTTTTCCGCTTGCCTTACTTTCACACTAACCTGTCTTCATCGCCTTCTCCTCGAGCATTATCCTTGTCCGCACTAGGTTCTGGACTGCTTTCATGACCTTGACCTTCGAGCGTCTGTCCTCCAAGACTGCCTCCTGTTTTGCCAGTCTCTCCCACATGTCAGCTATCGAGTACTCAACCGTTCTCCTGTAGCTATCATCCCCTTTTACCCATGACAGATAGTCCTCGTTTACAGCTATCATCTTCTTCAGACGTTTTGCCTCTTTGGAGGAACTCTCTATCTCCTTGAGGTAAGAGTCAAGCATGGAACTGTCCATGCTCAACCCAAATTCCACGTTGTCTATATGTACCTTGAGGTATTCCATAATCAGTTCTCTATATAGTCATACTTGTGGATATACACATATCTGTCCGAGTCCCTGTTTTCCTGCTGTTCGTTGAAGGCTTCTGCCATAGTGCCTGCCAAAGCGAACGCATCTACCTCACTGCATTCGGGCATCTGCATATCACATTCCCTGCAGACTGCCTTGAGCAAATCAAGGGGACTGCTGAAATCATCATGCCCTTCTTCCGTCTCCATGGTATAAGGGTAGGCAAAATCCTCAATGTTCGTCACATAATAGTCCAGTCCCGGTTCTTCAGCT
>JAZUHH010000058.1:0-35445 GCA_045641625.1 Paludibacteraceae bacterium
AAAGCGTAATCTCCTTACTCTTGTCAAGGAGAAGGTGGTAAGCGACTGGGATGATCCACGTATGCCTACAATCTGCGGTTTCAGAAGAAGAGGCTACTCGCCAGAGAGTATCCACAATTTCATAAACAAGATCGGATACACAACATACGACGCTCTTAACGAGTTCTCTTTGCTTGAGAGCGCAGTTCGTGATGACTTGAACAAGCGCGCAACACGTGTAGCCGCTGTTCTTGATCCAATCAAGCTTGTAATCACCAACTATCCGGAAGGAAAGGTAGAGGAACTTGACGCTATCAACAATCCTGAGGACGAGAACTCAGCAACTCACAAGGTTGAGTTCAGCCGCGAGCTTTGGATAGAGAAGGACGACTTTATGGAGAACGCTCCAGCAAAATTCTTCCGTCTAGGTCCTGGCAAGGAAGTACGCTTGAAGAATGCATACATCATCAAGTGCAGCGAGAACCCTGAGGAATGTATCGTAAAGGACGCAAACGGAAATATCGTCGAGATCCACGCGGAGTTCATTCCTGAGACAAAGACAGGAGAGGCAAACTGCAACATGAAGATCAAGGGCAAGACAATCCACTGGGTAAGCTGCGCACACGCCATAAAAGCTGAAGTAAGACTTTACGACAGACTTTGGAAGGTAGAGAACCCAAGAGACGAGTTGGCAAGAATCAAGGACGAGAAGCAGTGCGAGGCAATTGATGCAATGCGCGAGATTTTGAATCCGGATTCGTTGAAGGTTATCACTGAATGCTACGTCGAGAAGTTCTTGCAGAGCGCAAAACCATACGACTACCTTCAGTTCCAGAGAATCGGCTACTTCAATGTTGACAAGGACTCGACTCCTGACCACCTAATCTTCAACCGAACAGTCGGCTTGAAAGACAGTTGGGCAAAGGAAATGAAGAAATAACAAAAGCTTCAAGAATATGTTTAGAGACGCAGACAAATGCGTCTCTAAATTTTTAAACCATACAAGAATGAGAGTTGTAATTCAAAGAGTAACTCACGCCTCGGTAGAGATAAACGGCAAGACAAAGTCGGAAATAGGAAACGGATTGCTTGTGCTTGTGGGCATTGAGGACAGAGACACTGACGAAGATATAGAATGGCTTTCGAACAAGATTGTGAACATGCGCATATTCCCTGACGAGAATGACGTCATGAACCTTTCGGTAAAGGACACAAACGGAGACATAATAGTAGTCAGCCAGTTCACTCTCCAGGCCTCAACAAAAAAAGGCAACAGACCTTCATACATAAAGGCTTCAAAACATGATTTCGCAATTCCGATGTACGAGAAATTCTGCGCAAGAGTGGCGTACGACCTCGGTAAACCTATAGGTACCGGAGAATTTGGAGCGGACATGAAAGTCTCGCTACTAAACGACGGACCTACAACAATCTGGATGGACACACAGAACAAGGAATAGCTTTTAACATTTAACGCAATATGGATATAGTAGAAACAGTGCTTGCGAAAATGAAAGAGCTAAACGCTCCTGTAAACGCAACAACATTGGCAAACGAGACAGGTCTTGACAAGAAGGACGTTGACAAGGCAATGGCTCAGCTAAAGAAGGAGGAGAAGATATTCTCTCCGGTAAGATGCAAATGGCAGGCTAAATAGTATTCCTGCTTTACAAGAAAAATGGAGAGAGGTAAGGAAATCCTACCTCTCTCTACTTGTATAGAAAAAAGGGATGCGAAACCCGCATCCCTACACACTATCTTATATACCCGAAATACTCACTCTTACTTTTTGAACGGAATATGCATCTTTGCACCAGCCTTCACCCAAATACCTGGCTGAGGAATGTTGCCTAAATCATAATACTCCTTATTGAAAAGGTTGTTAGCCTCTGCATAGACCGTGTACTTTGGCCTTGTCCAAGCCAATCTCAAATCGACTAGTACATAAGGCTCATAATCTACCTTTTCGCCTGTTGAAACGTGGTTCTCGTCATACTTGATGTAGGAACCGTTTCTGTCATTGTATCTCATAGCAATGCTAGCAGAAAGATCCGACACCAAACGGAACTCGGCCTGAGCGACAAACTTGTTCTTCAAATACTCAAGCGCATAGTTTGACTTATAGATGACCACATCGTCATGGCGTTCCTGATTGATGAATGAGTATCCTATTGACAATCTGCGGAAATGCGTACTGTCACCCAAAATCTCCTTTCCCAGCAACTGAGCGGAAATATCAAAGCCTCTGTTGTCAAGTTCAAACGCAGTAGAATGGAAGATGTCATCAGCAGTAAACATAACCCAGTCAATCATGTTCTTTCCCTTGTGATAGAAACCAGAAACCTTTGCCTCTACGCCCTTGCTGCGATATCTCACACCAAGATCGGATGCAGAGCTTTCCTCCGGTTTCAAGCCTTCATTTCCCTGATTGGTTGGGCTTTTGTAATACATGTCTGTGAATGTAGGCAGACGCAAGCCCTTGTTCCACGAAGCGGTAATCTTCCACTTGTCCGAAGGCCTGAACGAAATGTCGATTCCCGGATAAACCTTCATTTTCTTGTTAAGATATGAAGTGTTGTATGCCATTGCTCCAAGAGAAATTGTCCACTTCTTCAACAAGAAGTCATGCTCAGCAAAGTACGATACATTTGTTCGCGAATCTCTCTTTGTATAGAAGATACCGTCTTCGCCTCTGACAGCCAAAGTATCCTCTGTCATTGGCTTACCTAGATTGGTACTTATGATACCCTCGGAACGCATCTCAGCGCCGAGAACAGTCTTTCCTATCTTACTCTCCACATATCCGGACATAGAGACTCCATAGACATCAGTACGGTGGAAATTCTCACCCTTGTGAGTGTCTCTGATCAACTGGAAATGATCCTTGCTTCTGTTCCAATAGATCTGTGGAAGAACATGCACACGTCCCTTAGTTTCAGCCTTGACTGAAGTTATCCAACGCGTAGTCTGCTCCCATTGGTTGGGATATGCCGCAGAATAGAATGTGTTTGCACCATACTCCTGACGGCTCATACCTGTCTGCCAGTCCAAATCAAAAGTCTCGGAGCTGTATTCTCCCTGATAGAAGAATTTTGTCTGATTGAAATCGCTGTTCGGCTGATCTCCGTCAGCTCTGCCGAACGAACCAGAAACAGTTTGTCTTACCTTGCCCTTTGAAAGTCCTACGCCTGCATTACCGCCGACAAGACCATAGCTACCACCATAGACATGGGCAGACACGCTACTATCCTTCACGTTCTTTGTAATGATGTTGATGGCACCGGTAAACGCAGAAGTTCCGAAGACTCTTGCTGCAGGGCCCTCTATTACTTCGATACGCTCTATTTGGTCAACTGAAACTGGAAAATCTGCCGAAAGGTGTCCCGTATGAGGGGAAGAAATGTTCACACCATTTAACAAAATGGTAATTTGGTCGAATGTGCCACCACGAACGGAAACATCGGTCTGCACACCCATCTCGCCACGTTGACGCACGTCAACACCTGTGGCATACTCTAGAAGGTCATTAACACTACCGACGGCTGCGGCCTGAATCTCTGCTCTCGTCATCACCGTAACAAGACGGGGAGCAGTGCTCTCTGTAAGCGGAACTCTCGTAGCCGTAACCTCCACGTCCTCCAGAACGTAGTCAGCTGTAGCCTCCTCTGCCACAACCTTCTCAACATTAGGCTGAGTTGACTGAGCCTTCATGTCGGCTGCAGCAAGCATGGCAACGGATAGAACTCCGATTGTTACTTCTTTATGCATGCTTGAAAAAGCAGCATAAGAAGCATTGCTAAATCTTCTCCATCTTAGAGGAGATTCAGCAAATGTCTTTCTATTATTCATTTAATTATCTGAAAAAATTTTATATAACAAATGAGTATATAAAATGTGTGTTATCTGAACTTAGTCAGCAAGTGCCTCAAGATTGTTCACCAGAGGATTAGAGTACATCTCGAGAAGCTTCTCTCTCAAGAAGTCCTCGTCCTTGTTCTCTAACTCGATTCTGTCTATCTGGCCCTGAATGTACTCATCAAATGTATTCTTCTCGATCTGAGTATATTCATTCTTGAACCTGTCTCCTCCGAATCTCTCATCGTAAGCGACATAGTTACCTGGGTAGAAATGATAGCCCTTGTGGATTCCGCGGTCAATAATCTTCGCAACAATCTCCAGAACATCTGCACGCGAAGCATCTGCACTCACTTCTCTTTCAATCTCAGGAGAAATGCAGTCCTGAATCTCGTAATGGATACGACCCTTGTAATTTGTCAATCCAGTACGCATATTCACAACATCGTCATGAGCTGTCTTCTTGAAATCAGGATTGTCTCGCTTCTGCAGGAACTCTTTTGCTTTTAGGAAGTCGCAGGCATCATACTCATAGCTTATACTTACCGGCATGATGTTAAGGTCAAGAAATCCCTGCTTGAAATCCTTGTCAGAACTCATTGTTAGCATCTTCAAAAGACTCTCCTGCATACGGTCGTCACTATCCTTGGCTCTACCCTCTCGCTGAGCGATCCAAATGGAAGAGTCGTTAGTGGTAACCTTTGTTCTGATATAGGCAGACAAGCGACGAGAAGAATCAAAGATCTCTCTCTTTGTTCCCGAACGCTTTACAATGAAACTCTTGTTAAGCTTCATCAACTCTGTAATCCAAGGACGCGAGCACAAGTTATCGCCAATTGCATTCTCTGAAGTAGGGATATCCATACTACACAATAGAGAATTAAGCAAAGCTGCATCCAAGATTATATCTCTGTGATTTGATATGAAAAGGTGCTTTGTAGGGCTCTCTGTAATCTTGTCGAATCCGCTAGTTGTCAGATCGTCGGCAGTTTCCTCAATCAAATTAAGGAAATAAGCACCCATAACATCTTTCTGAAACTCTTCCACAGTCTTGATCTGTAAGAATCGTTTTATCACTTCATCTACAGGCTTGTTTGTAATTACCTGAGATAGGACGTGCTTAAACTCTTGCTCAGCACAGACCCTAACGAAAGCATCGTGAACCTCGCTGTCGTTGTAGGGGCGTATTTCCGTGAAGTCAAATTCGTTTTCCATCCTCTGTTAATATACTTTATTGTCTTCTTCTATTTCTTTTTTATAAGTAGAGCACCGATTCCGGACCCATGTTGAACAACAAGTCCACAATGCTCAAGCCGCGTACAAACCCATACTTTTCGGCAAACACCTGGTAATATGGCTTGTCCAAAAGATCACTCTCGCACTCTCTCTTCGGAGAAAAGGCATCCCTCAAATCAGTTATTCCCTCCCGTTCGACCATATCCGAAGAAAAATACTCGTCGGTATAAGTGATTTCTTTCTTTATGTTCAGCTCCTCAAGTATTACATCAAGGAGTCCTTTGTTCAATGTCAAAAGCTTGTCAACTTTCTCTTCGTAGAAACGAATGAAGTCATCCTGGTAATACTCGAAGAACGGAGACGAACCGTAGTTGCTCTCCAACGCTCTCCAATGCAGGTGCTGCCATTCCTCCTTATAGGAAATACAGACATCCTTCATTACCATTTTATCACCCGTCTTTAGGACAGGAACACCCAAATCCATCACACCCTGGCTTGACAGGATCTTTGAACGTGTGCGATAAGTCTGCTTCTGATAATGGTCGCAACATTCTATTATCACCTTGTCCGCCCGCTTCAATTCAGAAATCCAAGCAATAGGAGGAAGATAAGAGGACTGCAAAAGTACTGTTTTTTTTTTCATTTCAACTCAAAACATTTACTTTTTACGCTTTGAAGTGTATGTAGAGGAAGGTCTCTGCTGATATTTCGGACGATCTCCGACACTCCATACCTCGTCATAATCCCATCCCGCAGTCATTGACATTGCCTTATGGAAGAACCAGACCTCCTCAGGCTTGCGACCCAATTTGAAGTCTCCTGAATCCCATTTGCCGTTGGAATTCTCGTCTTTCCACAACGAAACTGCATAGGTTCCAGGTTTCAGGTTCTTAAGCTCTACAACAGTCTGTCCTGCCTCAATCTTCATTCTGTACTCGACCTTTTCGTTCTGCAGCAATTCCAAATACAAGTCTCCCGAAGGTCTGTCCTCAAGAGTCAGCTTGAAATTGGAGTATTCCTCAGGTGTCTTCATACGGAACCTCATGTTCAATGAATCGTTCGGATGTCCGTAAATGTTGTGGATAACACCCGAATCTGCCTTTACGACATACGATTTGCCTGACTCCCAGTTTCCCTGCATTATATACTCCTTCTTTCCTTCCTTTGCAGAAAGTGTGAAAGGTATCGACTTTTTTGTTGTGTCATCTTTAGCGTAAGCCCAAAGCATGGAAGGGTTCATGTCAACCACAGGCTTGTCAAACTTAATGACCGGCAGCTTTCCTATCTCAACAGCTCCACTCATTTCCACCTTCGACTTTGGTGCATCAGTCTCTTTCTTTGCCTTCTTAGGCCTCTTGTACACCAAGGACAAGGTATCAGTCTGTGACTTCATCTCCTCCGTAGAATCCGCTATGGCATAATAAGTCATTTCTATTGACAGAGTATCGTTCTTAACCATCACGGAGTCTGTCAAGTAATATGTCAGCGTATCTGTCGTTACTGACGGATCAAGAACGTACCATACACTGTCAGCCTTTACGTCAAGAAGCTTCAAAGAAGGAAGCTTAGGCTCCGAATTGTTGAAGTAGAGGATGAAATTATAATCATTCTTTCTCTCCGCTTTTACAAACTCCTGAACAGGAACATAACGCTGTGACATCACAAGTTCCAAACTGTCCGGATAAAAATGAGGGGACATCCTACACTTTACAGTGTCAATTATTAGAGTGTCAACTGTCGTGTCTATATTTCCCTTTCCCAACAAAGAGTCTCTGTTAACCTGCTTGTAAATTGTGTCGCACTTCTCAACCATTCTTTTATGAGGAGTTACAACCGTATCAAGCAAACCGTAATACTCTCCCGGACAATCGTACTTGAAGTTGCTGTTGCCGTCTTCCAAAGCAACGATTCTGTAAGGCTTCTCCTTCAAACCGCGAAGCAGGAATCTTCCTTGGACATTGGTCTTTGCAACATGCTCGAGCACCTTGCCTGTGAAAGTTGTGTCATTCCACTCTGTGTATGCACCGACAAGAACTCCTTCCATTGGAACTAAAGTCTGCGCGTCAACAACATTTCCGGCAATAGAGAACGAGTCTATTTCGCTTCCCGTGGAAAACTCGAAATAATAGTTTCTCAAAGGATTTCCCTCGCGGTAGTCAACTATAGAGTTTGCGAAATCTATCACATAGGTTGTGTTGGACTTCAAAGTGTCCTTGAAGTCAACTATGACCTTCTTTCCCACAGCCTTGATGTCGGGTTGCACATCGAAAGGAGGAGTCACCACCACATTCTGTCCGTCCTTCATCTCGACATACTCGTCAAAGACAATCTCAACACGCTCCGGCTTAACCTTCACCTGGCTTCTGCCCGGCAGACTCTTCACATACGAAGGCGGCATCATGTCTTTGGGGCCTCCCTGCGGACCTGCTCCCATGTTGGCACAAGAAACGAACAAAGAGAACAACACTCCTGCAAAGAGTGCTGAAACCAGCTTCAGCATTGTATTTTTCTCTCTAAAAAACTTGTTCATTCCCTTTCAGCCAGAATTTATTTCTGCTTTAATTTCATACCTCAGGGATACGAAAAAAGCATAATTAACCAATTTCGACCGCAAACTTACTATTTTTTATTATCAAAATGCACCTTTATTGGGTTTAATTTGCAAAAAGAAATAATTTTTTCGCTTTTGTCTTTCCTTCTAAAGAAACTGATGTTTCTATTTAATCTAGATTTTCAAACAGTTAAATAATGTTAACAAAATTTATAATTAGAGACAAATAGTTTTGATTTTACCTTTTTGGGGACTACTTTTGCAATATAAATGGAAATCAACAAATCTTTTGCAATAAACATTCATTTATATCAAGAAACAAAAAAGCTACTAAATTAATCAGACATGAAGAAAACAATTCTTTCAATATGTGTGTCACTATGCTCCATAGCTTTCGCCTTCTGCCAGGAGACATTGACTCTGGACCTTGCTTTCGAAAAGGCGAATTATCCAATATTCCCTTCTTCAAGGAAATGGGGAAGAAATTCAACGGAAGACCTTAAGGTCAGCACATCTTTCATGAAGAATAACTTTAACGAAGAATCTCTCAGCTATGATGTTGTAGGCTTCAATCATGATGAAGAGAAATGGATTACCAGCGGAACAGCAGAATACGAGTTTTCTATATATGAAGCATGGGTGTCAAAACAGTGTATGTGTTTTGTGATTGGCAGAACAGGTTACGAAGGGGATATGGATGCCGAGCCTTATCAAGTCTTTCTCTATATAACTGACCTGCATGGCAAACTGCTAAACAAAACACGTATTTTTTCAGAATCTGTATATGGCTGGCAATACTACCTGGACTATGTCATAACAAGCGAGAACACTTTCATACTGTTCAAATATGGGCTTAATGATGACAACTACACATACGTCGATTATAATGGGGATTTTATTGTATCTTGTAGCCAGCTAATCGACAAGTCGAAACCTTGGGGCAAAGTGGATATTTGTGAATACTCGATTAAAAGCGACGGATCAATAGAAAAGGGGAAATGCTCTACAGTTCTGACAAAAGAAACAAACGAAGGCTCAAGATACAGATTCTCTCAAATGGACGACGACCCAATGCTGAAATATAAGAAATAAGATAAACAGAAAGGCATCCTGAACATAAAATTCAGGATGCCTTAACATTATTTCATCTGCACAAAACTGGGCAAAACTATCTTCCTAATTTCATCATCCACGGACCTTCTGGACTTTCCAAAATTCTTTTCAAACAGTTCCCAAAACCTAGCAGAATGATTCATCTCTACTGTGTGGCAAAGTTCATGGATTATCACACTATCAATTAAATCTTTACCTAAAAGCAAAGTCCATATCGAAAAGTTGAGGCTTCCTCTGGAACTGCAGCTGCCCCATCTGCCAACTGCATCCGTAAAGCCTATAGACTTGTATTGGAACCCACATTTTTCAGCTAATTCCTTAACCCTCATAGGGATATAGCTCTTGGATGACGCCCTCAAAACTTTAACTACCAACTTACGAAATGTATTCATAAGCCCAGCGTCCTCGAAATCCATGTTCTCAGGACAAAAAATTTCGAAACAGTTAGATTCTTTATTATGCCTGGCACGAAACACGTCTTTCTCCACGCCCTTCATGAGCTTAATGGAATATGGATAAGCCGCTATTGTTGATCCTATTTCTAGGGGAACCCTTCGTTCTTCCTTTATCTTATTTCTCTTGATTAAAACCCTAAGTTTTGGTCTCAAAGACTCTATGGCATCTACTATACTCGACAAAGACATCGAAGCATGAGACTTTGCTATTAAACCATCTTTTGAGGCTGAAAAACTTACTCTGCCATATGACATACGGGCAGAGAAAAAAACGAAGACAGAGCCAAATTCTGCATCTTCATAGATTTTATCAGGGAATTTGGACATTAAGAAAGGTTTAGAAACGGAACTTATATCCTAAATTTATAAAGAACTTGTCCTTTTTATTGGTGTCCTTCAACTCAAAAGCCAGACCCAAACTGTTTTTCTTGTCGAATCTATGGTCAATTCCTGCTGAATAACTCATAGTAGTGACATCTTTCTCAAAGAAACCATAGTAAACTTCTGCAGCAACAAAAGGAGTCAAATGAGGCTTCTTCCAATTATAATCTACAGAAAGCTTGAATCTTAGGCATTGTTCCGGATTTACCTTATACTGCTTGCCATAGCTTTCATCCTTGATTGTAGTCTGGTATTTGCCTCTCAACGAGAAACCGAACTTACCGGCCTCCGCCTCTCCTGTCAAACCGGCAGACAACCTGTGGTTAAGCAAGCAATATGAATCCTTATTATACATTAGGGCACCGTATGAAATCCCTCCCTTCAAATGCTTCTTGACCAACTGATATGAACCGCTTAGTGTAGAAGACAAACGGTCAAAATGTCGGAAATCATTATCCAGTCTGACTTCCTCTGACAATGAAAGCGCAAACTTCTTGCCGAACTTCTTCTGGAAGTCAGCGCCAATGTTGCTACCCCATTCCCTTTCCTGTGCAGAAGACAAGCTCGGAAGCAGAGACAATGATATAAAAAGCAAAAATAAACGAAAGAATTTCATCTCAAAAACAAATATAGACGGAGGGCAACCCGAATTGCCCGCCGTCCATTATCAAACTTATTCCTCTGTAAACTGTTTTGCCTTGCGAAGACCGTCAACTGTATTCACAGCTCCATCCTCAGTCTTGTAATAAACCTTGACAAAACAAACGTCCTTCAAAAAGTTGATAGCACCGATCTCGAACTTGACGATATCAAGACCTGTACGAGCCTTTAGGTCAGCCATCATCTCGTCACGCTTGTCTGGTGTGATCAAACCGATCTTGTCATAAGTGATTAGCTTGCAGTGAGTAACTCCGATCAAGTTACTGCGCTCCATCAACCAAGCGACTCCGATGAAAATGATATTAGTAGTAAGAAGCTCCACCAAACTTACTGCAGTAGCAAGACCGTTGATTACAGCAACTCCGATAATCATGAACAGGTAGCTCATCTCGCGAATTGCAATGGCCTCAGTACGATATCTTACGATTCCGAAGATCGCGAACAAACCAAGAGCCAACTCTATCTGCAACTTCTCGTGTCCTAGAAGGTAGATAAGAAGGAATACAGTAACTGCAATCATAGTGAAGCAGAAACACCAGTCCTTACGCTTGCTGCGAGAGTAATACAACCATCCAATGATGATGAAAGAGAACACCATTGTAATAGCGAAACGCACAAGCATTCCTACCAATCCCTCTAAATTGATTAGATTCTCACTACTCCACAAAGCAGAGCCTAAAATTTGTAGTAAATTCATTATGTTTATTCTTTAATTTCGTTGATATTCAATATATATACCTATTATTCACCAGTTACAGAAGCCCTCACAAACTTGTCAATGTACTTTAGTTTTTCCTTGAATCTGTTCTTCTTGATCTCGTCATCAGTCAAAACCATACCAAGACAATACTTGCTTATGCTCTTCTTCTTGATTCTTAAACTGGCCAAATAACTTGTAAATGGAGAATAGACATTACCATCTCGCTTCACCTCCACAATGCAAAGTTCAGGAATCGTGTCCTTTCTTCCACTCTTCTGGTTTACGAAATTTATGTCCATGTCTATGGTAAGGCGCTCAGTCTTACCCTTGTTGACTAAAGTCACTCGATAGAAGCTGTTCTGCAATCTGCCCTTGATGTCGCTCATAGGATAGTTTGCCTTCTGAGAGATAAAGTCATTAGCCTCCTGATTGTTTTGTATCTGTAGATCTGGAACTGTGATACGCACCTTCTTGGTTCTTCCCTTATTGCTCTTGTTCTTGATCTCCAAGAAAATAAGGTTGCTCTCCACATACTCCCTGACACGAATCTTCTGCCTGTTAAGCTTTCGATTGTGATGGATCGTGTACATCAGAGCATCGTCAGTATCAAAGTACATGGTGCGATAGAAAGCTTTGCGCAATCCGTTATGCTGCTGAACGAAATAATCCACCTTAGCCATTTCGAGAAGCTTAGGCAACAGCGAAACAGGAACAAGATACTTGGTATCTATTCTGTTCATCAGCTTGATGCCACTCATCTCGTCAAGCGAAATCGGGTCGAGCAACTGCAGTTTCTGATCTATTTCTGCTATCTCTGGAATCATTTATTCAGTGATGTATTCAATCTCTTTAGTACCCTTCAATTTACCTGATGCATTGTAAGAAGTCTCCTTAACTCTCTTACCCTGAGCATTATACTCAGTCACAGTCTTTTTGTCGAGTTTGTTATACTCGTCGTATTTTAGCTCTGTCACACACTTCCCCTCGGCATTGTACTCGAAAGTAACACGCTCCTTCTGGGAACCGTCAGAGTTATACTTGATCTCTTCTGTCTTTTTTCCTTTGGCATCGAACTTAGACACCTCTACAAGGTAGCGCTTGCTTCCCTCTACCTTCCATTCCTTCACTTCCTTAATTCTCTTTCCGTCCAACGTCTTCTTCTGAGCGAAGGAAGATGCCGCAAATGAGAACATCACAATCAAGGCAGTGATATATTTAATCAATGATCTCATGTTAAATGATTTATTTAGGATAACGCTTCAACTAATATGTACGACCTTCTACCGGAGTCTTTAACAAAGTAATTTCACCAGACTCACCAGTTGTGAATGTCTGTGGCTTTCCTATGATCTTTCCGTTCTTTGTTGTCTCATACTCGCCCCACACAGTGTAAGTGGTCTTTGGATCCAACTTTGAGAAATAGAACAAGCCATTTATATCAGCACGAGAATCAGAGAATGACAATTCACCGTTCTTTTGCAGATATACTCGTGCACCAACTCCGTCAACTGTATATTCCTTAGACGGAAACTCGACCTCAAGTTTTCCCACAACACCACACTTCTTAGTGTTCTTTCCGTCAAGCATATACAAAGACTTGGCCTTAACCTCGCCATCCTTTCCAAGAGTAACGTCAGTCATCGCCATAGTATTGTTGTCACCAAGGACATAAAGCTTGTAATTACCCTTCTTCAAGTAATTGAACTCGTACTTTCCGTTGTAGGAAGTCTTTACCTTGTCGTCATAGATTTCGCCAGATTCACCGTAGATTATATAAACCTCTTCTCCTGCTGCCAGAACTGTATCCTTGACAAAGCTACATTCCAAGTTAGGGAAAGTTCCTGTATAAGATATATTTCCGTCGTCTTTTATCATATAAACTTTGCCCCAAACGGTTGACTTGCCGCCCTCACCTTCCTCGTCGGAACATGAGAAGAAAGACAATGCCATAACAGAACAAAGTCCAACTTTTAATATGTTTCTAAAAAAATTCATTGCAGTAATTTTCAATAAAATAATATTTTGCGAGCGCAATATACGAACTATCTCGCATTATATCAAAAAAAAATCAAAAAAACGCATCAAAACGGCGTTATTTAACACTAAAATCTCTTTATTAGCATGATTTTACTCACACTTCTCGCCGAAAATATTTCTCTCTACAATGCAGCAAATAATATGTCCGATAAGTGTTTGACACTCCTGAATTCTGGGAGTATCTTCACTGGGAACCTTTATTACATAGTCAGCATTATCCATCTTGCACTGCTTGGCTCCGGTAAGTGCGACTGTAGTGATCCCCATCTTCTTGCACTCTGCGAAAGCCTCGACAACATTCATAGAATTACCGGATGTAGAGATTCCTACGAACACGTCTCCCGCCTTGCCTTGTGCTTGGATCTGACGAGCGAACAATCTCTCGAAACCATAGTCGTTACCTACAGCAGTAAGAATACTTGTGTCTGTAGTCAATGCGATAGACGGCAGACCTGGACGATCAAGATAGAACTTGCTGACCATTTCTCCCGCCAAATGCTGGGCATCAGCAGCGCTTCCTCCGTTTCCTGCGAACATTGTCTTGTTACCGTTTCTATATGCTTGGGTGCAAACTTCGGCAACTTCGGCAATAAGGTTCATGGCATCTTCGTTTGACAACAAAGACTCCTTAACACGCACAGATTCAGACACCTGCAACTTCACTATATCTATGCCTTTCATCTTCATAAACAAAAAAAGAGGTATAGGGATGCGACTCCACCCCTATACCTGTTTCTATAACAAACCTATTACTTGCAAGCCTCTGCAATAGCCTGCTCGATATCCTCAATTAGATCGTCTGCGTCCTCTATACCGATGCTCAAACGAATCAAATCAGGAGAAATACCTGCATCAATCAACTGCTGCTCGCTCAACTGACGGTGAGTGTGAGAAGCCGGATGAAGCACACATGAATGACAGTCAGCCACATGTGTAGCGATATTGATAAGCTTCAAGCTGTCCATGAACTTGATAGAGAACTCTCGTCCACCCTTCAAACCGAATGACATTACGCCACATGATCCGTTTGGAAGGTACTTCTTCTTCTTCTCGTACTGGGAATCAGTATCCAAATCAGGATAGTGAATCCATGAAATATGCTCGTTGTCTCTCAAATATTTGGCTACCTTCAATGCGTTAGAGCAATGCTTAGCCATACGTACATGCAATGACTGAAGACCAATGTTCAAATAGAAAGCGTTCTGCGGTGCCTGTATAGAACCAAGGTCACGCATCAACTGAACTGTAGCCTTTGTGATGTATGCTCCCTTACCGAAAGACTTTGTATATGTAAGTCCGTGGTAGCTTGGATCTGGAGAGCAAAGACCTGGGAACTTGTCAGCATACTTGTCCCAATCGAAATTACCGCTATCAACAACGCAACCACCTACAGCAAGTCCGTGACCGTCCATGTACTTAGTTGTACTATGAGTTACGATATCTGCACCGAACTCGAATGGGCGACAGTTTACCGGAGTAGCAAAAGTATTGTCAACAATCAATGGAACTCCGTGAGAATGAGCAATTTTAGCGAAACGCTCAATATCAAACACTGTAACTCCAGGGTTAGAGATTGTCTCTCCGAAGACCAACTTTGTATTGGGACGGAAAGCAGCGTTTATCTCCTCGTCAGAGGCGTTCTCATCAATGAATGTAACCTCAATACCCATCTTTGGAAGAGTCACTCCGATTAGGTTGAATGTACCTCCGTAGATGTTTGAAGCACTGATTACATGACCGCCAGTCTCGCAGATATTGAAAATTGCAAAGAAATTAGCAGCCTGACCAGACGAAGTTAGCATGGCAGCAACACCACCCTCAAGTGCAGCAATCTTAGCGGCAACATTATCATTTGTCGGATTCTGAAGACGAGTATAGAAATATCCACTCTCCTCAAGATCGAACAATTTACCCATCTGCTCAGATGTCTCGTACTTGAATGTTGTGCTCTGAACAATAGGCATCTGTCTTGACTCACCTTTTTTAGGGTTCCAACCGGCCTGAACACATAGTGTATCGCGTCTATTTGCCATTTCTCTATTATTTTATTTGTCTAATTACAATGTTCTGATTTAATGTATGCAAAGGTAGATATTTTTTTTTTCATAATCGGCATAAACACAAAAGTTTTGCATGAAAGGTTTAATTCTTTAAACTCACAAAAAAACAAAGGGCGGAGAAAACTCCGCCCTTCTATTCTTTCCGTAAGCTGATATTACTTAACTAGTACGATCATGTGCTTAGACTGAGACCAGAACTTGTTGTAGTTCTTGATCTTCAACTCATACTTACCCTTCTCACCATTCTTTGGAAGTAGAGAGAATGAACCCAATGGGTGACGAGTTGTTAGAACAGGAAGCTTCTTAGACTCGATCTCAAGCTCTGTGAAGTCTCTCTGGTCAACTGAAGTGAAACCGCTTGTAGAAAGCTCTCCACCTTTATTTAGCTGCTTCTCTAGAATACCCTTCTGCTTAAGAACATCCTTAGTAGCAACGATGTAGAAAACCTCGTTAAGAGCTGCATCCTGAGCTGCGATAGCTGCTGCCTGCTGAGTAGAAACTGTGTTAACTGAATCCAACTGAGCTGCTGCGAAAGATACGCTGTGCTCTAGCTCTGCAATCTTAACGTCCTTAGCCTCTAGCTGAACCTTTAGCTCCTCCATCTCCTTCTGGCTCTCAGCTAGCTGCTTCTTTAGCTTGCTGATAGTACCACGAAGACCAGATAGCTGGCTGTTAGACTTCTTCAACTCCTCCTCAAGGTTAGCGATCTTCTCCTTGTTCTGCTGAATATTATTAGAGATTAGCTTGAAATCCTCCTGAAGCTTAGCACGAGTGTTAGCGTCAACACCCTCCTGACCCTTAGTCTCGTCAATCATACCAAGCTCAACATCCTTGATCTGCTTGAAGTTTGACTGAACCTCAGTAATGATATCAAAATACTGGTCAAGCATAACTGAATCCTTCTTCATGATCTCGATAACTGAGTCACGCTCATGCTTAGCCTGATCGATTTCTGCCTGCCATGGGTTACATGATGTAGTCATTAGCATAACTGCACCAGCGAAAAAAGCAACTTTCTTCATCTTGTTTAATGTTTATTTTTATTGTTTATATTTTTATTTCATATTGGAATAGGCAAAGTAAATGATAATTTTTCAAAAAAGTACTATTTTTCATCATTTTCTTCACCTTTTTTCTTATTTTCTTTTCCAGAGACTACCATAACGAACTCACCCTTGGGTTCATTTGCCTCGAAATGAGCTTTCACCTCGGCAATGGTACCTCGAACGGTTTCCTCGAATTTCTTGGATATTTCACGTGTTACTGACACCCTTCTGTCACTTCCCATGATCTCCTCCATCTGCGCAAGAGTCTTTACGATTCTGTATGGAGACTCATAGATTATGGTTGTGCGAGTCTCTTCAGCAATCTCCTTTATCTTGGTCTGGCGTCCCTTTTTCTGAGGAAGGAATCCCTCAAAACAAAATCTGTCGTTTGGCAGGCCCGAATCTACCAAAGCAGGTACGAACGCAGTTGCTCCAGGCAGGCACTGTACCTCAATTCCCTGCTCCACGCACTCGCGTGTCAGCATGAATCCCGGATCTGATATTGCAGGAGTACCGGCATCACTTACCAAAGCGACAGTCTCTCCGGCCTTTATTCTTGCGGCTACAGCAGCCACAGTCTGGTGCTCGTTGAACTTGTGGTGTGACAGCATCTTGTTCTCTATCTCGAAGTGCTTCAGCAGAACGCTTGTAGTTCGCGTATCCTCCGCCAAAATCAAGTCAGCCTCCTTCAGCACCCTGATGGCACGAAAAGTCATATCTTCAAGATTACCTACCGGAGTAGGCACGATATATAGCATTCCCATCTTAC
Source organism: Paludibacteraceae bacterium (assembly GCA_045641625.1). Classification (GTDB taxonomy): domain Bacteria; phylum Bacteroidota; class Bacteroidia; order Bacteroidales; family Paludibacteraceae; genus UBA1723. Next base: position 16,843 of record JAZUHH010000058.1, read on the forward strand.
CCGTTATTTAGAAAACCTTCTTTCAAGCAAAGATATGAAGTCAACAACAGCCTCATTATCATCATCCCAACCAAACTGGCTGACATACTCCAACGCCTCGGTAAGCGACAAGCACACGTCAAGTCTGTCAATAGTTCTGTCCATCAGCTCCTTGTCTCCACCGAAGAGTTCCTTTTTGTACCTGATCCTGTCGTTAAGGTTCAAAGCTCTCTTCAAATCCTTGACAAATCGACCCTCCGCACTTCTTGCGCCGCCCAAACCACGAACTGTAGTTTTGAAGCGGTCGTTGGATGCTGGACTTGTAACAGTTTTCGGAGCAACCTCAGGCTCACGTGAAACTATGGTCTCCTGCTTAGGCTGTTCAACTGCCACTTCAACCTTTGGTTCAAACTTCACATCCTCTTTTTGAGGCTCCTCCTTTACGGCAACCTCAGGCTCTTCTTGAGGAACTGCGACTTGCAAATCATCCTCCTCTACCTTCAAGTCAGCCAATGCAGACTGCCACTCTTCGACATGTTCCTCTTCGGTCTGTTTCTTAACCTCGGAAACCTTAACTGGTTCAATAGTCTGGGTTGCTGGAGCAGAGATTTCTTCAACTTGCTCCTCCTCGACAACTTCCTTAGCTACGGAAAGATCAAGGAAAGCACGCTTCAAATTGTCAACTTTCTCCAAAGCCAAAGAGTGAAGAAACTGTGGCACATCAGCCATAGACTCCATTCCTTTTGTCAAAGACTGAAGCTCCGATATATTGTTCAATATATGTGTGATTAGTTTGTTTCTATCCATAGACCGGTATTGTTTGTCAAGTGAGATGCAAAAGTATATAATTTCAACAAAAGAGCCTATTTTTATTCAAGAAAAAAAGCAAATTGGCAATAAATAATAAAAGGCACGCACTTTGCCGCACCTTTAATTCCAACTCTAATAAGGAACAGCGTCCAACAAATCTCTGGAACATAAACAAAAAAAGAAGTGTGTCCTTTCGAACACACTTCCTGTTGTATCTTGTAATATAAATTACTCAGCAACTACGTCGAACTTGATCTCAGCAGAAACCTCCTTGTGAAGGCGTGCAACTGCAACATAAGAACCAAGAGACTTGATTGAATCCTTAACAGTAACAATCTTACGATCGATATCGAATCCCTGCTTAGCAAGAGCCTCAGCGATCTGAATGTTAGTGATAGATCCGTAGATAGAACCAGACTCAGCGTTAGCCTTAGTAGCGATAGTCAAGTTAACATTAGCAAGCTTGTCAGCCAAAGCCTGAGCCTCAGCCTTGATCTTAGCCAACTTGTGAGCTCTCTGCTTAAGGTTCTCCTCCAACACCTTCTTTGCAGAAGGAGTAGCTACGATAGCCTTCTTGTTAGGAATAAGGTAGTTAAGACCATAACCATTCTTAACTTTTACTACGTCGTCCTTGTAACCAAGGTTCTGAACATCCTCTAATAGTATGATTTCCATTGTCTAAACCTCCTTAATTATTACTTCAACAAATCAGTTACATAAGGGAGAAGAGCAAGATGACGAGCACGCTTTACAGCCTGAGCAATCTTGCGCTGGAACTTAAGAGATGTACCAGTAAGACGACGAGGAAGGATTTTACCCTGCTCGTTAAGGAACTTCTTAAGGAACTCTGGATCCTTGTAATCGATGTACTTGATACCGTTCTTCTTGAAGCGGCAGTACTTCTTCTTCTTGACATCCACTGTAGGAGGAGTCAAATATCTGATTTCTGATGCGCTCTGTGCCATTTTTTAGTTCTCCTTTGCGTTAGATTTAACACTCTTTCTCTTAGCTGCATACTCTGTAGCGTACTTGTCCAACTTAGTAGTCAAGTAACGGATTACCTTCTCGTCACGACGGAACTGAGTGTGTAGTTTCTCTACAATTGTTGGCTCTGCCTCGAACTCAAATAGAATGTAGAAACCTGAGCTCTTCTTCTCGATAGTGTAAGCAAGCTTACGCATACCCCAAAGCTCCTCATTCACGATCTTTGCGTTCTCATTAACAAGGAGATCCTTGTACTTTGCTGCTGTTTCCTTCATCTGTTCGTCAGACAAAACGGGAGTTAAGATGAAAACAGTCTCGTAATGATTCAACATAAATCTTAAATTGAATATTAATAAAATTACTTTAATTGCCTTGATCCTTGACTGCAATACGCACACAATTCCCAAAGCGACTGCAAAAGTAATACTTTTTTAGTCAACTGCAAAGCTTTTCTATAAAAAATTACAAAATAGCATAAAAACTATGCGTATTCCAAAGTCAATCTATAGTATATGAAGTGACTCAATAATCGCACTCACATATAATATTATAACTTCCAAGCATTTCCAACACTCTATCATCAGGATTTATTTATCCAAATAAAGAGTTATATTTCTCCTCGCCCTATTTGGGTTTCATTTATAATCAAAGGAGTATTCCCTTTCAATTCTTAACATCAAACTGAACAACGAGGTATTCCGACTTGAAATTCCAAAACCTGTTTTGCGCACACAAAAACCCAGGAAGATATTTTGAAAATCAAAATCGTCAGAGAATTACAGTAAGAAACAAATTGACAAGATAAACCTTGAATACAAACATCAAAATAGAATAAAAGATATAAATATCTGGGACTTTGATTTGCCCTTACAACGAAATCACACTTGTTTATGCAACACAAATGTCAAAGACATGAAGATTGTCAATAACTGCGTCTTGCAACAAGTTTGATTGCCTTGCCACTCTTCTGGCTCTTGACGATTACCACTCTGTTCTCAAAGTTAGGGATGTAGTCGTATGTACCTACAACCGACCCGTCTATATTATATATAGTGTAGGGAGCGGCAAAATTGTCAACGTCGTTGATGTACGTGTGAATCGAAGTTTCATTGACCTCGACCAAAGCAAACTGCTTCTTGGTGTCGAACTCTCCTCCTGCAACAAGCGGAACATTCTCGAACACCAGCACCTCGTCAGTCATGCTTGACTTCAATCGGAATGTATATGGTGCCTGAGGAATTTCTCCGGTGATGATCTGCCAATGATTGTCCATAGTACGTTTGACAGCTACCCATTCGTCATTCTTGTTGAGATATTCAAGTGAAGAAATGTCGTATCTGTGGTCCATTACAGCAAGGTCGAAATACCACTGGTTCATGCTTGGCACATACTGGAACTTTATGGTCTTTGCGTCAGGGCAAGCGATATAGTACCACTTGATTTTCACGCGGCCGTCCTCCTTGTTGGCAATATCCTCGAAAGCCTCCGGAGTCATGTCAATGTCGCCCTTCTTACATTCCGGACAGCGATCGACAACCTTCAGTTCAACCTCTCCCTTTGGACCAAAGACATGGACGCAAGTGCCGCAGGCATGAGAGGAATCATAGTCTGTATGGTTCATTGCACAATGCTTGTAATTGCCTTCCTCAACAAAGATCCTGCAGTTTCCGCCGTCAGACCCAGCCACTCCGCCGTAAAAGGTTCCCTCTCCCTCGCTCATCTCAACTGCGAAAGAGATTGTCGCAAACAAAGACAAAAAAGCAAACAGAATGTACCTCATGACAAATCTTATTTTAGTTCTGTGATTACTGCAGGGAATGGAAGCACTGGCATGACGATACGGAATCCACGAAGTCTGTTTGTTCCGCTGTCACTTACTCGTTTACTTACTTCACAATCAGTAGCCGGCACTCTTATAGCACCCAATCCTAAAAAACCACCTGCATACGAAATACTACCACCTCGTATGATTTTACCGTAGTTCAAATTACCATTTTCATCAAGATTTTCTTCTTCTGTGGCATTGTCATTAGCACATCTTTCCGAAACATTACCACTCATGTCATAGATTCCAAGCTCATTAGGGGCAAGAGTCTTGACAGGTTGTTTAGAAGAAGTGTTGCTAGAAGTCCATGCTACCTCGTTCAATATGTCACTTCCGGCATAGACATAGCCTTGACTTTTCTTACCACCGCGAGCTGCCCACTCCCACTGAATCTCTGTAGGCAATGTGAATCTTGACTCGTAAGGCATATCAACGTTTGACTTTATATCAGAAGTCAAGTCGTTGATTACTTTCTTGACATTTGCCTCGCTGGCGTTTGAAACAGGGACATTATCATTTCCTCCACCATTAGAAGGAGTAGAAGCATATCCCTTCCAAAGTCCAACAGTGAACTCAGTCTCGGCAATCATGAACGGATCTACGGAAACTGAATCTCCTGTCGCACCCATTTGGTACTGGCCTCCATCAACGATAATCATTGTGAACTCAATGTCATTCTTGTTCTTGTATGTTATTCGGTCGGAAACATTGATTCTTACCGGAGCAGTCTTTCCTTCGCAAGACACTTTCAATATTGTCTCTCCTCCTGCCTCAGCACGCAGGATGTTGTCCTTGATGCTTGCTATGGTAGTGTCAGCGAGCTTGAATGTGATGCCAACCTCGTCAAGAAGCTCCTCTGGAACAACCTTGACCTCGATAAGCGAGACGTCAAATGACTGAGTAAGGAACATGTCAATGTCAGTCACGCTGACCTCAATGCTCTTTGCTCTACCCACAACCTCGACAACAACAGAAACAGAGACTCCCTCTGCATTTGTAGCAGACAGCGTACAAGTTCCAAAGTCGATTGTCTTGATCTTGCCTTCCTCTACAATAGCAACTGCAGAGTCGCTTGATGTCCAAGTCAACTCTTTGTATGTAGCATTCTCTGGAACAAGAGAAAGTTCCAAATCCTCAATCAAATCAAGAGTATTGCCCTTAGGAATTTCAACTGTATCTTTGCTTAGAGTTATAGTGTCAAGCATAATGAAAACTGCAACATCTACGGAAACAGACTTGCCTTCCTTAGTTGTTCCTGTCAATGTAGCGCTACCCTCTGCAATACCGACAATGCTGTCATCTGCAACCTTTGCAATAGCCTCGTCAGTTGACACCCAAGCAAGCTCCTGATAAGTAGCAGTATCAGGCATAAATGCTATGCCAAGATCAGACACCGCAAATGTCTTACCTGCTCCCAGTCTGATGTTTGTTGTATCAATAGAGATCGAATCCAAAGGAATCATGACTTTAATCACAAACTCCTTAGTCACATCACCACAAGTTGCAGTAATTGTTGACTCACCAAGAGACTTGGCAGTGATGATTGTCGTTCCAAAGACTGAAACAACCTTAACCACATTGTCATCTGAACTTGTGTAGGAAACAATCTTATTGGCTGTATTCTCTGGCACGACTGAAATGTTCAAGTCAGCAGGAGACAACTGTGATCCAAGAGCCATGTCAACCAACTCTGAAGGAACAACTATATCCTCAGCCTCAACAGTAACATTCATAGTAACAGAAGCGGACAAATCTCCTTGCGACGCAGTAAGAGTTGTCGAACCACCATCGACAGCTTTAATGACATATTCTCCGGTCTCCTCCATCAGCTCTACCTTGACAATGCTCTCGTCAGCTGATGTCCATACCAAAGACTTGTTGGAAGCGCTATCCGGAGTAAAGACAATCTGCAGATCTTCGATGTCTATTGTCTCTCCCTTCTTAACGTCTATAGCTTCCATGCCAAGTCCAATAGCCTTCAAAGGAATAAGGACTGACACCTTCGCAGTGGCTTCGACTGATCCGAAAGAGCAAGACAACATTAGCTCACCGCTCTTCTTTGGCTTTAGAACAGTTTGTTTAGAAGATTCTGCAGTAACGACCTCAGCCACTTCTGGATCACTGACTGTCCAAACCAACTCAAAATCAGATGCGTCTTCTGGAGCGACTGTTACCAATTTATCCAATGTCAAAGACTCGTCAACAAATACTGAATAAGACTCCTCTGTGAAGTTCAATCCCGTAAGCGGAGACACAACCTTGAAAGGAACTGTTGCTGACTTTCCTCCGACTGTAGCTGTCAGACTTGTTGTTCCGGCAACCAATCCCTTGATTGAACCTGACTCGGAATCAAGCGAAGCTATGTCAGTATTCTCAATCTTCCACTCCACATTCTTGTCAGTAGCGCTTGAAGGAGATATTATCAAGCCAATAGAGCTGACATTTAATGAAGAATCCTTGTTAACCTTTACTACACTCTCTTCGAACGACACAGAAGCGACAGGAACCACTACTGTAAGTTTCAAGACAGCAACCTGCTCGCCGCACTTGGCTGAGATTGTAGCTGTTCCACCGCCTATACACTTGATTACCTGAGAACCAAGTACAGTCTTTATCTCGGCGACATCCGTATTACTGCTGCTCCATTCTATTGTCTGGAATGTAGCGTCTAGAGGCAAGACTACCGGCTCAAGAGAATTCACACCGAAAGACTCTCCTATCTCCTTTGTCAATGCTTCTGTATTTAGGGTTACACTTGCCACGTCAACTTTGACAATAAGTTTTGCGACATCGGTCTTGCCATTTATTGTTGCAGAGATTGTTGTCTCTCCTGACTTCTTGGCATTTATCTTGTTTTCAGAAGTAATCTCCGCTATCTCTGTGTTTGCTATGCTCCACTCTACCTTGTCGTAGGAAGCATTTGCAGGAAGAATCTCCAACTCATACAAAGACAAGTCTCGTTCTTCATTCTTTGGTATTATGATTGTGTCTGGAACAATGTTGACGCTCTCTACAGAGGCTTTGACTACAACCTTTACAGAGGCTTGCTTTCTTCCGGCTTTTACGACTACATTTGTTTCGCCTACAGACACAGGAAGTATTGTAATGTTTCCAAGAACTGTCTTGATCTTAGCCACACCTGGATTCTCGCTTAACCATGTTACATCCGCATCGTCAGCGTTTGCTGGCAGGTATGCCATACCAAGAGTGGATACGGACAAACCGCCCTCTCCAGTAAACAATTCTATTTCGTCCTTAGCCAATGTTATTGTATCGACTGGGATGAAAACTGTCACGTCAAGAGCATCAGACAAATCTCCGGAAGTTGCTATCAGTTTGGCAGTTCCCCTCTTCTTGGCAACAACATTGTCGTTGTCCAAAATGAATACTTCCTCGTTCGAAGATGTCCATTTTACCTTCGCACTGCTGTTCTGAGGAAGCACAACCAAATTAAGTTCGCTTAACGGCAAGACATCTCCCTCTGCCATCACCAACGGATCAGAGTCGAAATTGATTGACGAAGTTGCGACGAATACCCTGACGACAGCAGTGTCGGAAAGAGTTCCCAATGTAGCTACGATCTTTGTCTCGCCCTCTTCTGCGACTGGCACTACATAAGGTTTGCCTTCCTTGAAGACGATTTTGGCGATAGACTCATCCGAAACTGTCCAGATGCAATCAGCCACGTTCTGCGCAGCATTTGCCGGGAACACCTTAACTCCCAAAGCATTAACCACATTGATTCCTAATGTATTGACACTAGCAATCTTTATAGAATCAGTATTGAATGTAAGCTGTCTGGCAAAAGGCTTGACATTGACTGCAATTTCAACCGATAGGTCTCCTGCCATAGCTGTGATGTCGCAAGAACCTTCCTTCAATGCAGTAATCATTCCTCCTGAAATAGTCACAACTGAATTATCCGACGAAGAAAGCTTTATCGAATCAGTCGTTCCAACAGGAAGCACTCTAACCTGCAATGCAGAAGTGTCCATAGAATTACCCTCAACCATATCAAGAGCATTCAAAGCAGTAATCTCTGTCGCCTTAAGCTTGATGTTTACTGTTATCGAGACGCTCTTTTCTCCACTCGTTGCTGTAAGCGTTACCCTGCCTGGCATTATTGCCACAACAGACTCGGCAGAAATCATTGCACTAGTTCCCTCCAAGCTCCAAACAATAGGATCGTACTCAGCATCTGCCGGAGATACAGAAATGCCGAACTGGGACAAAGGAAGCACCTCGCCCATCTGCATTGTAACCTCTGAGTTTAGAGCAACAAGCTCATACTTGCCAATATAGGCCTCAACTTTGATACCTATTGACTCTGCTCCTATTGATGCAGTCAACAATGTTGTACCGCGAGACTTTGCAACAAGATAACCGCCTGCTATTTCAGCGATGTCCTCCTCCAAAACCGAATAAGAAACTTCCGACTGGGTTCCAGAGCTCAAGCGGACACCCAGACTGCTCAATGCTATGCTGTCACCGACTGACACTCTCAACTTCTTCACGTCTGATGTTATTGACGAAACCGGAGAAGACACGTTAACCTCTACGCTGGCACTCAGCTTTCCTAGTTTTGCTGTCACTACAGATGTTCCTGCCGCCTTTGCCACAACTACACCGTTCACCACATCGGCAACCGACTTGTCCGAAGAACTCCATTTGACACCGGAAGCGGGGATTGAAGACGGAACGATAACCGGCATAAGCTGGCGAAGCTCGTATGTATTCAACGAGATTGTTGTGTCTGCAAACGAGATCGACTCAAGCCCGCTTGTCATGTCCTTTACAATGACTGTACGCTGTGAGTTCATTCCGTTAGACTCCGCAGTTATTGTCGCTACTCCGACATTCTTGGCGAACACTACACCGTTTGCCACAACAGCTATATTGTTGTCGCTACTTGTCCAGACCACGTCCTGAAGCAGTACAGCCGGCACACTCTGGAAATCAAGTGTGGCAATGCCTCCCTGCTCGATGACGATGAAACCAGTTCCTCCCAAAGAGAACATAGTCTCCTTCGGAGCATCGAAATCTATACTGTCTGTCTTTGTCGCATCGAACTGGTACGCAGTTCCTCCCTGCCATATATAATAGTTCTCCTGTGCAGAGACAAACAATGTAACAAACAACGAGAATAAACTCAAGAGTATATTTCTTATCATATCATGAATGAATTATTTCTTAATAAACATCATATCACAGTCCTCGACTCGGAGCAAATACGATCCCCTGATCAATCTGCTCACATCAACCTTGCTACCCAGCGATTCTATACATAGTTTTCCGTTCAAATTGTAAACACGAACGTATGTGTCTTCCTTGATCCCCAGAATGGTCAAGTAGTCCGATACTGGGTTAGGGTACGCCACGACAGGACCTTCGTACTTGAATTCAGGAACTGTCGGCTCCTCTGGATCAATATCCGGAATAATTGTAGTGTCTGCCGGAGGTACGATTGTTGTATCTGCCGGTGGAACAATTGTTGTGTCAACCGGTGGAACGATTGTCGTATCAACCGGTGGAACAATTGTTGTGTCAACCGGTGGAACAATTGTTGTGTCAACCGGTGGAACAATTGTTGTGTCAACCGGTGGAACGATTGTTGTATCTACAGGTGGAACTATCGTTGTGTCCACAGGTGGAACTATCGTTGTGTCAACCGGTGGAACGATTGTTGTATCTACAGGTGGTACTATCGTTGTGTCCACAGGTGGAACTACGGGAATATTTCTGAAATAGATTTTTCTTGCATTTCCGCTCACAATCTGTCCTTTCCTGTCATGAGCAAGAATAACGGAACCTGATGGACTATTTCCGAACATCAGCTTCTTAATTTGGTTCAATGTCACCGTAACATTAGTTCCGTCGGCTGACACTGATATGATTGAAAGCTCACTTGTATTCGTCGCCGCGAAAGCAAAAGATGAGACTACCAATACTATTGTTAAAAGAAAATACTTCATTGTTAAGCAATTTACTGGTGCAAAGTTAATCATTTTTCGGCAAAGTACAACATTTCCCTTTCAAAGTGTACAAGACTCGAAAAGTTTTATCAGGGAAGTTACATTATAAATATTGTCATAGAACTGATATTCAGCAGAAACTATATTATTTTCCCAGACCTCTTTTCAAAAGGATTTATTTTCATTCCAAATGTATTCAGCAGACAAAATATCTTTTGATTTTTGGCATAAAGAAATAATGAGAGAACATTACATTTGTTGCTGACTGAAAGGAATGTATCTGCCGATTTAACTGTCAAAAAATTGAATAAATTTGACTATGAGCCAATCGGAAAAACAAAGTCAAGGAATGAAAAACCCTTGGGGCTACGATTTATGAGCAACAAATCTGAATTTTTTTATCGACTTTTGTAGTCATTTTGTAGAAAAAATTATGAATATGTCATTATTATAGTTAAACTTGCATCTACAGAAAATAAATGAGCATTCTTATCACATACAACGCATAGAAAAAGATGGCACTAATTAACGAAGATTACTTAAAGCTTCCAGAAGATTATCTGTTTGCCGAAATCAACAAAAAGGTAAACATATTCAAGGTTACCCGACCTGCTTCGGGCAACAAGGTTATCCATCTTGACAAAGGAGATGCAAGCTGTATCCTGCAAAACGAAATATCAAACGCACTGCTTAACAGTGTAAAGGAAATGGCAGACATGAACAGTACACATTCTGCCGATACAGTTTCCCGAACTAAGGAGCTGATCAATCTTATACTCAAGACAGACTACGAGGCACGAGACATAAAGCTTGGCGCGGACGAAGTGTTCATAAACGATTCCGCACTTAACGCAGCTTCCGAAGTGTCCGACTTCCTATCAAAGGACAACATTATCGGAGTGTTCGACCCATCTTATCCGGCATACATATACAACAACGTAATGAACGGAAGAGCCGGAGCGAAAATGGGAGACGGGCATTGGAGCAACCTTGTCTATATACCTTGTGACGAGTCGTGCAACTTTTCGCCAATGCCTCCGAAAGAGCGTGTAGATGTGATATATCTTTCGCTTCCGAACAATCCGACCGGAACAACACTTACTACGGACGAGCTGAAGAAATGGGTCAAATACGCCCTTTCAACAAAGACATTGATAATATTCGACGCGTCTCACGCACACTACATACAGGACAAGAAGGTTCCCCACTCGATATTCGAAATCAAGGGAGCTCAAAAGTGCGCAATCGAGCTAAGAAGCTTTTCAAAGACAACAGGATATACGGGAACTGACTTTGCGTTCACCGTCGTTCCTAAGGAGGTGTTCGTCTATACCGAGGTCGGAGAAAGCATATCTTTGAACAAAATATGGCACAGGAAGCAGACTTCAAAATTCTCCGGACTGCCATATATGACGCTATGCTCTGCCGAAGCGCTATACTCCCCTCAAGGGCAGAAAGAGCTGAAGGAAAGAACAGAATACTACATGAAGAATGCCGAAATCATACGCACCAAACTTCTTAGCAAAGGACTTAAAGTTGTGGGAGGCGTAAACTCCCCGTATGTTTGGGTAAAGACTCCGGAAGGTGTAACGTCATGGAGATTCTTCGAGCAGTTCCTATATGAGCACAATGTGGTATGCACTCCCGGCGTAGGCTTCTGCCCCGGAGGAGAAAGCTACGTCCGCTTCACCGGTTTTGCAACAAGAGAAGACACAACCGAAGCAATGGCAAGGCTCTAGGGAACCTTAACAAGGTTGACAAGACTACACAGTCAAACAAAACAAAAAGAGAAGAGGTCAAACATTCGACCTCTTCTCTTTTATATTTATTTCTCTGCTCAAAATTTACTTTCTCTCTGTATATACAAAGTCAAAGAAAGGCGCAAGCGAATCAACCGCCTGGTCACTATAGAACATTGTTGCAGTCGGAGAAAGCATCTGCTTATAGAAATACCTCTTGTCAACCACAGAGGCACTAACAGGGACCAATACCATATCCTTCAGTGTATTCTCTCCCTTTAGCTTCATTTGTGCCGCACGAGTCAAGTCGAAAGCGTAAACATTCTGAGTACTGTCATATACAGCTACAAACGAATTCTGTGAATCTTCCTCTTCGTTGTTATAGAAGAAGTCAATCATCTTGTCACGCTCAATCAAAAGCATATATTTGTTAGGCGACTTGCTATAGCGCGTAACCCAATCAATATACTTGGCACGTACACATAGTCTGGCAGAGTTGAACATTACCATTGAAGTGTCCTTGGCATTCTGCTTAACGCTTGCCATCACCTCATCGAAAGGCAACGAAATGCTTCCATAAAGACCTGCAGGAGTGTATGAGTAGAACAACTCCTTCTTGTTCAACTCATTTTCCAACTTCTCTGCCAAATCCGGATGAGAGAACAGGTTAATCTGCTCCACTCCCTTATTTGCGGCCAAGACGAAACTTGATATCAAAGGATTTATCTTTTGTCCGTCAACTTCAAACTTCGAAGCTCTGACTACAGTGTCTCTTCCTTCGTACTTAGTCTTGATGTCAGCATCGTATGAGTAATACAACTGAATGCCGACACTGGAACAGTTTATGATAGCACCCTCGTTAAACGAATGTTTGATATAGAAACCTTTGTATTGCTTGGAGAACTCTTCCTGAGAAGAGAATGCGTTGTCGATATATGACTTCAGCAATTTCTCTCCGTATTCATTAGGAAGGGCAACACGAATTGTCCTTTTTCCCTTGATGGAATATGTCAGACTTCCCAACAAGCCATCCTCTGAATAGAAGTCTGAAGGATTTACATTAGAAAACTGCTTGTTTGAAACAGGAAGATCCTTGTTCAGCTCATATATAGATATTGACTGCAAAGAAACAGAATCTCCCAAGTACGAATCACTATACTGAATGTAGAAGCTAATCGAATCCAACTTGACATCTGAAGGAGATGTGATGGACTCTATATCTCCGTACTTCTCGTCCAAAGAATTAAGGATGGATGCAAGTATTCCATTATACTTCGAAGACGGAGCAACTGTAGTATCAGGAAGAGAAAGACCTCCAATTCTTCCGTCTATCTGCGTCATGAACTCGGAACGGGAAATACCAAAGTTCTTGTCAGTATATTGTCCAAGATACAAATAATACGACTTTGAAAGAACACTATCCACACTGGAAGTAGAAGACTTCACCTTCACACTTCCCGAATAAGTGTTCAATATATCTTCATCAGGTTGAATGCTTAGTCCAACACCATCGTCATCCTTACATGACGAAAGTGCAAGCACACCGCACAAGAGAAAACCAAAATTTCTCAACTTGTTCAACATTTCTAAATCTAAAATATAGTAAGATTACTCGATTTCTCCGATCTTGTCGTAAAGAGCATTGTACGGATCAACATACTCAGCCCCCTGATAACCCAAATGCAAATCACCGAACGAGTCAACAGCCTCCTTCAACTCCGCATTGATAGTCTCGCTTCCCTCGATTACTCCGTCAGAGAACTTTAGGGCGAACTTTGTCAAATCAACAAAACTTACCTCTTTGCCTGCAATAGGCTCAAGGTCTGCGTCCTCTATGCCGTTCATCTTGATCTTCTCAGCGAATCTTGCGCTGAAAGGTCTCTTGAAGTCGTCGTTATATACGGAATAAACGATTTTAGTGTTCTTGAAGAATGGGTCTGTGCAATAAGCCTTCTTGATTAGGAGCGGAGCAAGAGCACTCACCCAACCATGACAGTGGATGATATCCGGACTCCAGCGAAGCTTCTTCACTGTCTCCAACACACCGCGCATGAAGAAGAAGATTCTGTCCTCGTTATCCTCATACTCGACACCGTTCTCATCAGCCACAGTATTCTTGCGGGTAAAGAAATCGTCGTTATCAATGAAATACACCTGCATGCGAGCCTTGAGTATAGAAGCAACCTTAATCACAAGAGGGTGATCAGTGTCGTCGATAATGATATTCATACCCGACAATCTCTGAACCTCGTGCAACTGGTTTCTGCGTTCGTTAACATTTCCGAACTTAGGCATAAATATTCTTATCTCCTTACCCTTTTCCTGAATTGCCTGAGGCAAGTAGCGACACATGTCAGCGCGCTCGTTTGAAGGCAAATATGGAGTAACCTCTGGTGAAATGTATAATACTTTTAATGCTCCCATTCTTTACATTTAGTTATCTGCATTAGTCCCAAATCTGGGTTTTAACGTTGCAAATATACATAAAAAAACGAAAAATATCGCATTTTTGGAAATGGAAAATAAAAAAATATGCTGATAAATATCTTTTTTATAGTATTTTTGCACAAAATTCATAACCTGCTATGATTCTATAGCAGCAAGCAACAAAATTGACAGTAAGTATGAAAGTTATAAGTGCTACATCTGAGTTAGAGGTTGCCGTTTCCTTCTTCAAGGAATTAGGTTTGACTGTCGGTCTTGTTCCTACAATGGGAGCACTCCACAACGGCCATGCAAGCCTCGTAAAAAAGTGCGTTGCAGAGAATGACGTCTGCATCGTGAGTGTGTTCGTCAATCCCACTCAGTTTAATAACGCTAACGATTTAGCCACATATCCACGAACTCTTGAAGCTGACTGCAAGCTTCTTGAAAGCCTTGGCGCTAACATCGCTTTCGCCCCAACAGTTGATCAGATTTATCCATATCCAGATACACGCCAGTTCGATTTCACTCCGCTTGACAAAGTAATGGAAGGTCCTATGCGTCCAGGACATTTCAACGGTGTTGCTCAGGTTGTGTCAAGACTGTTCGACATCACAAAGCCTAACAAGGCATACTTCGGCGAAAAGGATTTCCAGCAGCTAGCAATCATCCGTGAAATGTGTCGCAAATATGGATACAATGACCTTGAGATTGTAGGCTGTCCAATCGTTCGTGAAGAGAGTGGTCTTGCATTGAGCAGCCGAAATGCTCGTCTTTCCGATTCACAGAAAAAGACTGCAGTCGGTATCTCTAAAGCTTTGTTCGACAGCAAGAATATCAAGAACAGCAAGAACGTAGCAGAGACTAAGCAATGGGTTATTGACACTATCAACGCTATCGACGGAATGGAAGTTGAGTACTACGAGATTGTTGACGGCAACACACTTCAGCCTATCTCTGACTGGAAAGAGACTTCTTACCCTGTGGGTTGTATAACTGTATATCTTGGCGATGTCAGACTAATCGATAACATCAAATACTAAGAGTCAATGTTCATACAAGTAATGAAATCAAAGATACACCGCGCTGTAGTAACAGAGGCTAAGCTTTCATACATCGGCAGCGTGACTGTTGACGAAAATTTGATGGATGAAGCAGGTCTGTACCCTAACGAAAAAGTGCAGATCGTCAACAATAATAACGGAGAGAGACTTGAGACTTACGTCATCCCCGGAGAGCGTGGTTCTGGCATTGTTTGTTTGAATGGTGCCGCTGCTCGCAAAGCTCAGATTGGTGATGTTGTCATCATAATGTCATACGGAATAATGACAACTGACGAAGCAAAAAATTTCCAACCAAAAATCGTTTTCCTTGACGGAGAGGACAACAGAAACTATTAAAAGTTTTTCACAGCATAAAGGCAGGGAGCATCAAATGATGCTCCCTGCCTTTTTATAACAAAATAATCCAATAATCCGACGCGGGCGTTCGCCCGGCACTTTATTCTGTGACTGGACGGACTGTGGACCCGTTGTAGCGGCGGATGTCGCTGCTCGTGTACTTACTGCTCGAACTGAAGTAGAGGACGTAAGCGTAGTTGCTACCGCTCTCGTCCACAGTAGAACTCCAGTAGAGGCCGAGAGAGCCCACTCCCTCGCTAGAAGTATCAAGGCGGATGCCAGCGGCAGGAAGGAAAATCCAGTTGTTGTTACCTGCCACCTTGCTTGCTACTTTATATCCATTCACTCCACCTATTGAAGTCCATGTCCAAGTACAGTTTTTAAACAATTCGTCAAACTCAGCCTTTGTCGGCATTCTCCATTTACCACCCCAATTCTGCGATGCTGCATCATATTGTGCAGTTAGATTGCCATCTTTACCTATAATAGAGGCTGACTCTAATTTTGATGGTGTTTCTCTTAGAGTGATAGAATTATCAAGATTATAACTATCTTTTGTTTTTACCTCGCCCCATGCGAAATAGTCTCCACACTCTTCTGGACTTGACGCTCCTACATTCATAGTTGCCCACTTCAAACCACTTGGCAACCCTAAATCTACATAATCATAGCCATCTACTTTTCCACTTACCGACTGCGCAGAACACTGTATTCCAAGCAATACAACCAATGACGCAATAATCCTCTTTACCATAACTTTTAACATTAATTATGTTGCAAATATACAAAAAGAAACGATATTCTTTCTACATTTATATTGAGACGAGATAAACATTAACAATTATTAACACAAACAAACTCGCACTCGAATTTTATAATCGAAATCTGTAGGCAAAACGATTTTATCTTAAATTTTCAAAGAGGGAAAGCCTCAAAAACTATTTTATAGTCGTTTTTACATTTCACAATTGGCCTTCAAACAATTCATAACATCAATTTGTTTTTTAAAATTCCATCAAGAACCAAAAAGAAACGAATTTCACTTTTGCAAAAACCCTGTCAAAATAAATTTTATTACAACATCCTTTTATTTTCTGCTGCCCAATAATATTGCGCTCAACCCTGGCATAAATTTTGACATAAGAAAATATACAAACAACGACACAAGAACAACTATTAAAGGAACTAAGAAATAAATTACACACAGCAACGACTCTGACACCGGAGCTAACTTGTTCATCAGTGTCATGGTTATTCTCTCCTCGAACAAATAATGAAAACAGAATATAAAAAATGCACTCTTCGTCAAAAATTTATTAACACTTACTCTTCTGCTATCTATACCTTTATATACCCATCCAAACACACAAAAGATACCGAAAACTCTATCCCACTTGTGAAGATAAAAATCTGCACCACAATAAGTTGAGTATAAAGTAAAAGCGAAATACATCAAAGTCATATAAACAAGTATTCTGGTGTCAGTATAAATGAAATCCTTCTTTGTAATGCTGAAGTACGCTCCAAAAACAAAGAAAGACCACTGCCACGAGAATGGGGGCAAGCATGGCGCATCATACACCCAAAACAACAGCAAAAGAAAAGGGACAATGAAATCCAGCTTCCTTATCAAATAATGGAACATATAGGAAAGCAACGTCATCATGATCAAGTCACGGACAAACCACAATGGCCCGTTTATCGGATTTCCTCCACGAACATCCCAGAACACCTGAAGCCAATCAACAAATCCGTAGTCCTTGACCATAGTGGACTCGACATGGACAGAAGTAAACGACTCGGACAGGAACTTCAAAAGCACATAGGCCAAATTCCAGATAATGTAGGGAATAAGCAGTGACTTTACTCTGGATTTCAATTTTTTCCTATAAACTTCTCCAGAAAACTCACAGTTATAGAAAAACAGGAAACCCGATATAAAGAAAAACAAGGGAACTCCAAGACAAGCAAGCTCATCCGTAACAAAATGACGCAAATAATTAAACCTTGTATAACCAAGTTCTGCCGAAAAAGGCTCTATCCCTGTGTGTATAAAGATGATTAACACTATCAAAGGGAACCTTACATAATCTATTGTTTGAGAAAGCGACTGTTTGTTTATCATGTTATCTTCTTTTTGGCAAAGGTACAATAAAAAGGAGAGTTTTTCAACCCTCCTTCACTAATCTTTCTTTCAACCTCGTCAGCAAGTATCGAGACATGACCTCGTTTGCCGACAGGTAATCGTCCATATCCTTCATTATTCCTCTGTCAACCAGTCCTTTTCTCATTCCGGTTGCAAGGTAAATTTCCTGGACAGTATCAACATATTTCTTTTTTCTGACACGTATGAAACGAGGTAGGAGTGCCTTAATATACGACTTTAAATACTGCTTGACATAAGTTGACTTTGGAGTTTCTTTCTTCTTGAAGCATACGTAAGGTTCAAAATAATACTTCATAAGAACTTCGTTATAGACAATTCTTTTCTTCAAGTACTTGACCGGCAATTTATAGCAGAACTCAAGAAAATATCTGTTGAAGAAAGGCAGTCTGACTTCGTAACCAAAATAAAAAGGAACTCTGCATGCATTAAGAATTTTGTTAGGTAAGTATTGCTCCATAAAGTACTTCATGCTATTCCATGTGTCATTCACAGAAAAACACAACTTATAGTAAAGGAACAGATTAAAGGGATTGCTTCTCTCGAAACGCAAAGCTATAAGTTTTTCAAACAAATCAAAAACAGAGGTTTCACAACCAAGCATCAACTTCCTATGATAAGAACCTCCATTAACATCACCACAAAAGCCTGGAACAAATACTGCGCTATCGTCAAGCAGTTCCATAGAACGCAAATACTTGATAGCATAATAATCTGCAAGCCACTCAAAGTTTTGACCTTGACCTACGAAGTCAATGCACTTCTTCAAATCCGAAGATACGGAATCGACTTCACCTTGAGAGACTACCTTTTCAAAGTCTATTTGTACGAACTTGAAACCTAATCTGCTAGCAACTTCCTTTGCGATATTCTGCTCCCCTTCAATGTCTTTGCCCATAGTGTAGGCAAGAACATTCTTCCATCCTCTTTTCTTTACCTCGCAAGCAATCAAACGAGAATCATATCCTCCACTTAATGGAATAACTATTTGCTGTTCAGGTTTTATTGAAGAGAACATTACATCAAAAGCTCTGTCTATAGCTTTACAAAACTCTTTCTCAATAGTTTCGTCTGTAGGTGAGGCGATATAAAAAGAGGAATCTGGATTGTCCTTAACGATATTTGTATAATTCTCAATAGGATTCTCATAGAACACCATTATTCCCTCTACTCGCTTGATGTCTTTAAAGAGTGTTTCATCGCCCAGTAGCGCACCATTTTGTTCAAAGATTTTCCTTTGAGTCTTATCAATTTTAGTGTCTTCTGTTACTAAAGAATAAATATCATCGGTAATAACTATCTTGTC
>JAZUHH010000059.1:0-36523 GCA_045641625.1 Paludibacteraceae bacterium
TTCGATTACGTATTATGAACATCATTATCATCAACGGACCAAATCTCAACCTTTTGGGAAAGAGAGAGCCAGGCATCTATGGTAACCAGTCATTCGAAGATTATCTTGAGGTACTTAGAAGTCGTTACCCGGATGTAAACATAGAATACTACCAGTCGAATATCGAAGGCGAACTGATAGACACAATTCAGGAGACAGGTTTCATTTCTGACGGAATCGTCTTGAATGCAGGCGCCTACACACACACTTCTGTAGCCATTGCCGACGCAATCCGCGCAATCAAGTGCCCGGTGATAGAGGTTCATATCTCGAACACTCACAAGAGAGAGGAGTTCCGACACAAGTCATACCTTACTGCCGCTTGCCTCGGCACAATTCTCGGCTTCGGCATGGACTCGTACAGGCTGGCCGTAGAGGCACTGATCGAGCTTGACAAGGAAAAGACAAAGGAAGATTAATCATATACACATCAAGACAAACTGAATTTTATGGCTAAGAAAACGAAAATCATCGCCACCATTTCCGACATCCGTTGCGAAGTGGACTTTATCCGCCAGCTATGGCAGGGAGGAATGAACGTAGCACGTATGAACTCCGCCCACATCACAGACGAGGGCTTCCAGAGAATCATCAACAATGTGCGCGCTGTTTCTCCGGAGATAGCAATCCTGATGGATACAAAAGGTCCGGAGGTTCGTACTACAGTAGTCGAGGGAGAGAACTTGGCTGAGCACTACGAGCCCAAAATCGAACTAAAGAGCGGCGATGTCGTAAAGATATACGGAGACGCGTCAAAGCTTTCAAACAAGGACACAATATATGTGAACTACCCTAACTTCGTTGCAGATGTCAAGGTAGATGACCATATACTTTTCGATGACGGAGAGATTGACGTCAAAGTATTGAGCAAGAACGACGAGTTCCTGCTTTGCGAGGCACAGAACGACGGATCGCTTGGCAGCCGCAAGAGCGTGAACGTGCCTGGCGTAAGAATCAACCTGCCTTCTTTGACAGAAAGAGACAAGCACAACATCCTGTTCGCAATCGAGCACGGTGTTGACTTTATCGCCCACTCTTTCGTTCGCAGCAAACAGGACGTTCTTGACATACAGAAGATTCTGGACGAGCACAACAGCCCGATCAAGATCATCGCAAAGATCGAGAACCAGGAGGGAGTTGACAATATCGACGAAATCCTTGAGGCAGCATACGGAGTAATGATTGCCCGCGGAGACCTTGGCATCGAGGTTCCTCAGGAGAAGATTCCTGGAATCCAGCGCGTATTGATCCGCAAGTGCGTGTTGGCCCGCAAGCCGGTAATTGTTGCCACTCAGATGCTTCACTCAATGATAAAGAACCCTCGCCCAACACGTGCCGAGGTTACAGATATCGCCAACGCTATCTTCTATCGCACTGACGCTCTTATGCTTAGCGGCGAGACTGCCTACGGAAAGTACCCTATCGAGGCTATCACAACAATGAGCAAAATCGCTGAGGAGGCTGAAAAGACAAAGCTAAAGGATAATGATATCAAGGTTCCGCTTATGGACGGAGAGAACGACATTCCTTCGTACCTTTCGGAGCAGGCGGCACGTTCGGCCGAGCTTCTTCACACAAAGGCTATCCTAACTGACAGCTTCACAGGCCGCACAGCAAGATTCATCGCAGCCTACCGCGGAGACATTCCTGTGCTTGCAATATGCTACAAGGAGCCGCTTATCCGCCAGCTTGCTCTGTCTTACGGAGTTATGCCGATCTATCAGGAAGCGAAGGAGGACAACAGACATTACTTCTTTGCCGCATTGAAGATGCTTATCGAGAAGGGTTTCCTAAAGTTCTCTGACAGAGTGGTTTACTTGAGCGGCAGCCAGAAGGTCGGAACAGGAAACACATTCCTTGAAATCAACAGCATTGACAACATCTTTGCTAACCAGAACGAGTACATGCTTCCAAACTTCTAAAAGCAACAATGTCGAGTATTGTCCGAAATAGCACCATCAACGAGCCTGTAGTATTGACTATCGGTTTCTTTGACGGGCTTCATTTAGGACATTTCTACTTGATTGACGCTGTGAACAGTTGGGCTCAAGAAGAGAGCGGGAAGGGAGTCAAAAGTGCAATTCTGACCTTCGACAGACATCCGCGCGCAGTTCTCAAACAAGACTACAAGCCTTCGCTGATTACGACGCTGGAGGAGAAGATATGGCTGTTTGAACACAACTGCAAGTCGGACTATTGCATAATAGAGAATTTCGCCGACATATCAGGCTATTCGGCTTACGAGTTCATGAAATATCTGAAAGAACGATACAACGTAGTCGGAATGATTGTCGGATACGACCACAGGTTCGGACACAACCGCACCGAGACTTTCGATGACTATGCCGGATACGGAAATGAACTTGGGATAGAAGTCAGACAGCTTGGAGTCTCTCCGAACGACTTTAACCTGAATATCAGCTCCACTGTCATCCGCAAGGAGCTGGAACAAGGCAACATAAGGGAGGCAAACAAGTATCTTGGCCACCCATACTTCATGTTCGGAACGGTTGCCGAGGGTTTCAAGTTGGGAAGGACAATAGGATTCCCCACTGCAAACATCAAGACAGATGAAGAGGACAAGCTGATCCCTGAAGACGGAGTATATGCCGTGAGAGTGCTTGTTAAGCAGAAATGGGAGAAAGGCATGCTCTACATCGGAAATCGCCCTACCGTAAACACTGGGCACAAGTCTATAGAAGTTAATCTCTTTGATTTCGAGGGAGATATCTATGGAGAGAAAGTGATAGTCGAGTTTATTGACCACACAAGGGGAAGCATGAAATTCTCTGGAGTTTCGGAACTTCAATCACAACT
This sequence comes from Paludibacteraceae bacterium, assembly GCA_045641625.1. GTDB lineage: Bacteria > Bacteroidota > Bacteroidia > Bacteroidales > Paludibacteraceae > UBA1723. Next base: position 2,857 of record JAZUHH010000059.1, read on the forward strand.
GAAGAAAGACGCTGAAGAAGTCAAACAAGTATTGCAATGTGTATAATTACAATTTTTGTTGGAGTTTTTCAGAAAAAACAATAATTTTGCAAAAGTTCAAAAGAAATAGATAATGAATCCAAAAGTAAGTATCATCATGGGTAGCACTTCCGACCTTCCTATTATGGAGAAGGCTGCTAAGGTGCTTGACCAGTTTGAAATTCCTTTCGAGATGAACGCTCTTTCTGCGCATCGCACACCAAGTGAGGTGGAAGATTTCGCAAAGAATGCAGCAGGACGAGGTGTTAAGGTAGTTATTGCAGCAGCGGGAATGGCAGCAGCTTTGCCAGGTGTTATCGCAGCGCAGACAACTCTTCCTGTGATCGGTGTTCCTATCAACTCAACCCTTGATGGTATGGATGCACTTCTTTCTATTGTCCAGATGCCTCCTGGAATCCCAGTTGCGACAGTCGGCATCAACGGAGCGATGAATGCAGGACTTTTGGCCGTTCAGATGCTTTCTCTTTCTGATGACGAGTTGGCAAAGAAATTTGCCGAGTACAAGTCAGGACTAAAGGAAAAGATTGTCAAGGCTAACGAGGATCTTTCTAAAGTTCAGTTCAAGTTCAAGGTAAACTAAAGGTACTGGATTATGTTTAGAAAACTTTTGTTTGCTGTCTTTGCCTTGTTCACAACATTTTCTTTCTCCAGCTGTGAAATTTGGGATGAAGAGGATGATGAGGATACAAGCAGCTGGAATGCTCTATGCAGAGAAAACGCTTGGCTATACGAATTCCCTATGTTCTCTGGAAGTTACTCTTCGGCACAGGTTACCTCTTCGGGAGACGCGTTGATTATTCTGATCAATGGTGTTGAGGACGGAGACAGCGAATGGGCTCGCTACGCAAAAAAGCTTGAGGAGAACGGATTTGTAAGAAGCAACGAATATACATACCTGAAGACTTCATTAGGAGTGGACTACGAAGTTTCAACAAGCAGCGGTGTGATTTTCATCCAGTTTGCAAAAGTTGACATGAATTAATAAAAAGGATATAAAATAAAAGAAATATGGCAGTATTAGATAGTATCATAGCACGCGCCAAGCAGAACAAGCAGCGCATCGTGCTTCCAGAGGGAACTGAGGAAAGAACAATCAAGGCAGCAGACCAGATTCTTGCTGAGGGTGTTGCTGACATCATCCTTCTTGGAAATGCAGACGAAATAAACAAGTTGGCTAAGGAGTATGGCTTGAACAACATCTCTAAGGCTACAATCATTGATCCACAGAACAATCCAGACAGTCAGAAATACATCGACCTTCTTCTTCAGCTTCGTCAGCGCAAGGGCTTGACTCCAGAGGCTGCTGTTGAGTTGGTTAAGGATCCTTTGTATCTTGCTTGTCTTCTTGTCAAGGCTGGTGATGCAGACGGTGAGGTTGCCGGTGCAAAGAACTACACTGGAAACGTGCTTCGCCCTGCTTTCCAGATCATCAAGACTAAGAAGGGATGCAGATGCGTTAGCGGTGCCTTCCTTATGATTCTTAAGGAGAAGACTTACGGTCACGACGGTATGCTATTGTTCGCTGACTGTGCGGCAACTCCTGTTCCTACAGACGAGGAGCTTGGTAGCATCGCTGTAACAAGCGCATGCACAGCAAAGGACATCTTCGGTTTCGACGATCCTAAGGTTGCCATCATGAGCTTCTCTACTAAGGGAAGTGCAAAGCACGAGGTTGTTGACAAGGTTATCTCTGCAGGAAACTTGGCTAACCAGTATGCAGAGGAGCTTGGCTACAAGTTCAAGATTGATGCTGAGCTTCAGGCTGACGCAGCTCTTGTTCCAAGCGTTGCAAAGAGCAAGGCTCCAGGCAGCGAAGTAGCTGGTCAGGCTAATGTCCTAGTGTTCCCTACTCTTGACGCAGGTAATATCGGATACAAGTTGGTTCAGCGTCTTGCCGGTGCTGAGGCCCTAGGCCCAATCCTTCAGGGTCTTGCTGCTCCTGTAAACGACCTTTCAAGAGGATGTAGCGTAGAGGATGTAGTAAAGATGATTGCAATCACTGCAAACCAGGCTATTGCTGCAAAGAACTAATATAGAAAAAATAAAGGAGGACGAAACTTTATAAGCTTCGCCCTTCTTTTTCATATATAGCACACAACATTTTAGAATTTTAATAAAACATTATATTTTATGAAGATTTTAGTACTAAACTGCGGTAGCTCATCTATCAAGTACAAGCTTATCGACATGCCGGCTAACAACACTCTAGCTTCGGGTGTAGTAGAGAAGATTGGTTTGCCTGACTCTTTCTTGAAGTTTACTGCAAAGGATGGCAGCAAGAAAATTATTGAGAAGAACATGCCTGAGCATACTGCTGGTATTGAGCTTATTATCGAGGTACTTACTTCAAAGGAGAATGGTGCTGTCCAGTCCCTATCAGAGATCGAGGCTGTTGGTCACCGTGTAGTTCACGGAGGCGAGAAGTTCAACAAGTCAGTTCTTATTAACGATGACGTTATCGCTAATATCAAGGCTTGCGCCCCTCTTGCTCCTCTTCATAACCCAGCTAACCTAAAGGGTATCGAGGCTGTAACTAAGGAGATGCCAGGTGTTCCTCAGGTTGCTGTATTTGACACTGCATTCCATCAGACAATGCCTTCAAAGGCATATATGTATGCTCTTCCATACAAGTATTACGAGAATGACGGAGTTCGCCGCTACGGTTTCCACGGAACTAGCCACAGATACGTTTCTGCCCGTACTCTTGAAATTCTTGGCAAGAAGCCAGAGGGAACAAAGATGATCACTTGCCACATCGGTAACGGTGGTTCTGTCTCTGCTATCAAGGACGGAAAGAGCGTAGATACATCAATGGGACTTACTCCACTTGAGGGTCTTGTAATGGGTACTCGTTGCGGAGACATCGACACTGGTGCCATCACTTACCTTATGGAGCGCGAGAAGCTTGACATCCCTGCAATTTCAAACATCCTTAACAAGGAGAGCGGTTTGAAGGGTGTGTCTGGTATTTCTCAGGATATGCGTGACGTAGAGGCTGGAATCAAGGCTGGTAACGAGCGTGCAACTCTTGCTCGCGACATGTTTGTTTACAGAGTTCGCAAGTTCATCGGTTCTTACGCAGCTGTTCTTGGCGGTCTTGACATCTTGGTATTCACAGGAGGTATCGGAGAGAACCAGGGAACTATTCGTGAGTTGGTCTGCAAGGACTTCGAGTACCTAGGAATTGATTTCGATCCTGCAGCTAACGAGGGTGTTCATGGCGAGGAGAAGATCATTTCTAAGCCAAATTCAAAGGTTACTGTAATGATCGTTCCTACTGACGAGGAGTACATGATTGCAAAGGATACTCTTGAGCTAGTAAAGTAATCCATTATCGCAGTTGATAGTTTAAGAGGTGTGATTTCTCACACCTCTTTTTTATTTCCATTTCCAGCAAGAAACAGCCATCAAGGGAGAATTTAATCAGCTATTCCCATATATCCACAAGCAAAGCATAAAAGAGCCACAGAAGCCATAAAAACTACCAATTATAATACCACATAACCTGAATTCGAACTTACTTTTGAGAAAAGATATGCCAAAGACACAAGATCTTATTCGAATAATTTTTATGGGAACCTGACAAGGCAAACAGAAATTGAAAACTCAAAACTCTCATGAACATAATAAAGAAGACAATATCTATTCGTTACCAAAGAATTCCCATACTAAAACAAAAGCCGGAATAACTTGTATAAAGCCAATAGAGCTATATTGTAGCGTTTTGGACATTCTACATTTGCTTCTTTCATTGTATTTGCATAATTTTGACAAGGAATTCAAAATTCAACGGCAAATGAAACGATTAAACATATTACTGGCCTCAACATTCTTCAGTTTGGCTTCTGCTCTGGCAGGGAACGTCTATTACAATTCAAACTATGTGGATTACGTGGCTTGCGTAAAGACAATGAATCACGATGTAACAGGGAAATTTGCAATTCCTAAGCAGAGTGAGGCTCCAGAAAACTACGAACCATACTACATCTGGCACTATGGCAGACACGGCTCACGCTACCACTATAGCCAGGAGGACTACGAATACATTCTGAAGCAGTTTGATCAGGCAGACAGTACAAAGAACCTGACTCCATTCGGAAAGGAGCTTTACGAGGACATAAAGAAAATCTGCAAAAATGCTGAAAAGAGAGCCGGAGACCTGACTCCGAGAGGCGTATCGCAACACAAGGGGATAGCAAAACGAATGTACGCCAACTATCAGTCTCTATTCGAATATGACTCGAAAATAGAAGTCAAAAGCTCAACATCAGTAAGATGCGTGCTTAGCATGAATGCCTTCACATCAGAACTGCTTGCAAACAATCCTAACTTGAAGATCAATGCCGACGCGAGCAAAAAGTATATGGAATTCATAAGCTTTGGCAAGACAGTCGGAACAGGAGACAAGGTCAAGAACCTTGAAAGCTTCTACGCCAACAGAGAGTACAAGGGCGACATGTTCAAACGAATATTCAAAAACGGGAAGGTCGAGAACGAAAGCGAATTTGTCCGCGTCCTCTATTACATGGTCATTTCACTGCAGGGCGTAGATGTGGAGGACATGGACGAAAAGCACTGCACACTGATGCAACTATTCACAGAGGATGAAATGGCCCAGCAATGGCAGAAACAGAACATATACTGGTACAAAGACATAGCTCTAGGCAACAAACATGCATCAAAACTGATAAAGAAACTCCTAGATGATGTACAGAAAGCAGAGAATGAGGACATAAAGGCTAACCTAATGTTCGGCCACGATACAGGGCTTCTTCCACTAGTAAGCCTGCTAAATCTTGACGGCGTGGGCAATGAATACGAAGACGCAGAAACTCTGCATAAGCACTGGCAGGACTATAGGGTTATCCCTATGGCTGGAAATCTGCAGATTATCTTCTTCAAGTCAAAATCCAAAGAAGAGAAGCCAATCCTTGTCAAGTTCCTTCTGAACGAGAGAGAGGTAAAACTTCCTGTCAAAGGATATTCGGGAGTGTTCTATGAATGGGACAACGTAAAGAAGTATCTTGAGGAACTAACTAAGGAGTAATACAAATAAAGCAAAAGGAGTATGGATGTGTCCATACTCCTTATTTTATCTTGACTGAAAACAAAAAGAGAGGCTAATTTCTTAGTCTCTCTAACTTTGCGGTGAGAACGAGATTCGAACTCGTGGTACCCTTGCGAGTACGTCAGTTTAGCAAACTGGTGGTTTCAGCCACTCACCCATCTCACCATTGCGATAGGACATGTCCCGATTGCGAGTGCAAAAGTAATACTAATTTTGTTACCTGCAAACTTTTTCAATTATTTTTTACAAAAATTTCGCATGGGAGCAGACTATACAAACAAAAAGCGAGCCGTTTCGGCTCGCTTTATATGCTTTATTTGCAAACAGGATTACTTTACAATGATTGGAGCAATCTCGTTAGCCTGAAGAGAAGCAGAGTCAACTGCAGGGAAGTCATTCTTCCAACCCCAGTGGCAAGCTGCGATATCGTTCTTTCTGAATACTGACATACAGTCCTCGTACCAACGAACTCTCATGTCCTTGTCGATGTGATAAGGGTAAACTCCGAACTCACCGCAGAACAAAGGCAAACCAAGAGAATCGGCAACATGCTTTGCAATGATGATCTCGCTCTCCATTCTTTCTGCGTTCCACTCACCGCACATACCCTCTCTGATAGATCTTAGAGTGTCGTTAGAGATAGACTTGAAATAATCCTTATCTACAAGCACATCACCAGGGTACTGGATTGCACCTTTGTAGTCCTTGAACTCAGCCCAAGAAGCCTGGTAGTGAGTGATTACATTAGGATTGTAGTAGTGGAAGCTCAAGATCAAGTTCTTGTCACCCTCTGGCACCTTCAAATCAGGGAAAGTAGAAGGAATCTGCCAATGGTTGGAACCGATGATGATCTTTCTAGTAGGCTCGTTAGCACGAAGTGCAGCATGAACCTTAGCGATCAACTTGTTCCAGTTGTCTGGATCTGGAGTTGTTACCTCGTTAAGAAGCTCGTAAGCAACCATGTCCTCTGGAGTCTCCTTCAAAAACTTCTGAAGATCCAACCAAACCTTTACATAGTTGTCCTGAGAAACCTCGCTCTCAAACAAACTGTTCTTCTCTCCGTTCTCGCTGTTGAAGTGGAATGAACGAATGATGTGAAGGTCGCATATCATACGAAGGTCAAGCTCTGCAGACCATTTAACAGCGCTGTCAAGCAAAGCGAAAGCAAAGTCACGACGAGTCAAATCCTCGTTATACATAAGCTGCTCCTCGATAGGAACACGAACGAAATCAAAACCAATCTCCTTGATCTTCTCGAAATCCTTCTTTGTGATGTAGTTAGGGTCAATATCGACACCTACGCCACGCTGGCTCAACCAGTGGTCAAGATTTACTCCGCGGTTAAGCTTGAACTCTGAAGTCTTCTCGCTCTCAGAATTATCTGAAGAAGCAGATGTTGAGCTAGTATTTCCTCCACATGAAGAAAGGAAAGCTACTCCTAGCCCTAGAAATGTACCAAATAGCTTATTGCTCATTTTTGCAGTATTATTTTATTGTTATTAAGTGCAAAGATATCCATTTAGAGTGTGATAGGCATGGAAAAATATATCAATTTGCTAATCTTTTTTTCCAAATCGGCTAAAAAAGAAGTAAAAAGTTGTTGTATAACATAAAAATATACTAATTTTGCGCCCAATTACAAAAAACAAAGTCTTTACACTCAAATTTAATGGGAACAAAATCAAAGGAAGCAGTATTTGCTCCTAAAATTCTTTCTTGCCTGAAAGGATACAACAAAGGCACATTAACAGCCGATGTACTCGCTGGTATCGTAGTAGGTATTGTGGCAATTCCATTGGCAATTGCGTTTGGTATCGATTCTGGTGTTGGACCTGCAGAGGGACTTATCACAGCGATTATTGCAGGATTCTTCATTGCAGTTCTTGGAGGTTCAAAGGTGCAGATTGGAGGACCTACAGGTGCGTTCATCGTAATCATTGCAGGAATTATTAAGACTTACGGTTTGCCAGGACTAATGGTTGCAACAATCATTGCAGGTGTCATACTTGTTATTCTTGGTCTTTTCAAGCTTGGTAGTATTATAAAATTTGTTCCCTATCCAGTTATCATAGGTTTCACAGGAGGTATCGCAGTAACTATTTTCTCTACACAAATAAATAATTTCTTTGGTTTAGGAATAAACTCTGAGGATCTTCCTTCAAACTTTATTGATAAGTGGATTTTTTATTTTGAGAATTTCAAGAACATAGACATTACAACTACAATAGTTGCTGTTGTCAGTTTGTTAATCATCATCTTCACACCAAAGATTTCCAAGAAGATTCCTGGTTCTTTTGTTGCCATAATCGTTGCAACTATCGGTGTCGTATTACTTAAGAACAACGGTATGTGCGAAAGCATTCAAACTATCGGAGACCTTTACGAGATTCCAGATAGCATTCCTGCACCTCGCCTACCTTCTATTGTTTTGGCAGAGAACCAGACATTCATGGACTATCTTGCAAACATCTTCCCTGCAGCATTTACAATCGCAATGTTGGGAGCTATAGAAAGTTTGCTAAGTGCAATGGTTGCCGATGGTGTTATCGGAGACAAGCACAACTCAAACACAGAGCTTATCGGTCAAGGTGTGGCAAACATCGTTGTTCCTTTCTTCGGTGGAATTCCTGCAACAGGAGCTATCGCAAGAACAATGACAAACATCAACAATGGCGGAAAGACTCCGATAGCTGGTGTCATTCACTGTATTGTTCTTCTTGGAGTTCTTTTGTTCCTAGGTCAGTACATAGCGCTTATTCCAATGCCATGTCTTGCTGCGGTACTTGTTATGGTATCCTATAACATGAGCGGATGGAGAGCATTCGTATCTCTTTCAAAGAGCCCTAAGTCAGACTTCTCTGTACTTATCACTACATTCATTCTTACTGTAATCTTCAACCTTACAGTAGCTATCGAGATTGGACTTCTTCTAGCTCTTATATTGTTCATCCGCCGTACAAACGAGGCTTCTGTAATCCGCGTATTCGGTAACGAGCTTGACCCTAATGACAATTCAGAGTTCCAGCTTCATGAGGAGAAGCTAACAGTACCAGAAGGAGTTGGCGTTTACGAGATTGACGGTCCATACTTCTTTGGTGTAGCAAACAAGTTTGAGGATGTGATGAGTTCCGTTGCTGAAACTCCAAAGGTAAGAATCATCCGAATGAGAAAGGTTCCGTTCATTGATTCAACAGGTATGCACAATCTTCAGGAGCTTTGCGCTCAGTCAAACAAGGCTGGTATCAAGGTAATCCTTTCCGGAGTCAATAAACATGTTCGCGAGACTCTATATCGTGCAGGAATGCACAAGGTAGTGGGAGAGGAGTTCATCTGCTCTAACATTAACGAGGCTCTTGAAAAAGCGAACAATCTAATCAAAGAATAATTTTTTCTCCATAACTATTAGATGGGAGGCCACACGAAGTTGATTCGCGTGGCCTCTAATTTTTTCTATGCAAAGACATGAAATATTCAATGCAATGGTTTAGGTCCGTCTTTGTATTGGTTGATTTCTTTTGGGAGTGGTCGCTCACTATAAATTTTATTAGCATTCGGATGCTGGCCACTAAAGATAACTAAAAAGGTATCGGACCGTCTATATATTCTATCTGAATGAAAAAGTGAACTGGTAGTAGAACCTTCCAAATCTTTGAAATCATAATAGACACGATAACGATCCATTTTTCTTGCATATTCTAATTTAGCAACTATTCCAATAGTCACATAAGGATCTTTGTCGATTTCTTTGTCTCTTAAATCTGATATATAATTGGGAAGAAAGAATATGATGTTTCCAGCAAATACTGCAACAACTAAGACAAACATCGTTACATTTATGTATTTCACTTCGACAAGACAATAAAATACTATACCAATCAGGAACTCCAAAATCAAGACTACTTTGTCTGCAATCTTCCCTAACTGCGTTAGATATATTTCATTACCCGGAATATATACAAAATACTGGAAATAAAGACATAACAGCAAAAGAGCAATAGATATAGATATAATGAGTAACTTCCTGTTCATGAAAACCTTAACTATAGTTATGTATGGAATCCTACTGCTGATTACTTCTTCTGCTTTCTATAAACGAAAGAAAATCATCTGGACGCAAGTTCAAGATTAGCTCTTTAGGGAATCCGACTTCTTCAACAAGTCCATAGGCATAACTGTGTCCTGCCACATCATAACTTATGTGGGCATCACTGCCTATTATGATTTGTACATTCTCTTTGGCACATTCCTCAATCAAAGATTTGAAATTATCTCTGGCATAGGGTTTTCCACGTTCTGGACGCAAACTGCTGTTGTTAAGTTCAAGGAGTGTACCGGTGCTTTTAGAGGCCTCAACAAGAGCTTTCACATCAGGCTGGTGTCTTCTATCTACCGGATGGGAAATAATGTCAATATCGCCCCTTTCCATCGTTTTGCAGATGGCTTTCGTAGCAACATCCTCACTGCCATAATTGAAACATCGGCTATGAATACCGGCAATTCTGATATCGAGAAGAGAAATCAGTCCATCCGTCAAATCCACACTACCCCGCTCGTCCATGATATTCATCTCTGAACCGACCATCAGTTTCAAGTCTCCATACTGACGGGGGATAATGGCAAGATTCTGGAAATAAATCTCGGTACACGAACCGTACATACGGGGTCCGTGTTCAGTTATTCCCAACACTTTCAATCCTTTTTCTTTGGCGGCAGCAACCATTTCCTGTAACGTGCTGTACGCATGACCACTCGCAACTGTATGAGTATGAAGGTCGATCAACGACTTGTATTCCATAGCAATAAGAATCAATAACAAATCACACGGATAGCTGTATCCGTGTGATTTCAGTATAAGTTAAAAAGTTTTTATTTTACTACCTTGTATGACTGGTCTCCTACCTTGACAATGTAAACTCCATTGACCAAAGACGAAGTGTTCAACACAACCGGACTGTAGGATGTAATCTTGTCAACCAAGACTGTCTGGCCTAGTGAATTGATCACCCTTACATCCAAATCACTGCTTCCGCCATAAACTACAGGATCTACAATGATGTAGTCAGTGAATACAGACGGATAAACATTCATTGACACAGCCTCAACATCATCTACGGATGTTAAATCAGGACAAACTTGCGCTGCAATACTTGCAATGGCAGCCACGAATGGAGCATTATAGTCGCAACCTCCCTCTGTTTCTGTGTAGCTTGCTCCACCCTCAATAACATTCTCAAATTGACCTACTCCGCTAGGGCCTCCGATTACACCACCACTTGCAAACATATAATCACACTCGTTCTTTACATAAGTTGGAGGATTGTCGTTTCTTCCCATTGCATTTCTATGGTGAATACGGAATGTCATATCTCCCTTGAAGCCGTGAAGGAATGTATGGTTGAACTCGTTATTACCCATAATATAGTCAACGATACGAGTGACGTAATTGTTTATCTTTATTAAGTCTGATTCTGAACAAGTGACCACACCATCGTCAACAAGTTTCTTGTAAAGAGCACAAACCACTGCTCCACCAAGCGCAAGCTTGTTGGTTCCCCAACGACTTGAATAATAAGGGAAACCATTAGAAGAGTTTTCACCTGTTTTTATGTGTGCGGCATCAGTTTTGAAGATGTTTCCATAAAGCATCTCTACATATTTCTTTCCACCTCCGTTGTCAAGAGATGGATCAATAGTAGCAAAGTAGTAATAAACAAAGTCTGTCATTGTATCCCATGCAAGTGGGTAATTACTCTCCCACTTACCTGCCATATACTGCTTTGCATCGTTCAAATATGACTCTTCTCCTGTCAATTTATAAAGCAAAATTGCTGCAAGAGAAAGCTCGTCAGTCCATTCCGTATTAGGATTACTATAAAATTGAGGAATAGGAGCATGCTGACTCTTATTAGCCTTAGCAAAAGGATAAGCGGCAATCGCTGCCTCACGACACTTCAATTTATACTCGTTGTCCGGATAATGCATAGACATTAGACATAGAGCAGAAATATAGTTAGCAGCCTGCGGACCTCCCATATCAGAAGCAGTCCAAACAGGACGGGGATCTCCTCCATTTTCAACTGATTGCATACTTTGTCTGGAAGAAGTCATCCATACATTATGATCGCCAGGACAACCTACATAATAGCAAAACTGGTTACCTGGAAGGAAACACTTCATAAAATAGTCTGTAGCAATCTTTGCCTCATCAAGGACATCAGGAATGCCATTCTTTGCACCATAGTTCTCGTCATAGTTATCCTGGAATGCCTTAGGCCACAAATCATAAGCTACAAGCAAAGACACTGCGGCATAACCCATTGTAGTACCGACCTTGATATGGTCTCCGCAGTCGTGCCATCCTCCTGTCAAGTCATAATTTCCGTTTGCACCTCCATTAACAGAGCCTTGTCCATCCTTGGTATGGCAAGACTTCTTGCTAATACTTTTGTTGTCATGCAACATCCAGTTGTGTGTGTCTCCACAACGCTGGCCACCAAAAAACTTAAGACCCATGTTCAGAGCTTCGCGATAGTCCGAAGACTCGTAAGGGCTTGAATATGTAGAAAAATCATAGGCAGATGCCGAAGTAGCCGCAGCAAGCGACATTGCCAATGCTAATTGCTTAAAATTTTTCATAGATGAATTATTTAATTATTTGGCAAATATAATGGTTTTATTGATTTTATACAAAAGAAACTGTAGTCCAAATTTTCATTTCCCAAGCCACAAATACCGGAATCACAGTACGAAAAAGACTATTTGATGAAAAAGTTAATGTCCAATGAACTGACATTCTATGAAATAAAGCGGAAACGAACAAAACTGCATTTACAGAACTGTATTCCATTGTTAGGACAAACATCAGTCAGAAAAACATTCTTTCGCCGCTCCAAAAACTGACTATAAGTCCCAAACACTATTGGCAATAGATGTCTTGGAAACTCTTAATGCAAAAAACAAGAAAAGGACGAGCAGAACTCGTCCCTTCCTATTTGGCGTATATTCCCAATTTTACTTGATCATAATCATTTCAGCCTTGTTTCCGCCCTGAGTCTCTACGTAAACTGCATAGACTCCAGGAGTGACATCTGAAACATTATACTCAACCGAGTTGGAGTCGGCAATCTTGTCCTTCAAAACGTGGCCGTTCATGTCGATCAATACCACACGGTCAATCTCGTTGTCAGCCGATACGTAAAGTGTTCCGTTTGCAGAATAAACCTTGACATCATTAGCAATAACATTCAAAGCAGTAGTTACAGGAACACCAATAATTTCAATGATCTTGTTAATCAAAGTTGGGTCAGTCCACTGACAAGAGTTACGGTTCATGAATCCGTGGCACTCTCCGTTCACATTTGGATCCGACCAACCTTGAGTCAATCCAAGCTGATATGTCTGCCAAGTTGTACCGTTATCCCAAAGAACACATGGCATCTTGTATTCCTTGGCAAGTGAATAGTAGCAGTTGATCCACTTCAATCTCTCCTCAGTTCCCTGTCCCTTGTCGGCAATAGAAGTCTCGTCAATAATGATTGGGATATTAGTGTTACCGTACTTTTGAGAAAGAGGAGCGAAAACTTCATTGATGATAGTCTGGCGGTCCGACTCCTGGAAAGTTTTGCGGTCTCCTGTCAAACAAAGCTCAGTCGGACGATAGGCATGAACCTCAAGACCTATTCTGTTCGGAGTAGGGTCATTAGGGACCTTGAACAAAGAAGTAACAACTCCATCTGGACAAGCAGCATAACCTGGAACAAGAATCATACGGTCATTGTTATTTCCCTTTCCGTTACGGATGGCGTTAACTCCTGCCTGGTTCATGTCGTTGATAACGGAAATAGCCTCACGAACCTGAGACTGCTGAGGATTGTCAACGGGATAGAACCACCACTCGTTCAGATCTCCAACAAGGCGTGGCTCGTTCAATGTCTCGAAAATCAAGTGCTGGTCATAGTCTGCGAAATAGTCTGCAAGCTGAGTCCAAATTTCTGTGACATACTTCACAGACTTGTCCTTCTGCGCATTCGTAGGGAAAAAGCATGTGTTTTTGTTGTCAGCTCCGTTATCATGGTGAATGTTAAGGATAACGAACATGCCTCTGCTGTAACCGTAGTCCACAACCTCTTTGACACGACCCAGCCACTGGCGGTCTATATAGCTCTGGAAACCGTTCTGGCTAGAGATATGGCCTCCCCAAGAAACTGGGACACGAAGAGTTCTGAAACCTGCCTGATATGCCTTTTCTATGATACATTCCGAAACCTTTGGATTTCCCCATGAAGTCTCTACAGCCAATCCTGTCTGACCATAAGCGTCCAGTGAGTTGCCGACATTCCAACCGGCTCCCATCATATCACGGAGCTCGACCGCAGTTTTACCTTTAAGCTGAGCAAAGGATGCAACAGACGAAACCGAAAGCGCAACCATTGCCATTAATTTGTAAAATGTTTTCATCAGTTAATAAAGTTAAAATACATAGTATTAATTAAGCACGAAGGCAAAGGTAATAATAAGGCCCAAAGTGAATGAACAAAAAAAGCTCAAAATAACTTTGAGCTATAATTTTGTCTTTATTTTACAAATGAATGAGTGAATTTTAATGATTCTGTCTTGAAAAATGTGCTTTTATTCCCTTGAAACCACACTGGAAATTGCTGAATAGCAAGTTGAGTCAAAGTAATCCACATACATTGCAACTACAATATCTGCACCATTGTCAAGCAGTGTTGTCGCGTCATCCATCAGAGCCTTCTCATCAAAAGATTCCACTATACGCGTCAGGTTCTCGCCCTTGAACTTATGCCTTATGGCTATTTCTCCGAGTGCGATATTTGGCAGAGTATATACGAACACAGCAGGAGAAGCATTCTCCGCTCCTTGCGAGATATTCTCCAAATGCCTTAGGTCGGAATGAATACAACCCGAATTGGTGTGCAGTAGCAGAGCTGTGTTCTCTACGCCATTGATTCCAAGATATTCCACCGAAGTCAAGGCTAGCTTGCAGAAATCGTCCATCTTGGCGAACTTCATGTATGGTTCTGAAGATATATTCTTGAACGCGGCACGAATAAAATCGGCGTATTCATCGTTATTTTCTGACTGGAAAACTTTGGCTCCGTTCAAAGACACATGATTGCTCTTAATCTCCGCTTTAGTCGAAATCTTCACAGTGCTGCTCTCTACTGAAGAGAATTCACCTGCCTTCCTGCCAAACACAACGGAGCAGTTACAGCCTCCGAAACCAGACGCACTTTTCAAGAAGGCTTCGATTGACTTGTGTTCGGTTGATTTGGTGACTTTCATCTCTTGAGAAAGTCCGTTGTTTGTGTAACCAAGAGTTCTCGGCACTATTCCCCTCTTCATCATGTCGAGCATAAGGACAGTCTCGAGCAAACCCGAAGCTCCTAGTGTGTGTCCGAAATAGCCCTTCAGACTTACAAGTTCAGCATTCTGCAATCCAGAAAGGGCCAAAGCCTTGCACTCCATCTCGTCATTATATAAAGTGGCTGTTCCATGCGCCAGAACCAAAGGCACATCGGCTGACGACAATCCGGATATCTCCATAGCCTTGGTCATTGTAGCGGCAAGACCGTCTCCTGTTCTGGAAGGCCCGGAAATATGATTTGCATCATTGCTTGAAGCTCCGCCAAGAAGCATGAGTCCGCTTCCATCCGACTTTGACTCGTCAGTTGTATAGACGGCAACTGCAACTGCCTCTCCCAGAGAAAGTCCGTCCCTGTCCTTGTCATAAGGTCTGCAAGGCTGTTCACTCATCGAATGAAAACTGTCAAAGCCGGAAGATACGAATTTGGAGAACTCGTCACCTCCGACAACTACTGCATTACTGAATTTCCCCGATAAAAGCGAAAAATATGCATGTTGCGAAGCCATAACTCCGGAAATGCAAGCATTTGAAATAATAAAAGGCTTGTTGGGATTGCCATAGTACGAAACAACCCTGCAGGCAAGATTATAGATCAATTCATTGTTTGCTACCTCTCCAAGTTTAGAGATATTGCCCTTTGTCGTAGAGAATATGAACAACGTATCCTTGGAAGAGAAATCCACCTTGCCGACATTCGCCTCCTCCAAAACCGTGATCATCATTCTTTCAAGGCGTGAAAAATCTGATGAAAGCGGCTTTATCCAGTCTTCCTTTACTCGTGAAGTAAGCATTCTTGCTCCCGAAGACATTCTATACTCTGCATCGGGAACTATTGCGGACCTTTCGGCTATGATGGATTCTACACACGCGTTCAGGTTTGCACCAAGACCACACAAGGCACCATACGACGAAACATATACTTTATTTCTTTTCATCAAACGCTTCCTCCTTTATGTTATCCTGCTTAATCATATCTATTCCCTCTTTCTCTCCTACAACCCACAAAATATCACCGACCTCGAACTTTGTCTTGATACTTGGACTAATAAGCGAAACTCCATGCTTTTCGAGACCTACAACAAGACACTTGGCCTTGACCTTTATTCCAGAGTCAAGAATTGTCTCTCCGACAAGCGAGCTTCCTTCCTTGATTACTATCTGCTCCAGGCTTACCGGATTGTTCTCTAGGAATCCTTCAGTCCTGTCTGCAAACTCGTCTGTCAGCTTCTTGATGTCTGAGTCCGTACCCAAGACTAATAATCTGTCCTCAGGAAAAAGCATTTCCCTACCCTCCGGTATGTTGATTCTTTTCTTTCCGCGGATTATGGAAACGATCTGAATGTTATAAACGTTGCGATAATTTAGCTCAATCAGCGTCTTTCCGATACATGGAGCATTCGCCTCGACAACAAATTCGGACAAGTGCAGGTCATGGATGGACAAACTCTTTGACAATGATGTGTTCTTGAAAATGTTCCTTTTCTCTATTTCCTTCTGCTTCTCATACTCTCGCATGTTCAGGTTATGGAAGAATCTGCGCTCGATGAGTATCGAATAATACTTCACGGCGCGAGCCTTGACAAACAGATAGCACAATCCGAAGGAAATAAGCAAAGGCACAATCGGATTCAGACTCGGGAACGCGGAATGCACTGTAAAGTAAAGGAATGCCGCAGACACCACAAACCTGGAAATTGTAAGGGCCATGACTGCAAACAGACTCCATCTTCCTTCCGCCATAAGGAACTTGTACTCCTTGGAATGGTTCTTCTTGACCATTATGGCACGAAGCAACGGAGACAAAAGCAGAACTATGACTATCAGGAACAATACCCTGATACAAATTCCCAACGCAGAGTTCTCAATCTCCATAAGCGCAGGGAACAGATAACCGCTTGCTATTACCACTATGGCAGTGCTGACCACTCCATAGACTCCAAGAATCTCAGTCAACGAAAAAAGCAAACTTTTCCATACGCTCTTTGTTTCGTCGCTCTTTTCATTGGAAGTTCTGTTGTCCAAGGTATGGAGCCACTTCTCCGGTATCTTTTTCTGTATCACGGCGAAAGCCGAAGGCGCAAGCTTCATCATGAACGGAGTCACAAATATCGTTATCACACTGACTGCGACCACAACAGGATAAAGGAACGCACTGCATAGTCCCGACTCAGTACCTGCACTTGCCACAATGAATGCGAACTCACCGACCTGCACCAGACAGAAACCTCCCTGCACAGCGTCTTCGAGTTTCTCACCGCTTAACAGAGTTCCTATTGTTCCGAATATCATCTGTCCGACAACAACGGTAAAGCTTATCACAACAATCGGCACCCAATATGTGGAAAGCACTTCCGGTCGAATCATCATACCCACCGAGATGAAGAAGATTGCTCCGAACAAGTCCTTTAGCGGAGACATTAGCTTTTCTATTCTTTCAGCCTCAACTGTTTCTGCAAGCACGCTACCCATAACAAAGGCACCGAACTCCGCAGAGAAACCAACCTTGATGGCAAAGGACACCATTCCAAAGCAAAGACCTACACTTACGATAAGCATTGTCTCATCACTCATCATTCCCCTGAACTTCTTGAGGATGGCAGGAATGAAGAAAATTCCGCAAACAAGCCAAAGCACCAGGTAGAATGCAAGCTTAAGGATTGACAACAGAACTCCGGTCTGCGCACCAGAAACTTCCGAAAACGACGACATAAGCACCATCATAACCACTCCGGCAAGATCCTCGAATATCAGAACTCCAAGGATAATCTGCGTGAACTTTCTTTGTCTTAGTCCTAGATCCGAAAGCGCCTTGATGATAATGATTGTACTGCTCATGCAGATCATGCAGCCCGTCATGAAACTGTCAGCCGGGCTCCATCCCAAAAGCTGGCCAGCGATAAATCCGAGCAAAACCATGGCAGGTATTATCACGGCCGCCGCTATGAGGGCGTTCTTTCCAACACCGAGCAGTTTTTTGAAGCTGAACTCGAGTCCTAATCCGAAAAGCAGGAAGATTACGCCAATCTTGGCCCATATCTCGACATCTGTAACGTCCTCGACTGTTGGAAGAATGTCAGTACCCTCTCCGGCAAGGAAACCGGCGACAATATAGCCAAGAATAACCGGCTGCCTCAACCATTTGAAAATGACAGTCGCTATTCCAGCCAATACCAATATCAGTGCAAGATCCTGAACTAAATTCATAATCCTCGTCTTTTCTGTATTCCTAAAGGAATTTTTGCCTAATTAAAACTAACATTGTCCGGGACTTTGTTGTCAAGACCCGTAATTTACTGCAAAAGTAATAAAAATGCGCCTATCTTGCACCGATAGTGCAAAGAAATCTTTTCTTTATTCCGCCCTTTCTTTCGGTTGTATAGAAATGCAAGAAAATGACATAGGGCGAAGCGGAAAGCAGATTGCCGCTAGCGTCCGTACCGTCCCACAATATTTCTCCGATGGAATCGACCTTTTCTTCACTTGCCAGTTTCCTGATTTCACGACCGTCCTTGTCATAGACCACTGCAAGCAGATACGCATTCTCGAACGGCAAAGCATACTCTATTTCCACATTGTCACTGCCGAAAGTTATCACGGAGTTTGTCATCCTGACGTATTCATCCTTTTCTTCGGACACTTCGGCAGTTCCGCAGATGCTGTTCAATGCACAAGGAGTCGCACCGGATGAAGAGAAGAACTGACCGCTCTCGCAACTGCGCTCCAGACTTGTTCCCTTTGTGTCACTTGACAGCATAGTGTGCATCTTTCTGTCGTAATAGACCGAATCGACCAATATCGTGTCCCTATTGAACAGGAACAGGTTTCCGCCTTCGTTGTTTATCGCAGGAAATCTGGAAAGAGAGACCTTCGTGCCTTCTCCGCAAGCGTTCATCGCGCAGACTGACAATGTATCCTTGGTCAAAAGAGCATAACCGTGGGGATTCAACAGCTCTCCGCTTTCCCCGCATACATAGAAGGTATATTTGCTCGACACTGAATTTGAAGGCTTCGCCAGCATAATGTCGGTAAGCGAGAACGTCTTGTCAGTATTATTATATATTTCAAGAAACTCTGCACCGCCGGTTTTAGGGTCGTACATTATTTCATTTATCTGCACATCTCCATTTTGCGGCAGAGGATAGGACTCCAGCTTCACGTGATTAACAATGCAGTTTCCGGAATAGTCACACACCGAATAATTGATTGTGGCAGACTCCTTTTCCGCGATAAAATCAGAGAAAATTACAAGTTTGTTGTACTCGACAGCATAGTCAGTCTCGCTCACTCCATTTACTGAAACCGAGACATTATCAGGATCTATGGAACGGTTGAACACCAAATTGAGTGAATTCTCGCCCATCTCGCTGGACTTGAGCTTCAAAGGTGGCAAAGCGTTATTTTCCCCTTCTATCCCGACATAGTCGAACGAGAATGATTTCGACCTTGTCTTCGTGTAGATGCAGTTCAAATGGAAAAACTGCGAATCGAACCAAAAGCTTTCGGAAGTCGAAAAGTCTTTTGTCAAATCCTCCTCATTGTTTATTTTAGAGAAAACTTCAAACTTATTTTCCTCCGTCATTCTCACCACAACCTCAAAGGCAACCGTATCTTGGGCTATTCGGTTTTCTGCAGACTTTCCGACAATCGTCTTTCTGCCGTCCAGAACCTTTCTAAGAGAAATGTCTTTCTGCGTACCGCCCAACTGCAAAAATATGCCGTTTGAAACTCTGCCGATAGCAGGAGCATCCGACATCAGATAGATTTGACATAAATTGTTGCCCGAAGGCTTGAACGACATCTTCCCCCTGATTGTCCAAACTGCATTGCCCGAAACCGCAGAAACGCATGACAATGTTGCCGTTCCAGCACTGTCTCCGGAAGCATCGAGCCTTAATGTATTGTTGTCGATTACAAACAAAGAACGGTCGCCGTCCCACTCCTCCGAAAGAGAAGAATCGGAAAAATCGTCGGAAAATCTTGCATAAATGCAGATAGGGAACAATAAAATGTATATAAAAAATAAATTTTTCATTCTTTATTCATAACTTTGCACAAAATTACGAAAAATAATTTAAAGAATAATATACAGTTAAAATGAAAGTAGCAATTGTCGGAGCCAGTGGAGCCGTAGGACAGGAGTTCCTTCGCGTGTTGGCAGAGAGAAATTTTCCAATGGATGAGTTGGTGCTATTTGGATCAGAGCGTAGCGCCGGACAGAAGTACACTTACAAGGGCAAGGAGTACACCGTTCAGCTTCTAAAGCACGGAGACGACTTCAAGGGTGTAGATATTGCTTTCACATCTGCAGGTGCAGGTGTTTCTAAGGAGTACGCAGAGGACATCACTAAGTTTGGTGCCGTAATGATCGATAACTCTAGCGCTTTCCGTATGGACAATGATGTTCCATTGGTAGTTCCTGAGTGCAACGCAGAGGATGCCCTTGTTCGTCCAAGAGGTATCATTGCAAACCCTAACTGCACAACTATCATGATGGTTGTTGTTCTTCAGCCACTTGAGAAGTTGAGCCACATCAAGAGAATCCATATCGCTTCTTACCAGGCAGCTTCTGGTGCCGGTGCAGCAGCTATGGCAGAGCTTGAGCAGCAGTACAGAGAGGTTCTTGACGGCAAGGAGCCAACAGTCAAGAAGTTCGCTTACCAGCTTGCATACAACGTAATCCCTCAGATCGACGTCTTCACAGACAACGGATACACTAAGGAGGAGATGAAGATGTTCAACGAGACTCGCAAGATCATGCACACTGACGCAGCTTGTTCAGCTATGTGTGTTCGCGTTCCTTCGCTTCGTTCTCACTCTGAGGCTGTTTGGATCGAGACTGAGAAGCCAATCGACCTTGAGGCAGCAAAGAAGGCTATCGCTTCAGCAGAGGGAGTTCAGCTTATGGACGATCCTGCTAACAAGGTTTACCCAATGCCTTTGTTCCTAGCAGGTAAGGACGATGTTTACGTAGGTCGTGTACGTAAGGATCTTGCTAACGAGAATGGTTTGACATTCTGGTTAGTAGGTGACCAGATCAAGAAGGGTGCAGCTTTGAACGCTGTTCAGATCGCTGAGTACCTAATCAAGGTCGGCAACGTAAAGTAATCATTTTACTACTTTAGTATAATATTAATATAATGAGAGGCTGTGCTTAAATGTTCAGCCTCTCATTTATATTTATTGGTGTTACAATCTCTAAACCATAGACCTTCGCTTGTTTTAGCCGAAATTTTCATACAAATCGCTTCTTTTTAGGGATGGTTCATATAATTATGTATATCTATGTCTTTGCTTTTAGAAAATAAAGGACTAATTTTGCATCGCTTTTCAATAATACAAGACACATCATTAATTTATTAAAATATACCAATTACCAAATGAGAAAAAAAGTTTTCGGTTTGATTGCTATGAGCTTCTGCGCTTTGAACCAGGCTTTTGCTGCCTCAATCATTGGAATCTCTGCCGACGGTAGCAGCCAGACATTTCAAGTCGATGAGGTCCGCAGCATCAAAATAGCTTCAAAAAAAGATGGACTGAAATCCTATGAAACAATTAAATTTGGCAGTACTGCAACTGGTAGCGGAGTGTCAGGTTCCTCATACTTCATCCAGACTTTTCCAAACCCCGTTGACAACTTTATGACTGTATCCGGCGTCGATGAAGACGCTAATATCTCAGTTCTGAACATGCAGGGAATCGAAGTGCTAAGAACCCAGGGAACAAGAGTCGAAGTCAGCAACCTCTCACAGGGTTCATATATCCTCATTGTCAACGGACATAAGGTGAAATTCATCAAGAAATAAATCAAAACATACATATGAAGAAATTTCTTTTTGCGTTTGCAATGCTTGTTGCAAACATCGTAACTATGGCTCAAAGCCAATTTTACGTAATCATGAAGGACGGAAGCGGCACAAGCTTCCCTGAAAGCGTTGTTGACAGCTTGACGTTCAACGACATCAACGGTGCAAAAATATATGGTTTCAATGACTTGGCAAACAGCATCGCTCAGCTAAGAAGAGAGGTTGACTCCCTAAAGAAGGTCATGTCAACAATCTCGTCCATTGATTCAAACGAGTTCATGCACGAGTACGTCAACTTGGGGCTTCCTTCGGGAACTCTTTGGGCCACTTGCAATGTTGGGGCTAAGAAGCCAGAGAACAACGGACTTTACTTCCAGTGGGGTGTGACTGAAGCAGGACTAAACTTCCCTCAGCAGGGAGGAAAGTGGTACAGCACATCTGTTAGCGAACTAAGAAGCAAGGGGGTCATCGACTCATACCTTTGTTTGACTCCGGAGTATGACGCAGCCACTGTTTATTGGGGCGAGGACTGGTGCATGCCTTCCAAGCAGGAAATGTGGGAGCTTGTAAACCTATGCTCGCACAAATGGGTTGAGCAGAACGGTGTCAACGGTATCGAGTTCACCGGATCGAACGGCAACAGCATATTCCTTCCATGCGCCGGCTTCAAGAGAGGCACAGAGGGAACCGTACTTGAAGGCACAAGAGGATACTACATGTCAGCTTCTTCAGGCGAAGACACTTACACTGCCGCTCAAATCTACTTGAGCCAGGAAAGCGTAAGCGTGGGAACTCTTAACCGCAGCTATGGCCGAGTAATCAGACCTGTTCGCAGAAAAGAGAGCCACAAGCCATACATCGACACAAGATTCCCTGAAGTCAACGGCCACGTTTTCGTTGACCTTGGACTTCCAAGCAAGAATTTGTGGGCAGAGACTAACGTCGGTGCAAGCAAGAACAGCGACCGCGGTAACCTTTTCGCTTGGGGTGAGACTGCACCTAAAGACACATTCACAGAAGAGAACTCAAAATGGTACGGACTTGAAAAAGACGAGTTGGTCAAGGCCGGTGTAATGGACAACAATTACATATTGAACCTTGATTTCGATGCTGCATATGTAAACTGGGGTGCATCATGGAAAATTCCTAGCCAGGCGGATTTCCTTGAGCTTTACGAAAATTGCAAGCACGAGATCGTAGAGAGGGACGGCGTGACAGGTTGGCTTTTCATCGGACCAAACAAGAAATCTTTGTTCTTTCCTTTCGGCTACTATTGGGAAAACCATTACGGATGGAGAGATGAAATCAGTGACAATCAAGAAGAGAACTGGGGTTCGCCTGTATATAAGGGACATTATGTGCGCCCAATCCTTATAAAGTAACATAGTTATTGGGTTATTGTCAAAGGGAGTGTATCAATTATGATACGCTCCCTTGTTTTTTGCCCAAAACTTCTGATTTCGATTGGAGACTGTTTCGGGGATTCGCATTTAGGACTTTTTGCGAGGAAAAGTCCTCTTGTGGTTTTACATTTGGGGTTTTCTTCGTGTCAAAGCCCTCTTGTGGTTTTACATTTCGTGTTTTCTTCGTGTCAAAGCCCTCTTGTGGTTTTACATTTGGGGTTTTCCGCGTGTCAAAGCCCTCTTGTGGTTTTACAAAAGGCCTTTTCCTCGCGTCAAGGTCCTCTTGTAGTTTTACAAAAGGCTTTTTCTTCGTGACAAAGCCCTCTTGTGGTTTTACAAAAGGCCTTTTCTTCGTGTCAAGACCCTCTTGTTGTTTTACAAGAGGCTTTTTAGTGCGGAAAGGTTGAAATGTGCATCTACGAACAATATATTCGGAACGGCAGACTCTTTTCAATGAACAAAAAAGGGGATAAGAATTAACAAAAGCCCTTTTAATCAGTATTATAATTGTTTTGTTAAGTTTGAAAATACGATTTTAATACCTTTGCATTGTCCTTGCGCAAAGTTTACTTTGGCAATGGGAAAAGAAAAACACACTAATAGCTTAATCACAACAAACTTTAACAATAATTCTAATCTAATGCGATTCAAAAAGTTTATTGCGTCTCTGTTCGTGGCATTTTCTTGCGCGATGGGACTCCAGGCGCAGAGCTATCCGGCAGGTTCGCCGGTGGCAGTCAACGGAAAGCTTAAGGTTTCGGGCACACAACTTGTGAACGCCTGCGGCGATCCTGTACAGTTAAGAGGAATGAGCACACACGGTCCGCAGTGGTTCGGCAACTGCTACAACAAGTCTGCACTGCAGGCATTGGTCAAGGACTGGGGAGTGTCAGTGTTCCGCTGGGCGATGTATGTCGAGGAAAAAGGATATGTGACCAACCCGAGCGGATACCGCCAAAAAATCGATGAAATGGCGGATATTTGTGCAGAGCTTGGAATTTATTTCCTTATCGACTGGCACGTATTGACACCTGGAGACCCTAACTCACACAAGTCAGAGGCATTGGAGTTTTGGAAATACATGTCTCAAAAACACGGCAACAAGGCGCACGTACTCTATGAAATATGCAACGAGCCGAACAGAGTTGACTGGGGAACTGTCAGACAGTATGCCGACGATGTCGTGAAGGCCATCAGGGACAACAACGACCAGACAGTGATCATCGTGGGAACTCCCAACTGGAGCCAGGACGTTGACGTGGCAGGCAACAGCAAGATCAATTCGACCAACATTATGTACACACTGCATTTCTATGCAGGAACACACAAAGAATACTTGAGACAAAAGGCTCAGAGCGCACTTAACAACAACACACCGATTTTTGTAACAGAGTTCGGAACAAGCGACGCTTCCGGAGACAACGCATACAGCCCCGACGAGACAAGAACATGGATAAACTGGCTTAACGAAAGAAAGATAAGCTGGATCTGCTGGTCATTCAGCGACCACGGAGAGGTTTCGTCAACTCTGATACCAGGCTCATGCGGCGGAGGAAGGTGGAACAATGTAAGCACATCAGGCCAGCTTATCAAGGGACTGATCTCGGCAAACAAGATAGCCTTCACAGCCTGCAACAACCAGGGCGGAAACCAGAACAACAATAACAACCAGAACCAAAACCAGAACAATAATAACAACAACTGGAACGACCAGAACCAGAATCAGAACAACAATAACAACAACTGGAACAACCAGAACCAAAACCAGAACAACAATAACAACAACACACAGCCTGAGCAGCCGGTTACATATCCGACTCTTGTCCAGAGCATCAAGAACAACGATGTATATCGCATAGTGAACAAGAAGAGCGGCAAGGTCATGTATATCTCGGACAACGAAGAGATAAAGCAGGCTACAAGGGACGAGAACAAGAACGACCAGTATGTAAGGCTAATCGAAACTGACGGTGCATACTTTATGCAGATGTTCGAGAGCAAGAATGTGCTTACCAACAAGTACGTGAACAACGACGGAACAGTTATCACTACCGAGAAAGAAAGCGAGTACGACAACCCAAGCCAAAAATGGGAATTCAAGAAAGAGGGTGACTGGTTCAAGATCAGCAACAAGTCAGACTGGTCGAAGAACAAGGTGATCTCGGTTGACGGAGGCTCGAAGAATGATGGTGCGAACGTGATCCTATGGTCTTCAAACAACAACGACGAGCAGTTCTGGGGACTTGAGTATGTCTTTACTCCGCAAACTGCGGACTTGGACAACCCTTTGTTCGAGAATATCAGACTTGCACCTACTTTGATCGAGGACGAGTTCCACATCTACACACCTGACGGAGACGCAACTTTGGTTGACATCTATACAGTGAACGGAGTTTTGGTCAGACACTTTGACAACGACTGCACATATAACGTGAGCGACCTTGCAAGGGGCAACTACGTGGTTGTAGTTAACGGAGTGGATGGCAAGCACATCCTCACACAGCTGATTGTCAAGAAATAATTAGACAGCTATACATAAAGCAAGGGCATTCCTGAATCACTCGGGAATGCCCTTGTCCTTTATACCCTCAAGGGGTTGAACAAACATTAGGTGTTATTATGACATCATTCGTATAGTACAGTTGAAAGGTATCTTTCTCCTGTGTCGGGCAACAATGCTACGATTGTCTTGCCCTTGTTTTCAGGACGCTTTGCCAACTCTATAGCGGCAAACAATGCGGCACCCGAAGAGAATCCTGTCAGGAATCCGTTCTTGCCCAAGCGACGTGCTGTGGCTATAGCGTCTTCGTTGGAAACAGGAACAATCTCGTCAATATAGTCGCGCTTGAAGTTCTTTGGAACGAAACCTGCGCCAATGCCCTGAATCTTGTGGGGACCTGGATTGTTTCCCGAAAGGACAGCCGAAGTTGCAGGCTCGACAGCGACTATCTCGACAGATGACTTGTGCTCCTTTAGCTTCTTAGCCACACCAGAGACAGTACCACCTGTTCCCACACCGGCAACAAAGATATCCACCTCTCCGTCTGTGTCTTTCCAAATCTCTTCGGCAGTTGTTCTCTCGTGAACGTCTATGTTAGCGGGGTTCTCGAACTGAAGAGGAAGGAACGAACCTGGATTCTGCTCGACTATTTCCTTAGCTTTGGCTATGGCACCCTTCATTCCCTCGCTTCCTGGAGTAAGGACGATTTCTGCACCGTATGCGGCAGCAAGCTTGCGTCTCTCGATGCTCATAGTCTCAGGCATTGTCAAGATGACACGATATCCCTTGACAGCTCCTACCCAAGCAAGTCCGACTCCTGTGTTACCGCTTGTAGGCTCTACGATCAGACCTCCCTGCTTAAGCAGACCGTCCTGCTCAGCCTTCTCTATCATCGCAAGTGCGATACGGTCCTTGACGCTGCCGCCGGGATTGAATGCCTCAAGCTTTACCAATAGGCGGGCAGAAAGTTTCTCTTCTGACTCAATGCGGTTAAGACGCAACAAAGGTGTACGACCGATAAGCTCAGTCACGCTATTAAATATATTTGCCATAGTTTTTCGATATTTAATTGTTTAATTCCTTTTCAAATTTAATGTTCACTCTTTTGTAGTGGGGAACGAAATCCTTGACTTCGACAAACCCATACTTCTTGTAAAGCCCCAATGCAGGAGTAAGTATTGTATTTGACTCGATTATGAGTTTCTTGGCCTCGACAGACTTTGCATAGTCGAAAGCCGACTCGAACAATGCGGAAGCCAGTCCCTTGCCTTGTGCTTCAGGCGAAACCGCAAGCTTTGACAACTCATAGTCTGTGTCGTTATGCCTGATAACTGCCACACAGCCAAGTACCTTGCCGCTCTCTACAGCAAAGAACAACTGACCACCATTGTCAATTATATGCTGCTTGGGGTTTGACAGAATGCCAACCTCGAAAGGCTCCACTGCATCTTTACCGAAGAATCTCGTAATCCAGTCACGTGTTAGGCGTTCGAAATCGACGGTATATGTTTCTTTCCATGTCTCGATTTGTGCCATACAAAATGCTTTTAGATGTTGTTGAATGCCTGAGCCAAATCGTCAAGAATGTCGTCGATATGCTCAGTTCCAATGCTTAGACGAATTGTCGAAGGTGTGATGTGCTGCTGCTCTGCCTCCTCAGGAGAAAGCTGAGAGTGAGTTGTTGTGAACGGATGGATCACAAGGCTCTTTACATCAGCCACATTTGCAAGAAGCGAGAAGATCTTAAGCGAATCAATGAACTTCCAAGCAGCTTCCTGGCCACCCTTGATCTCGAAAGTGAAGATAGACGCTCCACCGTTAGGGAAATATCTCTTGAAAAGCGCATTGTCCTTATGGGAAGCAAGCGATGGATGGTTAACCTTGGCAACCTTAGGATGGTTTGCAAGAAAATCCACAACCTTCTGCGCATTATAAACGTGACGCTCTACTCTTAGTGACAATGTCTCCAATCCCTGAAGAAGAATGAAAGCGTTGAACGGAGAAATACATGCTCCTGTATCGCGAAGAATGACCGCACGAATACGCGTTACGAATGCTGCAGCTCCAGCCACATCGGCAAATACTGCACCGTGGTAGCTTGGGTCTGGCTTTGCCAGAGTCGGGAACTTGTCTGCGTTTGCCTTCCAGTCGAACTTGCCGCCATCCACAATCACACCGCCTAGAGAAGAACCGTGACCGCCGATGAACTTTGTCGCAGAATGAACAACGATATCAGCACCGTGCTCAAGCGGACGAATCAAGTATGGAGTTCCGAATGTGTTGTCAATGATTAGAGGAATGTTGTGGCGATGAGCGATCTCTGCTACCTTCTCGATGTCAAGCACGTCGCTGTTTGGATTTCCAAGTGTCTCTGCGAACAGTACCTTAGTATTTGGCTTGATTGCCTTCTCCAAAGCATCGAAGTTAGAGAAATCAACGATCGAATAGTCAATACCCTGTGTTGAAAGTGTGTGTGTGATCAAGTTGTACGATCCACCATAAAGGTTGTCTGCCGCTACGATATGATCGCCGTTCTGAAGAATGTTCTGCAATGCGTAAGTGATTGCGGCTGCACCCGATGCTACTGCTAGTCCTGCAACTCCTCCCTCTAGGGCGGCTACTCTTTCTTCGAAAACGCCCTGAGTTGAGTTTGTAAGTCGTCCGTAGATGTTTCCTGCATCACGAAGTCCGAATCTGTCTGCGGCGTGCTGAGAGTTGTTGAAAACGTATGAAGCAGTCTGGTAAATAGGTACTGCGCGTGCTCCTGTTGCTGAATCTGCCTGCTCCTGTCCTACATGTAGCTGAAGAGTCTCGAAATGAAGTTTTTTCTGTGTCATAATTTCTAATGTTTTAATGTTAATATTTGTTCTTGTTTGACAATGCAAAATTAGAACACGCATAATTATCTACCAAGAAGATTTCGTAATAAAGAATTATTTTGAATTTCTATGCGTATTTCGTAGTGGAATATTCTACAAATCTAACACAAAGACCGATTCTGCAGAATGAACTTTTCGCCAAAGTCCCATTTCAAAGAATAACGATTTCCTGATTTTGAAAACACAGACAAACAAAAAGACCGAAAACAAACGAATTTTCAACAGCAATCAACCATTTTTTACATAATACAAGAAAAATTTTGGACTATCAAATGCCAAACATAGTATTATAATCTTTACTTTTTCACAAAATTCATACGGCAAAGGATCTGAAACATTGGAAATCTGCCAACAAAAAGAAGGAACAGGAAAGGACATTTGGCAACTGCTCTCTAATCATAATTAACTATATCGAACCCTGTTTCATAATTTATACATTAAATTTATGATTTATTTTATATATTTGCAGTCACAATAAAACTATAATTAACAATTATGGATAATTTTTCATTTTACAGCCCTACCAAATTCGTTTTTGGTAAGGATACAGAGGCAAAGTGCGGCGCACTTGTAAAGGAATTCGGTGGTTCAAAGGTGCTTCTTCACTATGGTGGAGGTTCGGTTGTCCGTTCAGGACTTCTTGACAGAGTTAAGAAATCCCTAGACGAGGCAGGCGTTGCATATTGTGAATTAGGCGGTGTTATGCCTAACCCACGTTCAGGAAAGGTTTACGAGGGAATCGACCTATGCAGAAAGGAAGGCGTTGACTTTATCGTTGCTGTTGGTGGTGGTTCTGCCATTGACTCAGCAAAAGCTATCGCGATGGGCGTATGCTACGACGGCGACTTCTGGGACATTTATGCAGGCAAGGCAAGAGCAAAGAAGGCTCTTCCCGTAGGTACAGTATTGACTATTGCTGCAGCAGGTAGCGAAGGTTCAGGAGATTCTGTCATCACTCACGAAAATGGAAATCTAAAGCGTGGTGCCGGTGGTGATTGTATCCGTCCTAAGTTCTCTATTCTTAACCCAGCACTTACTCAGACCCTTCCTGCATACCAGACTGCTTGCGGTGCCACTGACATCATGGCACACGTGTTCGAGAGATACTTCACAAACACTACTGACGTACAGACAACAGACAGACTTTGCGAGGCTGTTCTTCTTGCTATGATTGAAGAGACTCCAAAGGTAATCAAAGATCCTAACGACTACCAGGCAAGAGCTAATATCATGTGGGCGGGAATGGTCGCACACAACAACATTGTCGGTGTTGGTAGAGAACAGGACTGGAACAGCCACGGCATAGAGCATGAGCTTTCCGGATTGTATGATTGCGCTCATGGAGCAGGACTTGCAGTTATTATGCCTGCATGGATGACATACGTTGTGGATCACAATGTGATGCGTTTTGCCCAAGTAGCATGCAGAGTATGGAACTGCAAAATGGACTTTGCAGACCCTAAGAAGACAGCACTTGAAGGCATCGCAGCTTTCCGCACTTTCCTTAAATCTATTGGCATGCCTACAACTTTCGCTGAACTTGGCGCAAAGGAGAGCGACATTCCTTACCTAGTAAAGACTTTCGGTCTTGGTGAGGAAGGCAGAACAGGCGGTTTCGTTAAGCTTACAAGCAAAGATGTCGAGAATATTTACAGACTTGCACTCTAGTCTAATGCACAATTCATAATGCATAATGCACAATTCATGTTTCATGGGTTGTGCATTTGTTTTTAATTTGCTGTTCCTTGTTCCCTCTGCGCATTGAAAATTGTTTATATCTTTGCACGCATATATAACTATTAACTGCCATGAGAAAGCTGATTCTAATATTGCTGTCAGTGTTCGGCATTGCGCTGACTGCCTTCGCCAAGCCGGTCAAGGCTGAAGATTCGCCACTGAAGTTCGACACAGTCTCGGGAAAAGAGGCTACGGTAGCCGGCTTGAAAAACTCTGCCATGAGGAAAACTGTCAAGAGCGTTGAAATACCAGACGAGGTTATAGTCGAGGGCAAAACATACAAGGTGACAAGCGTGGGCATGGATGCGTTCTACTACTGCACAAGCCTCAAAAGCGTCGTGATTCCAAACTCGGTGACTGAAATCGGGAATGCGGCGTTCTTTGGCTGCACAAGCCTCAAAAGCGTCAATATTCCAAGCTCGGTGACTGAAATCGGGAAGGCGGCGTTCTACTACTGCACAAGCCTGGGAAGCGTCGTGATTCCAAACTCGGTGACTGAAATCGGGAATGCGTTCTACTACTGCACAAGCCTCAAAAGCGTCGTGATTCCTAACTCGGTGACTGAAATCGGGGATGCGGCGTTCTACTACTGCACAAGCCTCAAAAGCGTCAATATTCCAAGCTCGGTGACTGAAATCGGAAGCGGTGCGTTCGAGGGCTGCACAAGCCTAGAGAGCATAGAGATTCCAAACTCGGTGACTGAAATCGGGAATGGTGCGTTCTTTGGCTGCGACAGCCTGAAAAGCGTCGTAATTCCAAACTCGGTGAAGTCAATCAAAACTTGCGCGTTCACCAGATGCACAAATCTCAAGAGCGTCAACATTCCAAGCTCGGTGACTGAAATCGGAAGCGGTGCGTTCGAGGGCTGCACAAACATGGAAAGCGTTGAAATTCCTAACTCAGTGACTAAAATAGGCAATGGTGCGTTCCGCTACTGCACAAATCTCAAGAGCGTCAATATTCCAAACTCGGTGACTGAAATCGGAGAGTTTGCGTTCAATGACTGCACAAGCCTCAAAAGCGTGGAAATTCCCAGTTCGGTAAAGTCAATCGGTGTGAATGCGTTCAATTTATGCAAGAGCCTCAAATCAGCACGAGTGCCGAAAGACTGCGAGATTTATATGTACGCTTTCCCAAACGAGTGCAAAGTGGAAAGGTACTAGTCAACATCAACAAAAAAACAGGGAGCAAATTGAATTTGTTCCCTTGTTTTATAACTCTTGTTATGTTTGTTTGGCTTACTCCATTGCTTGCTTCTGCTTACTCACTTGACTAAACAACTTGGCTGTACAACTCATAAATGAAAAACAAACAAAGAAATGATTCTGATTTTGTACCGTTATATTTACTACCTTTAGTAATCTAACCTATGCAAAGTACTTGTTTGCCTTTGCATAGTCTTTCGGAGTGCCTATATCAATGAAATAACCGCCGAAGACAAAGGCATACATATTCTTGGCTCAAACACATCTTTTTCCGTTAGAAATTACAAATTGAATGAAAAAACTAATGTTTTTGAACATGTTAGCAATTAAGGACCAAAATGGACCACATCAATATTAGCATCTTACTTTAGATTTGCAAGTAATTATTGATAGAGAACCTATCAAGAAGTTAATATTAGAACACAAATATTGTAGCTAACGATTAATCATAAAAAGTTTAATATTATGGCAGACATTAAGATTTCAGGCCGCATGGCCGTCAAGACATTGAAGAAGCAGTTGAAGGATGCTTACGGTGTAACAGTTAGAGTTTATAATGGCGTTAGATTTGCTGATGACGACGCTACTTTGGCTTCAATCCGCAAGGGTGACGCTAAGGGTGGAGAGGTTTCAGTAAACGGCCACACTTTGGTTGGTAACTTCGAGAAGTCAATTCTTGAGAACTATGGAATCAAGATCCAGATTGCCAACGGAGCAGATACTAAGTTGTCAGACAACAAGATTTCTCTTTCAGCAGCAGGAAAGGAGTAAGGATACTCCTTTCCCATACGAAAAAAATGGGGGTGCTACAATATTGTAGCACCCCCATTTAACTATCTAACAATTATTTATTGTTTGTTGTCTTTCATTTTGCTCACTTGACTGAACAGTTTTGCTGTAGGCGAAATAGTAAACAACTCGTAAATAAAGACAAGTAAGGAAATGATTCCGACTAGAAGCGTTCCCCAACCTGGCTCGTCCTCAAGACTTTTCTGAGGATCAAGCGAATAAACCTTTGGATTTGACTTCAAGTAATATACGGAAACTACGGGAATTTCAGGAACTGAACCGGAAGTGTATTTGCCATCGTACTTTGTGCCGTCAACCTCGTACTTGAAAGTGAATTCGTAGTAGGACGAGTACTTGCTGTGGTTGAAAGTGTACTTTTCGTCAAGAACTGCCATCACCTTGCTGTCGTCATCAAGCATCTGCTGGTAGTCACTTGCACTGAAAGAGAAGTACTGGCTTAGAAAGGCCCACGCGAAAACGCCACCTATAGCCAAAAGCGCAATCTTGCTTACAAGTTTCTTGAGCAGTACAGAATACATTAGAATTTCTTTTCCTGTTCCCATAAAAGTAAATGAAATGAATTTGTTGTTTGTTATGCGAAATCTTTGTTTGCCTTGGCGTAGTCTTCGGGAATGCCTATGTCGATGAAATAGCCACCGAAATCAAAGGCGTACATATTCTTTTTTGAAACACTTGGCTCAAACACATCTTTTTCCATAGAGAACTTGTCTTCTGTCGGCCACTCGATGCGCTGTTTGTTGATGCAATAGACACCGCCGTTGATGTTACCTCTTTCGCAGTACTGCTTCTCCTTGAACGCAGTGATAACACCATTAGCATCCTTTGTCACAGTGCCGTACCTCTCGAACTTCTGCATAGGCTTCAGTGCGAGCGAAATAGCCGCCGACTTGGACTTATGCAAGGCAAGAAACTCGTCAAGGCTGACGTCAAAGAAAGTGTCGCCGTTCAGAACTATTGCGTCATCGCCCTTGACATGCGCCATTGCAAGCTTTATGCCACCACCCGTACCAAGCGGCGTTTCCTCGACGGCATAATCAAACTCGAATGGGAATTCGTCCTTGACCTGCTCAATCCAATCGAAAATAACCTCTCTCAAATGGCCGACTGAAAGCACGACACGGGAAACATCGAAACGAGTCAGATAGCTCAGCAAATGCCACAAAAACGGCCTTCCCGCCACTGGTGCCATACACTTGGGAATCTCATTTCCTATTGCAGAACGAAGACGCGTGCCGAGGCCACCGGCTAAAATGATTACTTCCATACCCTATTTCTTGAATGTAGCGACATCATCGCTTGAGTAAATCTTCCATCCATGAACTCCGCCATCCGTGAACTGGAACGGCATTACAAAACCATCAAGCTTGCCGAGAGCATTTATGACCTCCTTCTTGCGCGTAGGCTCGACCATAAACATTATGAAGCCTCCACCGCCGGCACCGCTGACTTTTCCTGCCACAGCTCCGGCACTCGTAGCAACATCAAAGGCCTCCTGAATCATCGGATTAGTAATAGCCGAAGCCATTTTCTTCTTATCCTCCCATGCCTGGCCCAAGATGCGGGCGAACTCTTTGGTGTCTCCCTTCAGAACTGCAAGCTTCATGTCAACAGCCGACTGCTTGATTCTGTGCATAGCCTCGATAGCGTTCTGATTTCCTGAAGAAGTGTTCTTCTTCTGCTCGTCAATAATCTGCGCAGACGAACGGCTCCGACCTGTGAAATATAGAAGCATAGAGGCTTCAAGCTCATCAACTATCCAGCGCTTGATCTTCAACGGGTTTACGATAACCATATCGTTTGTAAGGAACTCCATGAAATTGAATCCACCGAATGCA
>JAZUHH010000060.1:0-34892 GCA_045641625.1 Paludibacteraceae bacterium
ATATATTTTACTATAGGGTATATATATTTTCGATTATTGAATATATATCTTTTCTTGAAATATATATAAATCAAGTCTTGAAATATATATATTGAATTTTAATTTATATATTTCAAGTCGTACCGTGCCTTAATTGAAGAATTGCGATAGCGAGGGGAGGAGTCTAAAAAATGTCAAGCGAGTTAGGGACGGCGATAGCGTTAGGAAACCTCGATAGAGGTCGCAAAAAAAAGGCTACCTTTCAGCAGCCTTCATTCCTACATCAGCATTTCCTCGATCATATCAAGGTCTATGTCCCGTTCCATTACATCGGTATCAGCCTGCCCTTCCAGACTCTCTACTACCCTATACCCTTCCACATCATCAAAGATAATGATATTGGCATTATAAACGGCTATAAACGAAGCAATTGCAAATACTACCCTCCTAACCATACTCAAAGATTTATCAGTTATAAATTTTATTTCCTTACATTACAAAGGTACAAACTAAAGGGTTGCTACACAACAACTTACTACAATACACTTCACACATATCCAAGCTTCTTCCCTCGCTCCCCTTCTCTGAAGTTAGGAACGGGCGGTAGCCGGCAGAAAAATGCAGACCGCTTCTCAGCGACCTGCCCAAGTGTTGTTTAACTTATATATCCTCCTTGCTTTCTCTACTATACTCCTTGTTCACAAGCTCCGCATACTCCTCATACGACATTTCGGAAGGCTTCTCGACAAGGTTGTCTATAAACTTGCCCAAATCACAGCAATATACTTCAGCATATTCAGCCTTGCAGTTCGTGATGTTTTCATCGAACAAACGGACCTCGTATGCGTCAGAAGCTTCGTTAAGGCTCACAAATACCCATCCCTTATGGATAAATCCGTTAACCTTCAACATTAGGGTAGGCATATCCTTGAAGAAGGTGAAGGACTTCTTTGACACTCCCCAACTCCATACGACATTGGACTCAACGCTCATGAACAACTGGTTGTATGCCTCCTGTGCCACAGCCTGGCAATACTCCCTTCTCTCTTTAGTAATCTCCATCTTGAACTGAATTATTTATTATTTACACTGCAAAGATACTGCTATTCCAAGAGTTAAATAATTAAATATCAGTTTCTTAAATTACAACATCACAGGCTAAACCCTCGCTATTCATGTTAGGAACAGCGCTAGTACCAGCTGTATTTGTCAGTCTCGGATCTCGGACAGTCAAAGAACATGTGGGTTGTGTCTGCATCCGGACTGATCCTCCAGGAACTCAAGTCTCCCGTGAAATCAGAGTTGGAAAACATGCTGTTGAAGTTTCGTACATTGGAAACATCCCATGAAGTGATGTCTCCGTTAAAGCAGCTTCTGCTGAACATAGATCTCATGTCTCGTACACAGCCGACGCTCCATCTCGATAGGTCTCCGGAAAACAGGCTCTCGCTGAACATGCCGGACATGTCTCGGACCCCGCTAACATCCCAGTCGGAGATGTCTCCTCGGAACGGACTGCGGTAAAACATTGACGACATGTCTGAAACAGAACTCACGTCCCAATGCGAAAGGTCTCCGTTGAACCTGCAGTTCCAGAACATCTCAGACATGTCTCGGACAGAACATACTTTCCATCCTGAAATGCTCTTCTCGAAAGGGGAGTGCTTGAACATGGATCTCATATTTGTTACTCGGCCAACGTCCCATCGGGAGATGTCTCCGAAAAACGTGCTCCCCATGAACATTCGCTCCATGTTAGTCACTCGGCTCACGTCCCAGTCAGAAATGTTCCCGTTAAATCTCAGGTCCTCAAAAAGTCCTCTCATGTCTTCGACACTTGAAGTGTCAATAACATTAAGATTCGCATAGATTCCTTGAACTGAAATTTCTCGGTCAATAAGTTCTTTAAGCTCTTCCCTTGTCTTGGGATGAAGTTTCTCCATTGTTTTTTTCTTTTTTGCAAATTTACATAATCATTTCCTAACAATAAATATCTTTGATATTTATTGTAGTATTATTTGGCTCTGAAAAGGACCTCGACTACTTAAATATTTTATTTTTTTTATGGGGCACCATCATCATCAATGATGGGTATTGATGTATGAAGAACACTATTATATAAATATATTAAATTTATACTATTAGGGGCGGAAAACGGCTTTGTAACTATCTATCTATCAGTATTATATAAGTAATTTTCAACTCTGAACTATAACACTTTTGGTAATTAACTATAACAACTTTGGTAAATACTATAACAGATTTGGTAATTAAAAGTAACACTTTTGGTAAAATGACTATGTGAACTATAACAACTTTGGTAAATTGTGCGATCGTATGTAATTTGTTGATTTATTGGTATATACATTTAACTGTAACAGATTTGGTAAACAACTGTAACACTTTTGGTAAAGTTTTGGAGTAACTATATCATGTTTGGTAAATGCGGAAGGGTAGTGAGCTGCAGAAATATTATATATATAGTATGAGGTAATATTGAGGATTTCTTAGATCTATAACACTTTTGGTAATTTACTGCTTTAAGATAATGCATTGATACTTAATAATATAAAACAATACTATAACACTTTTGGTAGTCAAATTCGCGAACTGTAACACTTTTGGTAAAAATGAATGTTTGATTTTCTAGGAAACTACTATAACAACTTTGGTAAATGAAACTTAGAACTATAACAACTTTGGTAAATGAAACTTAGAACTATAACACTTTTGGTAAAAGTGTGTTTTCTATTAAAGGCTTGATATATAGTGTAATAGATATTTTAACTATAACAGATTTGGTAAATTCTCAGTCTGCAAACTATAACAAGTTTGGTAAATGATCCTTTTAATTATAACACTTTTGGTAATTAGATAGCGAGGGGTTGGAACATTGAGAGCAACTGATTCACCTGTTTAATAATTCCTGATCATTTTTTTATTCAACTATAACACTTTTGGTAAAGTTTCAGAGCAACTATAACAACTTTGGTAAATAGAATAGGGTTGAGAAATGGGTCTATATGAGAATGTAATCTTGCCCAGGTAAGTAACTATAACACTTTTGGTAAATGTGGAAGGATTTCTCGGAATAAACTATAACAGATTTGGTAAATGAAACTTAGAACTATAACACTTTTGGTAAAATGAACGTTTTGTTAAAGACATGATATATAGTATAATAGCTATTTTAACTATAACACATTTGGTAAATTCTCAGTCTGTAAACTATAACAAGTTTGGTAAATGACAAGTCTAACTATAACACTTTTGGTAGTTTGATAGCGAGGGGCGAAACTTTGATTGCTGCTGAATTCTTGTTTTATTATTCTTAAGGTAGTGATTTAGGTATTAATATTACACTTTGGTAAATAGAATGATGTTGTCTTATCGGTAACACTATAACAGAATTGGTAAATAATCCTAATTACTGTAACACTTTTGGTATTTCTGTAGCAGTGATGTAGCTGACACACCAGTTTGAAGATTCCTTCGGATTGATTAAAGATGAACTATAACACTTTTGGTAAATGAAATCTCCATCTATAACACTTTTGGTATTATGATGGCGAGGGATGGAGTATTGGTCATTGCTGATTCTCCTGTTTGAATATTCTTTTGGGTATCGTTACGGCGAACTATAACACTTTTGGTAAAGTTTTAGAGTAACTATAACAAATTTGGTAAATTGAACAAGGTCGTGAAGTGGGGCATTATGTGAATGAAGTATAGCTCAGTAAAGTAACTATAACACTTTTGGTATTTCTTTGTTACTTTTATATAATGTTGAAATTCAGCGGAGAAGTAAACTAGTGTAACACTTTTGGTATTATGATTAGCTAACTATAACACTTTTGGTAAATAGTGAGGGTTGCTTTTTTCCGGTTGCAACTATAACACTTTTGGTATATGATACTTCCAACTATAACACTTTTGGTATTTTGATAGCGGGGGATGAAATAAAGTTGCTGCTGATTCTGCGTTTTGTATTCTTTGGTCTTGATTTAGGTATTACTATAACACTTTTGGTAAATCTCAAGTGCTATTGTAACACTATTGGTAAATCTATAAGATGCGGTTTGTTCGTCAGTAACAGTAACTATAACAGAATTGGTAAATATTGCAGTGAAGAATATCACTTTTGGTATTTAGATAGCGAGGGAAAGAATAGGATCTTCCCTTAAATCTTCAGTTTATATATGTATGGAGTTTACCTTATGGTTGAACTGTAACACTTTTGGTAAAAGATTTTGCCATCTATAACACTTTTGGTAAAAAGACTCTCTTTCTAATTCCTGAATTATAGGAATACACATTATTCAGTATCAGATTTGGTAAACAACTGTAACACTTTTGGTAAAGTTTTGGAGTAACTATAACAAGTTTGGTAAATGTGGAGAGTAAGGAACAGTAGCATCATATATAATACCTGGAATGCAAATCTGGTGAACTATAACACTTTTGGTAAATCTCAGTGTTCCCCTATGATATTGAATTTCAAAGATATAGATTTTACTATAACACTTTTGGTAATTTTTAGGAGTAACTATAACAGAATTGGTAATTTATATCTGCTAACTATTAAACTTTCTGCATTTCAATTGCTATGGATAGAGTGAGGCTGTTTCTGAGTTTTATGATTACTATTCTCCGTTCGTTTGCTTCAGATCGAACTATAACACTTTTGGTAAATCCCTGTGTTTTCCTATGATATTGAATTTCAGCGGTATAGTATTTAACTATAACACTTTTGGTAAATGAAAGGCTCTAACTATAACACTTTTGGTAAAGAATTGAGAAGCCGGCACCGAATAGGTATGCTGCTACGGAAAATTCGATGTGTCTTATGTATAAGTGGTAGGGTGGTGTCGTGTATAGGCTATGTCTGTACTTGGTGATGGTCTTTGATCACTGAGAATCTTCAATGGTGTATGATGCATACCTTAAAGTAAATGTCCTCGTTTGGATTTGGGAGATGGGGTAGAGGAGTGGAATACATCATACTTGGATTGGTCCTTTGGTAGTATTGCTGTCGGTTTCGGATTGGTATGAAGGAGGGGAAGCAATCTTCTCGGTATCGGAATTGTGTATCAGGTTAGAGAGGGTATAGTTTAGGCTTCGGTCGGTAGTTGTCGTCAGACTTTGGGCAAGTTTCCGGGTGTAAATTGGGATGAAGTTTGTCCGCTTCCTTTCTCGGATAACGGGTGTTGGCCTGGGGGAGTGATGTTGCGAGAGTCTGGGAACTTATCTCGGGAAAAATACAAACTATAACACTTTTGGTAAAAAATTGTGTTCGTAAAGAAATATAAAATATATATAAGTAATTGTATATCAACGGAAAAACAAAAGCAGTATTTCAGCTGCTCAAACAAACTATAACACTTTTGGTAAAAATAATGTAAAAAATAAAAGGACCTTAATATATATTTGCTATATTTGCAATGTGATAGAAAATGTAAAAGATAGTTCTATGAAAAATGAAGACAAAGAGCAGGAAGATGACGAGTTGGGAATAAAGTACAATAATTCCCTTGTGTATCAGCCCTGGACGTTCACTAAGCTGAAATATAATTTTACGAAGATAGAAAAGAATATCTTCCTCAAAATTATCGAGTGCAGCCAGAATTATCTGAACAGGGTGCCTCAGTCCAAGAAGATAAAGTTCGAACTGAAGGAAATGTTCAATAAGGAATTCCCTGTAATTACATTTCCATACAGTGACCTGGTTACAACTAAGCATGTGGGAACCGAGGTATTCAAATCCGCTTTAGGAAACCTGATCAGAGGAAAGAACTCAATAAGTATCCCTTGTGAGGAGACCGGTTGGGATTTCCATGAGATAGCCATACTGAGCGAGGTCAAGGCAAGCGACACGCGAGGAATGGCAGAGATAACCTTGACCCCAAGCTTTTGGGAAAAGTTCCTGGAGGCAAACATATTCAAGATAATTGATCCCAAAATCTCCTCTACATTCAAGAGCGTCTATACTTCGAGACTTTATGAGCTTCTTCTGGACAACCAGAGGGAGATAACATACAAGGTAAAGAACCTAATGGAGATGTTCTGCAAGGAGACATATTCCAGCAGTATGTTCATCACCAGAGTCATAAAGGTCGCCTACGAGGAGATGAAGGTGTCGGACAAGTGTCCGTTCATCTTCGAGTACAAGGTAAACAAGGTGGGAAGAAAGATAGAAAGCATAACTTTCACGACAATAAACAAGACAAGTGTCGAGAAGCCGGAGAAGGTTGCCGAAAAGAAGACGGTGGAGGATCCGGATCCAAAGACAATGCTCCTTGTCTTTCTTCAGACTTTCTTCGAGGTTGC
This sequence comes from Paludibacteraceae bacterium, assembly GCA_045641625.1. GTDB lineage: Bacteria > Bacteroidota > Bacteroidia > Bacteroidales > Paludibacteraceae > UBA1723. The sequence continues at coordinate 6,307 of JAZUHH010000060.1, forward strand.
CGAAGTTCCTGCCAATATCCTCAGCCAGATTTCAAGGCTTGAGTCTATGAAGGGTATTACTGAGACATGCGTGTTCGTATATAATACGGCAAGGAAGATTCTTGACAGAAAGCAGAAGGGCATGCTAAACGACGATCCTCTGAACTCGCTGTCAAGCATTCTTGAATGCACTATCACGGCGGAGCAGAACTCCCCTTCAGACTTTGACTTCATAGCGGTGCCTGTTTCCGCTTCAAAGGAGCCGGTTCCGGCTTCTCCAAAGGAAAAGTGCCTAAGCGCAGTCCAGGAGATAAAGCAGGATTCCGAATACATGCAGAAGATAGCTGCCAGCCATAATGTATCGGTTCAGATGATGGAGGCTGTTCTGGACAGGATAGTCAAGAATGCAGACATGAACGGAACATGGGAAAGCGACGACTCGGTGGAGAAATTGAAGAGACACCTGATGAATGCGGGTTCCATCATAAGTGTGATAAAGAATTCCAGCATGTCCAATTCAGGAGCTTCCTCGGCGTCGGCCAAGTCGAAGATTCAGAGAAGAGAAATAGAAATACCTAATATTGATGAATACAATGAGTGGTAATCTTACACCCGAGATACTTGAGGAATACGAGAAGATCCAGAAGATATTGAAGGCGGGGGAGAGCATAACCAATTCCCAGAGAGCTATTGTGGAAATGGTGCAGATAGCAAGAACTCCCCACAATATCTACGACACGGCCAGCGGCAGACTGGTATGGGACAGCAGACTGGATTATCGTGAGGTAGAGAAGTGCTATAAGAAAGCCTTCAAGAACAGGATCGAGAGTTACGGCTGTGACTTCAAGGTAACTCAGGAGGTCAAGGACAACAGCGCGAGGATAATCGAGTGGTTGTTCTACCAGCAGAAGCCTTTTCTTATTCTTCAGGGAACTTTCGGCAATGGCAAGACTTCAAGTGCCAAGACTCTTATAGAGATTATCCGTGCCAACCACTTCAAAATTAACAAATGGGAGGAGGATTCCTACTATTTGGAGGTGGCTGAGTATGACGCCTGCACCCTTTTCGAGGGGTTGGCCTACAAAACGCTGGATAAGGAAAGACTGTCCAAGATACCTGTGCTCATGATAGACGAGCTTGGAGTGGAACCAAGAAGCTACAATGACTTCGGAACAATTCTGAATCCGGTTCAGGATTTGTTGAGGGCACGCTACGACAGAAGGCTGATAACAATTATAACGACAAATCTGTCAGGTCCGATGTTGCGCGACTATTACGGGGAGAGGGTCTTTGACAGATTAAAGGAGTTGGCAGAAAGAGTTCTGTTTGTTCAGGAGTCCTTTAGGGGAAGGGAGAACAATAGTTTTATGAAAATCGCAAAATAAGTATAACAAAAAGAATGATATGAAGTAAAAAGTTTGTTTGTTGATAAAGTTCCTAATGGATTTGGGTTCTAACCCAAAAATCTATTTGTTTTTGCGATTTGTCAGTATAATAAGTAATGTATTAAATCTAAATTTAGTAATTTTGCGTTGCTTTGTCCTAATATATAATTTTCAGTATATCGAAAAAGTAATAGTATGAAAATAATTTCTTTTGTAAGGAAAACGCTTTTGACAGTAGGGGGAATAGTCTCTTTTGTAAGTCTGGTTAGTTGCGATTCCAGGGAAGACTGGTTTGCAAAAAATGGGGAGGGAGCCACAATTGTGGTCAAGACATCCAAGTTCCCTGGAACTCCATATCATGTTCAGCCAGAAAGTATGGAGATCTACAGATGTGACACAATCACACCTGGTGATAATAAATTGTTGGTGTATGATGTAAAGTTGAGCGAGGTCTTGGAGTCATCTCCAGGTTGGTTATATTTAAGAAGTGAGAAACTTCATTTTGACATCTCTGGATATGGAATAAAGTCTAACAAGAGTTTATATATAACTGATATTAGCTACAATTCAGATAATGAGAGTCCAAGACTCATTACTAATGAAATTTCCGAGAACGATTTCCGTAACTTAGGGTTTGGCGGATCTACTGCATCTCTATCACAAACTTTAAGAAGTGATACTGCAGCGACTCTACTGAATAGTTCTGATATATATTTGCATTACGAGGATGTCTTTGGAAACAAGAACACTTTTCATGTAAAACTACACTTTTGGGGAGATGTACCTCCAATACCTGTTCTAGATGTAGAAAATGTTGACGGAAACCCAATGGAAAAGACATTGAGCATGAAGGGAAGTTATGACAAGGACGGAAGCATAGTGAAATATGAATATTGCATTGATGGGAATGTAATAACTTCGTATGGAAATGGCACTTATGATGCTGATACATATGCGAGAAGTGGTGAGGGTGCTTATGGCGGAACATATATCACGGCAACATCACTAGATGAAGTTAAACATGCCTTTCAAACAGCAGGTGAGCATACCATATATTACAGATGTATGGATAATGTAGGTGTGTGGAGTGCATGGAAGAAGAAGACTATCAACCTATAGAAAGAAGATTGTTGAAGCATTATATTCAAACACACTTAGTACGCTAATTCTAATATTATTTCAAATAATTTGAAAAGTAAAAATATGAATCTAAACATGTTTGTTAAAAAGGCGCTTTTAGTAACAGGAATAGTTGCGTCTTTTGTAAGTTTATCTAGTTGCGATTCTAAAGAAGACAGGTTCGCAAAAGAGGAAACTACATTTGTTATTAAATCACATAAGTATCAGTGGATTCCTGGCAGTGAAATTCCTTCTGAGAATAATATGTATGATTTCAGAACCGATACATTCAAAGCCAAGTCAAATCAAGTTTTGGAGTATAATGTATATCTGTCGAAGTCATTATATGTTCGTTTCCCAGATGGCACTCCTTTTGACTGTAGATACAGTGAGTGTATTCGATTCGACTTTTATGGATTAGGCAGCAAATCTTCAAACAAACTTATGATTGAAGATTTTAGTTACAGTTCAACATATAAATACCCTGAGTTACTTTCCCATGATTATGATAGAAGCAATAAGGGAGTATTTTGTTTTGCAGGGCATAATGAATATAGCTATCAGGATTTTGTTAGTGATACATCCGCTGCTCTAGTAAACAGTGCTGATTTATATGTTAAGTTAGTAGATGATTATGGAAATACAAGCACATGTTGCATAAAAGTAAATTTTATAGGCAATATTCCGCCAATTCCTGTTTTGAAAATAGAAGATATTGAAGGAAAGCCAATGGGAAAAAAGCTGGATCTCGGTAACAGTTATGATAAAGATGGCAGAATTATGAAATATGAGTTTTGCATAGATGGAAATGTGGTGGATTCTTACAAATATGGAACATTTGAGACTCTACAGGTAGCTAGTAGTGGCAAAGGAGCAAATGGAGGAACTTACATTACAGCGACAGATATGAGTACGTTGAGTCATACTTTCACAGAAGCAGGAGACCACACTATCTATTATCGCTGTATGGATGATAAAGAAACATGGAGTGTTTGGAAGAAAGAAATTGTAACAGTTAATAATAAATGATCATGAGATTAAATATTATATTGCTTTTGTCTTTTTTATTTTCAGCTATTTCTTCTAATGCTATAGATCTTGCCAGTGCAGATAATTGCTATGTCAATTGGGCTAAGGGAAAGGTTATATTTCCTTCTTCGCAAAAATGTATAGAAACATTGGTTTATCCATCTTACATGACAGATAATGAAGGAGTAATATTTTCAAGAGACAAGCTAGAAATATATGCGCAGAGAAAAGATACTAAGACTTATCTTTTAGGATGCGAAATGCAAGAAGAGTTATTTGTTACAGTACTTGCAAATGGTGTTTCTTATGGTCCTTATAAGATTAAATCAATTGAGGGTAGTCAAGATTGTCCTGCGTATCAATTTATGAAGTCTTATACTTTTGAATTTCCCGATCACGTATATTCTATTTCGAGTACAGATATAAATAAAGTATTAAGTATTGATGAGGGTTCTGTTACTTTGTTAAATAATTTGAGTTCTGAAGTTTCTATAACTTTTCAAGCGGCTACATATATAAAGGTTAAGAGAGGCGAATCGAATAGTAAAAATAGAGATGACAAGACTTTTGTTGTGAAGCATCCTGCACAAACAATAAAGTATTACAATTGTTTGCCAGGAACTATAACTGCATATAGGGACTATACACCTAAAATGCCGGATTCTAATAATAAATATGCTTTATATCCCAAGGGTGATGCAAATTCATTAATGGCAATAAAAATTGTTAATGAAGAATCACCAGAGCAGTATTCTACCTATAATCAAACTTTAAAGTACAGTATCAAAAATAATACTAAAGAAATTGGTAAATATGAAATACAGACTACTAACATGAAAGCAGCAGAAGATGCTAATCAAGTAGTAGGTTTTATGTATTCCGATATTAACGAGTATTTAAACGTAGGTGAAGTTTTCAATGTAGATAGACAAATTGCTTTAAAAGGAGTAAATAGTTTTGTATGCAAAACTTCTACTCTTTCTTTTGAGGTCGTTCCCGAAGCGTTTTTTGAAAATGTAAATTACGAAAAACGTACTGTATGTGGGTCTAATATTCCTATAGAGTTCAATTCGAGCTTCTCTGATTATAAGAATGAGAAAGAATGGTTTTACTTGTTTGGAGAAAAATTGAAATTTAAAAACAGTTCAGATGTAGAAGTAAATCTGTCTTCGGAAATAGAGAAAATATATGGCATTAAATACCATTGGGAATATAAAACTAATAATTCTATATGGAAAGAGCTACCAGTATATGATGGCAATAATACTATGTTGTCAGAAATCCAATATAATTGTGAAGAAGGGTTTAAGAATCTACCAGCGCAAGATTTGGTAGTTCCTAACTCTTTGTTTAAAGATGGAGAAACATATAGTTTTCGCCAGGTAGCCACTCTTGAAGGTTTTGGAAAAAGGCAAATTGTTTCAAACAATTCTATAGAAGTAAAGTCGTTTGGTATTTTAAATAAGAATAATTTTGTTATTTCTCCTCTAGGATACAAATGTGCAGACGGAGAGTTAAATGAGGTCACTCTGGATGTAAAGTATCAGGCTTCCGACAACGCTATTTTCAAGAAGATAGACAGTAGTAGCTTGTTCCGTTATGATTATTCTTTCAGTGCAGCAGAAAACACAATAAAGGGTACAGATTTGACTCAGACTTTCAATGTGTCATCCACTACAGCAAAAGAACTGAAGGCAGAAATCATAGTCTCTGATGGATGTAACACATCTGTTAATTTGTCAGAGAGACTAGTTTTTGAAAGTCAGCCTGAACTTAATCCAAGTGATATTACATGTACTAATGCTGATATTTCATATGACTCAGACAACAATATCGTATATGTCAGCATTCCTGAAGGCATGGTTGGAAAACTGAATGTAACACGTTCACTTGACGAAGGCAGCAAGTATCTATACAGCACAAATGACAAGGAATATTCAGAACTTAATCTCAGAGGTCTGGAATTCTCATTGAGAGCAGAGAGTCAAAAGAAATTCTTCTTCAAGAAGAAAAGTAACAGTGGAGCTCTTTGCGAAAGCAATGTTGTGGAAATAAATGTGGTAAAGATTGGTTCAATCAAGAACAACGAGTTCCATAATAGCCTTATGTATGTATGTTATGGCTCAAAAAATCCGAAGATTACAGCTACAGAGCCTGTAGGTGGATTCCAAAATGGTGAGTACACCTATGAGTGGAAGTATAGTACTGATAATGTCACCTATTCTAGCATGTTGGATGCCAGCAGCAGGAAAATTACTGGAGCTTCCTTGGAGGAGGGTCAATGGGATCTTCCGATAGCGAAGAAGTATTTCATAAAAAGGGTAGTGACAAGCAAGAGTGGAAAGGGAACTATTAATGATGAGGATGCATGTCCATATATGACATTAGTTCCATATTCTGAACCTACACTTACAATTTCTTCTACATCTGCCGATGGTTATGTCTGCTATGGAGAGGAGGTTGAACTGTCAATGTCATTGGATTCAGAGTTCAGATCTCAATTAGAGCTGTCGGAGAGCCAGAATAATGTAGTTCCTCAAATGTTTGGTTACGCCTATAAAAAAGGAATAGAATACAAAACTATAGGGGACGAGCACAAGGACGCAAGAACTTTGCCGCTTACAATTACGCAGGACAGTACAATATATGCCGTGTACAGGTTCTGTAATAAAGAGGTCATAAGTAAACCTTTGAACCTGAAGAGTGGAGAGAACCTGACACCAAAAATGGATGAAGGTCTATGTAGAGTGAGGGGAAAGGAGATGACAGTCAGTGTGAAGAACAGTGACAAGTCGAGAAGCTATACCATTACCCAGGATAAGAAGGAGAAGGGAGATATAACAGCCAGTTTGTCTGTACCTGTATCGGGTGATGTTATATATGAGGTAACAGTAGGTGATGACAAGTGTGTCAAGACCTTTGAACAGAAGGTTTCGGAATCGCAGTTGTCGGATGCCTTTGAATTGACGGAGCTTGCAGTGGATGGTCTGCCTGTCAAGGAGGTTCTGCTATGTGCAGGAACAGAGCATTCCGTAGGAAACATAAGTGGAATATCGCACAAGAAGGCCACATCATATTCGTGGGCGGTAAACGGTTTGTCCGTTCCATCTTGTACTACAGCTGTGTTGAACTATACATTTCCTGACACTGGGGAGGAATATAAGGTAGTAAGAACAGCCTATGAGGTGGCAGGAGGCAAAACCTGTCAGTCCATTACGGAATCCATAGATTTGAATACATATTCTAACATAAGTGGAGCAGTTCTTGTTGTAGGCAAAAGCACAGTCTGTGAGGACGAACCTTTGGTTGTTTCCATATCAGGTGCTAAGGGTGGTAGCAACAGTTCCTACTCGTATATTGTATATGACGGAGAGGAGGTTATATCTCAGGGTACTGCAAAGGTTAATGCAGTATATGAGGGTACAAAATTGCTATCAACTTCGGGAAGCCACACTATTTCCGCTATAGTTTCTGACAATTCAGAATGTAGCGTAAGTAGCAAATACAGCTATGAAACAGCTTCGGTAAAGGTTAGTCAGGCAGAGTCTGCGGCATTTACTTTGACAGCGGAACCTTCTATAGTTGAAATAGAGGCAGGAGAGGTAAAGGCAATATCTTTGACTCCTATAGCAGAGAATGGTGATAAAGTTACAGAGGACCTGTTCTCGTATTCGTTTTCAATCCCTGGCGGTTCAATGGAAAGTGAAAAGCCTTCGAAGGGTGCTATTTCATTAGATGTAAAGAGCAATTATTTCACAAACGACTACCTTACAATAAATGTAAGCAGAACTGTAGGTGGTACAGGATGCCAGGCGGAGAACAGCATCTCGGTTTTCAAGTCGTCAGGATTTGGAGATAAAACTCTTAGTCTTTTGAACAGTACTATAACTCCGCTAGCGGATAAGTTGGAGGTTTGTGAGGGTAGTAAGGTGGAACTTTCCGTTGCTGAACTCCCTGCCTATAACAAGAAGCAGCTAACACCAAGTGATGTGACTTATGCATGGTATCGTAATGGTAGCCTTATAGGTAAGACAGAAATATATACAGCCACTGTGTCTGCAGGTGAGACAGCTACATATTTGTGTAAGGTAAGTTATGTTTACGATGCGGCACAGCCGGCAGCATACATATTCAGTAATGAGTTCAAACTAGTAGGGAAGAAGGGTATCAACCTTGGAAATCTGTACTTGCTTTCAAACAAGTCAAAATCAACTTCTCTTTGCGTTGGAGGAGCTGGCGAGATAACTTTGGATGTGGAGGCAAATCTTGAAGAAGGGGAGTCTTTGGTTTGGGAAGAGAGTGTTGACGGAAAGACTTGGGGAGAAATCTCGGACCCTACTGCCACAAAAGTAGGAACAAGATTGGGCTTGTCAGGGTCTCATTATACTTCTTCAAATGCTTCCGTGTATTACTTTAGGGTAACAGGAATTTCTGCATGCGGAACAAGGTCTCTTGGTAAGAATATTTTCACATTGAATATAGAGTCGTTACCGGAAGCTCCTGTTGTAGCCTTGAGAAGTGGAAATGTCGTAAATGGAACTGTGAACGAGCTGTCGTTTTCTCCTAAAAACAGTTATGCAGGATACAGCTACGAATGGGGATCTGTGGAAAACGATTTGGATGTTCAGACTTTTGGTTCCACTTATGCAAATGTGAAGGGCAAGTTCTCTATTGGAGAGAATACCGTATATGTTCGTAAAGTCTCGACTACAGAAGGCAAGTGTGCAAGCGCTGTAGTCTCATATCCGTTCAACTTGTATAAGGAGATAACTATTGGAAACATAGTTGACATGTCAGGAAATGATGCTGTCAGATGTCCGTCCGAGGAAAAGGTAATACTAGCGGTTACTCAAGAGGGAGGTACAGGAGAATTTGAAACAAGCTGGCAGTACAAAGTTGAAGGAGGAGAATGGATTTCAATAATTGAGGGCCTTACTCCGTTTGATGTGGAATTTGGAGATGAAGTCTTGTTCGGCAAGCGTATTAGTGCCATGACATTGTCAGGTCTAAAAGGAACAACTGCCTTTAGAGTCCTTGTATCTAGTACTGGAAACTATACAGGTGACAGTAAGATGTCAAATGAGTATATCGTTAAGTACTATGAACCATTCAGGGATAAGGCCAATGGAATAGATGCGTCTGAAATTGCCCAGTGTTATGGAATGAGAATGGATGCGATAGAGGGTTATCTTCCGGAGGGAGGAAAGGTAGATGCTGATTACGACTATCAATGGTACAGGACAACGACACCGCAGGAAGAGGAATCTTGGGTTGCCATACCTGACGCTACACTTCAGAACTATAACGGAAGGGACACTTTGTTTGCAACAACTTATTACAGGAGAATTGTTACAGACGGATGTGGAGATAAAGCAATAAGCAGAAATAAGAGAGTTGAGGTAAAGGAACCAGTCTTTATCGCTCCTAGTGATGTCAACTACACTGCTGTAGTGACAAGTGGTAATTCTGCTATGATGGTAGGTGTGCCAGGCAGTGAGTTTGACGACACAGAATATGTGTGGTATGATTCCAAGTGGATGTCTCTTGATACTACATTAGTGAGAAAGACTTATTCTACATCTCCGTTGAGTACGGTAGAGGATTCCAAGCTCTTCACGTTCTATGCCAAGAAGCTCAAGGATGAATGTCTAAGTTTCAATAGTGATACCCTATATATTACTGCAAGTAACAATACAAGCGGTAGTATATATATAAACGGAACTACGGAAGCCAATGAAGGCAAGTTTTGGATATGTTCCAATTCCAGGGACTTTGAGATTCTTTCAGAAAAGAATCCGCTTAATGCCTTTACTTACAGATGGCAGTATAGGGTTACAACCTATGCCCTTACATCCGATAACGAGGAAAAGGTACAGACTGGAAATTGGTCTCCGGTTCCAGGAGAGACAAAACTCTATGCAGAAGGTGTGGATTTGAAGCTTGATACCTGCAACTTGGACAAGAGTGTTCTTGTCAATACTACGGGAAGAAGAAAATATGTAGAGTTTAGAAGAACCGCATATTTCAAAGTTGGAGACGAGGAACAGTCCTTGGAGAGCAATATAGTGACAGTCAATATCCTTCCTACAATGGAATCAGTACCATTTGATGTGGCCGGAACAATAAGCAGCAAAAAGACTACATATTGTAAGGGCGAGGAAGGAGAAAGAGTAGAGGGAGTTGCGGATTTCGATGTTCTTGAAGTTTGGACAAACCAAAACAAGTATTTCGGACCAGGACTATACGATTCTAACTATAACGGAGGCTTTTATTCTTGGTTCGAGTATAGTGTTGATGGTAAGAATTATGACACGCTTAGTGTAATATCTTCTGCGGAAGAGAATGACTATGCAAAATACTTCCTTCCAGGAGAAGGTCTTGAGAGCATAATGAACAGGACATATCATGTCAGACGTGCTGTTAGCGATGGATGTACCAGCGCATATTCAAACAATCTTTCGCTGACTGTTATAGACAAGGTAGGAAAGGCTAGCGACATAAGGATGTTCGGCTTGGAGTCGGGCAAGACAGATGCCATGGACAGATTCTACAAGGGATACGAGTTTGGCGACAGTATTGTCATATATGACGAAAGTCTGACTCAGGTTTACGACTATATGTGGAGTATGGACAGCTTGTTTACAAAGACACTGGAAACAAGCAAGCGAGTTGCAGGACTGCATGTAGGGGAGAATGAGGCTGTCTCTTTGATGAGCGATCCGCATATCTATATGAGAAGAAATGAACCGGACAACGAGTGCTGGTCTTCATATCTGCAGATACCGATAGCTATAGGTACGGAAAGTAACGGAGGAACAATCTCTGGAGACCAAAAGATATGCAGAGGTGCAGAGTTCTCGAATATCAGAAATATCTTGTCCGCATCAGGAGATTGGATTGCCCCTACATATTCGGAAATGAAATGGAATTACAGTTGGCAGTGGTCAAAAGACAGTCTGACATGGGCAAATGTGGATGATGCAAATGACATAATGCTCGATGCAGAGCTTGTAAACAAATATGTAAATCCGTTGAACTTGGCTGTTGGAACTACAACATATTTCAGAAGGGTAGCTACAAATGACAGTGCAAGGGTGAGGGTTTCTAATGTTGCGAAGCTATCATACTATGACGAGTTCGTTCCAGGTGAACTTACTGATGACAGTAACGGAAAGATTGGATATTGTTCTGATGAAAAGCTTCCTGTCATAACAACAACACTGCCTAGAGGAGGAAGAACTCTGGATTATGGAGTCGGCTATACATGGAAGTTAAGCATAGACAGAGGAGAGTATTTTACAATTCCTTTGTTCAAAGACACTTTCTTGATTCTTTCAGTTGTAGATACACTAAAGGCATTAGATCTAAGAAATAATGTAACCATAAGTGTAATGTGTGAATATAGTGATGGAGATGACGGTTGCGGAATTGTGAAAAGCGAGTGTTTGAACTATATACTTTATAGAGATAATAAGATGCCGAACATTTATCAGGACAATGATAGTTGTAATGCTTCAGTAGTAACTATCAAGGTAGTTCCTGAGAAAATTGAGAAGACATATTTATTTGGTGCATTCGTACAAACTGATACAGGTGATTCGCTGACATGGTCAAGTTTGGTTGATGAAATAACTATCAAGCGTGTCAATACAATGATAGTTGACGAATATGGAGTTATGTCTATAGATTCAGAGACTGGATGTAGAAGTGAGTACAATTACTTCAATGTAGATAGTCTTCCGGAATTAAGTCAAAAGCCACTGTCTGCACCTTCTGCAGTCTGCTATGGGGAGGATTTCACCGTTGAAGGAGGCTCAATAGAAGGTGGAAACGGAAAGAAGACTTATACATGGCAGTATTCCTACGACAATGAGGAGTGGAATGTCCTTTCCAATCGTACAGATGGGGATCTAGAGGTTTTGAATCCTAATATGGACATATACTATAGGAGAATTGTTTCTGACATGTGCGATACAGATACTTCAAATGCTGTATTCATTAAAGTAAGAAAGAAGGTTGACGTTACAAAAGATGTCCTAATTTTCAATGATTTCAAATGTAAAAATAGGATGTTCAATATACTTACTGCTGATAGTGTTAAGTTTACGGACACAGACTATTACCTTATTTGGAATTCAGCAACAGGCGAAGAGACTGATACAAAGAGCATGGGCAGTTTAACAGTTCCTGGATTCTCTGGTGATTCTTTGGAAATGAGTTTGACTCATATAGTAGTTGATACTGCAGGCATGATGTGTAAGAGCAATCCACTTACAGTATTTGCCCACAATGCTGTTGCCATAGACCATGCTAGCAATGTCATCAGCTGTGATAATACTAATCCTTGCAATGGCCGCTATGTAGAGATTGAGGGAGAGAGCCAGAGAGGTGTATATTCCGAAAAGATTAGCTACAAGTGGTTTGTAAGCAATGACAAGCAATATTGGTCAGAGCAGCTGCTAAAGACAAGTAAGGACATGTCGCTCGAGGCTAAGGACACGATGTATATTATGCGAACAGCCAACAATGGTTGCATGAGCGATTCAAGTAATGTAGTAACCATAGTTGGTGCCAAGGTGGAGGATTATGACTATGTAGAGAACTTGTCGTTGTCTGTTGTCAGCAATATGCAGGATTCTTCGGTAACAATGAGTTTGGATGGAGGCAAGAGCTTTGCAAGCAACTATTATTTTGAGGGAGATGGTATTCTTCCGTCAATTTCGACAAATTCTACAGTTCTGCCTTATTCTGCTGAAACTTATAAGGATAGTATCTTGGTTCTTGTTGCCTATGCAGATCATTGCGTAAGTTCATATAGAATGAATCCATTGCGAGGGGGAGTAATCAGTTTTGATGGTGACTCTGTCTTGTGTGGAGGAGGAGACATACCATCCATTGTTTCTACAAATATGGAGGGCGGTCATGGAGACTATACATATCAGTGGCAGTATAAGAACAGTTCTATTCCAGACTTTGTTGACATTGAAGGAGCTACAGGTAAGGAGTACACTCCGGAGGCTGTAAGTGTAGAGACTTCCTATAGAAGAAAGACAATAGATGGAGAGTATATATCCTGGTCTAATGTTGTCAAGGCGAATATAAGGCCATTGCCACAGACTTCAAATATTTACGTGTCGGTTGGCGACAGCATCCTAGATGCATATAGTTTGAAATATTCGGAGTTCAGCGTTGAGAAAGTTCCGTCTATGGATTTATCTTTGCGAGATAGCGTTAGTGATGCGGACTCAGTAGTTTGGGAGCAGTCTTATGACAATGACGAATGGGTTGAGATTTTCAGTCAGGCGGTTGTAAATAATGGAGTAGTAGAGTATTTAATTAGTGACACTGCTCAAGTTTCATACTATCGAGTAAAAGCTGTAAGTGGATGTGGCACATCAGTTTCAAAGGCTTTTAAAGTTACAACATTGTATGCGTCGGTAATCATGGATGAGGAATTAGTCTTAACTGACAGCATTTGCTCTGGAGACCAGTTCGCCCGAATTAAGTTCAAGAAGGAACTATCGGACATATATGAGTATTCGTATGAGGCCATAAATTACGAGGGAAGCGGAGTCTTTGAAAGAAAGAGTTCTGTGAGGGAGTTGGATCATCCTTATGGTTACTACTCGGGGAAAGAGTCTTTGTCTGACACAGCCAAAGTTTCTTCAGGTGCCATATTCACTTATCCTAAGCATTCCTTCGATGTTGTTGTCACACGTTGGGTTAAGTCAACAGGAGCAAGCAGCAGGAAGCTTATACATTTCTTTGTTGATGACTTCTCCGCTAAATTCAGTTATGTTGTTGATGGAATGGACAGCCATAATGCAGGGGAGCCTGTCCATAGTGTACGCTTGAATCAGGGAAGTAGGGTAGTGTTTACTCCAGAGGTTGAAAGCGGTTTGGAAGATTTAAGCTATAAGTGGAGTCTGATAGCTCCAAAGAATACAGACTACTATGAGAAATATGGAGGAAGTGTAGGTAGGGAAGGTCTCACTTCCGAGAAGGAATCTCCGGTCTGCTATTTCTACAATGGAGGAGACTATTATATTTCAATGACTGTTTCAGATGGTTTGTGTTCAGCTGTGGTCAAAGATTCGTCATTATATATCAATAGTCAGGATACACGAGGTCTAAGAGTATATACAAGGTCTGCTTCTTTCGATGAAGAGTGGTTTGACTTTACGGAGTATGGTTTGTCTTCACACTCTACGGGATATGTTGAGGTTAATCCTACAAATTTCAAGGATTTCTTTACAATCTACACTGATGAAAATGGAGAGCAGAGCTATGAGTTGTTCAATACTGCCGGAACTAAGGTGTTGGAAGGCAGATATGTCGGAACGACAACAGTCATGACCGAAGGTATAGAGCCAGGTGTTTATATGCTATATACTGCAGGAAATGTTGTTAAATTAGTTAAAACGAAAAAGTAGCAGCATCTTCTTTTCCCTCGTATAAAGTTAAGTCCTCTTGCCTTAGGCAAGGGACTTTTTTCTGTTGTGATTAGAAAAATGTTGTTATAAATGATCCCAAAACGTTATTATTTTAGTATAATTGCAAAAAAATAATATTATGGCAGAATTAAAAACAAAAGCTCTATCAGAATTGTTAGACTATCATTTCAATATTCCTTCATACCAAAGAGGATATAGATGGGATAATCAGCAAGTAACAGATTTATTGGACGACTTACTTGAATATTCCGATACTAAAAATGGAGAATATTATTGTCTTCAACCAATTGCAGTTAAGAAAAACGACATGTTGTCTTCCCCAAACAATATTGTTTATGATGTCATAGATGGACAACAAAGACTAACAACTATCTATCTTATACTTACATATCTCTCTGATGTAAGAAAAATATTACATGAGAATACTGCGGACAAAATGTATTCTTTGGATTTTGAAATTAGATTTGGGAAAAGGAAAGATGGTAATGATGAGCATTATCTGAATGACAAAAGATTTATTTCAGATACTAATGAATACCAAAATGATATTAATAAGTTTTTCATTTTTAACGCATATCAGACTATAGATAAGTGGTTTAAGAGTCAGGTAAGAAATGAAAAATTGAATATTCTACGAATTTTACTCGGAGAAAAAGGTGACGAACAGACAAATGTCGTAAAAGTTATATGGTACGATCTATCAGATTCCAAAGAATCATCAACAGATGTCTTTGCCCGTTTAAATTATGGCAAAATTCCATTAACTGACGCTGAGTTGATTAAAGCAATATTACTTGAGTGTAAGAAAGAAGACGATTCTTTAGCCAAAGAAAAAGCATTTAGAGTTTCTTGCGAATGGGATGAAATGGAAAAGAAACTTCATGAGCCAAACTTTTGGGGATTCCTTTCGACATCAGACTCGTCAAATTCTAGAATGACTTTTATTCTAGACAAAGTGGCTAGAGAAATTCAATCAGAAAATCATTATGGTTTCAGCGAAGAGAAAGCTTTTTTTGATTATCATGTAGTCAATAAATACGTTGAAGAAAATGGATCTAATGCTGTAGAAAATCTATGGAACAGGATTCAGAATACTTTCTCTGTTTTTGAGAATTGGTATAGTGATAATGAGTTATATCACAAGATTGGATACCTTACAAGCTTATTAGCCTATACATACAGAACTAAGCATAAAGATTTGAAAAAACAAAGTCAGACCCTGATTGATTCCTTGTATATTCAATATAAGAATTTTATTAAGGTTTATGACTTCAGCAAGTATCTTGATGATCTAATAGCATCAAAAGTGAGGCTATCATCTGATCAAGATTTAGAGGATTTGAATTACAACGACAATAAATCGGAATTAATAAAGATTCTTTTGTTGTTCAATGTACATACCGCAATGTCGGATAGAGAACAAAGATATTCTTTTGACAGACAAAAACGAGACAATATAACTAGTTTGGAGCATATTCATCCACAGAATTTGGATGTGTCCAAAATTAAAGATACAGAAGATTGCTATCAGGGCATAATCAAGCCTTGGATTGATGGACTATCTAAAAAAATAACAGTTAATGATAAGGTATCAAAGATTTTTGATTTCATTGACTATGATTATTATCGAGATAATATTGAGCAGTTCAAAGAACTTGTACCTGAAGTAGATAATCATTATCTATCATTAGTAGAGATGAAGGGAGATGATATACACCTTATTTCAAATATGGCACTTATAAGCAAGGAAACAAACAGTGCATTGAGCAACAACTTTCTTGATAGAAAGAGGCAGATTTTAAGGGAAACGTCTTATTATGTACCTTGTTGTACATGGAACGTATTTAACAAAACTTATTCTGAATCACCAGAAGATTTAATTTTTTGGCGTAAGGAAGATAGAATTGCATACCTTAATGCAATTAAAGCAGTTTATAATTTATATGTCAATCCTGTAATTGATCAGAGTAATGAGTAATATAACATTTCTAAGTTTACTCCAAGAAAAAGGAGTAATGATACCGATAATTCAACGAGACTATATTCAAGGAAGTAATAGTCAAGCTGAAAAGAGAGACAAATTCTTAGATTCTCTACTTTCTACTTTGTGTTCTAAAGACAAATGCCAGAATTTGGATTTTGTTTATGGAAGAAGTAAGGAGGATGGATATATGCCTTTAGACGGACAGCAACGTTTAACTACGTTATATCTATTGTATTGGTCTGTATATAAGAAGAAAGGCGATGAAGAATACAAAAAGGTACAACATCTTTTTAAAAAATTCAAATACAAAACAAGAATTAGCACAGAACGTTTTTGCAATCTATTAGCTAATTATGAGGGTGAATTGCGAGAAAACATCTCCGATGAAATACGATCTCTCACAACTTATGATAAGAGTTGGGATAAAGATCCGTCAATATTAGCTATGCTTGACATACTTGATGAGTTATGCGCGAGATTAATTAAAAACGAAAAACATATAGACAACATCTTTGAAAGATTACAAAGCGGAGCTATTTCTTTTGATTTGTTAGATATGGAGTCTGACGGATTTAAGTTAACCGATCAGCTTTATATTAAAATGAATGCACGCGGGAAACAGCTTACAGAATTTGAAAATTTCAAAGCAAATTTCATTGGGTTCCTTGAGCAGAAACACGATTGCGTAACATTTGAGAATGAATCTCTTTCTGAGAAATTTTCTAAAGAAGTAGAAACAAGTTGGACAAATCTGTTTTGGCCTTATGCGTATTACAATTACAAACTTTCACAAGCAATTAATGTAGCATATCCTATCATAGATCCATTATTTATGAATCTATTCGTGGTTATTACCCAAATGCTATATTTCTCTGTTAATCCTAACAAAAAGGCTGAAGATTTCAAAAGATCAGATGCTATTTATCAGGAGGTTTATAGTAATCCAGAAAATGTTAAGTTTCTGATCTTCTGTTTCGATTTCCTATCTTCAAAAATCGAAACAAAAATCTGTGATTCAAATCTTGAACAAAATCAATTATTTACAGATATTTTGGGTACAGATGATAGCTTAAAAATAAGAATCTTTGACGACAGGAATGTAGATTTATTTCTACATGCTATCGTAAATGGAGAAAACATGAATCAAAAATTGAAATTTCTCCTATTTGCAATGCTTCATTACTGTTACAATGTTAAAGATGGGAAACTTCAGGATTTCTTAAGAATAGTAAGAAATTACTTAGAGTCAACATTTAGACGCGTTGACAGTCAGCATAATACTGCATATATATCAAGTTTGGAAATTACCGATGTTCATAGGTTCTTGAATACAATTTCAAAATTCGAAACTATTACGCCATATGAAACATTAACACAACATGATGTCAAAGATAAAGATTTAGAAGAAGAAAAGGTTAAAGCAGCTTTGATAGTGTCCAGTGATTTAGTAGATTGTATTCATCTTCTTGAGAACAAACGTATTTTCAGAGGCAATCTTTCTGCTTTAGATATTTCTCAGAACTATTCAAAGTTAAAGTCGTGGAATAATGCATTAGATGAAATTTTTTCACTAGATGACTGTTCATCTCATTTAATTATTGCTGCATTTTTAGCTTGTGGTTACAATGGTACTTACGTTAAGCATTGTGCACTTGGGGATACTTTTTTCTATGGAGCCAAAGGGAAGTGGGATAGGATTTTAACTAATGGGAAATCTGACTGGCTTGTTGCTTTTCTTGACAAATATACATCTTTGCCACTAAATCTAACAAGAGAAGAAAAGTTATCTCAAATAGCAAACGAGATTTTACCAACGATGAATATGAATTGGAAGTATTATTTCATCAAATATCCACAATTCTTAAGTGATACAAATTATTATTCATTAGAAAAAAATGAAAAAGAGTATTATTTGCAAAACGAATGTCTAACTTCAGACTCTTCACAACCATTAAGATCATGGCATGTTTGTCCTTTATATTCCGTTATAGAAGAAACTATAAATAAAGGAAAATGCGAACGGGTTAGGTATGCAGAACGATCTTGTTTCAATTACAGAGGTCTCGTTTTCACATTAGAATATAACAGCATAAAAGTAGCAGATAAGGTCAAGTCTATTCCAGATAGAGTTTTGTCGAAATATGGTTTTAATAGATCTAATATTATTCTTAAACCAACAAAAGGGAAAGACTTAATTGAAACAGCATTAGAATTCATTAAAGATTTGAGTTTTTAGATTCTAAGAAATTCATACCAGTAACCTGCTGATATATAAGAAAACCACAAACTCATGCAAGTTAGTGGTTTTCTTGTATCTTGAAATATGTGGGGTTCCCGGCTGATTACTTATTCTTTTCAAATATTTTAATATATTAACCATAATTATATGTGCTCGAACCCCAAACCACGGATTCGGGCATTGTATTTTCAAAATCGTTCCCTAATCAAAAAGTATTAATTTTGGATGGTTCTTTGTGTACCTTACATAAACTAGCATTGTTTCTGCTTATCGCAGAATGCATAACTGATTTTGATACTACATGCGAATTTGGTCTCGTTATAAACTTTCAGTTTATTCAAATCAGTTAGATTCCAAAACAATAATTGCTGATGTTTGCTTACGAATAATGTTAAATCTGATTGTGTACGATTTTTGAATAATGTATAGGGATAAGGTCAGATATATCTTTTAGATAAAGCAAACCTGTTGTTATTCAAGTATATACAAATATATATTTTGAAAATGATATATATATTTAGTGATTAGAAATATATATCCAAGAAGTTTATATATATCTTTTGCGACAAAAGATATATTTTTGACAACAATTTATATATTTTGTTTTGAATTTATATATTTTGTTTGTAACTTTGCAAAAGAATAAAGCAATACTAATTAAGATAGTGTATGGGAGTTATTGTATCTGTCTCGGGACAAAAGGGAGGTTGTGGCAAATCCTCCATAACAGTTATATTGGCAAGCTATCTTGCATATAACCGAAAGAAGAAGGTGTTGGTTCTTGATGCCGACACATACCAGAAGTCCCTTATTACATGCAGACAGGATGACATTGATATAATAAAGATGGGAAAGGAAGCCAAGGAGACAAGCAACTCCATAGGAGACCGAGCCCTGATTGATATATACGAAGCGTATGTTGAGAACAAGAGGAACGGTATAGAACCATATCCCATAATTGCGCTTCCTTTGAAGGTTGATGAGATATTGTCAGCATTTGAGAAGTATGTCGATGAGTACGATGTGATTCTTGTAGATATGCCAGGTAGTTTGGATAACAAGGACTACTTCAAGGTTGCCCGTAACTTTGATGTCATCTTTTTGCCGTTCTCGAGTGATTCTTTTGTGTTTAACTCGAACTATCCTTTCATACGCTATATGCACGACAAGTATCTTGGTAATGAGGAGAAGAGCCGAATAAAGCATATCTATTGGTTCTGGAACAGATATGACAAGTCAACCCGTCAGTCTGTGTATTCTGCAGTGAGCGACCTGATGAAGGAGAATCTTCCGAATGTGGAGTCGCTTGACAACGCTTTGGGAGATACCAAGGCGATGTCTAACCAAAAGATGAGAAATACAATGACTACACCTATAGGGCAGTTCGCTTCGTATGGTAATTGCGAGAACTGCATGCAGGAAATGTGTGACAAAATCTTAAATTTGTAATATGATACTAGGAAAGAAAATAAACAAGAACAATACGAAGTTTCATAAGGACGATGATGATTTCAATGACGACTTCTTGTCTGATTTGGATTCGTCAAAGGGAACAGTAGCCAATTCGGTGCAGGAAATAGAAAAGCCGTCCGACATTAAGGAAACGGCATCTGAAGAAACTCCAGTTGCCCAAGAGGTCAAAGTTACAGAAGCCGAAAAAGTAGAGGTTCCTGCGGAAAAGGCGGAGGCTCCGAAAAAAGAGCGCTCGGAGAAGAAAAGCGGAGACTTCAACCTTCTAAAAGTTCTATATGCGGCAGAGAACTCCAAGGATAAGCGCAGAAAATGCTTGTTTTCTTTGCCAGAGGCTCTAGATGACGAATTTTCAGAAGTGTTGAATTCACTTCCCAAAGGTTTCAAGTCTTCAAAGAGTGGAGTAGTGACCGCCTTGATTAAGGATTTTATAGAAAACCATAAAAAGGAGATTCTTGACTACGCATCAAAAATCGAAAAGTATCATGAGGGTGTGTCAAAACTAAAATATCAGTAACGTATGGTTATTTTGAATTCATGGGTGGATTTCCTGCCATTGGCGATTGGGCTCCTGTGTATCTATGAAGTAATCGTATGGTTTCTATTTAAATTGAAGGGTTCCGCATCAAAACGCGAAAAGGAAGAGATAAAGCTTGACGAAGGTGATCTTACAACAGAAGAAAGAATTGCAAAGTTGGAGAAGCTTGAGTCCAATTCCTATGAGAATATTGAGATAAGAACCATAGATGACAGTACAACAGATTATCTTGAGGAGGAATCCCCTGTACAGTTAAACGCAGAAGAAGTTATTACAGAGAAAGAGGGGGAGTCACAAGATTACGGAGTGCAGGTGGAGGATATGGCACCGGAGGAAGGCGGAGAAGAGGAAGTTCTGCCGGAGCATAATGAGACACTGCAGGAGTCTGAGGAAATAGATGAGCTTGAAGAAAACCATTCCCAGGCCATACAGCCTGTAGATTTGTGTTTGGGAACAGAAGATGGTTCTCTCAAGGCGTTCTGGGAGGGCAGCTCAGTATTGAATCCTGATGTTTTGGGTTCTGGGAATTCGGGTTCTAACCCAAATCTGCATCAGAAAGTAGTAAAATTTGAAGGTGAGGAGCCTGTAGTAAAAGCAAATGGTCGTATCTTTGCAACCACTTCTGAGGAAGAGAACGATATGGATGCTGAAATGACTCGTTATAGAGATGAGTCCCAAACGCTAGGCATCCAAAGAAAGAGTTTTGTTAAAAGCTTAGGCGATATTGAAGAGGAGGATGAAACTCCGAATCAGGAAGAGCCGGATGAATAAAGTAACAGAAAGTAATAAATAATTAATTATATTGAAAATGATAAACGCTTTTAAAAAATTTGCATGCACAGGAGTTCTTGCTTGTGCCAATGCAGTGATGTGTTTTGCCCAGGCCTCAAAGGCTGGTAAGATCAAGGACGGTCTTGATTCGGCAACAAGTACAGTAACAGGTTTGTTTGATTCGGCAGTCAAGCTTTTGTATGCAGTTTGTGCGATAATGGCTTGTATAGGCGCTTTCCAGGTTTATTCGAAGTGGACTTCGGGAGATCCTGACGTAACAAAGACAGCCGCAGGATGGATTGGCGGTCTGGTTTTCGTAGTTGTAGCCATTGTAATCATCGAGAAGGTATTCATCTAGGAATAGAATGGGATACAGGTTAAACAAAGGAGTCGGGGCGCCTCTCGACTTCTTTGGATTAAAAAGCCAGTACATAGCATATTTTATAGTTGGTATGGTCCTGGCGTTCTTAGCTTATTTTGTCTTTCAGTTTGAAAGCAAAGTTCTAGCGGTAGCAGTAGCGGGTGTTATAGGATTAGTAACATATTTTGGTTGTCATTGGGCCAATACCAGATTTGGTCGGCATGGAGTTTCGATATTAATGGGAAAGAGAATGCTGCCAAACCGAATCTCAACGAAAAGAGCTAGGGATATCGTAAGAAAATAAGAAACGTTATTTCACATTCATATTTTTATATGAAATTTAATCTTAACACCACTCAGATAGAAAACGCATTTCCTGTATTAGAGTACGCTGAAGGGAAGTATCTTGTATCAAAAAATGGTGATGTGACAAGAATGTTTGAGGTTGAGCTTCCGCCCTTGTTTACGAAGAGCGGAAGAGAACAGTCGGACATGCATAGTGTATGGGCAAGGGCTATAGGATGTCTTCCTGCAAATACCCTTGTGCATAAGATGGACTTGTTTCTGGAAGGGGTTTATAATGAAGAGGCCTCGTCCGGTGATTTCATATTGAGACGCTGGCATGCCTCCCATTTCAACGGAAAGAAATACATCAGACACAGATGCATTCTTTCAATAGTGAAATGTGCGGACAAGAGCTTTCGCAACAACATTATGAGCAGTCTCATTACACGCAGGCAGTTTGTCGATTCCGCTACCTACAATAAGGATCTGATAAGGAGGTTCGACGAGTCTGTAGTTCAGTTTATCCATATTCTTGAATCTTCGGACTTCTCGGTCAGGGAGCTTAATGAATATGATTTGTTCGGAGACAAGAGGCACTGGGGATTCATAGACCAGTACATGAACCTGAATTTTAGTGGTGAGAATGAGGTGCTGCAGGATTATCACATGCCGGCAGGTACCGACAAGGCCATGATTGGGGATAATCTTATATCTGTATATGCCAATACGGAGCTTAGGCAGTATTGTGACGAGGTGTATCCGGCTGTCCGCAACGACAGGCTCAGCACCGATGTTACGGA
Organism: Paludibacteraceae bacterium; assembly: GCA_045641625.1. GTDB lineage: Bacteria > Bacteroidota > Bacteroidia > Bacteroidales > Paludibacteraceae > UBA1723. The sequence goes on from JAZUHH010000060.1 coordinate 28,721, forward strand.
GGTGGCAAACGGTTTTGTCACAGACATTGCTATGGGGCTTCCTTTCAATCACATATATAACCAGTATTTTTTCATTGACGACACCAAGAGGATATGTTCCGATTTGGAGAAGGAGATAAAGAGCAAGACCTCGTTCTCGGCTATCAGCAGGGAGAATTCTGTGAATGCCGGATTCGACGAGGAGTTTTTGAACGACATTCATGCCAACGGGACACAGCCGGTCTTCTTTTCATATAACCTTGTCACTTGGGCCCACTATCGCGATGCAAAGCTGATGCAGGACAGGGATGGTGCCATAACTTCGGCTTTTGCCAATCTTGGAGCCTTCACAAAGAAGGTGGAAGGTTGCACACCGCAGCTGTTCTGGGCGGGCATTCCGGGAGGCTCGGCATACTATCCGTCGGAGTTCAAGGCTTTGATGACATTGCCACAGGCATGCTGTTTCATAAACATGGAGAGCAACTACAGGGACTTGTGCGATGAAGACAGGAACGGACTTATGCTTACGGACAGGCAGTTTGGAATACCTGTATGCGTGGATGTGAGCAACTATCCGATGGAGATAAATCTGATAGACAACAAGAACAAGTTTATTCTGGGTTCTTCCGGTTCTGGAAAGTCGTTCTTTACCAATGCCATGGTTTCCCAGAAGTATATGTGCGGAGACCATATAGTGATAGTTGATGTTGGAGACTCATATCAGACATTGTGCAGCCTTATAAGAGATGCGACAAAGGGTGAGGACGGAGTGTATTATACATATCGTGATGACGAGCCTGTGAGGTTCAATCCCTTCTATGTGGGAGAGGACTACATCTATACTGAGGAGAAGATACAGTCGCTTTGCACTCTTATCCAGACACTTTGGAAGAAGAGCCATGAGACATTCAACAACAACGAGACAACCCAGCTCAGAACAGCCATGCAGCTGTACATAGAAAAGATAAGGAATGACAGGAGCATAAGGCCATGCTTCAACACATTCTATGAGTTCTTCCGTGACGAGTACAGCAGGGTTGTGGAGAAGATGAAGGTTCGTATCGAGAATTTTGACATTGACAACATGCTGCAGGTTCTCGTGCCATACTACAAAGGGGGTACATACGAGTATCTTCTGAATTCGGAGGAGAATCTTGACCTTCTCAAGAAAAGGTTTGTAGTCTTTGAGCTTGACAATATCAAGGACAATGAAACGCTTTTCCCTATAGTTACCCTTATCATTATGGACACTTTCATATCAAAGATGCGCCTTGCACCTGCCAATGAGAGGAAGATGATGCTTATTGAGGAGGCATGGAAGGCCATAAGCCGGGCAGGAATGGCAGATTTCATCAAGTATCTGTACAAGACAGTGAGAAAGCATAACGGAGAGGTGGCGGTTGTAACGCAGGAGCCCGATGACCTTATGGACAATCCGATAGTCAAGGATGCGATCATAAACTCTGCCGATGTCAAGATTCTGCTGGACTTGAGCAAGTTCACAAATAGGTTCGACAAGGTCAAGAGCGCTCTGGCTTTGAGTGACAAGGATGCGGCGCTGGCTCTGTCGGTAAACAAGATGGTTGTTCCTCCCTACAAGGAGGTGTTCATAAGTTTCAACGGCAAGTTCAGCTCGGTGTACAGGGTGGAGACATCATGGGGAGAGGCATTGAGCTTCACCTCCAAGAAGGAGGAGAAGGCAGAGATATATGCACTTCAGAAAAAGTACGGAAGCATGAGCAGGGGTATTGTGGAATACATGAAACTTAAAAGAAAAAACAGTTAGGGATGAGAAACAGACTTTTATTTCTAGTGGGAACTCTTATATTGCCGTTTGCCGTTTCAAAGGCGCAGATGGTTGTCACAAATCCGGAGAGCGATGCCCTTACTATAGTTCAGGATGCGAACAGAACAGCGGAGCATGGGGAACGCCTCAAGGAGATAGTGAAGCAGACAAGGATTTCCCTTGAGGAGCTGGATATGAGATATAGCGAATATCAGAAGGATATGGCCCTGTATGAAAAGAGGCTTAACAAGGGGTTGGAGGCAACCAAGAAGGTTACATGCATCTTTGAGATGACAACATCGGTGCTAAACCGCTTCAACTGGTTTAAGAACCAGCTGGTAAGGAACGAGTATCTCAGCAATAGCGAGAAGGTTATTCTTCTTGCTGATGCCAGCGCTGTAGTCAGTATCCTTATAAAGAACAAGGAAACAATATTCAGCCAGGCTAAGAAGGAGGCCAACATTACCGAGAAGGAGGATGCGTATAAGAACATGGAGGCTCTGGACAAGATAGTTGAAGCCATAAGGAACGTGGATAATGAGCTTATGAGAACAATAAACAGAGCCAACAGACTTATATCGGCCAAGAGAAATCTTATAGAGAGCGTGCAGTCGGTGCATGGTGTATTTGCAATAAAGTATTAGAGGGAGAATTATGGCAGATTTTAGCACTCAGATGGACTTTGTTGGGGAAATGGCGGATTTTGTCCAGAAATCCCAATCGACAATACAGGGCGAACTTCTTGTCGCTGTTCAGTTTGCAACAGCCCTTTGCGGGTTCTTCGCTTTGTTCTACATAGCAAATATAGTTTGGAAGAGCTGGGCTAACGGAGGTCAGATAGATATATACAAATGTCTGAAACCTTTTGTTATAGGCATTCTGATACTTAATTTTTCGTTGGTGTCAGGTTTCATAGACATTATCGCAAGCGGTTTTTCAGCATGCAGCAGGAGTTTTCAGGAGACACAGGTCAGCAAGAGCAACGGCAAGCAGAACGAGTTTCTAACGCTTATGAAGACTTATGACGCCCAGTCTTTGGTCTCGGAGGACTTCAAGACGATGGAGGATGGCGAGGAGTTGGGATCAAACAACGGCAACGGCAAGGTGAAGAAGGAGAGCGGATGGGGACTTTCGGAGATGGTGGAATCCCTTTCTCAGACTATAAGCGAGACTTTCAGCATGGACCATCTTATGGATTCCATAATGACTATGGGGCGAAGGTTTATATGTTGGCTGTCCATGCTGATTTCAAGTCTGGTGGGAGTATGTATGATAATGATAGCCTTTGTAAACAAGTGCATCCTCATATTCTTCGGACCGATGATGTTTGCCCTTAGCCTGCTGCCTAAGTCGGAGGGAATGATTATGGGTTGGTGCAAGAAATATTTCACATACAGTCTGTATCCGGCAATCATAAACATTATAAATGGAATCATGTGCGCCTGCATGAGTGCGGCTCAGGACGGAATTATCGGCAGTACGGATCCGAACTCCATTCTTGGAGGAACAGGTTCTGAACTTGTCTATACCAACTATGCCCTTACGGGAATAAGCATTATAGCAATCTTCCTTTATCTTGCCGTACCAAGCGTGGCAGGACAGATTATGGAGGTTGGAAGCAATATGTTGGGCACTTCTGCCGCTGCGGCTCTGACTTTCGCGACTTCCAAGAGCATGAACAAGTTAGGAGGTACACAGTTGGGCCAAACGGTGTCAAGTGGAGCCAAGATGGCGGGAGTGACAGCCGCTACAGGAGGCTTGAATATGGCTGGTAAGGCAGTTTCTTACGGAATGGACTATCTGAGGGGAGGCAAGTCCGGAGGAAAGAAGGAGGCAGGAGACTCATATAAAGGTTAGGAGACAATGAAAAGTTTAGCAAATATAGAGTTCGGGGTAAGGACGCTTAGCGTAGTGTTCATTACTGTCGTTGTATGCAACCTTGCAGTGCTGGGTTTCGCTTTCTTCTACACCAAGTCGTTTGTAGAAAGGCAGAACAGGAAGATCTATTCCCTGTCGGGAAAAACTCCGGTGATGATTGCACTTGGGCAGAATGTAAAGGAGAACAGGGAGGCGGAGGCCAAGGCTGAGCTTATGGAGCTTCACAATCTGTTCTTTGCCATAAATCCTGACCATGACGAGATACGATACAAGATGAACAAGGCCTTGAGCATGTGCGATGTAAGTCTTATGAAGACATACGAGCAACTCAACAAAAATGGCTATTACAAGCAGATTGTGGATGCCAACATCAGAATACAGTACAAATGCGACAGCATAAATGTTGATTTTAGCAGTTATCCCTATTCTGCGGTGATATACGGCAAGACATGTATCAACCGACAGAGCGGCAAGACATTCCGCAGGCTGATTTCCTCATGCGAACTGAGAAATGTCACAAGAACCAACAAGATTCCTCACGGATTTCTCATTGAGCATTTTGAAATCGTTGACAACTCTGACATAAATCTGAATGGAGGTATATATGAGTGAAAACTATAACGACTATAAGAAGGGTTATAATCTGGCTAAGGTGATAGTTGTAGCCGTTTGTGTTTTATGTTCGGCACTGTCCATCTGTATCATAAAGACGGGTCTGGACGAGGCTGAGGAGGAGAGACAGTCTATCTTCGTTGCGGATGTCAACAACACTCTGCTTGTTGCATTGTCGAATGACATGGAGCTCAATCGCCCCAATGAGGCGAAGGCTACTTTGAAGAGGCTGCACTTCTACCTTTTCAACTTGACGCCTACAGCGGATAATATAAATGGCAATATCGCAAGTGCGGAGAGCTTGTCGGACGAGAGCATCCTTCAGTATGTGGAAAAGACAAAGGAGCGCGGATGGTACAATAAGATGATAGCGGAGGGAATAAGTACTGAATTCAAATGTGACAGTATCCAGATTCTTGGCAGTGACAGGGAGGAGTTTGAGTTCTCAGCCAGACTCTTTGGAAAGCAGAGTCAGATATATTCCGACAGGATAGAGTTCAAGGAGATTCAGACAAGCTGCTATCTGACAACTACCGACAGGACGATAGAGAATCCGAACGGCTTCCGCATACAGCTCTGGAAGGTTGACAAGGAGGAGATCATCAAGGTTGTAAGAAGGAAGAGAGCGGTTCATAATGTAGAGATAAACAAAGATACAATTCAGTAGATATGGAAGATAAGGATATAAAGAGAGAAGAGTCTGCCGGGAATGTTGAGGGTGCAAACGGCATGGGTGCGCAGGAAAGCAGGAACGAGGAGAAGACATACATAGGCACAAAGTTGGATTCCTTGCAGGACAGAATGAACAGCATGGAGGTGGCTAAGAGGAAAAGGATTGTTGTCTGGACGGTAGTCGGAGTCTCTCTTTTTATAATAGCAAAGCTTGTGTTGGGACTATTGTCCTTAAAGTGGAAGGAGAGGGAGGCTGCAGCGCCAGCTTCTGTAGTCACTGCAGTAACGGACAGCACGGACATTTTGATTGAGGAACTTCTGAATGACGAGCAGGTTCTGAACGATCCAGCCGTGGATTCTGCCCTTAACCAGTTCATAAAGGTCAATGAAAACCCTCAAAAACTAACAGATTGATATGGCCGATACAAGTAATAAGAACCGTAATCTTCTCATGATTGGCGGATTTTGTGCATTTGTAATAAGTTGTATCCTTTTTGCCACTTTTTATGGGAAAGATGAGGAGGTTGCGGTAGAGAAGGCCAATGAATACAATGCCACACTTCCGACTGCTGTTGTGGAGGATGTCACGGACGACAAGTTTGCTGCTGTGGAAAGGGAGCAGAGGAGAATGGCAGAGGAGTATGACGGTAGCGAGGGAAGCAGTTTTGATCTGTTGTCCTATGAGGACGAGGAGGAGAAGGTGACTGCACCTACAGACCAGGCAGGGCAGGACCTTATGGCTTTCAATGAGGAGAATGCCAGGAGAATAGAGGAGGAGCAGCAAAGACTGGCTGAGACCAAGGCAGAATATGAGCGGGAGGTCAGGGCAAAGAAGTCCGGTAGTGCCGGAGGTTCCTCCAGTGCTGTTAAGACCGGCAAAAAAAGCCATTTGTCTGCCGAGGAGTTCGAGGCCGAGTTTGAAAGGACATATAGGAAGGATAAGGTTGAGGAGGTGAAGGAGGAGCCGGCACCTGTTCAGGAGGTAGCGCAGGAGCCGAAGACTGTGGAGAAGAGAGGGTTCATTAATCCTTTGCAGAAGAGCAGTCCGTCTTCCCATGATATCCGTGCTGTAGTGCATGGGGAGCACAGGAACCTTACAACAAACAGCAAGGTGAAGCTTCGACTGATAGATCCTATGACTATAGAAGGAGTTACAATACCAGCGAATCGCTTTGTTTATGCCACGGTAAGTTTCTCGGAAGGAAGAATCCAGCTATATGTGGATAATGTCAACTACAATAACCA
>JAZUHH010000061.1:0-57002 GCA_045641625.1 Paludibacteraceae bacterium
ACATTAATGAAGATACTATAAAATGTTCTTTTATATATGGAGATTATAGACAATATTATTTGGGAGAACCCTATGAGATTCCTAAATTAAAAAAGAATGATTTGCCTCCAAAATTAGTAGTTGATTGTTGCTTAGAAAAGAGAAAAGAAGCAATTTATGTTGATTCTCTTTTTTCTATTGAAAAGATAATTTTGATTGATTCGGTATATATACAATATTCGAATCTAAAAGAAACTAATCGATCTGACATTGATGAGTTGTCGCATAAAAGTAAATTTTTACGATTGGAACAAATCTATTTCGAGTTTGGTTGCTCAAATCCATTTATTTATATGTTCAATGACACTACATATACGTGCACAAATAGATTTTATTTTAAAAATACTGATCAGATGAATCTTTTTGTCAATGACTTATGGTATATGTTAAACAAAAAATGAGAGGTTATTCCATGGTGCTATAATACTCGCAAAAAATTAAACAACAATAGAACCCCTGACGGCGAAAAAATCAAATATTATTATAATTTAGGAGGTCAGTTGAAGAAGATTCTTGGTCAAAAGAATTATATTTGCACGTATATCGACGAAATCAGATATGATGAGTACGAGCAGCGATCTTTCATCAGATATGGAAACGGCACAGAGAAAACGTATAAGTATGAGGACGGATTACGCCGATTGAAGAACGTGACGGTTGCCAACAAGGAAGAAAAAGTTTTCTTGAACAACACGTATACATACGACAAAGTGAACAACATTTTGAGTGTGGTTAATGCCATAGACAAAGAAAAGGCGTTGAATGCGGAAATCGGCGGAACGACGAGCCATACATATACGTATGACGACTGGCACAGACTGAAAACAGCAACAGGTAACTTCAACTCGTTTGATGGCAACAAATCAGCTGATTATCAGCTTGTGATGGGTTACGACAACCTCTACAACATCACATCGAAGAAGCTGACTATGAGCCAGACAAATTTGCAGTTTGCCGGCACACTTTCGGCAGGTCATGAGTTCATCTACAACTACAGCAATGACAACCCAATGCAGCTTGCATCGGTTGAGACGAAGCAGTATATAAGGATAAAACATCAATCAATTAAGATGGAACCGTTCATGATAAAATGAACGGAACCCCAAATCTTAGCAATAAAGTCAAAGATTGGTTATTGAAGAATGGTTGGAGTACTGGCGAGTAATTAATATTTACATTATGGAGAAAATAGTTTTTGATTCAAAATCTGTGAATATTCCATTCCAGATGCACGATGAAATAATCGGAAGGATAATTCTTACTGAAAGTAGTATACAGTTATGTTTTGATGATATTCATTTTAATTCTGAACATAGTAAAGCTATACTGAGTTTTTCAGGAATGGAAGAAGTTTCATGTTCTGCTTGTTTAGAAGTATATGAGGTCAAGCGAACTAAAATATCAAAAGGGGAAATATACTTTACGGAAGATTTTGAGTCATTCTTTTTAGATAACGGTTTTTCGTTAATTGTTGTTGATATGTGGGTCGGGTATGAATCTTTTATGATAACGGGAAAAGTTTGTGAAGGAGATTATATTGGAGACAAGCATTTTTTGTTAAAAATTGAATCTAGTACTTTAGAGTATATTTGGATATAGTAAAAAACATTTTTTCGCTATTGTGGTAATATCATTATAGTGTCGTCACTGATGCAGACGGCAACATCGCCCAGCACATCGAATACATTCCTTACGGAGAAATCTTCGTGGAGGAGCGTAATTCCCAATTCTCAACTAATTTCTTGTTCAATGCCAAAGAGTTGGACAACGAAACTGGTCTCTACTACTATGGGGCTCGCTATCTTGATCCTACGGGAGCAATGTGGCTATCAGTTGACCCTCTATTCGAGAAATAGGGGTTACTTGCACATTTCACTCGAGGATTTTCAGATTGCTATGAAGGGAATATACACCACAAGTGTTTGTCCTAATACCATTGACGAATCTCCAATGGCATATAAGGAAACGGATTCCATTATCAAAGGGATAGAGCCAACGTACAAGATTCTATATTTCATGAAGCCCGCAGTAAACATCAAGGACACAAGTGGGTTCCAACCATAAGAATATCTGTACAGTTTGATAAACTTTGTCGTAATGTTTGAGATGAAGGACTGAACAAGTAATCGTTCGGTCCTAAAAATGATGAAAAAGGTCGGATTACCGACCTTTTTTCATTTGTTTCTATGAAGACAACCCTATTATTCTCACTCTGGCAGTCAATTCTGTCCTGCATTCTTGTTAGAATATCCTCCTGACCTCGCATATTGGAGAATCCGCTATAATGCTTTATTATTTCCATTGCACTACTCTGTTCATTCAGATCTTCTTGCGACAGTGGCAGCTTTGTAATACTATTTATTGCCTCTATTTGCCACGAATAAATTCATCGTCGATTATCAACTGTTCAAGACAAAAACAGAAACGAGACACAGGCAATATTTATCGGCAATGGCTACAAAATGCCCTTTCGCCTGCAAACGATATAGTACGCCACAAGAACCATGATACCGGTCACAACCCACGAGATAGGATAAACGACCATGAGCCACTGAAATACATGATGAGTCGGAACTACAAAATACACCCAGCAAAGACGAAGCACGCAAGTGCCTATAACCGTCAGAAACGCAGGTAGTGACGAATAGCCCAGACCTCTCAAGGCTCCGCTTCCAACCTCGTAACTGCTGGCAATAAACTGCGGCAGCAATACCCATTCCATTCGTATGTAGGCAAACTTGTGAACCTCTGGCTCGGTATTGAAAAGGTCAGTAAAGAATGTTTCCTGCCAAGTGAAGAAGGCATTGAAAACTCCACAGCTTACCACACACAGCCACATGGTATGGAAAAAGATTCGGCGGCATCTCTCTTTCTTTCCTGCCGCTATGTTCTGTCCCATGAAGGTTACTGCCGCGCTTGAAAATGCCGCTATAATATAATAGCAGAAATGCTCGTAGTTGAGGGCGGCAGCAGAGCCTGACATTGCCGCAGAACCGAAACTGTTTATTGAGGACTGGATGGTGACATTCGCTATCGCAAACACCATGCCCTGAACGCCTGCCGGAATGCCTATCTGCAGCATCGTCACCAGCTCCTTCCTGTAGAAGGCCATTTCGCCAAGTTCAAGTCTGAACGGATAGTCCTCTCGCTGTAATATGCGGATAACTATTGTCGCATTTATGGCATTTGCAACCAGAGTGGCAATACCTACACCCGCCACTCCCATATCGAAACTGACGACAAGTATGACATTGAGAACCGCATTTACGGCTCCCGAAAACAAAAGACAATACAGAGGGCGCTTGGTATCACCCATACCTCTGAGAATGGCAGAACCGAAATTAAAGACCATTATGAAGGGAATGCCTGCAAAGTAAAGCTGCAGGTAAAGAGTTGAAAGGTCTATTACATCGTCCGGCGTATCAATGGCTTCAAGAATTGGACGAGCCAGCCCAATGCCCAGGAACAGCAGAAGAATGCCGCTTACTACCGTGACTCCTGCTGTGGTAGCCACTGCATTTCTTATGCCCTGGATGTCTTTGCCGCCTATGTAGTTTGCTATGATGTAGTTAGTACCGACCGAAACACCGACAAACAGTGTAACGACCAGACTTATTACCGAACTGTTGCTGCCTACTGCGGCCAGAGCCTCCTTTCCGGCAAAGTGTCCCACGACAGCCATGTCTATGGAGTTGAACAGCTGCTGCAGCACACTGCTGGCTGCCAAAGGCAGAGCAAACATTATGATTTTGTCGAGCAGACTGCCGTTAAGCATGTCAATGCCCATTTCCTTCGTTTGCCTAGATTGCCTCGAAATAAATTCATCGGCGATTTTCGATTCATCATCGGCGATTTTCAATTCAGATTTCATTCTCTTTGATTCATTCTGGGTGCAAAGTTACAAAAAAAAAAGAGTTGTTTAGTTAACAGTTAATGAACAATAATTAAATGACATGGGTCATGACTATTGACTCACTTCGTATCGTCGATATAAACATTGTTTGTCATATAGGGACTCGTAGGATATTTGGGGCCTTTCGTAGAGTTGCAAACCATACGCTATTGCAAGATAATCCATTAACCAATACATTTGCAATGTAAACACCGACAATACTAATTCAATTGAAAATCGACGAAGCGGAGCGAGTCAATATATATATCGACGACGTGCAAACAAGTTGATTCCATATACACACATAAACTTTAATACTTAAACATATGGGTAGATACTTAACAACAATGCTGTTATTGTTATCAATCAGTACCTATGCAGAGTCTTCCAGAGGTATGATAACAAAGACAAATGATGAAGTTGCTCATAAGATGGTGATAAGCAACATTAGTTCGATCAGCTATAACGGAGAACTGATGGTCATATCTCACAAGGACGGTAATGAGTACACTTTCAACATTAACGAAGTGGAGTCGATAACTTTCAATTCCGTAGAGACTGCCATCAGATCAATTTACCAGAACAAAGGTGAAGAACCTTTCTCGATCTTTGACATCAACGGTAAAGAGATTCTATCCGGCATAACTGACGCGGAAGGAAAGATAGACTACAAGCTTGACTTGAGAGGAGTTTATGTAGTCAAAACAGGAGACAGCTCAAAAAAAGTTATTGTTCTTAAAAGCGACAAATGATGAAAAGACTAGTATTTGCATCTATGCTGATGCTTTCATCCGTTTCATTGGCTGCTGAGGAGGTTCCACAGCGCAATGCACTTTTTATCGTTATGAATAATGGTGTTACTAATGCTGTGGCCCTTGACAGTATTTCGGAAATCACATTCAATGATGAATGCGACAACATCATTGTCAACGGCGTATGGCAAAGCAAGACAGACAGTATTACAGAGCTGGTTTATGGAGCTTTGCCCGATGGAATACTTGTGAATTACTATGGCAGCAAGGCAAGCGTTGTCAACCCATATTTCTTGCAGGGAGTAGGCGCCTCGATAAATAATGCTGACGTTGTGATTGACAACAGCAACACTTCCTATGAGATAAAGACTTCGCTAAGCGGAGAAACCTCTGACGGACAGTTCCTTTATAACGGAACATACAAGACTACCATCGAGCTTGACGGTGTTTCGCTGACAAATACTCGCGGTGCAGCCATTGACATTCAATGTGGCAAGAGAGTTGCACTTAACCTGAAGAAAGGTACAGAGAACTCTGTAGCTGATGGCAAGAACGGTACGCAGAAAGCCGCTCTGTACTGCAAGGGACACCTTGAAATCGACAAATCGGGAACTCTGAATGTTACAGGAAACACAGCGCACGCTATTTCTGCCAAGGAATACATCAAACTCAAGAAATCCGACGGAACCATAAACATTCAGGGAGCTGTCAAAGATGGAATTCACTGCAAGCAGTACTTTCTGGCTAATGGGTTCAAGGTCAATATCAGCGGAGCTTCGGGTGACGGAATCGACACAGAGGCAGACGGAGAGGAGAACGAGGACGGCTTCGCAGATGGAAGCATAAACATCAACAACGGAGACTTCTCCATCACTTCTACTGCCGACACAGTCAAGGGGTTCAAGGCTGAAAGCAACATCGACATCATAGGCGGAACTCTCAGCATCACCATGAGCGGAAAGGGAAGCAAGGGAATCAAGTCGGGAGCAGAGATAAACATTGGAAACAAGGACGACAAAACCGGTCCAACTCTTGCTGTCAAGACTTCCGGCGCAAAATGTTCATCTTCAAGCAGTTCGTCTTCCAATAACAATAACTGGGGATGGGGAGGTGGTATGGGATCAAATGAAAGCAGCGGCACTTCATCCAAGGCAGTCAAGGCTTTAGGAGCAATAAATATCTACGGAGGAAACCTTAACATTTCCACATCTACAGACGGTGCCGAAGGTATTGAGAGCAAGACTCAGGTGAATATCTATGGCGGAAACAATTACTTGAAGTGCTATGACGACTGCATAAACTCGAGCGGACCTATCGCCTTTTACGGTGGAACAACAGTCTGCTGGTCGGACGGAAACGATGCCGTGGATTCCAACTACGGTAAGACTGGTGCAATATCAATTGCCGGAGGAAACGTATTCTCTTACACGACTAAGGGAAACCCGGAGGAAGGTCTTGACTGTGACAACAACTCGTACATTGTCATTACCGGAGGTATTGCAGTAAGTGCCGGAGGTTCACAAGGCGGCGGAGGAGGTTTCCCAGGACAAAGTTCTTCGGGAGGCGTAGGATCTTCAACACAGGGATATTTCTTGGGATCTTCGCCTTCAAGCTACAGCAACACATACTACTACACATTATGCGGAACTGACGGAACAGAAATTTGCACCTACAAATTTGGTGGAAGTGTCAATAATTCCCTATCTTTGCTTACTGCACCAAATCTCGGCAAAGGTTCGGTAACTGTAAAGTACGGAACAAGCAAGCCGACTGCATATAGCGAGAATGTTGGTGACGTGTTCTTTATCAACCCTACAGTTGCAACAAGCGGCACAACAGCGACAGTGACAGCGAAATGACTTCAAGTAAAAGATTAGAAAATATCTGTATATGGGTGGGATGGGCAATGATTTTTGCCCTTCCCGCTCTTTATTTGTACTTTGAATCAGTAGTTGACAATACCGAGTTTGACAAGTTTGAACTGTTCAACACTTGGAAACTCAGGATGCCATACATCCCTGTTTTCGCCATTCATCACTATCTTCTGATCAAGTTGTTCTTTAGACACAGGTATGTACCGTATGCCGTCAGCGTACTCTCCTTGATGGCTCTTTTCTCATGGTTTCAGATAGAGAATCACATTGAGATGCGTGAGCGCTTCCATAAAGAGAACACTCTTCGCCACATGCCGCCGCCTCCCGACGACTTCCAGGGAAGGCCGATGCACGAACGCCCTCCATTTCCACAACCTCCGCATCATCATGATAATATGGAACCCAGACATCATTTGTTAAGGGCTCCGCTGATGAGCAGAATTATCATCGCATTGCTTATCATGGGAATGGATCTTGGCGTATGCTCGCTTATAAACAGCAAAAGGACAAGAAACAGACTGCTAGCCCTCGAAAGGGAAAAACTGGCTGTTGAGCTTAACTATCTGAAGTACCAGATCAATCCGCACTTCTTCATGAACTCGCTCAACAACATTCATGCCCTGGTTGACATCGACAAGGAGCAGGCTCAAAGAACCATCGTAAACCTGTCCCACCTTATGAGGTATGTGCTTTATGAAAGCGGCGAGAAATTCGTGCCCCTTGAAAAGGAACTGGAGTTCATCCGCCTCTATATTTCTCTGATGAAACTGAGGTACTCGAACGATATTGAGATAAAGATAGAGGTTCCCGAGAATACTGATGGAATAACGGTTCCCCCCTTGATCCTGATCTGCTTCGTGGAAAATGCCTTCAAGCATGGCATAAGCAGCAGACACGAATCCTTTATTTCGATAGAGGTCTATACAGACGAGGCGGGCAAACTCCTGAATTTCAAATGCAGGAACAGCTGCCATAATTCCAAGGGCACCGATGAACTGCATGGCATAGGAATAGAGAATGCAAGAAAGAGGCTTGGACTGATCTATGGTGCCAAGCACACTCTCTCAATCAAGAAAGAAAATAACTGTAAGTCCGGCGAAGACAAGCAAAATAATATATTCAAGATATGGTTACAGATTCCGACAACACAAATACAGGAGACGCAAGTATAAAGATCAGATGCATTGCCATTGACGACGAGCCTCTGGCACTGATACAGCTGAAGTCGATGATAGAGAGAACTCCCTACCTCACATTGGTGGGAGCTTGCAGTGACGTTGCTGCCGCACGAAAAATTATCGGTGAAACGGAATTTGACGCTCTGTTCCTTGACATAAATATGCCCGACGCAAACGGGCTGGAGTTTGTCGCCTCTCTGCCCCATACTCCTCTGGTAGTGTTCACGACTGCCTATAGCCAGTACGCAGTAGAAAGCTATAAGGTAAACGCCATAGACTATCTGCTCAAACCTTTCGGAATGCCAGAATTTGAAAAGGCGGCAGAAAAGGTAAAAAGGCAGTTCCAACTGCTTATGGCAGAGAAAAACGCAGGGCCCTCAAATGCCAGAATCCTCTGCTTCAAGATTGACTCGAAGCTTACCAAAATCAATGCAGACGACATTGTCTATATCGAATCCATGAGGGAGTACATCTGCCTGAATATGGCTGACAAGAAACAGCTGATAACACTCATGAAGGTGAGTGAAGTGGCGGAACGTCTAGCCAGCCTGGGCTTCCAGAGAATCCACAGGTCATACATCGTAAACATGAACTGGGTGAAGGAGGTTTCAAGAAACAGCGTAAGGCTCGGTAACGGGACAACTCTGCCTATAGGAGATTCATTCAAGAAGCCTTTGAAAAACTCCATCTTGTAACTATTGTTCCCCGACAGTCCCGATTTCCCAAGTCTATGAATTTTTAATAAAGAGTGAATTTCTTAGTCAACTAAATTACACCGTCATATTAGAGTCATTGTTCCCTTTCTTATCTTTTTGAAAAAAGGAAAAGACATATAGAAAATCAGCAGATGATTTTGAAAATTTATTATGCTCAAAAAAAAATAATTTGTCAAATATATTTATTATGGTAATTATACACTTGTTGTCCAAAATGAATAATTATTAGCAATTATATTGTAGTAGTCCAAAACGCATAAAATTTCTTATGACCGGTAGCAACACCAGTCTTTATTAACTAACTTGATGATTATTCGGCATTTACTTGCAAATCTAATGAATATTCACTATCTTTGCAAAAAGATGCAGATGAGAAGGAGCCCAAGAGCAACGCAAATAATGTAAGTAGAGTGCTGTATTCAAGATGTTGTTGGATAAAGGCGTAGTGTTGTAAAAGACTGTGTTCTTGAAATTTATATTTAAAAATACTATTTATTACAAGAATAAATTATGAATAACATAGAAAAAATGAATAATTTGATGAAAATATATTTTGGCAGTGTTGTTCCAACATTATATTACAAGAATCATGAACGAATTAGATTTCGTTATGATTCTGATAAAAATGTATTATGCACTGAATGTGGAGTCGAATTAGATGTAAATTTATCTGAAAGCGAATTTAAGAAATCTGAATTAAGAAAACTTATTCATCAGTTAGATGATGCTGTTATAGCGTTTTATAAAAAAAAGAACATATATCTAATACACAATGATGATTAAAATTGGAAATTCATAATATTTATGGTAATTATACGATAATGATGTAAAAGAAAGCACAGTTGAAAAGCTGTGCTTTCTTTGTGTAAACGAACAAACATTATTTCAATTCGACAAAGTTGAACCCGAAAAGGTTTTCAAGTGTCCTTTCCTCTATCATCTCTTGTGGAGAGCGTACAAGCATAGCCCCGATTTGCGCCTCCGGCCTATTGTCCGTGCCATTTGCGCAAGTCGAGTCTATAAGCCAAATCCTGTCGCTGAAACGTAGCGCCTGCTCCAAGTCGTGCGTAGATAACAGCACTGCCCTGCCGCTTTCATGCGCAAGCCGGCTGAGAAGCTGCATCGTCTGCACCTTGCTCGGATAGTCAAGGAACGAGGTCGGCTCGTCAAGAATTATTGTCGGAGTCTCCTGTGCGATGGCTCTGGCAATCATAACCTTCTGCAACTCTCCGTCGGAAAGGGTTGCCGCCATTCGGTCCATGTATTTCTCCATCCCCACTTTGCGAAGGCTTTCAGCAACAATCTCCCTGTCATTGGAGCCAAGAGTTCCCCAGAAACCCGTGTATGGGCTTCTTCCCAGGGCGGCAAGCTCGAAAACTGTCATGTCATGGGCAGGCCTCGCATTTGTCGTGACCATGCTCAAATGCCTGGCTCTCTGCTGAATGCTGTAATCCTCTATTCCCTTGCCGTCAAGCAGAATTTGACCTTCCAGCAGAGGCAGAAATCCTGTCAAAGTCTTGAACAGTGTGGATTTGCCGCAGCCGTTGCGCCCGATCAGGCTCACCAGCTCACCACCATGCAAAGTGGCGTTTATGTCTTTTGCGACAACTCTTCCGCCCGATGTACCGTAACCTATTGTCGCACCGATGATTTCTATGCAAGAACGCTCCATAAGATTAAAATAACAAGTGAGAGTGAAACTGAGATGATTTCGGCAACCATGCACACGCGAATGCTTCTCGCCATATCTTCAAATGTCAGTGTGCGCGGATTCTCGCCAATGTACGGCTTATAGAACTCCCTGCCAAAATAGTTGTGAGGGCCTCCGAACCTGCAGTCGAGTATCGAGGCAAGAGCCGCTTCCGGCCATCCGCTGTTTGGCGAGGCATGCTGCGGACCATACTTCATGAGGAAGCCCAGACGCTTGCGGCTCATACCTCCGGCAACGATTATGAGCAGAGCCGTTATTCGGGCAGGAATATAGTTTGCCACATCGTCAATATGTGCCGCCCAGCACCCGAAGTCCCTGAACCTTTCGTTCCTGTAGCCGATCATGGAGTCGAGCGTGTTGACCATCTTGTATGCCAAAGCACCGGGAACGCCAAGCAGCATGAACCAGAAAAGCGGTGCGATAACTCCGTCAGACAGATTCTCTGCCAGAGTTTCCAGAGCCGCAGTCCTGACCTCCTGCGCAGACAGGTTCGCCGTGTCTCTGCCGACAATTCTTGCAACCTGCCTCCTGCCCTCGTCCAACCCCTTTTCGAGTGCCTCGAACACCATCCTAACCTCCTTGCGGAGAGTGTGCCCCGCCAGACAGAAAAAGAGAATGAAGGCTGAACAAAAGACATAGAGAAACGAGTCGATACCCTTAATCTGCCTGAATGCCAACCAAGACAGGGACCAGACTCCGACAATGCTGAACATAGCAAGGACTGCACCCTTGAACCTGCGTCCGCCATTCCTGTTCAGAACCTTTTCCCAGAAGGAAATCCACCTTCCCATATAGACAACCGGATGAGGCAGCCACAACGGGTCGCCCAAAACCAGGTCAAGCAGCCACGCCAACAGCAGAACTGTAGGGAGCAAATATGTATCAACAGATTCTAACAATTCCATTTACCGATTTAACATTTATAAACGAGTCTATAGCTTCCAGCAGTTTGCTGTTCTGCTCTTTGCTCTGCACCGCAATACGGAAATGGCGGTCTGTCAAAGTCTCGAAATTGCCTGCATCGCGAATCAGTATTCCGTGACTGCCGGCAAGATATTCCTTCAGTTCTCCGGCACTTAGGTCCGGCAGAAGGCACAAAAGCATGTGCGAGTCTGAATGACAGGTCTCTATTCCCCTGGCGTTCAGCTCCCTTTCCATACGACTGCGCTCGTCTATAAGCATTTCAAGGGGTATTACGTATTCGCTGTGATGTGCGAGCAGGTAAAGTCCGGCCTCTATTGCAAGGGCGTTTACCGACCAGGGCATGCGCTTTGCCCTGACCTTGCCGAGCAGATCTGAATTTCCCACAACAAAGCCCAGCCTTATTCCCGGAACTCCGTAGTCCTTTGTCATCGAGCGAAGCATTAGTACATTGCCCATACTCACAGCTTCGGAGACTGTCAAGACCTCCTCACGAGTATAGCCTGCATAGCTTGCGTCAATGACAAAGATGTCGTTGGGCTTCTGCGCTATCAAGTCAAGCAGTTCACCCTTCGGCATGACGTGGCCCGTTGGGTTGTTGGGTATGCAAAGCCACCTCAGGGACCTGCCGCCCGGTTCTCCGCTACAGTCCCTGCAGGCATCGGCATACTCCGAGAATGTAGGCTGAGGAATTACGGGAACGAAATCACGGCAAGCCTCAGCTATGAGATAGATGGCTTCGGTCGCCCCGTTTGCCGCCATCACACAATTCTTCGGAATACGATAAAAGGAAGCCAAAGCCTCTTCCAAAGAATGTGCAGATGGCTCGGGATAGTTCGCAATGCGGTTCATCAAACTGCAGAGATGCCCAAAGAGTCCCTTGTGGCAAAACCCAGCATAGATATTCGATGAAAAGTTACTTACTATGCCATCGTATTTATGTAAATCGTCTCCGTGACCGCTAATCATTTAAATCGTAAATTTTCTTTATATCAACATGTTTGCGCACATGCTCCGCCAACCTTTCATACGGGTCAACAGCCTCCTTGGAAGCCTTTTTTGAGGTATCCCTCAAGATATAGTCTATTACCGGCTGGTTGTCCAGTATGCCGTGAATATATGTGCCTATTACATTGCCGTTTAAGATATAGTCCTCGTTCAGTTCGCTCGGCTTTGACTCTTTAATCATGTGGCTGACACCCTGATGGATTTCGTAGCCTTTGCACCTGTATCCTCCAAAATCGAACTCCACCTGACGGGTTATCTTCTCCCGAGTCATCGTTGTACTGATGTCAAGCAGTCCGAGACCTGGCAGCGAAGATATGCTGCCCTCTATTCCTTCGGGGTCCTCTATCATCTGGCCGAGCATCTGGAAGCCTCCGCAGATTCCTATGATTGTCTTTCCCGACTTATGTGCCGTGAGTATTGCCTTCGCCACCCCGTTGCGGCGCAGTTCGAGCAGGTCGTCAAGCGTAGATTTCGAGCCAGGCAGAACAACAATGTCAGCAGACTCTATGTCGGAAGTGTTGCTTGAATAGAAAAGGTTGACACGGGGATCGCGCTCCAGGATGTTGAAGTCGGTAAAGTTGCTGATGTGCCTTAGCATCACAACCACCACATTTGTCCTGCCTTCGGCAAGCGCATTCTTCTTCTTTTCCAGAGCAACGCTGTCCTCCTCGTCAATATTTATATCGGGAAGCATAGGCACAACTCCAAGCACAGGCACACCGCATAGCTCCTCGAGCATCTTTCTGCCGCTCTCGAAAAGACGGATGTCGCCACGGAACTTGTTCACTATTATGCCTTTGATGAGTCTGCGGTCCTCGGGAGTCTGGAGCATAATGCTGCCGTAACACGAAGCGAAGACTCCGCCCCTGTCAATGTCAGCCACAAGGATGACATCAGCTCCGGCATATCGTGCCATTGACATGTTTACGATGTCGGAATCCCTGAGGTTTATTTCGGAAACGCTGCCTGCCCCCTCTATAACGATAGGGCAATACTTGGAGGAAAGTCTGTCAAAGGCCTCATGCACAGCCTGACGAAGAATTTCCCTGCCCTCGTTTCTGAAATAGCTGTAGGCGGAACGGTTTCCTATAGGCTTTCCGTTCAGCACAACCTGTGTCGTATGCTCGCTGTTGGGCTTGAGCAGAAGAGGGTTCATGTCGGTATGTGGAGCCAGTCCGCAAGCCTCTGCCTGAACAGCCTGAGCACGCCCTATCTCGAACCCGTCAGGCGTGGCAAAGGAATTCAACGCCATGTTCTGCGCCTTGAAAGGAGCTGGCTGATAGCCGTCCTGCCTGAATATGCGGCACAAGGCGGTTGCAATGATGCTCTTTCCAACATCACTGCCCGTTCCTACTAGCATTATGGGTCTTTTTAGTTGCTTAATCTTTTCCATAGAGATTCAAATCCTGATTCCGCCCAATACCAATGTGTATAGCCTGCAATGACATTCTTGTACCTGTTCACGAGGTCGCATGGTTCCCTGAGGTCGGAGTAATGGAATTCGTGGCCCTTGGCACCGTTATGCTCGCGGTATCCCAAATGAAGCCTGGAATTCTCCATAGTTGCGCTGAATGGAAATACTCCGCACATAGGTTCCCCATCAATGTCTTTGCAAAGATACATGAATCCTCCGCATTCGGCAATGATTCGGCCTCCTTGTTCAGCATATTCCCTGATTTGCAGACACATTTCTTTGTTCCTGCCCAAATCTTCGAGAAAAAGTTCGGGATAACCGCCCGGAAGGTAGAGCAGGTCACACTCCGGCAGACAATCATCATGCAGTGGCGAGAAATACACCACCTCACCAATCTGGCAGAGCGCATCTATATTGGCGCGATAAATGAAGTTGAAGGCTTCGTCCCTTGCTACAAGTATTCTCATAACAGCTTCGCTTGACATCATTGGTTTATAATTCTGTTGATATCCACATGTTCCTCTATCTCGTCAGCCGCGGCATTTATGAAGTCTTCGAGCCTCTCTGTTTCCGAAACTGAAAGCCCCAGATGTCTGGACGGAACCTGCAGCTTGTCATTCCTCAGCATATAGCCGAGACATTCGATGCCGACATCCTCGCAAGCCTGCTTCAACATTGAATAGTGACGCTCCGAGCCGACCATATTGAACACTACTCCCAAAATTTTTGGGTGAACATCCTCTGTCTGGAAATTCTTGAAACCGTAAAGCAGAGGCGCGACACTATATGCCATCGACTTGGCGTTGACAAGCAGTACAACGGGAAGATCAAGCAGTTCTGCAATTTCAGCACTGCTTCCGTGCCATCGGTCTCGTCCGTCATAGAGTCCCATCACTCCCTCGACAACGCAGATGTCAGCATCTCTGCCGTAGCGAGAGAATAGCTCGCTGACATGCTCCCTGGAAGCCATCACAGTATCAAGGTTCACGCTCTCTACTCCGGAAGCCTGTCTGTGGAACATGGGGTCGATGTAGTCGGGACCGCATTTATACGGCTGAACGCATATCCCCTTGCGCCTCAAGGCTCGAAGCAGAGCAACAGTAAAGGTAGTCTTGCCGCAGTTCGAGCTTGCCGCCGCTATCAGAACCCTGGACTTGCTGCCTGATGTCTGTTTTACAGTTTGCATAGTATGAACAATATCAAATAGTTATACAACTCCATAATAATGAAAGTCGCTCCACAACAGTCTCCCGTATAGCCGCCTATACGACGCTTCATCCAACGGAAGAGAAAGAACAATACAGGAGCGTTAAGCGTAAGGACAGAAACAACCATAGCAAGGTACGGTCTGCCTCCCTTGTTATAGACCACTCCGTTCTTTGCATCGCTGACATCCCTGGCATAGGAAAGGAAGCTGACAATCATAGAGCTCATATATTTGCTGAGGACATCGACTCCTATCAGGCAGAGCGCCATCATTTCCAACGACACCAATGACGAGAGGGAAGTCATGACCGACCATATCAGAAGATAATAGAATATCAGCCCTATTACCCCGTAAGTGCCTATGTGCGAGTCCTTCATAATCTTCAGCGTGCGCTCCCTGTCCTTGTCCGGCACACCGGTCGAGCCTCCTCCGAACCCGTCGCAGAAGTCGGCAAACCCATCCTCGTGAAGACCTCCTGTCAAAATAAACCTGCTTAGCAGAGCCAACAGAACAGCTATGTTAACGGGCAATATGAACGACGAGAGGTAAAGGACCACCGCCATAGCACCACCCGTAACAACTCCGGCAACGGGCCACAAAGGCACTATATTCTCGTAGTGACTGGCCTCAAGTGACGCGAGCTTCCAGAATGGAATCCTTGTAAAGAAATTCAGTGCAGCCAGCAGTCGCTTGACACTCTGCATAACGGCAAACTTACCCTTGACTCGTTTTGACTCGTCTATATTCATTTGAAATACTTTGTTATTTCCGCGTGTTGGAAGTTATCCATTTCATTTATCATGTTCACAGCTGACTGCAGGATGGGATACGCACATACTGCACCCGTACCTTCGCCAAGCCTCATGCCAAGGTGAAGCAGAGGCTCCGCACCCATAGACTCGAGCATAAGCTTATGGCCTCCCTCGTCTCCACAATGTCCGAACACGGCGTAATCCATAGCCTTAGGGTCTATTGTCTTTGCGACAAGCATGCAGGCAGTCATGATAAAGCCGTCCACAAGTACAACCATACGATGCTCTGCCGCACGAAGCATTGCTCCAACGGCCGCTGCCATCTCGAAACCGCAGAAGGACATGCCTTCCAAAACTCCGCTTGGAACTTCGGAAGAACACTTTCTGCCTTTATAGTTATCCACAGCCTTCTTCAAAACCTCATATTTGTGCCTGATACCCTTTTCATCTAGACCGCTTCCTGCCCCGACACACTTGTCCAAAGGAATATCCAGAAGAAGGTGCATCAGAATACTTGAAGGCGAAGTGTTGCCTATGCCCATCTCTCCGAACGAAATGACATTGCACCCACTGTTGAAGCACTGGTCAACCATGTCCGAACCTATGGAAACGGCTTTGTTCCACTCTTCCTCAGTCATCGAAGGTTCATAAAGGAAGTTCTTTGTCCCGTATGCAATCTTCCTGTCAATGATCTTGTTCTCGAGTTTATATTGACTATCTCTGGCAACAATACTGTCGGGGAAGTCATAATCTACACCTACATCCACAATGAAGAGTTTGAATCCGTGCTGACGGCAGAACATGTTTACTCCACCGCCTCCTCTGGTATAGTTTATCATCTGCTGCCAGGTTATCTCGCGCGGAGAAAAGGAAACACCCTCTCTCTCTATACCATGATCTCCACCGAAAAGTATATGGCATGGATTGGACAGCTTTGGAGCCAGTGTCTGCTGAATCTCGCAAATCTGCATGGCCAAAGTCTCAAGCCTTCCTAACGAGCCTTTGGGTTTATTAAGATTGTCTATTTTCGATTGTATCTGTTCTCTTGAAATCATATCATTTTATCTTGACAGGTATTCCTGAAACCATAAGTATTACATTGTCCGCCTTTGATGCAACATATTGGTTGAGGGCTCCAAGCAGATCTGTAAACCTGCGCTGAAGCATGTTGGCACTCGTTCCCCCCAAGCCAATCTCGTTCGTTACAAAAATAAATGTCGCATCCTGCTGGACCAAGGCATCAAACTCATTTTTTATCTGTTCCAACACATTTTCTACTGACGGAACTTGCTCCTCTCCGCCGGTTTCAGAACCTGCTCCTGCGTCGAAGAAATAGTTTGTTGCCCACAATGTAAGGCAATCGACAAGCACGACCCTGTTCGACACATCGTGTCTGGAAATGAACTTCTCCTCTTCGATGTTGCTCCATTGGGGACCTCTCCGATCCTTGTGCTTCTGCACCCTTTCACGGAATTCGTCATCCCATATACGTGCTGTCGCCAGATAGACAGGATTGGCTTTCTTCGCACCTTCGATTTGACAATTTTCAGACAAGGATAATGCCATCTGCTCCGCATAGACACTCTTGCCGGACCTTTGTCCGCCAGTTATCAGTATTATCTTGGCACAAGTATGTCGTCGGTTTTCTATTTCCATAGTTCCAAAATGTCTTTCAGTTTATTCACTCGATACGTGACAGGACCAGGAGGAACCCAGTCAGGCTCCCATCTGTTGAACAGCAAAGTGTCAATACCCATATTTGCCGCGCCGATGATGTCTGTATCGTAATTGTCTCCTATCATCAGAGTCGTTTCCGGCTTTGCTCCCGACTTGTCGATAGCGTACTCGAAAAAGACCTTGTCAGGTTTGTCCGCTCCGGCCAACTCGCTGCATATTACGGAATCAAAGGCAGAGTCAAGGTGCAGAGACTTCAGCTTTTCCATTCTTCCCCTCAAAGAGCCGTTGCTGCAAATATGCAGTCTGCAGCCACACTCTCTTAAGAAATCCAAAAGTTCGTAGGCTCCATCTATCGCAGTACCGGCAGCCAAAGCTTTTGTGTCATAGAGAGTATTGTCCAAATCTATAAAAATATCCTTGTACTTCATCATAAAAAACTGAAATCCCTAGATTTTTCTTCCCCTGCGTTTCAGAAGAACATAAAGCGCTATCGGAGCTCCGATGAGTGCTGTTACGGAATTTATGGGAATTACCCCGTTTGCCACAGGTATCTTGCTTATAAGGTTGCAAAGCAGAGCAAGGCTCATGCCGCAAAGCAATGTGGCAGGCAACAGGATACGATGGTCGCTAGTCCGGAACAGACCTCTGGCAATATGTGGAACTGCAAGACCGATAAACATTATCGGGCCGCAATAGGCAGTCACAACAGCAGTAAGTGTTCCCGCTGACAATATCGTCCACATTCTGGCACGACGGACATTCAATCCGAGATTAAGAGCGTCAATATCACCCATCAGCATCATGTTAAGAGGCTTTGCCAGAAGCATTGAAAGGGGAAGTATAACTGAAGTTATTCCCACAAACACATTGATCTGTCCGCCTGAAACCCTTGAAAAGGAACCCAGTCCCCAGATGACATAGGAATGGATGTCCTCCTCGCTCGAATAAGCCTTCAGAACTCCTATTATGGCAGAAGCTATATAGCCTATCAGAACTCCGCAAATAAGCAGAGTGGCGTTCCCCTCCACTTTCCTTGACAGCCAGACAATAACCGTCATGACACTCAACGCCCCAATTACAGCGGCAAGAGTTACCGCAGTATTACCAATAATGCCGAAACGGGAAAGAGTTACTCCGCCAAGGCTTCCGCTAAGCAACAGGACAAGAGCCACTCCAAGGCTTGCCGCACTTGACACTCCTATTACAGAAGGACCTGCGAGCGGATTGCGGAAAATGGTCTGCATCTGCAGTCCCGCTACAGACAAACTTGCTCCACAGGCCATGGCTGTCAGTGTCTGGGGAATGCGGATTGTCCTTACCACTGTCTCCCAAAGTTCATTCCCGATACTCACAGTTCCGGTCATGATATTGCATAGCATCAGCAATGGAACAATCGCAACAAGTATTATAAACAATATCGTGTTCTTCATATCTATACAGTTAAATCTCGAATCAGCCTCACTTCCAGCTCTCCGTCGGGGAAAACTGTGCGGCAGCTGTTCAGACATTTTTCTTCAATCTCAGCAAAAAACGAAGGCGGCATTATGTCCCATAACTCGCGGGCCATAGTCACTCCCCACTTGCTTAGGTCTGCAGACACAAGATGGGAATGGGTGTTCAGATGTCCCTCGGCCAGCTTTACTGCCTTTCCTATCATTATGCCTAGCACTACCCTTTTGAATCCCATGCTATGGGCTTTCTTCAGTGCCTCGCCGACAAAATTGCCATAATGGATCACACGCAATGACGGTTCCTGTTCCTTGAGGGCATTTTCTCCCTTCTTGCCCGAAGCGAACCCAATGGAAGTACAGCCAATGGCCTTTGCCACCTGCAGTTCTCTGCCAATGCTCTCTACAAAAGCCTCGTTGCTTAGAGGCGACACTATTCCGGAAGTTCCGATAATGCTTATTCCATTCACAACACCAACCTTGTAGTTGAACGTCCTTGTGGCAAGTTCCTCTCCGTTCTCAACGCTTATTGTTATGTCATAGCCGTCCTCGCTCAAAGAGCGGATCTCATTTACTATCATCTTTCTTGGAGTCGGGTTTACTGCAGGCTCGCCAACCGGAATGCCAAGTCCAGGCAGAGTTACTGTTCCGACACCCTCGCCTTTCAGAAAGCGTATCTCGCCGCTATTGTTAGTAGCTACCCTGGAAGTTATTCTGCAGCCCTTCAACACATCGGGATCATCAGAGAAATCCTTTACAGCCGTTGCTGTTCCGGGAATCGAACATTCGACAGGAATAGTCAGTATCTCGCCGTCCGGCAGAGAAAAAGAAACCTCCTCGGGGAAATCGTCGTTTAGCAGAGAAAGCAGTGCCGCCTTTGTTGCCGCTGTTGCACAGGCTCCCGTTGTAATTCCTGTTCTCAGCTGAAAGAATGTAGGCACCAGCTCCTGAATGGCTCTTCTGAGAGTATGCCGGCCATTGACATATATCCAGTCAGACGGGAGTTGGGGATGCTCGATAACGAAAACCTTCAAACCGAGTGACAAAGCTGCCTCTACCTTTGCATTGAAGCCTCCAGCCTCTCCGCTTTCCTTGGTTATTATTGCGTCACACTTGGACTCCAGCATCATCCGTTTTTCATCCTCGACACTTGGAAGAGAGTCGGGATAAAAAAGCAGATTATCTGTGGGAAAACCGTTCCTTCTTGCTATTTCAAGACTGTCCTCACGGTTCAAGATACGGAAGATTGTACGCTTGATGCTCCAGAATGGCTTCAGCCTGCCTATTGTGTTCGCACCACTCAAAGCAAGAAGATTCTGCACCCCCGCCCTTTCCATCTTCTCCATAGCATCGCCATAATCTTTGCAGTAAACAACTCCGTCAATTTCATCGCCGAATTCTCGTTGAAGCCTAATAACTGGAATACCCGTCGATTTGGCAATAGTATTATGGAGGTTCTCTGCGAATGGATGAGCCGCGTCTATGATGCACTCTATATTGTTTATGGCGCAGAAATCGGCAATATCTTCGCTTGTCATAGCTCCGGAAAGACGAGTTCCATGACACAGCTCTACCTGCTGTGACTCGCCTTTTGTAGAATAGTAGAAGGGCTTGCCTGCCTCCTCACAGACATCCACAGCTATTCTTCCCTCTGTTGTACCTCCGAATATAAGTATCATCTTAACAATTCACAATTAAGAATGCATAATTAAGAACAGACTCACTCCGCATCATCAATTCCCATTTCTGAACAAATGGGAGAAGTGCTTGTCATAGAGCTTGCTCTGCCCTTTTCTGTTGTCAATCGCCTCGCCCACCACAATCAATGTCGTGAGAGTGAGCTTGTTATCCTTGACAAGGCTTGCAAGGTCCTTGAGCTTTCCCCTATAGATGCGCTGTTCCTTCCAAGTCAGCTTATAGCAGACTGCAACGGGAGTGTCCGGTGAGTAGCCTCCCTCGATAAGACGGCTCTGCACATCGTCAACTAAGCTTGCTGAAAGAAAGATGCACATAGTGCTTTGATGTGAAGCGAGCAACTGAAGCTTCTCCTTCTCCGGCATAGGCGTACGCCCTTCGCCTCGAGTCAATATGATGGACTGACAGCGTTCAGGTATCGTGAACTGGGAGCGAAGTTCCGCGGCAGCAGCCAGGAACGAAGAAATACCCGGAGTTATATGATAGCTCATGCCATACTCGTCAAAGAAAGCCATCTGCTCCTGTATCGCCCCATAGATGCAAGGGTCTCCCGTATGCAGACGCACAACCAGATGCCCCTTGTCATAATGCCTTTTCATAAGGTTGAACTGCTCCTCGAGGTCAAGGTCTGCTGATGACACAACCTCGCAACCCGACTTGGCGTATTCAGTCAGTTCCTTGGGTACAAGACTTCCTGCATAGAGAATCAAATCTGCATTCTCCAGGAACCTTTTCCCCCTGACGCTCACCAGCTCCGGATCTCCGGGACCGGCTCCGACAATCTCTATATGTCCGCACTTGCCGCACAATGCCCAAGTGTAGTGGCTGCCATCTACATTCCCCTTCTGCTTTTCAACCACTATTCGGTTACCTCCGAACATGGCAGAGGCTTCCGAGACTCCATAACAGCCAGTCACCTCAAAGACCTTGTCCGAAGGATTAGGAACATCAACCTGACTCAGCTCCTCGGCAGAATATATATGTTTCTCAGCCCAGGGGATCAATTTGCAGAGACGTTCCAGCATCGGCTCGTCCTTCTTCAACTCGATTGTTGCAATCGCAGAGATGTCATTTATGCTGTATCCCTTGTCAGCAATAGCCCTCACAATCTCATCAGCACATCTCTCGTCAGCATTCTTCTGGCAACCGATTCCAAGAGTCAAGCCATGACTATAGGAAACGGAAAAGGTGTTATTAGCAATCTTTATTTTTACCGCAAAGAAACCCCTTTCAGGATTTATCACCACATGGGCGGGACAAGTTTCTCGAAGGTAGCGTGTACCCTCATCCTCCTGGTTGATGTATAGGGCAGTTGGCTTGCGGTTTACAAAGGCGGCAATTGCCTTGTTCATCTCGGCCCTATCGGCGCACTCCTGCTTCCATCCGAAACGCTGGGCAAGGGTGTCCAGCGACCATAGGCCGAGATTGTCGCTTTGCGTGGTGATTACCGCTTCACCGCCTATAATTTCAGCCACAAGGCGAGCAAGGCGGTTAGCCCCTCCTATATGTCCGCTCAAAACCGGAATCACCCAATGTCCGGTAGTGTCTATGCAGATAACAGCGGGGTCAGTATATTTGTCGTTTACTATAGGCAGAATCTTCCTGACGCAGATACCAAGCGCACCGACAAAGATGATAGCCTCTCCATCGTGCTGAATGTCAGCTTTTCCCAACTGCTCGACAATCTTTCTGCCCTGTTCATTTATAAATTCGTAATGTATCACTTTTCAAATAATTGATAGTTACAAGACGACTTAATTTACTAATTATTTACTACTCACTGCATTGACTCGTGCCTTCATTATGTAGATCGGATTGTGATCGTCTATTGCCATGCGTGTGCAGGATACAACCTGCATTGAATCGTGCCCCGCTTCGGCAACTGCCTCCTCGAACAATCTCCGGCTCTCTTCGGAAACGGAGTTGAACACGATGCAGCAATCCGCAGTCATCACAGTCTTTATTTTCTTTACTATCTCCTTCAGCTTGCCTCCATGTCCACCGATAAAGACCGAGTCTGGAGGTGTGCATGAACTAATGTCCTGCTCCAGAAAGTCTCCGATAAGTGCTGTTATTCCCGGAGTTCCGAATTTTCGGGAATTCTTCGCCATCAGCTCCCTGCCCTCCTCTCGCACCTCGAAGGCAGTAACCTTCAAATGCGGGAACTGCAGTTTAGCCTCGATGCTGACACTTCCTGTACAGAACCCGACATCCCAGAAGGAGGTCTTGTCTCTAAGTTCTAACATGGAGAGAACGAGAAGTCGAATCGGCATCTTCGTTATCATATTGGCTCTTCCGTTCAGCAGGTGGAAGTCCTGTTCAGGAATACCGAACGGACGGACTCTATTGGTCTTCTTCCTAAGTATCAAGCAGTTTGGAACAGCATAGACCTTGCCCGGACAAAATTCACCGACCTGTTCGTCATCCTCATTCCCCAAATTCTCGCCAACCGTCATTGTATAGTTGTCATAACCATACTCGGTCATCCTCTTCCAAATTTCATTTGGAGTCTTGTTTCGGTCGGTCAGGCATCCTATAAGTTCAGTTCCCTGAATAAGCTCCTCATCAAACTTGTCCCAAGCGCGGCCTGTCAGTGAAACTACATGCATATCCTGATACGGAATGTTCATCCTATGGGCAAGCATCTGCAAGGAGTTGAACCAAGGGTAAACTTTGATATCGCACTCCGGACACTCCCTCTGAACCGTAGAGGCGAACCCATAGAACAATGGATCCCCGGATGCAAAAATGACAATGTCGTCAAAGTTTCTGTAACTCTCAAAGACATTTGTCAAAGGCACAGTAATGTCAATCCAAATGCTTTCTGCAGGAAGATATTTCTCCATTATCTCGTGATGACGCTTCCCGCCGGAAAAGACTTTGCCTTTCGAGATTATTGAAGAGACCTCCTCATTAAACAACTGGTTTCTTCGGTCACTTATGCCTATAATATCACAATGTTTCATACGTCTCTGCCTGGTTTTAACTGTTCGGCGTCATCATAGGTCAGGATACTGTTCACAAGCGTAGCGGCCAGATTGCTTCCTCCCTTGCGTCCTTCCACTATTATCTTGGGGACATTTGTGAATGACTTGACTGCGTGCTTGCTCTCCTCGACATGGACAAAGCCGACGGGAGCGCCGACGATTCCCTCTGGACAACAATTACCTTTGTTCATGAGGTCGCAAAGTTCAAGCAAGGCTGTCGGTGCATTTCCGAATGCGAAAAGCACGCCCTTGCCTTCCGGATAGTCGTTCAAGGCCAGACGGACTCCTGCCTGTGCTCTTGTAATGTTCTCGGACAAGGCAATTTCATGACCTCTTGGATCGTTTATGTATGACTTGACCTCTATTCCAAGACGCTCCAAGGCCCCTTTGCGAATTCCGGAGGCAACCATACTCACGTCGGTAACTATAACCTTTATCTCTCCGTTTTTGACCTTATTATAAAGAATCTCTGTAGCGTTATTATCTAACCAGAGAAGTTTCTCCATCTCGAAGTCTGCGGTAGTATGTATCGCATGAAGCAGCGGCCACATTCTCCACAAAGGAATATCTTGATTTCTCAATTCACCACGAATAGTCTGGAAAGACTTTATCATAATGGACTGACCAATGTTAACTCCTTCATCTCCTTGCTCACGATAGTACCCACGGGGCGTGATAAACTTGCCGCCCCACTCGTATGATTGGCTGTTGCCTATAATGATAACAGTGAACATATCCACCTCTTCGGGATCGAATTCGTCCAGAGTGGTAATCTTCACATACTCGTCTTCCCTTCCGGCCTGTCTGACGTAGCCTACAACAGTATTGGGGTTTCGCTCCTGAAAGAAGATCTCCTTCAGACGGTAAAGCTGCCAATAGCGGCCTTTGCTCTTAGGATTATAGACAGCAGTTATGAAGTCACCGACTGCGGCGGCCTTGATTCTCTTTTCGATCAGCTGCCACGGAGTCATCAGATCGCTCATGCTGACAACACAGAAATCGTGGCCCATAGGCGCACCGAGAAGTGCGGCGGCCTTCTGGAATGCACTGATTCCCGGCAGAGGGACAATCTCGACATCAGAGTTGCGCTGTTTCTTCATCTCGAAAATCAGAGGAGCCATGCCATAGATGCCGGCATCGCCACTCGAGATTACGCAAACGGTCTTGCCCTGCTCGGCGAATTCAAATGCTTGTTCCGCTCTGGCAATCTCCTTCTTCATTCCTGTGTCAACGCACTCTGTGCCCGGTTTCAAGTATGGGCAGATGAACTGGAAGTAATACTTGTATCCCACTACCACGTCACTCTCCCTTACAGCTTCGATAACTGCAGGAGTAATGTCCTCAGGAGAACCTGGGCCTATGCCGGCAACATATATCTTCATATCTATTTATAGACGATTATTTATCAGATCAGTTAACTCGCTTCGTTGAACGTTGTT
Source organism: Paludibacteraceae bacterium (assembly GCA_045641625.1). Taxonomy (GTDB): domain Bacteria; phylum Bacteroidota; class Bacteroidia; order Bacteroidales; family Paludibacteraceae; genus UBA1723. The sequence goes on from JAZUHH010000061.1 coordinate 24,711, forward strand.
ACTTGAATTTTAGAGCCAGACTCACATACAATGATCTGCCAGGATTTACAGTCGAATAATTCGAGTTCCAGTATGAATCATCAACCTTATCGAATATGTTTTCAATTCCTATTCCCGGCTCGAGTGTGAATTTGTCCATAGTTATTGAATGGCGGGTGCTAAGATCCCACTGGCTATATCCGTCGGCATATCCATAGGTACTGCTGAAGCGCTTTCCCTGGATATGTCCGTTTACCGACACGTTCAAATGGTACTTCTTCCATTCTTTGTCGTATGAAACATTGGCATTCCCGACATGACGGACAGACTTATCCACCTCTCCGTCAGTAAATGTATAGCCTCCGCCTATTGACAGACCAATTTTTGTAATGAACTTGACTGTCGAGCTGAAGCCCTTGAGCTGAGCCTCGTCGATATTGTCGCGCTGACGGATGGTTTTCCATTCCTTGTTTAGCTCTGCCAGTACCGGATCTGCGGCAATCTCCTCCTCGGTAAGTGTGCGGTAGTTGATCATGTCCTCTATCTTGTTCGAGAAACCTGTCAGGCTTATGTTCATCCACTTGTTCCCATACTCGGCATTAAGGGTCACAAACTGGTTCTTCTCAGGCTTCAACGATGAATTGTTTATTGTGTATCGACTGCTTGTCTTTGCCTGGTCTGTCGCATAGAGCTGGGAAAGAGTCGGAGTGCGATAGCCTCCGGCATAGCTTGCACGGATACGGAATCCACCGATATGATAGAAAAGCCCGATATTCGGAGTTACATGACTGCCGAAATTGGTATTATATGTGTAGCGAACTCCTGCGACAGCCTCCAACCCCTTCACGATACTCACTTCATCCTGTGCAAAGACATTGTAAGTGTTGGTAGTCTCTTTCGAGATATTGTCGCTTTCACTGTTCAATGACTCCTGCACAAACTCCAAACCTCCGTAGATTCTGTTCTTCTTCAAACGGAAAACACTTTTCATGGATTCGTTTACATAGTGAGTTCGCTTGCGTGTCTCGTCATAGGCCTCCTTCTCTTCAGTCTGCCAATAGTCGTACTTCGAGGAGAAATTATCGCACCATACATCCATATTGACACTTATGCTGTCCGTTGGAAGCCAAGAGGCACCTCCTCCGTACCTGTAAGACCTGTGATGAAGGTCATAGGTATATGCAGGCTTGGCAGTGTATGTATATTTCACATCACCGGTAGCTTTGTCAGTAGTCTTCTTTTGGGTAAAAGAGACGGCATTCTCCGGTCTTGCTGTCTCGTAATCATAATAGTCGCCCGTCAAATACATCTGACATCGGCTGTTGAAGGTCCACTCAAGCTTCTCGCTGAGATTATGGCTCTGGAAGCCTTGGGACATCGGGCGGCCATTCAGCTTCAGCACGCTTTGCTCGTTGCCCTCGCTGTCAGTTTCTATAAACTCCTGGTATTTGTTAACCTGCCAGTTGTCTGCCTTGCGGAAATTATAGGAAGAGAAGCTTGAGAACCTGCCTTTTGTCGCATCTACATTGACATCATGGGTAAGGCGTCCGTTGTTCATCACCTTCGTTTTCGCCGATGCGGCAACACTTTCCTTTGTCTCGTCAGTAATGATGTTTATTACTCCGGCTATGGCATCGCTTCCGTACAAGGCACTTGCTGCCCCGCTCATTACCTCTATTCTCTTTACGTTGTCCAGGCTGATACGGGCCCAACGGTCATCACCGCTGACACGCTTTCCATTGACCATTACAAGAAGGTAGTCGTCACTGACTCCGTTGAAATTCACGAAACTGCCCATTCCGTTGGTGTGCATAGTAAGGCTTGGAGTCAGCTTGCCAAGCGCATCCTGAACGCTTGTAGCCTGAATGTCCTTGATCTCCTTGTCCGATATAACCTTTATCGCAACGGGGGAATTGTCAGCGGTGTGCATGGTGCCTGTTCCGGTTACGACAAGAGGATTAAGTTCCAGTGACTCGTTGGCACTTAGTCGGCTATCAATTGTTTCCAGACTGTCCGCCTGGGCAGATGCCACTAGCTGGAGACATAAAGTCATAACAGGTGTGAGTAATAGTGTCTTCATCAATCTTTTTCGTTTTTTGACTCGTTATACATCGTCGGCATTCCCGTTCTTCTCCAAATTTTTTCTTCTATTTTGTTGTCTGCATTCAATTTGCGCGCCAACACAAAGAAATAGTCACTAAGACGGTTGACAAGAGCAAGCACGTTATCATCGACTACAGCACCGGACTCGGCAAGTCTAACGATATTTCTCTCGGCTCTGCGACAAACGGTGCGACAAACATGAGCGAAGCTCGCACCTCGTGAACCTCCTGGCACTACAAACATTTTAGCTGGTGGCACAAGAGTCTGCAGACGATCTATTTCCTTCTCTACTCCAAGAACCATTTCAGGAGTCACAATGTTACCCTCTCTAATTTCTTGCTTGGAATTATCAGTTGCCAGATAACCGCCCACAACAAAAAGCAACGATTGCACACCGGACAAGAATTTTGTATCGGCAGAGTCGGTGCAATAGGTTATGAGCAAGCCAACAAAAGAATTGAGCTCGTCAGTAGAGCCATAGCACTCTAACCTCACGCTTGCCTTGCTCACCCGTATCTTGCCTACCAAAGAGGTTTCTCCCTTATCTCCGGTCTTTGTGTAAAGCCCCATTACTTGATCAGTTTGTAAAACTTGGGTTCATAATTAGGCAAAAGCTCTGGATGAAAAGCCTTTACAAAGTCAGCCAGGATATAATGAGGCTGAACTCCTCCCAACTCTCGATATGGAGTCTCGCTCAGATTGCAGAACACAACCTGCTTCTTCTTGAACGACTCCATCGAAGAATAGCGCTCATCTTCAGCTGCAAGGTCGCCAAGAGTAAACTCACCGTCATGGGCCCCATCAGTCTGCCAGAAGTCAGCCTTTAGTCCCTTGACATAGACAGTTTCGAAATCCTCGGTAACTCCACCGGACTCCTGGCTGTCTCCCATCACATATTCTGCTCCGGCATCCTTGAAAATCTGCGCCATATAGCTTTTGCCTCCGACATAGTACCATCCGTCACGAATCTGGCGGCCGGATACAACAGTCGGCATTTTGTCTGTCTTGCTGTTGGCCACCTCTTCCTGCAGTTTCGAGTATTTGGCTTCGATATCCGCGAATACTGCATTCGCCCTGCGAGTCTCACCTGTCAGGATTCCGACAAGCTTGATCCACTCGGCCTGTCCCAATGGATCAGTCTCCTTGTATCCATGATGGGAGATCAAAGGGATTCCGGTCTCCTTCAAAACCTCGAAACCTCCGTGTTTGCTTGCAGAAACAAATATATAGTCAGGCTTGGACTCTAAGACAGATTCCAAGTCAAAATTTCCTTCCTTACCTATTTTTACTGTCTTCCCGTCTTTGATTTGCTCCTTCATTTTTGAGGAGAACAAATTTTTCAAGGAATTCATGCCTACAATTCTGTCCTCAAGACCTAGAATTTCAAAATTGCCCAGTTGAAGCGCAGTAGTGCATATAAATCTTTTTGAAGGACCGGAAACTACAAATTCCTCCTTCTTGCTCATCTTTGCATTCGGGTCTGGATTAGAGACTGTCACATGGACTCCATCCGGCTGATAGCTGACCTTCAGACCCTTGGCATACTTTATCACTATAGTGTCGCTGAATTCATCACTGTGCGCCAACACAGAATCTGGCTGGGCAAACAATTCGTCAGCAGAGCAGTTCACCTTGCTGTCCCTGTTGCTTCCGCAGGAACAAAGTCCTAGGACGGCAACTGCAAATAATAATTTCTTCATCTAAAAAAACTCAAAATAGGGGAATCGACATTATTATGCCGATTTCCCTATTAAATTATAAACAAATTGACTCACTTAGTTTTGTCAATATAAACATTTGGAACTTAACTCTATGCAGAGTCATTTGAGCTTTACTCCTCAGGGTACATTGAATGGTAGGCATCCTCTAGGAAATCAGCATTCTTTGTATGCTCAATCCACACATTCAAAATGCCAGGGATCTCCAATAGTCCTGAAGGCTCGTTGTTTGCACCCAACGGAACATTTACTGTGTAATCGTTGTGAGAGAAATACTCGAACCAGCTGTCATCCTCGCCATCCTCGTTGTTCCAGTATTCGTCACCCTTTCCTGCCATATCGTTGTGTGCGTGGTCTCCGGCAATAGACATCAAGCAATGAAGGTACATGTTGCCAGAAGTCTTGCCTGCGGCCTTCATATTCTCATGCACGTCATACTTGTATGTCTTCGGAGCATCTACTGTACCTACGAAGTAGTTGTCGCTATACTTCTGAAGGGCTGTCTCCAACTGAGAGTAGCGTATATTTGCCTTGAAAGCATCGTAGCTGTCAGGGTTACCGTGTCCCATAAATGCAACGACACCGTCTGCAGCCTCGCTCTTGCAAACGAAATCCAACTGCTTTGCAACCTCGTCAACATCATTTCCGTCTCCCTCGAAAGTGTTCAACAAAGGCATACCCAAGAAGATTGCCTTGTCCTCGTCAAGCTTTGCCAAATACTTGTCGTCAAGATGAGCCGAAGCTATGTAACCGTTGTTCATGAACTTCTTGACACATGACACTACGTTAGCAAACTCCTCGCCAGGGATAACCTGTAGGGACTGAACATAGATCTTGCCGTACTTAGCAGCACCAATGGCATGAAGCAGATAACGTGGCTCATAGTAGTCACGAGACTCTCCGTTCTCTCCCGCACTTGCACGGTTGATGCAGATATCGGAAGAAAAGCAGACATATACATCTGCGTTAGGGAATGCAGACTCATACGCCTTCTTTGTTGCATCAAAGGCAGCAAAAGAATTGCTCCATGTAGATCCGAACGCAACCAGCAGAACCGCCTCGTTCTTGCCAGACTTTGCCTTTTGTTCTGCAACAGCCTTGTCGTTCACACTGTACTCAGAAACGATGTTCTGTACATTCTCCTTCTCATCATCCTTGTCACAAGAAGTGAATAATGACGCTACTGACAGAGTAGCCATCATAAACAATGATCTAATCTTCATTTTCACTATTATTTTTAATTTCTTTTGAATTGTATGTCTTTAGCTTTTTGCCTTGGTTGAAGCGTACCGAAAAACTTGCAAAAAGCTTGGTTCCGGAACTCTTTGTTCCCAGATGGTACGGATGCATCGTCCTATCGACGTAGTTGAATATGTTGTCAACTCCCAATTCCGCACGATAGGACATCTTCTTTCCCTCCTTGCCGAAATCATGCGTCGTATTTAACCTGAACAGATGGTATGGCTTTCCGTTTCCGTTATTCTGGTAGTATCGCGTACTGCTGCCTCGGCCGCTTAGGTTTACTCCCAGCTTGTACTTGGACTTGAATTTGTGGGAATAGATTGCTGAAGCACTCCACTTGTGATGCGCCATTCCGTCTATGGTTACCTCCTTCATCCTGTCGTGGTCCGAGTCGTACTGGTGCGCCTTTGTGTCAAGATAGCTGTATGAGGCCTTCAATGTAAAGTCCTTGTGAACCTTGTACGAGAAATTCAGGTCCTCGCCCCAAGTCATCGCGTCCTCCATATTCTTATACATTCGTGCCTGGACCTTTCCGCTTCCGTCTCCCATGTACGCCATCTGGACAGACGCAGGTATCTCCTCCACAGGGACATTCACAAGAGCTATCATGTTGTCAAGCCTGTTTATGTATCCGGTCAAAGAGACTGTTACGGCCTTTCCACGATACTCGCCCGAGAGACTCCAGTAGTTGCTGGTCTGAGGATTCAGGTTCAGGTTTCCCATATTGAATATTGTACTGCTTCCCATAACATGCAGGTAGCGGTAGTACATTTCCTTGACAGTGGGAGTCTTGAAGCCCTGGCTCCAGCCTAGACGAATGCGGAAATCTCCCAACGAGAACATGGTGCTCAACTTAGGAGTCAGCCTGAAACCGAACCCGTCGTTGACCACAAGCCTTAGTCCTGCTGTCAGGTTGAACCACTCTATCTTGTCGAACTCGTCCTGAACATAGGCTGCCGCAGTCCAGTCGCTTGCCGAACCGTTTACAGTCCTCAGCGGTGCGTTGAGATAGTCCCAACGGTACTCAAGTCCGCTGTTGATTGTGTTCTTGTGAGGAAGATGAAAGATTCCCTTTGTCTGCGCCATAATGCGCTGCTGGTCACTTTGCAGGTTCTTTTGGTCGGGATAGAACGGAACCGAGTACCACTCTCCGTTCATGTCGCCATACTCCTCTCCCTCAAGCTTCATGAATTCGTACGTGCGTGCAGTATATTTGTAATAGTAGTCGTGCAGATTCCAGTCTATATCAACTGTCAGCACATCATTCTTGTCTCCGTTCAAGTTCCATTTTCCTCCGCACGAGGCACTTGCGTTCCTATACATCAGGTTATATGTATAGACATCGCAGCTTGGATATTTTCCGTCAGTCGGACGGAATATGGTCTTGGTATAGTATGAGCCGTCAGCATACAGCTCCACATTCTTCTTGGGTGCGAAGGTCAGTCTTTCGGCAATCTGCCAGTTTGTGTATTCGTTGACAGTCTTGGTCTTGGTGTCCTCCAGGACCTTGCCCTCGGCAAACTGCCTTGCTGTGTTCTGCCAACCGTCCGTATGCTGCAGCTGAAAGTTCGTGTAGCTTGTAACCTTGCCTACTCCTACGTTTATTCCGTTGTGCTGGCGCAGGTCATTGTACATTCCGTACTTGGTGGTGTTCTCTATCTGCAGGCCTTCCTTTTCACGCTTCTTGGTGATGATGTTTATTACGCCTGCCATTGCGTCGCTTCCGTATAGGGCGGACTGAGCACCCTTGACAATCTCTATGCGCTCTATGTTGTGCGGGTCGATAAGGCCGAGATCATTCTCTCCGCCGACATCCCCATGCACACGCTTTCCGTCAATAAGTATAAGTATGTAGTTGTTGCCGAGACCGTTCAACTGCATCTGGCTTCCCATATCACCCTGGTCGAACGAGAACGAAGCAGTCAGACCGCTAATGATATCCTCTAGAGAACTGCCTCCGTAGCTGTCGAGCATTTTTCTTGTGATAACCTCTGTCTGCACGGGTGCATTTTTCAGAAGACGTTCAGTTCCGGTTCCAGTAACCACAAACTCCTTTAGGACAACATCCTTTTCAGGATTCTGTCCATACAAAGGTCCTCCCTCCGCCATTACGGGCGCAAGAAAAGGACACAGTAAGCCCAACAGGGCAATATGTGCCGAATGACGATATGAATGCATAAGTAAAATACCCCTATCCTGGGAGTTAGTTATCACTTAATTGGATGAGGCAGGTATTCTGGCTTCCCCAGAGGCGGCGCCTTCCCGACACGATGATGTGTCAGTGACATATATGCCGACTCCGTTTTGCGGGGTAACAGCTGCAGGAACAGCTCAGGTCTTGCACCTGATTCCCTTGCACACGACGCGTGTCGCGTTACCAAATCCGCCGCAAAGTTAATCATTTTTCTTCTGGCGTTCACTATCATGCCAAGTTTTTTTGTTGTAAAACACATTTACGAAACAGTATTTAGACTGTCTCTGGGTGAAAAAAATCTTTTTGAACCATTAAGTTTCAGAATTTGATATTTGATTTTATAATTACTAAAAATTCACTTTCATGTTTTTAGGATAAAAAACTTAGGGAGCTCAAAATGCCATCACCACTTGCTGATTCTTACGCCGGCATCAAGACTAAAAAACATATTTTATTTTGAAATGTCATTTGAATGCCATACCTTTACAAAATAATTTGAAACAGGAATATCATGGACAAGATTAAGGAACTTTCCCTCGAGATGATCAAATATAACTATGACGATCCCAAGAGAATACAGCACACAACCAAAGTTCATGCCTACGCCTCACTGATTGGGGCTGAAGAAGGTCTGGATCAGGAAACCCAGTTCATCCTGGAAAGCGCAGCGCAGGTTCACGACATCGGCATCAGAGCCAGCGAAAAGAAATACGGCCACCAGAACGGAAAACTCCAGGAGCAGGAAGGACCTGCTGTGGCAAGAGATCTGCTAAACAGAATAGGTGGTTACACCGAAGCCCAGACAGGACGAATCTGCTGGCTTGTCGCCCATCACCACACCTATCACGCAAGTGATGACTTGGACTACCAGATACTGATAGAGGCAGACTTTCTGGTCAATCTTTTCGAGGATAACGAATCCAAGAATGCAGTTCTCGCAGTACGGAAAAACATATTCAAAACCAAGAGCGGACTGAGAATTCTTGACGAAATGTTCGGATTAAACGGATAGCAGTATGACACACGGACACGAAGTATTAGAGATGATGTTTGGCAACAGCTACTCGTCCCGCGAGGAACTTGTAAGCGCAATAGTTGCAAAATTTGGTGCAGACGAAAAGTTCTGCACCTGCAGCAGGGAAAACATGACTGCAGACGAGCTTGTAAGCTTCCTTGAGTCTAAAGGCAAGTTTATGTCAGCAGGGGAAAACGGCTTTACCGCAGACAGACAAAAGATGTGCGGCCATCATGAAATAATGACAGCTGTCATGAAAGATCTGGAACTGTGTCTATAGTTCCTGAAAGCCTCCCTGCAATGCTACTCAACCGCTGACGGACCAAGATGCGAAACACAGACATCTGCAATTTGTGCCTTGCAGAGTGTTTGATTTCAACGTGCAGATGTCTTCCGGCTCGTTGCTCATCGTGAATTTCCAATACAATGTCAAAGAATTGGGGGTGTTGGTCCATCCACAATGCAGAAAAAGGCAGAGAATCGGGGCAGATACAAAACTATTCCATAATTTTGCATCTGCTATCACAAGTGCCGTCTGCGGCTCGATCTCATTGAACACTAAAAAAGTTAAATCATGCCCAAAGGGAAAAGAATTCTGCTGTCCATACTTGCACATCTCATGATGTCTGCGTCTTTGACCACAAAGGCCCAGACCGATGCTGACAGCCTCTTTATGGAGCATGAACTTGATGCCTTCATCATAGAGGCGACAAGCGGACCTCGCATGGACACAAAGGTGGAAAGTGTGGACTATATCGGACAAAGCGAGCTGATACGTGCCGCCTGCTGCAACCTGGGCGAATCCTTCACAACCAACCCTTCGGTGGATGTAAGCTATAGCGATGCCGCTACCGGAGCTAGGCAGATCAAGCTGCTTGGACTTTCCGGCACCTACGTCCAGATGCTTACTGAAAATGTTCCGAACCTCAGAGGCGCGTCTCTACCCTTCTCGCTTGGTTTCGTTCCTGCGCCGTGGATGCAGTCGATACAGGTCAGCAAAGGTGCATCGAGCGTAAAGAACGGATACGAAAGCACAACCGGACAAATAAACATAGAGTACAGGAAGCCACAGTCCACTGACGGCATAAGGGGCAACGCATATCTGGACAGCGACCTGAAGCAGGAGCTGAACGCAGACGGAAACATACATATTAACGACAAGCTTTCGACATCACTGCTTCTGCACCTGGAGAACAGGCAGATGGACCATGACGGCAACAAGGACGGTTTCATGGACATGCCCAAAATCAAGCAGTACAACCTGATGCACCGCTGGGCATACATCTCGTCAAAGCTTATCAGCCAGATGTCAATGAAAGTGTTGGGCGATGACCGCACCGGAGGACAAAGCGTCGGCCACCATGCAGTGACGACTATGCCTTACAGAACCTCGACCAGAACCAACCGCTATGAGGTGCAGTGGAAGAACGGTCTGACTCTGAACGCTGACCATAACACATCTGTTGCGCTGATGCTTCATGGCTCATGGCACGATGCCTGGAACACATTCGGAAACTCCAGGTACGACGTAACCCAAAGAAACAGCTATGCCCAGCTGATGTTCGAGACTGACTTCAACAAGATGCACAGCCTGGCCGCGGGACTTTCCCTCAACCACGACAGATACGACGAAAGGACTTCCGCCACACTGCCGCAAATCGGCAAAGACAACGAAACAACCGGAGGCATCTATGCACAATACACCTATAAGCTGAGAGACCTGCTGACAATCATGCCGGGAATACGTTGTGACCGCTCCGACACATACGGGACTTTCGTAACTCCGCGCTTACATGTCAAGTATTCTCCGAAAGATGTTTTGACACTTCGTGCATCGGCAGGCAAGGGCTACCGCTCTCCTCATGCCTTGGCAGAGAACACAACTCTGCTTGCCAGCGGCAGAACTGTAACCGTTGATCCGGAAATATCGCAGGAGGAGGCATGGAACATGGGAATGTCGGCAGACTTGAAAATCCCTATCAAGGGAAAGACACTCGAAGTGAATGCCGAATACTACTATACAAACTTCATCAGCCAGATGGTGATAAACTACGGCATGGTTGACGGCGTACACACCCTGTCGTTCGAAAATCTGGACGGAGACAGCTACAGCCACACTGTCCAGGTCAATGCGACTTACCCGATACTGAAGAAGCTGTCGGCTACGGCTGCCTTCCGCCTGAACGATGTCAGATGCACATACGACGGAACATTGAGAGTCAAGCCGCTGACTTCCAGATACAAGGGACTGCTCACTCTCACATACAAGACTCGTACCGAGCTATGGCAGTTCGATGCAACCGGACAGATGAACGGAGGCGGAGAACTGTACGACCGCACAAAATTCCCTGCATACTTCCAGCTGCAGGCACAAGTAACAAGAGAGTTCAGGCACTTCAGCGTATATCTTGGCGGAGAAAACCTGACAAACTATAAGATTAAAAAACCTATAGTCAACGCTATCAACCCGTGGTCAAACAGCTTTGACGCAACCCAGATATGGGGACCGGTCACAGGTGCGATGGCATATATAGGCCTAAGATTCAAATTTGAAAAATCATGAGAAAAATTCTTGCAACAGCATTCGCTTCAATGCTTTTTGTCTGCTCGGCTGCCGGGAAATCAGATAAGGGAAGCGAGTCGAAGTCAAAGTCCGACACTCTTGTAGTCTCTACAAATCCAAAGATGCACTGCATGGGCTGTGAAAACAAAATCAAGCAGAACATCCGATTTGTGAAGGGAACCAAGGAGATTGAAACTTCTGTGCCCGACCAGACTGTAACCATCATCTATAATGGCAGGAAGGCTACATTCGAAGACTACTCTGCCGCTTTCAAGAAGATTGGCTACGACATCACAAAGGTTCAAAAATAAGGGAAGCTTCTGCATCAGCCGAACAGGCAGATGAACAGCACTGCCGCTGACACACAAACCATCATATAACAAACAGCTATTATCAAAATGAAGGAAAAAATTCAGGCATTTCTCAAAAGATTCTCTTTTCGCACAGGGGTTATTATTATTGCCATGTGCGTACCTTTCTACATTCTGTCTTTTGCCTGCCTTGCGGTTGAGTCATTCAGCCCTGCAACAAAGGGCGTCCTATGGGCCACATTCTTTGGTCTGGCAAAGGCTTTCCAGTACGGAGGCCTGTCAGTCATTGGTATTGACGGCGTAAAGAGAATCAAGGAATGGTGGAAAGCAAAAAGAAACTCTTGACTTTGTTCGTTTGTTCGGGGAAAGAACGTTTGCCTTGCAGTGAACAACAAAAGAGGGTGCCAATGAAAATCAGCACCCTCTTTTTGTTATATCAAAAGTTTACTATCTGTCAGCCGAAGACTTGACAACCTTCTCTGTTCCCACTACATAGACACCGACAGGCAAACCCTTCAATGCTGTTTCCCTCTCGACACCTTTGCGAAGAACTACGCCGCTTGTGCTGACAACATCAACCAAAGAATTGACTGAGGCAACTGACTCTATACCGCTGTTCACACCGCCAATCTCGACATTGAGCTTGGAATACTGTGTCGGAATGCCCGAAGCGCTTAGTGAAGACTTGATGTCAGCACTTATCTTGCCTTCCGAAGCCGGAGAAACCTGGTACCTGACAGTCTTCTCTGCACCTATGCCCATAGAACTGCAGGTCCAGACTACAACACCGCCGTTCTTGCCGTCCTTGCTTGCTATGAACTCTGCGCCGTCATGCTCACCTACAAATCCCTCGAAGACCAAACTTGAAGGTATTGTGTCGGCATACACCACATTTCTCTGCTGACTGCCGTTGACCGGAGCATTTCCCAAGACTCTGCGCCAAGTGTAGCCGTCAAATTCCTCGACCAGGATTTTCTCTACGAACTTGTCCGGAGTGTCGTCGCAGATGTTTCTGGAATAGCTGTCAACCATATAGCCCCTGTTGTTCAAGTCTGCCCAGCAAGGCGAAACAAGAGTATATGTTTCAGACTGTCCGTCAAGATATTTCAACACTGCCTGTGGCGAGTATGACCAGTCACTTTCTCCGCTCATGTCTGCATCCGGATATTTTAACGTGTTGTATTCGGAGTTCTGGAATCTCATCCTCGCGAAAAAATGTCCTAAACCGCCCTTGTGAATTGCCTGGCGATAGTCCAGGAACGACAAGACGTGGCTGGTCGGGCTGGAAAGCACGTCCATAAACCTCATGACAACGCGGCTGTTTGCACTGTCGATCGGCTCGACGAAGAAGTCAACGCTGTCCGATTCCTCCTTCATCCAGCCGAATTTGACCAAATCCCGACAGTTGTCAAGGACGACCTTCAGACCTTTGGCTGCAAGAGAGTCGCCGAGATAGTACGACACACGATAGTTGCCGAGATTTATATAGGCCTCCTGGGCGTCATTCCAGAAACGGAAATACTTGTACTTCCTGTAGTCGTAGTTGAAAGGGGAATACTCTGCGTAGCTTAGTCGCACATTGTCCCTTCCTCCGTCAAGCCACTCTGCATTCTTTGTATTGAGAATTGAAAACTCTATTGTTCGCTTGTTCGTTTGTTCGCTGTTCGCATCCGTAACAGATCTGCCTGCATGAAGCGGAGAAGCCATGACATCGACAATGTTTCGCTGCATGGTATATGTCGCGTTGTTCGGGTATTCGTTGGAAGTCCAGACTTCATCCCCGCCGACAAGGGCAGTGCTCTTCAAGGCAATATGCCTGTTCATAGTGTCTGTCACAACGGCCTTGAAGGTCAATGTGCGGACGCTCTCGTCCAGCCTGCCGGACTTGAAGCCTGGCAATGTGCCTACACTCCATGCCAATACATCTGCACCCGATGCCGAACCGCCCTCGACAGCCACAACCTTGATGCTTTTGTCAATGCCCGTACGGACAGTGACATTCTCTGCGTCTGCGGCGCCATAGTTGCGGACAGTGACGCTGTATGTTACCGTGTCGCCCACATAGGCGGAAGTCCTGTCGGTCGAAAGGTACACCTTGACATTCGATTCCCTGTCCATCTCGGAAGGCGCTATCAGGTTTCCTGAACAGGTCAGCATGCCCAGCAGCCTGAACCAGTCTTGAAGGTAGCGTGGTGTCGAGCCCTCGTAGTTTGCCTCGTCATCGGCGAACTCGAAATAGCTGTCGTCCCACATGATTTCGCACTGGCGATAGATGTCGGCAATCAGGTCGTGGTCTTCAGAGATTACCGCAGCCACGGCTCCGGCACCGATGGCATAGTTCAACTTGACCGGAGATATGTCGAACGGAAGTCCGTGCATGTCTACGCACTGTACGTTCTGGCAGACTCCCTGCCATTTCGGCTGGGCAGCATCCGGCGAATATCCAAGCTTCGAGCATGCCACCCCGCCCTTTGTGTCAAGCGGATATTTCAGTATCTCTGCATAGCGGATGCCCATGTCGTGCTGTGACGTGTTGCTTCCCTCCACCACCTGGTGCGTTGCCGGATTCCAGTCGCAGTCGGCGTTGCCGTGCCATATATAGTCGAGCATGTTGCGCCACGGGTAGCGGAAATCCGAGCCGGCAGTGTAGTTATAGAACACGGGCTTCCCGTCCGCGTCGAACTGGTGGCGGCCAAGTGACGGGTACAGCCCCTGGTCATAGGCCTGGGCGTTCAGCCAGTTTGACGAGGCGGCGGCTCTGCGGAACTGGCTTCTCACCCATTCGCTGTTTCTTGGGCTTCCCTTTCCGTCGCCGTCAGTGAACCATCTGCAGAACTCGTTGTAATATGCCGGTGCGATGTTGTCGGAATAGTCGAAGTTCGTACCGGACAACACAAATTCGGAATTCGGGTCGATGTCCAGTCCGGACCCTGCGAAACTGCTCCACTGTGTGAGCTCGCCGAAGGTGTCGCCGCCCTTGACGTATCCGTCCATGCCTATGTCTCCGGAATAGATTGTGTGCCACGGACTGTCAAAGTACTGGACACGCGTGGTGTCAGCCATTGCGGCGATGACGTTGTTCGCCTCGTCATAGAGCGATATCGGGTTGCCGTCCGCATCCATTACCGGCTCGCCGTTGTTCATCATGATGTTTCCCCACTGCTTGCAGGCTATGAGCAGAGCCATTGCAATGTCTGCGTCCGAGTCTGAAGCCGAGGACTTCGCGTCGTCGTCCTCGCCGGTGATGTCCCATCCCGCCAGGTACGGAGTCAGGTAGTAGTCTTTCCCCTTCAGCACACTGCCGTCCTTGAACCTCCTGACATTGCGGAAGCGGTTGTCGTGAATCCACATATAGAGGCCGTTGAACGTAGGCTGGTCGGCAAAAATGGCAGAAGCCAGAAGCGCATAGCCGTCGCCCTCGGCGCAGTTCAGTCCGACACCGCCCGGCACCTCCTGGCTGTTATATGTTATGTAGCGCACGCCACCTGCCGTTGTCGAGTCGTATCGGCAGCGGTGTGTCATCATGACGTAGGCCTCGCGCATGGCCTTTTCCATGTCCGCATGGGTTACGCCCTCTGCGTTCCTGTCCGCCAGGTTCATGCCGTGGCTGTATTTCCTGAACTGAGGGAAAGGGATGTTCGGGTTTCCCGAGTTAATTTCCGTCCTTATGAACAGAGACGGGTCAGACAGCGCGGGTTCGGCAGGGGAAGCCGAGACACCGAGCGCGCACATAGCCAGTGCCGGTAACAGTAGCCTGTTCATTTTCTTCTTTCTGTTTTTCTGTTTTCTGTTTTTTTGTCGGTGCGAAGTTCGCTAAAAAATTTCTCTTTCCCCACTCTATCCGCTTTTTTTTTCTCTTTTTTAACTTTTTTAGGGAAAAGCACAAAAAAGTCATATAATACTATTCAATAGCACTATATGACCTGAACATAGAAGTCGGATATAGATTTGCGTCCTATTCGTCGGCGCCGGCAAACTTGTTCATGCCGCGTATCATGTGGCGCAGAGAACCGACAAGTTCCTGGCTCTCCTGCAGTATATGCACTGTCAGAAGCAGAGT
This sequence comes from Paludibacteraceae bacterium, assembly GCA_045641625.1. Taxonomy (GTDB): domain Bacteria; phylum Bacteroidota; class Bacteroidia; order Bacteroidales; family Paludibacteraceae; genus UBA1723. The sequence goes on from JAZUHH010000061.1 coordinate 39,896, forward strand.
GTTGATGTTCGCCGTTCCGTCCTGTATGCTGTCCAGAGCCGACTTGCGGTCGCCCGACAACTGCCTCTGCACGGCGGTGCATTCGTTGCGCAGTGCCTCCGCCCCCGTGAAGTCTCCGGAATCCAGCATTTCCTTTGCCTTGCCGTATAGTCTCAGTACCGCTTCCCTATCCCCGAGGAAGCTCTCGTGCCAGGCTTCGGGCAGAGGAAGGAAGCAGTTTCCGACATGCTCGCGCAACGGCTCGTTGATTCGCTTCAGGCAGTAGAGCATCTGCTGGCAGGCATTCGACCCGAGGAAGAACCATGTGTTGCGGCTTAGCATCTGCACTTGGTCAAGCCTTCGCATGGATATTATCTCCTGCTTGCGCTGTCGTTTGAGTGCCTGGCGCTCGTCCTCTATCTGCGAAGATGCACGGCGCAAAGGTCTGTACTGCTCGTAAAGGAACGCGTCAGTCATTCCGCGGTACGTGTCCGCCACGAACTTGAGGCGCGCCGAGTTGCCGCTGCTGATATGCTCGCACAACAGTCCCCATATAGTCTGCTCGTCCCTGCTCTTCAGAATCTGGGCAAAGAGGCTTTCCGTCTTTCTCTCCTCGACCGGAGTGTTCCTCAGGTTGCTTCTGACAAGAAGAATGATGGCAAGGGCTATTGCAAGAACCATAGCCAAGTAACTGCCGAAATACATTATGTTTGTAAGGATGAAGCAGAAGATGAATGCCGCACCCGCCGTGATGAACCAGCCGCCTATAACGCTGAGAACGCCGGTTATGCGGAACACGGCAGACTCACGGCTCCATGCCCTGTCTGCCAAGGAAGTTCCCATAGCAACCATAAAGGTTACGTATGTGGTCGAAAGCGGCAGCTTGAGGCTTGTGCCTATGGCTACGAGAAGTCCGGCAAGGACAAGGTTCACTGCGGCACGGATCAGGTCAAAGGCCGCATCGTTCGGCAGCTTCATCTCGTCGCTGTTGAAACGTGTGTCTGTCCAGTGCAGAATTCCGTCCGGCACTATTCGTGTCACGAACTTTGACGCGGCGTTCGTGTTTCTGACCAAAGTCCTGGCAAGGGCCGAAGAGCCGAACATCTCGTCACCTTCATCCTGACGACTGAGGTCAACGCTTGTCTTGACCACGTTCTGCGCCTTCTTTGAGAAGATAAGAGAGAGCACCATCACTACACCCGCCAAGACGAGAAGCACCGGCGGAGTGTGCGCACTGCCCATCAGCGAGTTCATCATAAAGCCGTCCGGACTGCCACCTCCGTTTGCCATATAGTCGCTATAGGCCTCGAGGCCAGTGAGCGGAACTCCGACAAAGTTCACAAGGTCATTGCCTGCAAACGCCATTGCCAGTGCAAAAGTGCCAAGAAGCACGACATACTTCAGCACAGGAAGCTTGATGGCGCTCATCAGTGTCATGAGAATACTGAAAACCAATACGCCGCCGCCAAGTATGTGCCATGTGTGCGCGTTTATTGTCTCTTTAAGTTCCGGAGACATGAACGAACTGCCTTTCAATCCGTTGATGAGCAGAAACCAGATGATGCTCGTAACGGCAATGCCAGAGAATATACCTATCTTCAGCGAACTGCTGGTAAGTCCGCCCATATCTCCGTTGTATGCTGTTGTCCTGCCATTCACTCTATAGGTGAACGTGAACACCATGCGGCTCACCCACATCACTACTGCTCCGACAACAAAAGCTATGGCAACGGAAAGGAATATACCCATAATGACGCTTATCGCCTTTTCTGTATTGAGCAGGTCGCCCAATCTGAGCAGAGTTCCGTCCGGGCCGGTCTCCCCCTTTATCAGTTTAAGTACGGCAACTGCAAAAGCTCCGCCAAGAAGTTCGAACACCATGCTCACAGTGGTCGAAGTCGGCATGCCGAGTGTGTTGAAGATATCGAGCAGAATGACATCAGTCACCATAACTGCAAGAAACACACACATGACTTCGTAAAAGGTGAAGTGTTCGGGTGTCATGATTCCGTGACGAGCCACGTCCATCATTCCGTTGCTCATGGCTGCACCGGCCAGTACACCGACCGCCGCTATGACAACTATGGTACGGAACTTGGCAACTTTGGCGCCGATTGCGGAATTAAGGAAATTCACCGCATCATTGCTTACCCCCACCACCAAGTCAAATACTGCCAGTACGCAGAGAAATATGACTATTCCAAGAAAAACTGTATCCATAGGCTATCAATCATTTTTACAAATAACTCGTTTACTCATTTGACTCGCTCTGCTTCGTCGATATAAACATTGACTCATTTTCATATCGTCGATTTTCGTTTATGCATTGTGCATTATGAAACGAAGTTCGACGTTAGTCAAACAACGTTCAACGACACGAAGTGAGTTAATTGTGAATTATGAATTATGAATTGTGCATTGCATCGGCTATTTTACTGTTTTCGTAAAAATCTGTTCAGACATGATGTTTATCATTCCGTCTGCCAGGCCTACATTGGGAACAGTTATCGTATGCGCTCCGACAAGTTCCGCGACAGTCAGGAATACCTGGGCGGCATGAACAATAACGTCTGCCCTGCTCTCCTGGAGGTCGTATGTCTCTATAAGTTCCTCGACTGTCATCGTTGACATCTTCTTGTAGAGATTCTTCAGAGAAACAACCGACAGTTCGTTGTCCTTTTTGTCAGACTTGTTTACGAGGCGGATAAGCTTGTTGATATTGCCTCCCGAGCCAATGATGCGGATGTTCTCGGCATCCAGGGTAATCTTCTTCACCTGCATTATCAAGTCTTCCCACTGGGATGGAGAAACTTGCTCGAGAAGCAGTCGAATGGTTCCGATGTTTATCGAACAGCTGTCGGAAATCTTGCCTTCCCTGACCATGGAAAGTTCCGTTGAACCGCCGCCCACATCCATATACAGCAAGTTGACTCGCTTCACTTCGTCGATATAAACATTGCCGGAAGCCTTGCCTCTCTGCACCCCGTCGATGCAGATGTTGCAGTTGTCGTGAATTATCTTGGCCTCCTGCTCGCCGGTAATGATGCAGATGTCGAGTTTTGTCTTCTTCTTTATGTCGCGCAGAATGCTCTCTCCGTTCTTAGCGTCACGGAAAGCCGAAGTGGCGTATATAAGGTAGTTCCTGACATTATAGAGGATGATAAGCTGACGAAAAACCTTCATTGTTCTGACGAGCATTTTCTCTCGTTCCCTGCCTATCTTCCCTTCCGAAAACACATCCAACCCCAGGCGCAAAGGAATTCTGAGAAACTGCAGTTTCTTCATTCGTACACCCTTGGTTGTCTTCTCTACTCGCTTGATAAGGATTCTTGCGGCGTTTGAACCTATGTCAATTGCGGCAAGGTTGAACGATGTCTGCGCACGCATGGAATCTTCGATTACACAATTTTTCATATTAACTCACTTTTGTATCGTTGATTTTCAATTGACTCACTCTGCTTCGTCGATATAAACATTGACTCACTTTTGTGTCGTCGATATAAACATTGACTCACTTTTGTGTCGTCGATTTTCAATTGACTCATTACATATCGTCGAACGTTGTTTGTTATCTGTTCTGTTTTTTGAGTTATAGAAATCATAAAGGGCCTGCTGAGAGCGGAAGGGTTCAGCTTCTGAGTCTTCTGTACCGATTACCTGATGGCCTTGCAGAGTGTCCCTTAGTCCCCACTCGACAATCCTTCGGCACTCTTCCTTTATCTCGCTGTCATATACCGGAGTTACCACCTCGATTCTGGAATCAAGGTTTCTTGTCATCCAGTCGGCAGAACCAAGGAACACCTTCTCTTCGCCTCCGTTACAGAAGATGAAGATTCGCGCATGCTCCAGATAGCGGTCAATAATACCCTTTACCCACAGATTGGGTCTTGCCCCGCTGATGTCGGTCAGCGAACAGTTGCCCCTGACCAGCATATCGACCTTGACACCTGCCTTGGCTGCGTCATATATCTTCTGCACCATCTTTGGCTCTGTGACATGGTTGATCTTTACTCTGATATAGGCAGGCTTGCCGGACAAGTGGTTCTTGATTTCCTGGTCTATAAGCTGCAGAAATCTCTTTTTCATGTCATTTGGCGAGACAAGCAGATCTTTGAACTTTGGCTGCGAGTACGGCTTTTCAATGAACTTGAAGACCTTTTCCACATCGTCAGTAATGTTTCTGTTCGCAGTGAACAACAGCATGTCGGTATATGCCCTTGCATTGCCCTCGTGGAAGTTACCGGTAGATATGCAGGCGATACTCTGCGCATTCGAGAACTTGATATGCGTGATCTTTGAGTGGATTTTCAACCCTTCGATACCAAAGACTACGTTGATTCCGGCATCCTGCATCTTCTTGGACCAGTTGATGTTGCTTGCCTCGTCAAAACGGGCAAAAAGTTCTATTACCACAGTAACCTTCTTGCCGTTTTGAGCGGCACAGATAAGAGCGCCGATAACCTTGGAATCCCTGGCAAGTCTGTAGAGCGTAGTCTTTATGGACTTTACACGCGGGTTTATCGCCGCCTCGTTCAACAGCCTGATATATCCGTCGAAAGAGTGATAAGGCACATGGAGGAATCTGTCCTTTTCCTGAATTACCTCGAAAATGCTTCTCGGCGAGTTGAATTCATCGGGAAGTATCGGAGACCATTTCGGATACTTGAGGTCTTTCCTGCCGCAGTCGGGGAACTTCATGAAATCCTTGTGGTTGTGGTATCTTCCGCCCTTTATTGCTGTGTCGGTCGATCTGCCTCCGTTAAGTATCTTCTTTATACATCGCAAGGCACCCTCGGGAATGTTCTCGTCATAGACCATACGGAGCGGAGTTCCGGCCTTTCTGGACTTGACGCCCTTCTGCACCTTCTGCATCAGTCCGTTGCGCAGATCGTTGTCAATCTCCATCTCTGCATCGCGTGTGAACTTGAAGCTCCAAGCCTCGAGCGACTCGTACTGAATGCCGGGGAAAGCCATATACAGGCAGGTTCTGACCACATCGTCCAGGTACATCACATTTGACTCGCCGTTGCCGTCTGCCGGCACCTCGACCCATCTGCCGCATTTGTCGATCGGCAGAGGCATGATGGCATAGCTTGCCCTGCCACCGCTTCGCACAACCCTTACAATGAAATAGATGGTGTCGTCCTCCTCGTTGTCGAAGTGCTTGATCCCGTCAATCCATATCGGCGAGATTCGGCCCATGATGTTCTGTCTGTAATAGCTTTCCACAAAAGCTCTCTGCGTCTGGTCAAGATGCTTTTCGTCGATTATGTCTATCTTCTCCTTGCGCAAGGCTTCGACCACTTCGTTCACAGCCAGCTGATATTCCTGGCTGTAGAGCGCATTGAGCTTGTTTATCTCCTTCTGCACCTTCAAGAGATTTTCCATCTCCTTTTCCTCTGCTTTGCTCTGGGGATTTGAAAGGTGGACAGTTCGGTTGATGCATGCCATGCGAACACGAAAGAACTCGTCGAGATTATTGGAATAGATACCAAGGAAATTCATTCTTTCGAGAACGGGCACGCTCTCTTTTCTGGCTTCCTCGAGGATGCGATGATTGAAATACATCCATGACACATCTCGGTCAATAAAATTCATTTCTTTTGCCATATTTCAATAGTTTTGTTTCGTTAACTCTGTTCGGCTAAACCAAGGTATAGCACAACGACAAGAACTGCAATAAGAATGTACCTCACCATGTTGTAAACCCTTACTATTCTTTTTGCTTTCGGACTTGCTTCCTCTTGTCCATAAATATCTTTTTGATCCATAGTCTTTAATGTTTATATCGACGAAGCAGAGCGAGTCAATTTGTTCCGTTTTCGGTGCGAAGTTCACAAACAGATGTTACACAGTATTTGCAAAAATGTTTCGATTTTGTTAAGAAGACGAATTTCTATTCAATGCATAATGTTTATATCGACGATATGTAATGAGTCAATTGAAAATCGACGACACAAAAGTGAGTCAATGTTTATATCGACGATACGAAGTGGATCAACTGCTTAATCGTCATCGTCGTCGTCGTCGTCATCGGACTCCTCCCAGTCATAGCCCTTGGCAGTGATTGTTCTTGGAACCTCGAGGACATCTGCATCCGCCATCAAGTCTCGTTCTTTATCAGAGCTGTTGTTCTGTTCCATATTCTTCGTTAGTTTTGTTTTCGGCGGCGAAGTTCACAAACAGATGTTACATATTCTTTTCAATAAAATTACAATAGGGTTAAGGGCGGAAAAAATCTGCCTCCGCATCGCGCAACTTGTTACAATTTTGTTAAGAAACCGAAATAAGGGGGAAAGGCGGCGGTCTGTTCGGACGGATTTCACTATCTTCGCCCCGAAAAAAAAAAACGAAGTTCTATATAAAGCACTATGAACCAACGAACGAAACGTCGCATACTGATTGTTGACGACGAACCCGACATCTGCGAGATTCTCCGCTTCAACCTTGAAACGGAGGGCTATGAAGTGGAAACTGCAGAGGGGGCGGATGATGCACAGACCATAGTCGAAAGCAAGCCTGTCGATCTGATTCTGCTCGATGTCATGATGTCACACAAGTCCGGCTTCGAATGGGCAGGGGAACTGAAGGGAAACACGAGGACTCAGAACATACCCATAATCTTCTGCACAGCAAGAACTATGGAAGCGGACCTTCTGCAGGGATTCAGCCTGGGCAGTGACGACTACATCTGCAAGCCCTTCCGAATAAGCGAGGTCAAGGCAAGGGTCAAGGCGGTGCTGAGAAGGGCATGCCCGGACGCAGAACAGGAAACAGCAACAAAAACACAGGACTCGGGCAGAACCCTGAGGTACGAGGGCATCGCCCTGCGCATGGACAGCAAGGAATGCACGATCGACGGCAAAGAGGTTCAGCTGACGAAACTGGAGTTCGAACTGCTTGCCATGCTGCTGTCCAAGCCCGGACAGGTATTCTCGCGCGAGACAATACTGCAGAGGGTATGGCCGAACGACACCATAGTTCTGGACCGCACCGTGGATGTGAACGTCACACGAATACGCAAGAAGATAGGCAGGTACGGGGAATGCCTGCGCACAAAGTTCGGCTACGGCTATATGTTCGAAACACTCTGAGGCTATGACAAACAAAAGGCTGACAACCGGAATATTCAAGACTGCGACAATGCTGACGGCAGTCTTTACGCTTGTCTTTGGAATATATGAGTACAGGCGCGAACACGCGTTCCGTGTCGATATTCTGCACTCGCAGCTGCAGCTCAACAACTACCACTACCTTGAGGGCAGGGGCGAGCCGCACATTCGAGTCACTGTCATCGACACACTCGGCAACGTGCTTTCCGACACCAGGGAAGCCAATGTCAGCCGAATGGGAAACCACATTCAGCGAGAGGAAATCCGCGAAGCGCTGGTCAGCGGAAGCGGCTATGCGATAAAGCGAGCTTCGGAAACGAACGGCGAAAAGTATTTCTATTCGGCAACAAGGTTCGGCGACAGAATAGTGAGGTCGTCAGTTCCATATTCGGCAGAGCTGACCGCCTCGCTCGAACATGACTACACTTTCCTTTACTACACAGCCGGCATACTTGCACTGATCGGCACGGCTATGTATTTCCGCCACCGCTATGAACACAGCGAACAGGAGAAACAGCGCATCAAGAGACAGCTTACCGAGAATGCCGCGCACGAGCTGAAGACACCTGCCGCCACTATCGAAGGCTACCTGGAAACACTTGTCAGCAATCCCTCGCTGCCGGAAGACAAGCGCCTGGACTTTCTGAAGAAGTGCCACGCGCAGAGCCGCCGCATGAGCCAGCTTCTCGCTGATATGGGCACTCTGACACGGCTTGACGAGGCGCAGATTGCTCGCCCGAAAATACAGATTGATGCCGCCTCAATACTTCGCCAGATAGAGGAGGAAACTGCCGCACAATTCCGTGAGCACGGCATTAAGCTGGAAATGAACATTCCAAAGCCACTGCCTATGAACGGCGACGCATCGCTCATCTACTCTTTGTTCAGGAACATTTTCAACAACACGCTCGCATACGCAACTGACGCATCATACTTCAAGGTGCAGACAAAAACCTCGGCAGGAAGATACGTGCTTACATTCACAGACAATGGTCCGGGCGTTCCGGACAAGCACCTGCCACACATCTTCGAGCGCTTCTATCGCATAGACAAGGGACGCTCTCGCAAGTTGGGCGGAACAGGTCTTGGTCTGGCGATAGTCAAGAACATCGTACTGCAATACGGTGGTTCAGCGACTGCATCGGAAACTCCGGGCGGCGGACTGACAATAGAGGTGGAACTGACGATTGAATAATGAATAGTTAATGGTTACGCGAACAAGCGAACAAACGAACAAACTTTTTTTGCATTTGCGAACAAACAACGTTCGACGACGTGCAACGAGTCAATGTTTATACTAATTATTAACTATAACTGTTATTATATTCTTATGATATTATATTGTTCATATTTAAGGCATTAGTACGGTTAAGCATTCACAACTTATAATAAATAATGAACTATTAGGATATTACACAGCAAGAAACCTTAGCTGCACCAGGCTTTGTCATGAATTTGAATTCTTGATTTCGTTGTCATAGAATTTCTGCATCTCTCTTTTTATTTCATCCCTCACACGTCGGAATTCGGGCAGCACATCTTCCTCAGTTCCCTTGAAGGCGTCCGGGTCGTCGAATCCAATATGAAGGCGCCTGCCAACCTTTCCAAAGAATGCCGGGCAAGACTCGTTCGCCCCACCGCACACAGTAATCACAAAGTCCCAGGACTCTGCCAGATACTTGTCAATGTGCTTGGGGTAATGGCTGCTGATGTCAATACCAATCTCGGCCATAACCTTTATTCCGAGAGGATGAACCTCGGAAGCCGGACGAATTCCTGCCGAATGTACGTCGAGCCTTGAATCCATACTTTTCAATATGCCGTGAGCCATCTGGCTTCGGCAGCGATTGCCTGTGCAAAGAACCAATATGCGTTTCATAAAATTATGCAGTATCAAACCATTTCTAACATTTTTAACCCGTTTCGTAAGATTGCTCTTGGTGAGAAGAAACTTCTGCAATCACCACAGTAGAGCTTGTCGCACGATTCTTCAGTCCGGCTGTTGGCCATCATGAGCTTTCCAGGCACATTCGGTCAACTGCATGTTTGTGAATACCGCCTTGAAGGACGAATCCTCGGGAGAGCAAGCATATATTCCGAAACTGATTTCTTCCTTTGCCTCGAATATATGGCAGACACGCATCTGTCTCCATTCCATGCCGTCAGCGGAACACTCGATGCAGAAGTCATCCTCTCTGCGTGAGAGACGATACCACATGCTCTTGACATCGGCAGGGATGGCTGTTGTTGCCCAATCGCTGTAACCGTGGTTAGTAGCCACACTGCCCAGGTGCTGGAACTGCTCGTTTTCATACTCGATGCTACCCTTCAGCCAATTCTCAGAATCAAGGTACATCACTACACCACACTGGTCGAAGCGATGATGACTCTCGGTAAAATCTGTCTTAACTATGAAGCTGAAGAACTTATCCTTGGTTTTCATCTGGAAGACAGGGGCATTGTCGTTCTGAAAATGATAATATGTGCGTTGCCATAAGTCAGTATGAGGTTTTGTCACTACCTCGATAGTATCGTCCCCTATTATACATGACTCTGGTTCCCTCGTCCATTTGAAATTCTTGATGTTGAGTGTCATAGAGCTCATTTGTTTCTTCATTATTGTTTGATGTCTTTCCCACTTATTGCCATATATGCCAACATTGCAGGATAGTCATTTATTTTATGGTCGCATGGTTACAAACAATAATTTAATTCCCCAAAAATATCAAGCTGTTTCTAACATTTTTTACCCATTTCGTAAGATTTGAGCAATCTTTCTCGAAGCAGTCAATACACCTGCTACAGCATCATGCTGCCCTCCATTGCGCTGGAGTCATTCCAGTCAGAGACTTAAAGAAGCGGATGAAGTGTTGGGGGTATTCAAAGCCCAGACGTTGGCTGACTTGACTGACCGACAAGGCATCGGACTGCAACAACTCTTTTGCTCTGGCAAGAATTCTATCATTGATGATGTCTTTGGCTGTGCGACCTGTCTCTGTCTTTATTAGAGTACCGAAGTAACCGGTTGACAGACAGCATTTGTCGGCAAAGTATGCTACTGTCGGCAAACCCTCGCCCTCAGTCTTATTCGCAACATATTCATCAAGAAGCGTAAGAAACTTCTTAGCAACAGAATGGTTGATCTCTTCACGAGTGATGAACTGACGGTCATAGAAACGGAGGCAATAGTTCAGCAGAAGCTCAATGTGACTGACAACCAACTCGCGAGTATGCTTGTCGATGGCATGGTGCAACTCCTGCTCGATCATGGAAAGCACACCCTTGAATATCTCAACCTCCTGTACAGAAAGATGCAGAGCCTCGTTGCTGGTATAGTCAAAGAACTCATATCTGCCCATCTGCCTGCCCAAAGCTGTGCGGTTGAGTATGTCCGGATGAAAAACCAATGCAGAGAACTTTGCAAAAGGAATCTCAGGATTTGGTTCTACATTAACCACTTGACCGGGGGCAAAACTTGTTACGGTCATCTCGTCGAAGTCATATTAGGTACGGCCATACGAAAGCTTGCACCCTTTGTTCTCTTTCAAGTAGAGAGCATAAAGTCCATAGTGCATCACACACTCCTTGATGTGCTCGGTGCTATCGACATGCACAACGCTTACAAGGGGATGAAGAGTCTCCTTCCCGTTGTAGTCGTTGAACTGCTGAATGGTATCTATATGAATCTGTTGCATTATCGCTTGTGACGAAAAAAATACTTTATTTATTCGAGTGCAAAGGTATAACTTTTAATAGATGTCCCTATTACCAAATTTAAGGATTTTATAACCTATTTTTTCGTGGAAAGATAGCTGTAAATCATAATGGATTCAATTTGGGAACAACAACCCCACTGACAATCGGCATGTCTGCTGAATGTCAGTGGGGTTTATATATTCAGTTGTCAATCTTGATAAGATGAATGATAACCCAGAAGTGGTTTTACAGAGATTCTAATTGCAACAACACTATTCTTGCTGAGTATCTAACAATAAATTCAATTGTGCTTGCAATTCCTCTCGGTTAGGCAGATACAGTTGATAGCGTGCTGCAAATAATTGGTTGTCTATTCCTTGTAATGCATACTCCATAAGAATTTCATCCTTCTTTGCTCCCAAAACGATTCCAATAGGAGGATTATCATCTGGCTGGCACACCTCATTCTTGAAATAGTTCAGATATAGGTTCATCTGCCCTATATCTCCATGCTTTATCTCAGAACGTTTCAGATCAATAAGCACATAGCATTTGAGAATGGCATGATAAAACACCAAGTCAACCTTAAAGCGTCTTGCCCCAATCGGTACAACATATTGACGACCAATAAACGCAAAACCGCGTCCTAACTCTAGAAGGAATTGTTCCATGTTGGTCTTCAAAGCCTTCTCTAACTCAGACTCTTTATAGCGTTTTTGCTGAGGAATTCCAGTAAATTCGAGTACGTATGGGTCATGGATAATATCCGCGGGTGTAATCACCTGATGTCCCTCATTTGCAAGGGCAAGAACACCTTTTTTATCTGTGCTGAGAGCCAATCTTTGGAATAAAGATGAGTTAATCTGGCGTTTCAGTTCTCTAACCTTCCACCCCTCCTTGATGCACTCTTTCATGTAAAACTGCATCTCCAGTTTGTCTTCACATTTGAGCAGTTCAAAGTAGTGGCTCCAGGTCAATTGGGGAGACAGCGTCTCACAATTTGGGAATACCAAATACAATTTTCGCATATACGTAAGGTTTGATCGACTAAAACCTTTCCCCTTCAGTCGAGTCAGATCCTTGGACAGATTAATCAGCAATCTGTCTCCATATTTGGCTTTGGCATTGCCACCTTGTTCAAACTCTACGATATATTGTCCTGTCTGCCAATTAGCATCGAGCAACTCAGAGTTTACTGCGATAATCGCTTTTGTCCTGGCATTATCCCACAACGTAGCAATATGTGAGACAAGTTTCACATATTCCGAATCGTTGCTTTGCAATTGAACTTCATGTATTACTTGCAAATCATTGTTGGTATCAAGTGTTGCCATAACTATGTAATGAATTTGATTCTTTACCTAGATTCTTGATATATATACTGAAAATCAGTGGGTTAATCTATTTAGTTGTCAATCTTGATAGGATGAATAAGTACTTTCACCGCAACAAGTATTCAGCTGTACGAAAGTCAAGATAGCGATGGTGGAAACGTTTGAAGATACTTTCTTCTGGAAATTCATCAATAAGAGACTCGACAAAGTTTTCAAGAGTAAACACCTGAAATTTGTATTTATACTTATCCTTCAAAATGTTAATCAGTTTCGATTCATCTTCCTTATTGCTGACATTGTCTTTTGGTGCCAAGACAATAGAAAGCGAATAATCCAGATTCTCTTGAATACGGACACACTCAGTTAAAAGAAAGTTGCGATATACCTGATTTAACTTTATCTTTCCAAATTTGATTTCTTCAAGTGCATCCTCGTTGAGAAGTTGCTTGATTCCTTCTCGCTGAGTTGCTTCTCTTGCAGGAAGAGGATTTCTCGCTTCGTTTTGACCAAGTACGTCAGTGTATTTTGTTTCAATGGCTATAATGCCATTTTTTCCTTCATCGGTAATGAAACGAAAGAAAGCATCCATTGCTGTCTTGTCGTTAAGACATTGCTTATAATATGAAGGAATAAATTCAAGTCCGATTTCCGTAACTTTCTCTATTTTGATCGTTCCATGTAATAAGGTATTTACAACATTTGCCAGTTTAGACTGTCCGTCTTCACATTCAACAATTTGCATCAATGGATAGAACAAATTGAATGCCATGGGTTGACTTGAAAGGAAATTGTTCATCATGCGATTTTCTTCAATTGTCTCGTAAGGCTTCTTTTCTGAAATGCGCTTTTTGGCATAATCAAAGATTTCGTGATGAAGGAAGTTTACACCTGTCTCATATCCATTCTCGGCAAGATTACCATGGTAGGTTTTCTCACCTTTGAATTCTCTATAACCTTCCTTTGCTCCAGTCTGCCATCTCCTTATAGACTGCAATAGCCTTGCCTTTCGAGTGAAGGTATTATCTCCTGTAACAAAGAAACGATTTTCTTTGTCAGTCTCTTTATATGACAGATATTCTTTAAGTCTGCCTAAAACTGCAATCTCGTTATTGATTGTCATCTGGTTTGTAACTTCTTCTAATGTAATAGTTGCCAATTGGTTGATTATTAAGGGTCAATCATGGTGCTCTTTTTTGCAAAGCTAATAAAATTCCGTGAGATTAAAGATACTTATGTGTATAAAGTTACAAACGCAACCGTATTTTCTGAGAAAATACTATATAATGCCACTTGAAAAGCCCACTTTTCTTGCACATTTTCAAACTATTGCCATTTTCTCAACCTGATTGTTGAAACGACAATGAGGTTAAATCTTCCCACTTTTTGCCTTGCTCAAAGCACATCACCAAATGGCAGAAAAATGAAATCTTCGCTTGTTTTGCCTATCTGCTAACCTTGGCTGCACTCGGCATAGCTCAAGCAAGCTTGGCTCTGCTCTCGTTTGCACAAGCTTTCCGTGTTAAGATATGTTAAGCAGATGTTTTCATTTTGGGGTTTTTGAAATTTTTGTTTCCAGTTTGTTTCTTTTGCGTGTTTCCGCTTTTATTGAATACTGATTATCAATGCTTTACAATTACAAAGCAGATTCTCAAAAAATAGATTATGACGCATGGAGACAAGGAAATCCCCAATGCGTCATAATCTATTTCTTGACATCTTGTTTCTCTGAGCAGTGTAAACAAGAACTTTTTACATATTTTCATTAAAGAACGACTCCAACTTGTCCCAAGGAATCACCTTGTCCTTGCCTCCGTCATAGAGGTCGCAATGCGAAGCTCCAGGAATTATGAGAAGCTCCTTGTTCCCTGGCACTGGATTAGGCTCGCGTACTGCATCGTAACCCTTGGCCTTGCCTGTCATCATATATTCAAAGGCGTTCTCGCCGAAATATCGTGAATGGGCATTCTCGCCATGAACGACAAGAACTGCAGAACGGATCTCGTTTATATAGTATAGGAATCGTGTGTTGGCGTATGCCTGACAACCGAAGGTGTGCCAACCATCGTTGCTGTTTCCCGAACGGATATGATAGCCGCGAGGAGTCTTATAGTAGTCATAGTAATCCTTAACAAACTGAGGGGCATCTTCCGGCAACGGATCAACAACACCGCCTCCGGGAGTTGTGTTACCGCTCTTGACTGCCTTCATTCTTTCTCCGGCTAGAGTTTTACGGGCTGAGAGACGAGCCCCCTCGTTATTGTCTGCGTCAAAATAACCATTGCCGTTCACACGAGTCATATCATACATTGTCATCGAAGCAGTTGCCTTGATTCGAGGATCTGCAGCTGCAGCATTAAGAGCAATACCTCCCCAACCGCAGATACCAATGACTCCGATCTTATCTGCATCAACGTCCTCACGCATAGACAGATAATCTACTGCGGCAAGGAAATCCTCGGTGTTGATGTCAGGCGAAGCTGTACGTCTTGGTTCTCCGGATGATTCTCCTGTGTAGGAAGGGTCGAAAGCCAAAGTGATAAAGCCACGCTCTGCCATATTCATTGCATAGAGACCGGAACATTGCTCCTTGATGGCTCCGAAAGGACCGCTTACTGCAATAGCCTTCATCCTGCCTTGGACATCTTTAGGGATGTAGAGGTCAGCGGCCAATGTGAAACCATACTGAGTCTTGAAGGAAACCTTCTCGTGACTAACCTTTTCACTCAATGGGAATGTCTTGTCCCATTCTTGAGTCATGGAGATGCTTTGCTCGTTCATATTCGTTGTCTTGTTTGGTGCGCAGGCATTAAGCAGAAATGCCGAAAGCGCAAGAATAAAAATTTGTTTCATAACTTACTTAAATTGCTATACAAAGTTACTCACAATACTTATAGACAGGCATACCTGAATTTGGGAAGATGTAACCTTTTCTTAGGATTTGATTCCATTTCAAACGAAAAAGAGAGAGACTTGCAAGTCTCTCTCTCAATTCCATTATCATTTATTACCAGTTTGACAATACAACGCATACATTGACAATCCTATTGCCGAACAAGTTTCATGTATTGTGTACTATTTCTCGAATGGAACACTACCCTACTCTGCTGAGGCGATAAAGTCGCACACATTGTCTATCTGCTCTGCAAAAGTCGAGCCAAATTTGTTCTCGAAGAATGCGCTTCCGATAGTGAATGCCCAAGGCTGAACCTTCTTGATGAATCTCAAGCGGTCATAGCTGTCAACACTTCCTGCCACACAGACGGGTCTGCCTGTCTTCTCCACCATTTCCGAAATAAGCTGCTCGGCATCATCAATATATCGGTAGCCAAGCAGGTCTATACCGAAAACACCCTCGTTCATCAGTCTCTCAGCCTCAGCCAGCATGGACTCGATGCTGCCCTTCAGGATCGAGGGGCGGTCAACTATCTCGCCGACAAAAGGCATGTAGGCAAGGTTATGATCCTGACAATATCTGCGAATGGAATCGTGATAGCAAGTTCCCATAAGGACATCGCAACCGCACTTTACAGCCATCTCTGCACCTTCAAGTCCTTCCTCCTCGGTATAGGCAACCACTTCAAGGAATGTGCGCTTGCCGCAACTTTTCATCCTTGAATATATGCGCTGCATCTCCTCGATTGGAAGAGGCTGCTCCTTGAATCCCCAATACTGGGCCTTGGTGTCCTTGCACTGCTCAAAAATCTCGAACGCATTCTCTACTGTCAAATCGTTATGTGTGAGCATAACAATAAGTTCCGGCTTCATAGCAAGTATTTTAAGCTTTTAGACAAGATAGATACTGGTGTATTGTCTCCTCAATACCAAGGTAAAGTGCATCGCTGATAAGGGCATGGCCGATAGAAACCTCGTCCACCCAAGGAATCTGCTGATGGAAATATGCAAGATTCTCAAGGCTCAAGTCATGTCCCGCATTTAGTCCAAGACCGCATTCACGAGCTACCTTTGCCGCCTCTACATAAGGTCTTATCGCATTTTCAGGACCTGCCGGATAGTTTGTTGCGTATGCCTCTGTGTAAAGCTCCACTCTGTCTGCGCCTATTTCGGCAGCCTTGCGGATCATGTCCGGAATAGGGTCCACGAACAAAGATACACGAATGCCGTGGCTCTTGAAGTCTGCCACTACCTTGCGCAAGAAGTCTTCATGCTTGATTGTGTCCCAACCTGCGTTGCTTGTGATGGCGTCCTCTGCATCCGGCACAAGAGTCACCTGTGCAGGCTTGACCTTGTTCACAAGTTCGATGAACTTTGGAACCGGATTACCCTCGATGTTGAACTCCTGGGTAAGCAACGGCTTCAGCTCAGTCACATCGGCGTAACGGACATGGCGCTCGTCCGGACGGGGATGGACAGTGATTCCCTGCGCGCCGAAGCGCTCGCAGTCCAAAGCAAACTTTACCAAATTAGGCATGTTGCCTCCTCTTGCATTACGAATAGTGGCAACCTTATTTATATTAACACTTAACTGAGTCATAGTTTCCGTTTTTAAGTAAGAACAAAGCAGACTTTAGAAAGAACTATTATTCGTCCATAAAACCTACCAATCAAAAAAGACATTTCTTCATTCCAATTCAGTAATACTATTCAAATTTCAAGTTGTAATTAATTATTTTGCTTATTCGTAGCTGAAATGCTACCATTTATGTGATTGTTGGCAAAGTTATACAATATATTTGGAAAATAGTCTATTAGCAATGCCTTTTATTTGAAAATATTACAAAAAGGCAGGGACAAATTGCTTGCCCCTGCCTCTTGCCTATGAATTGACCGACTCTGCAGTCGGTATGTCCTGACTAGTCTCTCAACAAAGTGAAGTGACCTGTGTAGGACTTGTCAATAATGGATATGTCGATTACATACCAGTAGTCGTCAGTAATCATCGGATATCCGTTGTATGTACCGTCCCAAGGCTTGTAGTCTGCTCCAGTGCACTTGGCAATGACCTTTCCAGATCGGTGGTAGATGGTG
>JAZUHH010000062.1:0-22143 GCA_045641625.1 Paludibacteraceae bacterium
AAGACGTTGCAAAATTACTACTTTATTTTTTATCTGCAAACTTTTTACAAAATTTTTTAGATATTTTTTCAAAAAAAAAGAACGACACTTTTGTGTCGAGCTAGTTCTGTTTTATGAAATAGTTAGTTTCTATAACTAACATTTCATTAATATGCGATTTCTATTGTTACATCAGTAGAGTTATCACCTTCTGACTTAGCAACTTTGCAGATGTATATCTTTCCAGTTGTATCAATGTATGCAAAAGCGCTCAGTCCTTCTAATGTAAGGGTATCTTCAGATGTTGTAATATCTTCGATGTCATCTTCGATGTCAGAACGTGTCTCTGATACATATTCATTGTACTTCTCATCAATAAGACTAATGAACTTACCTGCAGAACTCTTTATATGAGCAATTGTAAGCTTCTCTTTTGCTACAAACTCAATTCCGCAAATTGACTTGTTGTTAGCATTAAGATTAACTGAATATTTGTTAGAAAGAAATCTGGATGTCTTAGATAGTTCCTTTCCTGTTCCTACAACCTTGAACTGTTTGTCAATACCATTAACACTAAATGTGTAGTTACCTTCTATTGCAGGGAACTTTACTGTGTAAGAGGAATCGCTGACAAACTTAGCTACTCCCTGAACATTCACCTTACCCAAGTAGTCATTAGAAAAACTGAATGAAAGAGAAGACGAATCAATAACAGTCTCGTTACGAAGCACGACATCAAAAGTAAGGGAATCTGAGTTAGCACCCTTGTTAAGCAATGTATTAGCCTTGATTGTGTCACCAGATAACAACGAGTCACCGTTGACAGCAAAATAATTCTCTGCTGGGATAAATGGAACTGTGTCAATAACCTCAGGCTCTGGAGCTGGAGCTGGTTTCACGTCATCGTCGTCATCCTTACAAGAACCAAGTGTCACGGCTCCTGCGAATGCTGCCATAATGCAAAGGAGTTTACCTCCCATAAGTCTTTTAATAGCCATTATTAGAAAATAAATTATTTGATTTATAATATACGTCTCAACAACTTTAACAAGCGTTATAAAATTTTCGGTGCAAAGTTATTATTTTACCATTAACAACGCAAATTTTATGACCAATATTTCACTTTCAAAGACAAAAAAAACGGAGAAGATTTCTCTCCTCCGTCTTTTCCTTATATGAATGAAGTATTTATTAGTACTCCATCTTGCTCATACGAACGTAGCTCTGGTAACGCTTCTTAGCCATTTCCTCGCTAGCGTTGAACAACTCCTGAGCCTCTGCAGGGTACATCTTCATTACAGAAGCGTAACGGTTCTCACCCTTCAAGAAATCCTGGAACTTAGTGTAGTCAGGCTCCTTAGAATCAAGAGTAAATGGATTCTTACCCTCTGCCTCAAGAGCTGGGTTGAATCTCCATAGATGCCAGTAACCGCACTCAACAGCCTTCTTCTCCTCAGCCTGTGCCTTACCCATACCAGCCTTCAAACCGTGGTTGATACATGGAGCGTATGCAATAACTAGAGATGGACCGTCATATGCCTCAGCCTCCTTCAATGCCTTCAAGCACTGAGCAGGGTTAGCACCCATTGCGATCTGAGCAACGTAAACATAACCGTAAGTAGTTGCGATCATACCAAGGTCTTTCTTGCGAACTCTCTTACCAGATGCAGCGAACTTAGCGATTGCACCAAGAGGAGTAGCCTTAGATGACTGACCACCTGTGTTAGAGTAAACCTCTGTATCAAGAACTAGGATGTTTACATTCTTACCAGATGCGATAACGTGGTCAAGACCACCGTAACCGATATCGTAAGAAGCACCGTCACCACCGATGATCCACTGGCTTCTCTTGATCATGTAACCCTTAAGCTCTGAAAGCTGCTTGCAGTGGTTGCACTTATCCTTGGCTGCGTCGATCATTGGGAACAACTTGTCGCAGATCTCTGTTGACTTAGCTGCGTCGTCCTTGTTCTCGATCCATGCCTTGAACAACTCCTTAGCGTCAGCTGGAGTGCAGTCTGCTGCGATAGCCTCGTTCATGATAGCCTCAACTCTCAAACGCATCTTCTCGTTTGCAAGCTCCATACCTAGACCGAACTCACAGAAGTCCTCGAACAAAGAGTTAGCCCAAGCTGGACCCTGACCCTTCTCGTTAGTTGTATATGGAGTTGAAGGAATTGAACCAGAGTAGATTGAAGAACATCCTGTTGCGTTAGCTACGATCTCGCGCTCACCGCACAACTGAGAAAGCAACTTAACGTATGGGGTCTCACCACAACCTGAACAAGCACCAGAGAACTCGAACAATGGAGTTGCCAACTGGCTGTTCTTAACGTTAGCAGTGATATCAACTAGGTTCTGCTTAGACTTAACGTTCTTAACTGCGTAATCCCAGTTAGCAGCCTCAGTAGCTGTAGCGGCTGAACTTGGATCGAATGGAACCATCTTAAGAGCGTTCTTGCCCTTCTCGTCGTTGTTACCAAGACAAACGTCAACACAGTTACCACAACCTAGACAGTCCATAACACCTACCTGGATTCTGAAGTTCATACCCTTCAAAGCAGCAGGTGCCTTCATCTCGCGAACATCACCGTTGATGCCCTTAACCTCGTTAGCATCCATAACGATTGGACGGATACATGAGTGAGGACATACGTATGCACAGTTGTTACACTCTACACAGTCAGCAGCGTTCCAAACTGGAACGAATGTTGATACTCCACGCTTCTCGTAAGCAGCTGTACCTGCAGGCCACTCACCACACTCAATACCCTTGAATGCAGAAACTGGAAGTAGGTCACCGTTCTGTGCGTTGATTGTGCGAACAACATTGTTGATGAATGCTGGATCGTTGTTAGCCTCAGCCTTGTCGTCAGCAAGATTAGCCCATGAAGGATCTACTGTCAACTGCTTGTACTCACCACCACGATCAACTGCAGCGTAGTTCTTGTTTACAACATCCTCACCCTTCTTACCGAATGACTTAACGATGAACTTCTTCATCTGCTCAACAGCAAGCTCTGTAGGGATAACGCCTGTGATACGGAAGAATGCTGACTGAAGAACTGTGTTAGTTCTGTTGCCTAGACCAATCTCCTGAGCGATCTTAGTAGCGTTGATATAGTAAACTGTGATATTGTTCTTTGCGAAATATCTCTTTACATTGTTTGGAAGGTTCTTAACCAACTCCTCGCCATCCCAAATTGTGTTCAATAGGAATGTACCGTTCTTACGAAGACCACGAGTTACATCGTACATCTTCAAGTAAGCCTGAACGTGGCAAGCTACGAAGTTAGGAGTAGTTACCAAATATGTAGAACGAATCTGGTTGTCACCGAAACGAAGGTGTGAACAAGTGAAACCTCCTGACTTCTTAGAGTCGTAAGAGAAGTATGCCTGACAATACTTGTTAGTGTTGTCACCGATGATCTTGATTGAGTTCTTGTTAGCACCTACAGTACCATCTGCACCTAGACCGAAGAACTTAGCCTCGAACATACCCTCGCCAGAAACAGCGATCTCCTCCTTCTTAGGAAGTGAAGTGAATGTAACGTCATCAACGATACCAACTGTAAAGTGATGCTTAGGCTCGTTCATTGCAGCGTTCTCGTAAACTGCGATCATCTGTGCTGGAGTTGTATCGTTAGATCCAAGACCGTAACGACCAGCGATAATCTTAGGAGCGTTCTTAACACCGTTGTAAGACTCGCATACGTCAAGATATAGAGGATCTCCGTTTGCACCTGGCTCCTTAGTTCTATCAAGAACTGTAAGTACCTTACAAGTTGAAGGAACTGCAGCAAGCAAGTGCTTAGTTGAGAATGGACGGAACAAGTGAACAGCAACAAGACCAACCTTCTTACCCTGCTTAGTTAGGTAGTCGATTGTCTCGCGGATACACTCTGTTACAGAACCCATAGCTACGATAACGTACTCAGCGTCCTTAGCACCGTAGTAGTCGAATAGGTTGTACTCACGACCAGTGATCTTAGAGATCTCCTTCATGTAGTTCTCTACGATTGCAGGCACATTGTTGTACATTGTGTTGCAAGACTCACGGTGAGTAAAGAATGTATCTGGATTCTCAGCCATACCACGCATTACTGGGTGAAGTGGCGAAAGAGCACGCTGACGGAACTCAGCAAGCTTCTCCTGATCGATAAGTGGAGCAAGATCGTCATTCTCTAGCATCTCGATCTTCTGGATCTCGTGTGATGTACGGAAACCGTCGAAGAAGTTAAGGAATGGAACCTGGCTCTTGATTGTTGAAAGGTGAGCAACACCTGCAAGATCCATCACCTCCTGAACTGAACCCTCAGCAAGCATAGCGAAACCAGTCTGACGGCAAGCGTAAACATCCTGGTGGTCACCAAAGATACAAAGTGTGTGAGAAGCGATTGTACGAGCCGAAACATGGAAAACTGCTGGCATCTTCTCTGCAGCGATCTTGTACATGTTAGGGATCATAAGAAGAAGTCCCTGAGAAGCTGTGTAAGTAGATGTCAAGGCACCTGCCTGGATTGCTCCGTGTACTGCACCAGCAGCACCAGCCTCTGACTGCATCTCTGTAACCGAAACAGTCTCACCGAAAATGTTCTTTCTACCAGCTGCAGCCCACTCATCTACGTACTCTGCCATAGTAGATGAAGGAGTGATTGGGTAGATACAAGCGCACTCACTGAACATGTAAGAGATGTGAGCGGCGGCCTGATTACCATCACAAGTGATGAATTTTTTTTCTTTAGCCATAATTTTATTTATGTGTAATATATATTTTCTATATGTTTCGCTCTACTTCAGCGATTTTCAATTCACTATAGACGGGGCAAAGGTAATAAAAAAATAGCAATTGATTATTCTGAAATTATATTTTTTTCAAAAAACAATTAGCTTATAGGGAATTAGCTCTATATAATTAAGGTATAGATGACTTCTTGTTTTCGATTTGGCATTGTGACAGCCTCCGCTTTTCAGTCTGCAGAGACCAATCCGACACTTTTTCTTCGTTCGTTAAAATATAAGCAAATAGAAAATGTCTATAACAATAGAACGACTTATATACCACTTGTTTATGGAACAAAGGAACATTTATGACTTCACAGTCAAGGACAACAAAGGAAATGACGTTGCCATGTCTCAGTACAAGGGCAAGGTGCTGCTCATTGTGAACACAGCAACAGGATGCGGATTCACTCCACAGTACAACGATCTTGACGAACTTTACGACAAATACGCCGAACGAGGATTTGAGATTCTTGACTTCCCGTGCAACCAGTTTGGATCGCAGGCTCCAGGAAGCGATGAGGAGATCCACAACTTCTGCACTCTGCGATATGACACAAAGTTCCCCCGCTTCAAGAAGATAGACGTAAACGGAGAGAATGCCCTACCACTCTATTCATGGTTGAAGGAGTACGGAGACATCAAACGATTTGACAAGAAGCATCCGTTTATGAGCCTGATTGTCATGCTCATGGAAAAGGTCAACAAGAACCACAGGCAGGACAACGACATCCGCTGGAACTTCACAAAGTTTCTGATTGACAGGGAAGGCAACGTAGTCAGCCGTTTCGAGCCAACCGCCAACAAAGAGGTGCTGGATCCAGCCATAAAAGAACTACTTAAGTAATAAAACAACCATAAAACTCCACTTTATTCGAGTGGAGTTTTTGCTTGAAGGCAAGGCAACTACTTCACTAATAAAAAACACACGGAAACTAAAACTAATCATTCAAAATATGGATTAGACTGCTCTAACAAATTATCTCTGGAGTGCAAATATTGTTAGATAGCGAATAATCAAACGTCTTTTCTTTCCTAATAACATTGATAAAGGAGTAAACAGGTGTAAGAACTTTATCAAGAACATTGAAAGCCAAAACTCATTATGACACGAACCATAATAAAAAAGATTGAAAGCGACATGCAAATTGAGAAAGCATCAACCTGAAACTTTCATGCCCAATAAACAAACAACATCTCAACCAAAAAGTATCTACGATTAAAAATACACGAAGAAGGCATGTTAGACAAAACAGCCAACACACCTTCATTTACGGTATATTCCCCAAAACTACTCATTAAAAGCGCACATAGTCAACGAAGGCGTAGTCGTAGTCATTCTTCTCGTCCTTGGAGCATGACACTCTGTTTACCTCCATCCACTTCAAGTTTTCTATGACTGGGAAGAAAGTGTCAGCATCGTCAACCACAGTCTTTACCTCGGTAATATACAGGTTGTCAGCCTTATCCATCATCTGCTTGTAGATTTCTCCTCCACCGATTATAAAGACATTCTGGCCTTTGACCTGCGGAGATTCCATCGCATCCTCGATACTGCGGAACACAAGCAAGCCCTCTGTTTCCGGCATATTTCGGGAAATGACCACGTTGACGCGCTTAGGCAACGGACGTCCTATGCTCTCGTAAGTCTTTCTGCCCATAATAACCACACCGCCGGTAGTAATCTCCTTGAATCTCTTCAAATCCGATCCCAGGTGCCACGGCATAGTGCCGTTGCGACCTATAGCGTAGTTCTCTGAAATAGCCACAATAATGGAAATTTTAGTATCAGTCATATTCCTATATTCAAAAATCGTTTATACCTTTGCACTATACATAAGGCTCTCACAATGCAAAATTATAAAAAAATATGAATTGTGAGTTATGTATGTGGATTGTGAATCAAAATTATTGCCATGCAAGGAGTAAAACATAAAATAGTTTCCATTCAGAAGGGAAACATCAAGGCAGAAATCGCATTGGACTGCGGCGGCAGAATCGCACAGATCCTGTACAAGAACAAGAATCTGCTCATGGGAGACATGAAGACATGGAGAATCAATCCTCCGCTTCCAACTCCACAAACAACGGACTTCATTCAGTATTTCGGTGCTGAGACTTGGATCGGACCACAAAGCGAATGGTGGCTGAACCAGGACCTGAACATCGAGCAGAGAGAGAGCCCTATCAAGTGGCCGCCTGACCCTTTTGTCTCATACGGAAGGTTCAAGGTGCTTTCCCAGACACAGGAATCAATCACTATAACATCCGACCCTAGCCCGCTTACAGGACTGAAGATGACAAAGGTGTATGAAGTGACTTCGGACGGCAAGGTGCTCATGACTACTCATGTTACAAATACTGCTGAGCAACCAAAGAAGTTCGACATCTGGCATATCGTGAGAACTCCTGTCAACGCTGTTCCTTCGTTCATTACCGACAAGGAGAGCTACAATGTTGAGGGCCCCACACATGACTACGAGAGAATGGTGATCCACAAGCTTGAGGAGAACGAGCTGTTCGACAACATGTACAACTTCCACTTTGACACAGAAGCAATGCAGGCTGACGCACAGAAAAGGACAGGCGAGAAGGAGACGACTCCGGTATATACAGCCAAAGCATTCTGCTCACATGCCAATGACGGACTCTATACAGTATTCTCAAAAAGAGACGATGTATTCATGGTCTTGCACACGGATGCTTTCCCTGCTAAGGATTTGGAGGATGGAGCCGCACCTATCGAGGTTTACTGCTACTATGACGCAATCGAGGACAAGGGATTCTATGAGATAGAGTTCCACTCGCCAACACTAACACTCAAGCCAAACGAGATTCAACATTTCACAACTGTCATAGAAGTAAATCCGTAATGAAGAAACTGGCTAATTTTCTAACCCAATACACATCTTTGTTCATCATTGCTGTTGCAGTGGTAACAATGATAGTTCCGGAATTATTCACTTGGGTGAAGGGAAATACACAAACATGCATCCTTGGATTTATCATGCTTACCATGGGCTTGACTCTCTCTAAGCAGGATTTCAAGGTTCTTGCGGCACGCCCTTTGGACATACTTATCGGCACACTTGCCCAGTTCACCATCATGCCGCTTGTCGCATATTTCTTGACAAGAATCTTCAACCTTGACACAAGTCTTGCTGTCGGAATTATTCTTGTCGGATGCTGTCCAGGTGGAGTGTCGAGCAACATTATGAGTTATCTCTGCAAGGGAGATGTGGCTTTCAGCGTGGGAATGACTACGGTCTCTACCCTGCTTGCCCCATTTGTAACGCCTTTGCTTGTTCTGCTACTTGCAGGAGAGAAAGTTGATGTGAATGCTTGGGGAATGTTCCAGAACATCCTTATAGTTACATTGATTCCTGTAGCCATAGGTTTCATTCTAAACCACAACTTCGGAGAAAACGAAAAGTTCAAGAGCATCAAGGAAGTTTCTCCGAGCCTGTCTGTTATCGGACTTGCGCTTATTGTAGGAGGCGTTGTCTCTACTTCTCATGGACCTATAGTTGACAAGGGAATATCTCTGCTAATGCTTACTTTGGCCGTAGTATTCTGCCACAACACACTAGGCTACATACTCGGCTACATGATAGGAAAATTTTTCAAATTCAGCACACCAAAGAAACGCACTATATCCATAGAGGTTGGAATGCAGAACGCCGGACTTGCCACAGTTCTTGCGAACACATTCTTCATGGCAAATCCTTTGTGTGTTGTTCCTTGCGCAATCTCGTGCGCATACCACTCCATCAGTGGAACTATTCTTGCAAACATATTCAAAAGGCAGGACAACAAGAAAAAGGAAAGCTAACAATAAAGGGACAAATATGAAAAGACTATACTACACATTATTCGCTCTTTCGGGAGTGAATATTTGTTTTGCGCAACCTGATGTTGACGGAATTGGCGGGATATACTACAATCTCGACAAAACAACGAAAACAGCAGAGGTAACCTTCAGAAACATTATGGAGGGCGACGACGACTATCTGTACCAGGAGCACAACCAGTACAAATACAAAGGCGATGTTTCTGTTCCGGAAACTGTCGAATATGAAGGAGACACTTACACAGTAAACAGACTCGGAGAGAACTGCTTTTGTCTCTGCTCCGAAATAGTTACACTGCGTCTGCCAAGGACAATAGCAAGCATAGGCAACTCTGCACTATCATCGCTAAAGAGTCTTGAACTTCTGGAAATGGAGGAAGGCGAGAAATACTACGCGACAAACAGCATTATATACGAAAAGAATGGCGGCGGAGTCTCTGCAATCTACTGCGCACCGAACATTGCCAACGGGACAATCACTTTTGACAGCAAGACTACCACCCTTAACCAAGGGCTATTCAATAACAACAGCGGAGTCAGACATATAGTCTTCCCAAGCGGAATTACCACTCTGCCCGACGGAGTATGCAATGGATGCACAAACCTGCAGAGCATAGATTTACCGGAGGGACTGACTTCCATAGGTGTGTCAGCGTTCAAAAATTGTTCTGGCCTTTCGGAAGTAACGCTTCCAAGCTCTCTCAAGGAAATAGGCAAGACTGCTTTCGAAAACTGCGGTCTGAAACACGTTTACAGCAACGCAGACTCCGAACTTGCCAATATCGGAGGATATGCCTTTGCCTACTGCGACAAACTCTCGGATTTCACAATTACCGGGAAAGTAAAGTCCATAGGCACCAACGCTTTCTCTGGTTGCACAAGCCTGG
Organism: Paludibacteraceae bacterium; assembly: GCA_045641625.1. GTDB lineage: Bacteria > Bacteroidota > Bacteroidia > Bacteroidales > Paludibacteraceae > UBA1723. Next base: position 9,499 of record JAZUHH010000062.1, read on the forward strand.
GCGAAATATACAATAACAGCGAGCTTAAAATAGAGATAGGAAGCAAGGAATACGGATGTGTTGCAGAGAACGCGTATATTATATACGGTAAGTCCGACCTGCCTATTCCAACTGTAAACAAAGCTACCGTATGCGAAGGAGACTCAATCAGCAGCGAAACTATAGGCAGTCTTGCACAAGCAACGAATGACGAATACAACCTCTTCTGGTACGCAGATATTTTTGATGCCGCAGAAGGAAATGAAAACTATCTTGACCCTATTCCAAATTTTTCAGGATATATTTTTGAAAAAAACGAATACGATTCACAAAGGTCCTTTTCTCTTTACGTTATTCAAAGGGACGGAACACTAAAATCAAATCCGGCCAGAGTTGACATAACCGTAATTCGCAATCCCAAGCTCAACGTAGAGAAAGACGAAGTTATAAAAAGCTGTGAAGAGCTTACTTTCGACGAAAAATACTGGTGGAATCCGACACTGGCAGACTCCGTGTCAATAACACAAAACGAAACCAGTCCAAACATAAAAATTGTTCAAGGCTTCATACAAATTCCCGGCACTGACAAGATCTGTTCCTCGGAGCCAACAGAAGTGGCAACGGAAATGCAGACTCTGGAAATTGTTGCCGACACGATCATGAACGAGGACAGTTCAGTCGAAGTTACTTTCACGGCATACCACTATCCCGAGGACGAAAATCCTATATACGTCGAGTTTGAACACCCCATATACGAGGATGGAATAGAGTGCTTTGATATCGAGAGCGGAGAGTGGAAGACGATTACAACAAGGTCTCTATCCGAAGATATATCAAAAAAGTATGAAATTACAATCTTCGCCGAGACAGAATACTGTCTTAGCCAATTAGTCCTTTCTGTTGAACCCAAAGACAATCCTGCAACAAAAATAAGCATTTCAAGTTCGGAACAGAACTCAGGAACAATGAAATTCATGAACAGACAAGGCAAGTTTTGGATTACAAAAAATGGCAAACGGATTTTCTAGCCGAAACGAAGGAAAAGAGAGACAGGATACAAAATCTTGCCTCTTTTTTATTTTTATGACACCGAGGACATGATTTAAAATTAATTTTATTATCTTTGCAAAAATTGTATCAATTTCGAAAATTATATCAAGATGTCTGACAAAGGAAACAGCAAAACTGAAGCGAAAAAGAGCAAGATAGGATTGAGCGGAAAAATCGCCATTGCACTTTGGGTACTGTTCGTACTTGGAGTGATTGGTGTCATTACTCTGTTCTCTATGATCAATAACGGTTCGATAGGCCACATGCCTAAGATTGAAGAACTAACAAACCCTAAAAACAAGTTTGCTACAGAAATATACTCTTGCGACGGCCAAGTTTTGGGAAGATATTTCCAGTCAAGCCAAAATCGTGTATATACTGGCTACGAGGAACTGTCTCCTTACCTGATCAAGGCACTAATAGCTACAGAGGACGTGCGCTATAGGGAGCATAGCGGTATTGATTTCAAGTCTTTGTTCCGCGCCATCTTCAAATCAGTAATCCTTCAGCAAAAGAGTTCTGGTGGTGGCTCGACAATCTCACAGCAGCTTGCAAAGCTTCTTTATACTGATGTTGCCAAGACTAAGTTTGAACGTGCAATGCAGAAGCCTACTGAATGGGTAATTGCCACAAAACTAGAGAAATTCTATACTAAGGAAGAGATCATGACTATGTATCTTAACGAGTTTGACTTCCTTAACAACGCTGTCGGAATTCGTTCTGCGGCACAGGTATATTTCTCTTCAACTCCAGACCAATTGAAGATGGAAGAGGCTGCCCTACTAGTTGGAATGTTGAAGAATCCGGCACAGTTCAACCCTCATCGCGAAAGCAGATACGATGCCTGCCTAGGACGACGCAACGTAGTTTTCGACCAAATGACAAAGGCCGGATACTTAACCAAGTCAGAGTGCGATTCGTTGAAGCAACTTCCTATTACTCTACACTTTAACAAGGTTGACCACAAGGAAGGTCTTGCTCCATACTTCCGCGAGTACCTAAGAAAGGTCATGACTGCAGAAAAGCCGAACAAGAAGGACTACCCTAAGTGGAACCGTCAGAAATACTACGAGGATTCTCTTGCTTGGGAGGTTGACCCTCTATTCGGATGGTGCAACAAGAACACAAAGCCTGACGGAACTCCTTACAACCTTTATACAGACGGACTAAAGATTCGTACTACTGTCGATTCCCGCATGCAGAAATATGCTGAGGAAGCTGTCAGGGAGTATCTTGGAGGCCATATACAGACTCTATTCTTCAAGGAAAAGGAAGGAAGAAAGCGTGCACCGTTCTCAAACAAGACTTCTCAGGCACAGGTAGATTCAATGATGAACAAGGCAATGCGTCTGACAGAAAGATACCAGAGAATGAAAGGCGCAGGTTGTTCAGCAGACTCGATACGCAAGGCTTTCAACACAAAGGTGTCAATGAAAGTGTTCGATTGGGCAAACGGAACTAAAGACACTGTAATGACTCCGCTTGACTCATTGAAGTACATCAAGCATTTCATCCGCAGCGGTATGATGAGTATAGATCCAAAGAACGGACATGTCAAGGCTTATGTCGGAGGTCCGGACTTCAGATTCTTCCAGTACGATATGTGTACAGCCGGACGCCGCCAGGTTGGTTCAACAATCAAGCCATTCCTTTACGCCTATGCAATGGAACAAGGTATGAATCCTTGCGACATGGTGGCAAACACTCAGCCTTCTGTCAAAGTTCAGACTGGTAGAGGTGAGAACGACTACGTAATCTGGCAGCCAAAGAATGTCCCTTACGGAGAGGAAGGAAAGAAGGAAATCGGACAGATGATTACTTTGAAGCGAGGTCTTCAGACTTCAAACAACTGGACTTCTGCCCGAATAATGATGCAGTACCACCCAGAGGGATTTGTCAAGCTTCTTCACTCGTTTGGTATCAAGAACCAGGAGATTGAGCCGGTTTACTCTCTATGTCTTGGAGTTTGCGACCTTACTATTGCAGAAATGTGCGGCGCTTACACAGCATTCGCAAATCACGGAATACAGATTGAGCCTCTTTACGTAGAACAGATTGAGGACAACAACGGCAACATCATCAGCACATTCTCGCCACGAATGAATGAAATACTAAGCGAGGAGACTACTGAAAAGATGATTTCTTTGATGCAGGGTGTAATCAACGGCGGTACAGGTTTGCGTATTCGTTCATCAAGCTTCTCGTTCACTTGCCCTTGGGAACCGGGAACACCAAAGCACTACTACAAGATTGGTTGGGAAACTCAGATGGCAGGAAAGACCGGTACTACGCAGAACAACTCGGACGGTTGGTTTATGGGCTACACGCCAGACCTTGTAACAGGTGTTTGGGTAGGTGGCGAAGACCGAGACATTCACTTTGACAACTTGCGCAACGGACAGGGTTCTTCCACTGCTCTTCCAATTTGGGGTGTCTATATGAACAAGGTGTTCAACGACGCTTCCCTACACTACGACAGAACTGCCAAGTTTAATGTCAAGGAAACATACGACTGTGCAGGTTCTACCAAAGGCAACACTGAAAATGTGGAAGATGTTGTAGAGGGAGTTTGGGAATAACAACATTCTATAAAACTGAACGAAGGGGCATGTCGTTTGATATGCCCCTTTTTATTGGGTTTTCCACTCAAAATCAAGTCAGCAAAGCAAAAAAGCCAACTAAATTTGGAGAATAAATTATTTATTCCTAACTTGCACTTACATTACTTAAAAACTTGAGACTATGAAAAACGAAGAAAAACATGAAAAACTGATGCAGAGGGCAATAGAGCTAAGCGCAAAAAGTGTAGCTGAAGGCGGCGGCCCGTTCGGTGCAGTAATAGTAAATGCTGAGGGAGAAATCATCGCAGAGGCACACAACTGCGTAACTCTGAACAATGACCCGACTGCTCACGCAGAGGTTATGGCAATCCGTGAAGCCTGCAAAAAACTTGGCACCTTCGACTTGAAGGGATGCGTTCTCTATGCTTCATGTGAACCTTGCCCTATGTGTCTTAGCTCAATGTACTGGGCACACATAGACAAATACTACTATGCGGGAACTCAACACGACGCCGCAGAAATCGGATTCGACGACAAGTTCATCTATGACGAAATTGCCTTGAAGCCTAAAGACAGATACATGGGCAGAAAGCAGCTTCTTCGAGACGAGACGCTGAAAGTGTTCAAACAATGGAAGGACAAGGACGACAAAATCGAATACTAACTCAATTCATAATGCACAATGCACAATGCATAATTATGAAACGAAGTTCGACGTTAGTCAATTATGAATTATGAAGTTTGTTCGTTTGTTCGCTTGTTCGCTACGATAGGCATCACACAGAAAAGACTGTATTTTGCAGTCTTTTTTTGTTTTTATCTATTCGGCTATCTTTCTTTCAGCACATCTAAATATATAACACAGTGCTGAACATTTTTTATTTCTTTCGCCTGCCGTTTTCAAATTATGCCTATAAAATCGAATTAACCAATTTGTAAAATACAATCATTCTGCACTAAATACGGCAATATCAGCCGTTTGTAACCCTATTTGTTACATTTAACCACCACTGATTCGATAACACTTGCATAATTTTGCCTCGAACAGAAAAAACCACACAATACCATAAATACTAAAGGAATATGCGTATGAAAAGATTTATTACTAGTGCAATATTTGCAGGTCTCGCGCTTAACTCTATGGCACAGACCTGTACTGTAAACCTTAACGAGGTGCATCAGAAGATTCAGGGCTTCGGAGGAATCAACCACCCATGCTGGACAGGCTATGACCTGACTGACAACGACATTGACAAGCTGTTCGGTGTCGGAGAAGGCAAGCTTGGTCTTTCCGTTATGCGTATATGGGTAGCTGAAAGCGAGAACAACTGGTCTCGAGAACTGAATACCTGCAAGAAGGTTCAGAAGATGGGCGTAAAGATTTTTGCCACACCTTGGAACACTCCATCATCCGACATGTGCACCAAGACAACAGCCTTCTGCGGCAACAACAGCTGCCAGTACCGTGCCAACGAGAAGCAAATCAACACTTCGGCTTTCGAGAAGTACACACAGCACTTAATCAACTTCAACAACTACATGAAGAACCAGGGTGTTAGCCTCTACGCCATGAGCTTCGCCAACGAGCCTGACTACGGTCACGACTGGACTTGGTGGACAACCGATCAAGTGTATGACTATGCAAAGAACTACGCTGGCAGACTTCGTATAAACGGAACTAAGGTTATCACTGCCGAGAGTTTCGCATATTCCAAAGGTCTTTACGACAAGATTCTTAATGACAACAATGCTCTAAAGAACATCGACATTCTTGGAACTCACTTCTATGCAAGCGGTGCAAACACAGGCGACAACTTCTTTAAATACACACTTGGCGACCAGAAGATTGCCTCGAATCCTGACAAAGAGCTATGGATGACAGAATACTACACAAGCTCGGAAAGTACAGGAGGTTCGCCTTGCCGCGCCAACGTATGGCCTGAGGCTCTCGAGGTGGCTTACTCAATACACCGAGGCATGGCAATCAGCAACATGAGCGCCTACGTATGGTGGTACTTGAAGAGAAACTACTCGCTGATCAACAACGGCGATTCGAACGACCAGAACGGCAAAGACGGACAAATCACCAAGCGCGGTTGGCTGTTCGGCCAGTATGCACGCTTCGTCCGCCCCGGATTCTATCGCGTAGGCTGCACAATAAACCCGACATACAACGTCTATACTTCGGCATACAAGAACAATAACGATGTGGTTGTTGTGGCTGTGAACATGAGCACTGAGGCAAAGAACATAACAATCTCCGTGCCCGGCACAAAGGTGCAGAACTGGGATGTCTATATCACCGACCAGACTCGCAACATGGCAAAGATCAACGGTGTCAAGGGAAGTTCGTTCCAAGTCACTCTGCCTGCCAAGAGCTGCGTCTCATACGTCGGAACTGCAACTGCTAAGGTCAGCATCGACCTTGAGCCTGAAAGCCTGACTGTAGAGCAGGGTGACAGCATCAGGATTCTGCCTGACTGCAAGAGCGAGGACGGAGAAATCAAGAACGTGCAGTGGTTCGAAGGTGACGTCAGAATCAAGGACAAGTGGGTTGCCCCATTCGAACTCTACTATGGTGCAAACCAGGCTCCCGGCTCGCACACAATCAAGGCTGTGGCTTACGACAGCAACGGCGAGAGCGCAGAGACCTCAATAACAATAAGGGTTGTCAAAAAGCGCAAGCCTTTCGGCGGTGCCGCACAGACAATTCCGGGAATCATCGAAGCCGAGAACTTTGACGAGGGCGAGGCAGGAAGCGCATACTATGAAATCGGTGACGGCCAGAAGGGCGACGCCGCATATCGTGACGAGGATGTTGACATATACAGATGCAGCGGCGGCTATGCCATCGGCTACACGGAAAAGGGCGAATGGCTGAAATATACAGTCGAGGTCGAGGAGGACGGCGACTATAACATGTACGCAACCCTTGCGGCAGGCGGCGACGCTTCGGCTCTGTCCGTAACTTTCGACAAGACTCAGACAATCGACATCACAGCTCCGAACACTGGCGACTGGGACACTTACGCAGAGGTCAGTGCCGGGAAACCAATCGCCTTGACCCGCGGAACTCATGAAATCACAATCGACATCTCAGCCTCTTGGGTGAACATTGACAAACTGGTGTTCAGAAAGGCTGTGCCTGCCGGAACAAGCGCTGTCGAGGCTGAACCGGACATCATCGCAGGCGAATACGAGGTCTATGACTGCGCAGGCAGATTCCTTGACAAGATAACGATAGGGGACGAGAGAGACCTCGAGATTCTGAACAGAGGCGTCTTTGTGTTAAGGAACAGGGAAAGAAGCATCAAGATAGCGAGATAGCGGAGAAACCTAATTCAAGAACATTACATATAACGAAGCAGAGACACGTGCCAAGGGACGTGCCTCTGCTTTTTTTTTACACAGTGAGAACCACTCGGAAACAGGCTACAGCTCGGAAGCGGTGTGCTTCGGCAGGCGGCTCGCTTCGAGTCGTCGGTTTGCGACCGGTCGGTTTGATAAAATGGACTGCTGGCTGCAGACAGAACATTCTGCTGACCCGATATTTGTAAGTTGCCTCTGACGCCAGCTCTCCGACTCCAGCATATCGGGCATAATCGACAAAGACACCCAGCGAGTGCTTTTCCCTGCCTGCCTTGAATCCCATCCCCATGAAATCTTTGCAGACTGCATTTTTTGAGAAAGAGTGTGAATATCCTGCAAGAATTTCACAATTACCTGCACGCTGTTCGACATACAACCAGGGAGTAACACCCACACCACGACTGAACAGCAACGAATTTCCACAAAAATATGAACTGCCCTTTCTGCGATACTCCACCTGCGAAATGCTAGACACACCGTCGGACTTTGGAGAAAACCGGAACACACTTTCTCTACCACCGAAATGACCATACCCTACTCCGTTATACAAAGAGGTCTGGAAATTCATTGACTCGCTATCGTAACTGTAATGCACACCCAACGAAGCCACAGGGTAATTTGCTATAGGATAGTTTGCACTTACTGTTGGATAGACTCCACACGAACTGTTAGAGAAAAATGAAGTGACCGGACTCGTGAAATAATCCTCGTTCATATTTCTGACACCAAAGAAAAGGTCATGGCTATCACCAATCTTCCACCCTAAACCACACACAGCAGGGGCAAGAGGGAGATTATCCTCCTCAATATTTGAAAAGGTTTGCAAATCATGGATAATCTGCTCCTCCCTGCTCTTTGCCACACTTATTGTTGTAGCCTGGAAGGTTAAAGATTTAGAGAAGGGAATTTCTGTACTCAAATGCAACAAATTTAGAAAGTTACTTTTTTTGAAACTAGTCTGCAACTCTCCTGTGTATTCGACACTAAAATCTGCTGCATTAAGGTGGAGGCTGCCCACCAAAAGGCAGCTCACCACATAAAATTTGCATGTTTTCATAACTCACTACAACCATTTGCCAAACCTACGAATATACCAGACTTTAATACCCTGAGTGAGAACACAATAACTGAACAGAATAGCTGCAAGCCAAGGGAAATAGCTCATTGGCAGAGGCATAAGTCCTATGTAACTTCCAAAGGAAGTGAACGGGATTGCAATACCTATTCCCATAATTGCAAAAGTCATCAACATAAGAGGCCACGAGGCATTGCTCTGTATGAAAGGAATTCTGCGAGTACGAATCATGTGGACAATAAGAGTTTGGGAAAGCAAACCCTCTATGAACCATCCGCTTTGGAACAGCGTTTGAGTTTCAACACTTTGACAGCCGAAGACAAACCACATCAACAAGTATGTCGCAATATCAAAGATGCTCGATATAGGACCAATGAAAATCATGAAGCGCGCAATGTCACTACTGTCCCAACGACGAGGCTTCAAAAGGAAATCCCTGTCCATCTTGTCAAAAGGTATTGCCATTTGAGAAATGTCATAGAGCAAGTTCTGGATTAGCAGATGAATGGACAACATTGGCAAGAATGGCAGAAAAGCAGATGCCGCCAATACAGAGAACATATTTCCGAAGTTGCTGGAAGCCGTCATCTTGACATACTTTATGATATTGCCGAAAGTTTCTCGGCCTGCCAACACTCCCTGTTCCAATACCATCAGGTCTTTCTCGAGAAGAATGATGTCTGCACTTTCCTTGGCAATGTCAACGGCAGAATCAACCGAGATTCCTATATCTGACTGGCGAAGCGCAGCCGCATCGTTTATTCCGTCACCAAGGAAACCAACAGTATTACCCTGCTCCTGAAGGAGGGTTATAATCTCCGTTTTCTGGTGTGGAGTTAGCTTTGCAAAGATATTGTTCTCGATAACGGCTGCCCTTTTCTCCTTTTCTGACAACTGTTCGAAATGAGATCCGATTATGCATCCCTTCAGTCTTCGGGCCTCTTTCATGTCAATGACACCAACTTTCCTGGCTATTGTATTTACTACAGCATCATTGTCTCCACTCAAGACCTTAACCTCCACTCCTGCATCCTTCAACTGTTGGATTGCTTCCAAGGCACTCTCTTTAGGCGGATCAAGAAATGCAAGATAGCCGATTAGCACCATATCCTTTTCATCCTCCACATCAAATTCCCCACCTTTGTCAATATAGGATTTGTGTGCTACAGCCAGAACACGCATTCCTTGAGTGTTCATCTGATGTACAATACTCATAGCATTGGAACGCATATTGCCTGACATCGGAATGACCTTGCCCTCAAGTTCACAATGCGAACAAACATTTATCATCTCTTCCACCGCGCCCTTTGTAATTATCTGCTTTTTGCCTTCCTTGTTCATAATTACAACAGACATTCGGCGTCGGTTAAAATCAAAAGGAATTTCGTCAACCTTGACATAATCCTCGGTAACAACATCCAAAGGCTGTCCCTTTTGGTTTACATGCTCGACTATGGCCTTGTCCATAAGGTTCTTCAATCCAGTAGAGAAATAGCTGTTGAAAAAGGCGTGACGCAGTATTCTGCGGGACTTGTCTTCGCTTCCGTCGGAATTTATATACTTAACCAATTCAACTTTGTCACGAGTCAAAGTACCTGTTTTATCGGTGCATAGAATGTTCATGGCTCCAAAGTTTTGAATGGCATTCAAGTCCTTTACAATGACCTTCCTCTTGGACATCTTCACAGCACCCTTAGCGAGGTTGGCAGTCACAATCATAGGCAGCATTTCGGGAGTCAGACCTACGGCAACACTTACGGCAAAGATAAATGCCTCGAGCCAGTCTCCCTTGCTGAATCCGTTAACCATAAATACGAACGGCACCATTATGAGCATGAAACGGATAAGTAGCAGAGAGACCTTTGTGATTCCTTTATCAAAAGCGGTATCTGCTCTATGTCCGACTATACTCTTTGCTATACTTCCCAAATATGTCTGGTTACCTATCGCATAGACGATTCCCCTTGCAGAACCGCTGACAACAGTGGAACCCATAAATGCCAGATTGTCAAGATCAACAACACTGCCCTCGTCAGCATTGCACACTGGAATCTTTTCGATACTGTCACTTTCACCTGTCAGAGAAGACTGGCTTACAAAGAAGTCTTTAGACTCGACAATCCTCAAATCCGCAGGAATCATGTCTCCGGCACTTAACAGAACCACATCTCCGGGCACAAGCTCCTCGACAGGAATCTCGCCGCTCGCATTGTTTTGGCGCTCCACATAACAGGTGTTCTTGACCATCTTTAGCAGGGACTCGCTTGAACGAGCAGCCTTCAGCTCCTGAACAAAGCGCAGAACTGCGGAGAACAGCACCATTGTACTGATAATGATGATCGTAGTCCAATCCTGCTCACCCTGCTCTGCCAGTACAACATCCAGTACAAAGGAGATAATTACCAGAACTGAAAGCACACCGATAAAGGGATTGATGAATGCAGACACAAAAAGTCTCATGGGATTTGTTCGCTCCTCGTGGACAACAATGTTTCTGCCGAACTTGTTCCTCTGGCTTTCGACATCATTTCCGTCCAGTCCGCTTTTGCGGGAATCTAACGCCTCATAGACCCCTCCCAAAGACTGACGGGAAACATAGCGGGCGTACTCGCTGTTGTAAACAGCCCTCTTCATAGGACTCTTCTTGAAATTGAAAAGATTAAGCTTCATTTCTTTCCTTCCTTTCTCAAAATAAGTTAAACAAATATCGTTAAATCGAGTGCAAAAATAGAAGGAAGGAAACGAACTCGCCGTTAGAGGAACATTAGAAGAAAATTAGAAAACAATTAGAGAAATTTTCTAATGAACTTCTAATAGTCTAAATCATAAGACTACGAATAAAAGCAGTAACTTTGTATTATTTTGAAAACCATCAATTGAAAACCAAAGACACAAAGAGAGCCAAACAAGCATGAAGAATACTATACTAATAATAGAGGACGACCAAAGACTGGCCACACTACTAAAAACAGGCATAGAGGAAGCGGGCTATGACGCACTACTTGCCTATGACGGTGAAATGGCGCTGAAACTGCTGAACAACAATAATGGGGAAGAAATAAACCTGATAATTAGCGACATTGTTCTTCCGGGCATGAACGGCATAGACCTCTGCAAGCAAATCAAGGCAGGGAAACCTGATATTCTGATACTTATGCTTACTGCCTTGGGCACAACTGACGACAAGCTCGAAGGTTTTGATGCAGGAGCAGACGACTACATGACCAAGCCATTCGATTTTCGTGAACTGCTCGCCAGAATATCCGTTCTGCTTAGACGCGGCAATTTTTCTGGGAATCCAACCAAGGAAGCAGAGATGAAGCTCTCCTACGCAGATGTCACTCTGCGACTTGACCGGCATGAATGTACACGAAACGGAATTCCCATACATTTGACTCCAAAGGAATTCAAGCTTCTGCAATACCTGATGGAAAATCCCGAACGTGTGCTGAACAGAACGGAAATCCAAGAGAACGTATGGCACACACACTTTGACACAGGCACAAACTTCATAGATGTTTACATAAACTATCTGCGGCGAAAGATAGACAGGGACTTCCCGCAGAAACTCATACACACAAAACCAGGAATAGGATTCATACTCAGCAATAATGAATAACAAAAGACTGCTTCTCACTCTGAAATACACTCTGTTCATGTCCATAGTGCTTGTCCTTTCGCTTATAGTAATATACATAGAGAGCGATAGGGCGCGCCACAACGCCTTTCGCGGAACTTTGCGCTCCGAGGCAATAACCAAGGCAAACCTGTTTCTCGAGCAAAAGGTGGATGCGGCAACAATGCAGCACATCTATCTGAACAACACGCAATACATCAACGAGGTAGAGGTGGCGGTCTATACACGCGACTTCGAAATGCTATATCACGATGCCGCCGAACACGACATTATCAAGGAAACTGCAGAAATGATAAAGCAAATCGGCAGAGACGGGGAAACCGACATCGAGGCCGGCAAAGGCTATCAGGCAATAGGCATTCTATACAAGGACAAATATATAGTGACGGCAGCCGCGCATGACGGATATGGCGAAGCGAACATGGCGGCACTGGAATCCACGCTTAGGTACATATTTGTAACAGCCATCATCATAATGACTCTGGCAGGCTATATTCTTGCCACGCTGACTATACGCCCAATAGAAAAGGCACTTGCAGCACAAAAGATGTTTGCAAGCAACGTGTCACACGAACTCCGCACACCCCTCGCTGCCATTATGGGAGAATTGGGATTGGCACTTCAAAAGGAACGAACACCAGAAGACTATCAGGGTCGCATAAGCCGTGCTCTTGATGATGCCTCCCGAATGTCTGATACGATAATAGGACTTCTGAACCTCGCAAGGGCAGAATACGACGCATCACAAATAAAAATGGAGTCCATCCGTGTGGATGAACTCCTGATGGACGTTATCGAAGAAATGCTTCGTGCAAAACCTGAATATCATATCAATCTGTCGTTTTCGGACACACCAGAATCAGATGATGATATATCTGTCATAGCCAACCGCTACCTCCTGGCTCTTGCTTTCCGCAATCTCATAGAGAACAACTGCAAGTATTCTTCAGACCACACCTCAAATGTTGCCATTG
>JAZUHH010000063.1:0-56637 GCA_045641625.1 Paludibacteraceae bacterium
AAAAAAATTACCCGACTACAGACATCTCGCCTATATTCGGGTCAACACTTAATACTAATACAATTTATTCTAATTCTTTCTTACTTTCTTTGTCTTTTGACAATGCAAAATTAGTCTGCTTCCTGTTTATTGCCTTGCAAAATACAATCAAGTTCTTGTAAAATCTGCTCTATTAGGGGGTAAAATCCTTGTTTGGTACGTTTGGCTAGCACAAAACTACGGTTTTATCGCACTTTTTTAGAAAGGATAGCCTACGCCGAAGTGCCATGCGAAATCACGCTTGAAGTTCGGATTTGTTATGCTCCATGTCTTTTCCTGAGCAGGGTCGTGTGCCTTCATTGCGAAGTCGAACCTTAGAAGGAAGAACGACAGGTCAAACCTTATTCCCAATCCGTAGGAAAGAGCAATGCTCTTATAGAATGTGTTGAAATAGAACTCTCCGCCCGGCTGGTTCTCGTAAGTCTTGACAGTCCATATATTTCCTGCGTCAAGGAATGCCGCATATTCAATCATCTGCGAGGCATGGAATCTGTATTCCGCCTGGGCAAGAAGCTTTATGTCTCCCGTCTGGTTAAAGAAGTCCGATTCGTTGTCCCCCTTGTACTTTCCCGGACCGAGCGAGCGAGTCGCCCATCCTCTGATGGAGTTTGATCCTCCGGCAAAATATCTTCGCTCGTAAGGAATCTGGTCGGAGTTGAGATATGGAGAAGCAACTCCCAATCCGATGTGCCATGCCAGCGAGTGGCGTGGTCGTGGATTCAAAGTTCTGCTGAAGTCTATGTCCGCCCTTGCGTACTGCGAGAAAGGAACGCCGAGAATCCTCTTTGTTGTGCTGTCGTTCTTCAATGTGCAGAGGTATGGCAGAGTTCCCGCCATGTCCAGCATAATCGAGAAGTTGTTCGTACTCTTGTTCTTGCTCTTGGTAATGGAGAATGTGTACGAAGTTCTTGTAATGAGCGCATCGGTATAGTTCTGCCTTAGCAGAGCGTTCTTGGCCTTGTCAAGATACTGTGTCTTGAAGGCAGGCAGAATCCACGGCACCCTGGTGTAGGTGATGTTGTACAGGTTAAGCGTGTGGTTGTGCCTGCGGTGATGGGTCGCCCACTGGTACTTCCAGTCGAAGGCAAGGTATCGTTTGCGGAACTCCGGTCTGTTCTGCCATGTGTAGCTGGTCTGGAAAGTTGTCTTTCCAGTCCTTCCGATGTATGTGTCGCTGATCTTAGGGCAGAGCATTCGCGGGAAGGAAAGGGAAACAGAAGGCGAGAACTCGAAGAAATTGTGGTTTGTGATGCCGAGCTCCTCTCCGTTCCTTACGATTTCATAGCCACCCTGCAGCTTGATTTTCAGTCCCTCACTGCCCTTGAAGATGTTCTTGTTCTGATACGTCAGATAGGTTTCTACGCCGAAGTCTCCGGCTGTGTTCGTTCCGTCAATACCATACTGTATGTAGTGTATGTTCGAAGGTGTGATTGTAATCTTCGAGTTCAGTGTATTGGGTGCGGTGTCCGGGGAGTATGTGATGTCAACCTGGCTCACAGCTCCAAGAGAGGAAAGGGCAGAGTATGTGCGTTCGTGGGTAAGCTCGGAGAACATTCTTCCCTTTCTTACGAAAGTGTTCTGCTTCAGCACCTTGTCCTTCAGGAACTTCTTGCTTTTGCCGGTGCTTGTCTCCACTTCCCCGATCTTCATTCTCTGCAGTGCGTTGGGGCTTCCTCTGAAGCCGAGTTCGATATCCACCATATTGCAGTTCAAAGAAGAATCGACAGTGTAGTACAGATTCTCCTTCGAGAAGTAGTAGTAGCCCTGTTCCCTGGCAAAAGTCACGACTTCGTCTATGTGCTTGTCAAGGGCGTTGGCGTTATACACGTCTCCGCTGCTCACTCCTTCCTTGTGCAGGATTGATTTCTTGGACAATGCGGCGTCTATGGTTGCGTTGCCGATATTCTCGGAATAGTTTCTGACCTTGTAGGGCTCGCCCAGTTCGGCAATGTATTTTATTGAAACGCGTTTCTTTTGGGTGGTGTCAAGGTTTGTGCTGACCTTGGCGTTGAAGTATCCCAGGTTGTGAAGTGCGCCCTCCATCTCCTTCTGGCTGCGTTTGGTGCTGGCATCGTTATAGATTACGGGAGCTTCTCCGATCTTTCTTATCGCCCTGTTTATCCATTTTGAAGTGTCTTTGCCGGACATCGAGTAAACTCTGAGCGAGGTCTTGTTGAACAAAAGGCCCGGAGAGTTCGGCTGCTGCTGTATGTAGTCGTAAAGTTCCGATGGAAGCACTTGCTCATTGGCAGACTCCAAGGCAACATCATTGAGCAGGTATTCTCCCTCCCCGACATACTTTATCGGTGAACATCCGGTCAATAGAACGAGTATGAGTGCGATGAATAGGTTTCTCATTTCTTGCCTCCTTTCTGGAACAGACCCTTGAATGTAGGTGCTTCGCGAGTGAACAGGAAGCCCACTCCCTGCTTGCTGGAACCCTGTCTGTAGAATTCGTCGTTGTCGTGTCTGTATCCTTTGAGTCTGAACATTCCGCTTGGAGTGAGCTTGTATTCCACGTCAAAGTTATTGGTGAACTCGGTGCTAGAGCCGGATGCGTTCGTCTGGTTCTGGTAGCCAAGGTCTGTGCTGAGTATCACTCTGTTATTGAAGAAGCTTCTTGAAATTGTGAAGCTCATCTCCATGTCGCTCATGTCGGACTCTGTGCTTGTTATGTCTGCTCCTACGGTCCAGTTACTGCCAAGCACATCGCCCAGCAAAGTGTTCATTCCGCTCGAAATGGAAGTGCTAGCCAACGAAGAGATCATCGTAGAGCTGACAGACGCACTGTTTCCGGAAACGGAATAGAACGAGTTAAGTGCAATCAAGTAGGCGAACTCTCGAATTTTAAGCTCGTCGCTGTTGACAATGTTCCTTACCCTTTCGTTCAGGTCCTCGCCTGAACTTGGAAGGGTTATGTCATAGCCAAGGTTGAATTTGGTCATTGTTCCTCCGACAGTAAGCACCGCCGCCGCAGGCACACGCGTATTTGTCAGGCTTGGGTCGTCTGCAAAGCTCTCGTCAAGTGTGGCAAGGTCTGCCCTTGTGGTGTATAGTGACTTTATGTCGAAGCGAAGTGTTGACAGAGGACCGCCCACGCTGATGTTGCTTCCCTTTTCAATAGAGAACGGTTTAAGAGGAAGCTTGTTGATCTTCATCTTTAGGGAACCCTCGTCTATGGTGTAGGTTCCATATACTTTCGGTTCGGCAAGTTCCGAGCCATATTCGATTCTCATGTTTCCCTCGCCCTTGATCTTGCAGTTATCTCCTGTTGCCCTGCTCAATGTTACGCCAAGGTCCAGATTGTTCTTGATTTCGAGCGTTACGTTGGCATCGACCTTGAAGTTCGGTTTGTTCGCAGGAGTGCTGTCCTTGGCGATTGAGTCCTTCTTTGAAACGAACACGATGTTCGAGTATGTCGTTGCGGTAGTTTCGCTTTCCGGGAGCACCACGTTTATTGAGGAGTTGTAGCTGCCGTTAGAGATTGTTCCCTCGACTGACGCATGCTTTTCGTCACCGCTGATTCTGACACGGCCGCCGGCTATGAACTTTCCATAAACCATCTCGTTCTTGGCTTTAGGATTGTTTAGCAGAAGGAATTCATCCATAGAGATTCTGGCCATGTACTCGAAGTTCTTGAAGTTCTCGTGATTGATGATGCAGTTGACGTTGGCCTTCCTTCCGTAGTCGTCGATAATTCCCAAGTCCTTGATACGGAACTGTTTGGGAGTGAAGACTATGCTGTCGTTTATCCTGTATGTGGTGTTCGTGTAGTTCACCTTGGCCTGCGCGTTGTTGATGTGCAGATAGCCGTTTATCTTTGGCTGGTACATGTTACCCTCCACATCCACATCTGCGCTCAATGTTCCCTTTACGCCGCTGACATAGTCCGAAATGAAAGTCTCGGCAAAGTTGATAGGAAGTTCGTGCATGTTGAACTTCAGCCTTATGAATTCCTGTTCAGGCATTACGACACCTATGGCCGTGCAGACGTTGTCTCCCTCCCTGAATATGTCAAGCTTTGTTCCCATGCCTCGTTTCTCCGGATTCCATCCGCTCTTGATCTTGACGTCTCCGACCAGGGTGCTGTCGTATGTCAGTTCGTCAATTCTTAGGTTCGAAGTCCTGTACTGCGGATTACCGAACAGGCTCTTAAGGCAGATGTCTCCGGTAACGATACCGGAAACGGGAACGCCAGAACGAAGCTTGGTTGCCACATCCGCTATCATAAGGCTGTCGAAAGAAACGATAAGGGAGTCTGTGACTTTCTCTCCAATAGTTCCATCGACAAGCAGTATTCTCTTGTCCTCGTCAGATGTCAGACCAAAGTTCTCAACCTTGATCTTGCCGTCCTGTTCCAGAGAAATGATCGAAGGCTCGAACTCAAGCCAAAGGTCGCGGAATGCGAGGTCCGAAGGCATGAACATCGCCTTCATAACAGTTCGGTCGGCTGTGTCCTTAGGGAAGGTGACCAAAGTTTTTATCTCTCCCAAGATTGGCTGTTCCTCCGAATTGTTGTTGTAGTTCAATGTCGTCAGCACAACATCGTTTTCAAACTCGGTGCTGAGGTCAACATTGATTGTCTCTTCATCGTCAACTGCCAAGTCTGTGTGGATGTCAGCTACAAACATCTTGTTCATTTTACCGCTCTTTTTTACGGATACAGAATTAGAGTCGAATTTTTTCCCGTCATAGACTATCTTTTTTGCGTCGGCATCAAATTCCAAAGTTTCAAGCGAATCGCTTATTTGAAAGCGCATGGTTGTACCATACGAAATCTCTAATGGAACAGACATAAATTCGCTTATTGGGCGGAAGTCCTTTATTTTCCCTTTCAGAGTGAATTCGTTGGATGGGGAATAGCCTTGGGGATCAACGAACACCGAAGGAAGATATGGGTTAAGAATCTTGAAACAGCTATTCTTCAGATTACCGAAATCGTAACTTCCGAAAAGGGACAAGTCAATTATCTGGCTGGATATGTCTATGCTGTTGCCGTTTTGAGTCGGAGATGCATCAATTCTTATGTCTCCGATCATGTAGCAGGACGAGGAGTCGGCAAGCTTCACACTGTCAAGTTTCAAGCTTCCCTTCAAGTCCGCAAGCGAAGACAATTCAACGTCTCCGTCAATCTTTAGGAAGATTTGTCGGCTTTTCCATGTGCTGTCAACAACACCAAGAAGGTAAGGCTCGATTTTTTGAAGCTTTCCGTTTGTCTTTATCTTAAGTTTGTCTCCGCCGAAATCTACGCATGAGGCAAGGTTCACACTTCCGAAGTTCTCGTCAAGTTTGAATGCCAGGGTTGCGACATCCGGCGTATATGTGGCTGTGTCTATGGCAAGATCCCTTAGGAAAAGGTTTATGTCCCCGTTGCTGAAGTGTACTTTGTTGACTGTTCCTCGTGCTTTTGCAAACATATTCCTTGAGTCCATAGAGTAGTCCGCGAATATGTCGTATTTGAGGCTGTCTATGGTCATTGAGTCTCCCAGAATAGGCCTCAAGTTCATGTTTTCGCTTTTTAGTTGGGCGGAAGCCTTCATCATGAACTCGTCATTCATGTCCATAGAGATGTTACCATTAGCTAGAAGATTTCCAAGCGAAGAAGTAAGCAGAGCATTTAGATCCAAATCGTCAAACTGCCCCTTTATTGTTCCCCTCAAACCTATTGGGAAAAGACTGTATGCGACATCGGGAAGGCTGTCAACTCCTGCGAATGTGAGTATGTCTTTGAATCCATTTCTTGATGAGTATAGAGTGTCAATCACTACGTTGAAAGTAGATTGTCCGATGTTTGCGTAGTCGCTTACCTTTCCGGTAAGTGAAAGTGTCAAGTCTCCGTCATATTTCGCATCAAGACTATGGAACTGAAGTGCAGGGAATGTGCCGTCAGCTGTCGCGTCAAGGGCAAGCCTGTGGTCAAATGCCTGAAGAGGCGCGTAGAATGCGCTGAAGTCGGAGGCTGTGATATGGCTCTCCTCGATGTTGAACTTATATTTCTTGTCGCTGAAAGCCGAGCCGATTCCAGACAGTCCGCCGTCGCTCTTGATATCGAAGTCCTTGATTACAAGGAAAGTGTTCGGTGCTTTCAGGTTAAGCTCCTCGATGGAAAGATTATTGGACGAGGTTGTGAACTTGTCTATGGCAAGGTCTTCTATCATAAGTCCGCTTTTCTCTTTGAACGAAAGATGGTGTATGGATGCGTCGAAGCTGTCCATCTTAATGGAGTTCACTTCTCCCCTGAGATAGATGTTCTGAAAGTCAAGGTTGTCATAGTCTATTTCGTTTGATGCTGAATCCACTGAGCTGTAGATGAAGTATCGGAAGCGTGCCTGGCTTAGGTCTATGCTTCCTATAGACAGGTCAAAGGATGTCGAGTCATTGCTTTCCTCCTCCTCTTTGTCATTTGAAGAGAATGCGTCTGCCAAGTAGTCGAAGCAGAATCTGTTTTTGATTGTGTCGTTCCAAATGTAGGCCTTAATGCCTTCGGCAGTAACGCTTCTAAGAGAGAGTTTTCCGTCTTTGTAAACGGACTTAGGGTAGAAAGCCACATTGATTTTGTCAATGTAGGCAAGTGTGTCTCCGTATTCGTCAGGAAGGTAAATGCCCTCCATATTGACTCCTCCGTTCAAGGATATATTCACATAGTTTACCCCTATGTCTATCCCGTAGTTGTCCTTTACGTATTTGGTAGCGTATGATGTCAGAGATGTCTGAACTGAAGGGATTTTGAATAGCAATAGAACAAGAAGGAGTAGCAGTAGGATGATTCCCACTGTTACTCCTAAGATTTTGGATATTTTGACAACTATCCCCTTAACATTCATGTTCTATACTTTTATCCCATATATTCCTTTCTGCTGGCATCAAGACGAAGGAATACGAACAGTAGAATTGTGAAGCTCCATAGCGACGAGCCTCCGTATGAGAAGAATGGAAGCGGAATACCGATTACCGGGGTAAGTCCCGTTACCATTCCAATGTTTATGGCAAGGTGGAAGAAGAATATGGATGCAACGCAGTATCCATATATTCTGCTGAATGCCGATCGTTGTCGTTCAGCCAAATAAATCAGTCGAAGCATGAGGACTACAAACAGCAGAATTACGAAAGCAGAACCCAAGAAACCATGTTCCTCTCCGACAGTGCAGAAGATGAAGTCGGTCTCCTTTTCAGGAACGAACCCGTATCTGTTCTGCGTTCCGTTGAGGAATCCTTTTCCTGTAATCTGGCCGGCTCCAATTGCAATCATACTTTGGTTCACGTTATAGAATGAGCCCTTCTCGTCCATCTCCATACCCAGAGTTACTTTGATACGCTCTCGCTGGTGGTGAGCAAGGATATTGTTGAATGCGTAGTCTGCCATGTTTCCGAAAGCTATGGAACCGCCAAGGAAAAATCCGATCAGGATATATTGTAGCCTTCTGGTCTTGAAGAACATCACAACCATTCCTATTCCCATTATTCCTGCGCAGACTATTGCAATAAGTGAAAAACTTACCGACAAGTCCAGCCATTTGTAAAGACCGTAGCCAACAAGCATGAAGGAAGAAACTCCCAATGCCGTCCATTTGATAAAGTCAAAATCTTCAAGATAGAACCAGATAAGTGCAAGTGTTACACCTATGGCAAACATCACAACGACGAAGATTCCGAAACTCTCATCCGGCAGAGCTTCAATTATTGGGACGTCTCCGTATCGTATGGCTACGATGAAATATACTACCGCACACACACCGAGAAGCAGTACGATACCTGTCATTCCAAGTCTGTAAAGTACAAGGAACATGGCAAGGTATGCCAACGCTGTTCCTGTCTCCTTCTGGCAGATGATGATAAGCATGGGAAGCAGAATGATAAGATATGCCTTCCATGATGTTACCCAGTTCTTGATGTTGAATCCAAAGGCACTTGTGTATTTGGCAAGAGCCAGACAAGTTGCGGTCTTTGCGAACTCTGCCGGCTGAAGGCTTATGCTTCCGAACTTAAGCCAAGATCGAGATCCTCTTGTATCAGTCGCTATTACCAGAGTGACTATCAGGACAATAATGCTCAGTATGTATATCTGGTAGGAGAACGTGTCGTACACTCTGTTGTTAAGCAGAAGCAATACGGTTCCTATCGCCAGGGCACAGATGATCCAGACGAACTGTCTTCCGAACTTAGTGTTGAAGTCCCAGAAGTAAGTGTCGTCGAATTCATAAACTGCTCCGTATATTGCGAACCATCCGCAGATTACTAGTACGAAATACAGGGCAACTGTTATCCAGTCTATTTTAGAAAATATGTTTTCGTCGCTTCGCATAGTTTTATTATTCGCTGATTAGGTTAGCCTCCATGAGTCTTTTCTCGATAGGCTCTCTCTTTTTAGGTATGTATCCTTTCAGATATTTCTCTATCATCAGAGTTGCGATAGGTGCTGCCCAGGTAGCACCGAATCCACTGTTCTCGACTACAACGCTGATTGCGATCTTCGGATCCTCTTTCGGAGCGAATGCCATAAAGATTGAATGGTCTTTTCCTTGAGGGTTCTGCGCCGTACCGGTCTTTCCGCAAACCGAGATGCTGTCTATTCGGGAATAGAATCCTGTTCCGGAGATCATAACCAGCTCCATACCGTCCACGATGACGTCATAGTATTTAGGGTCGATTGACGAAACGTGCTTGGTAATGAAGGATGTGTCGATTTCAGCATCGGAAATACTCTTTACAAGATGTGGAGTATAGAAATATCCTTTGTTTGCTATTGTCGCTCCTAGGTTGGCAATCTGCAGAGGAGTGGAAAGGATTTCTCCCTGACCGATAGAGTTCGAGATGATTGTCAAGCCCTTCCATCTGTTCTCTCCGTATATTTTATTGTACTTTGCTGAAGTAGGAATCTTGCCCGGCTTTTCTCCAGGAATGTCGATTCCAAGATTTTTGCCGAATCCCAAAGTTAGGGCGTGTTCTCTCCATACATCAAGTGCCTTTGAAGATTTTCCGTACTTCTTGTCATCGATCATATTTCTGTAGGCATAGCAATAGTATGCGTTGCAGGAGTGCTGTATGCTGTGCATCAGGTCAAGCGGTCCGGTGTGGGCGTGACATCCGACGGTCAAGCTTCCGGAGTGGAATCCTCGTGTACAGCCGAAAGCTGTGCGTGAAGTTATGATTTCCTCCTGCTGAAGAATAAGAGCCTGAGCTGTCTTGAATGTCGATCCCGGAGGATACATCGCCATTATGGCACGGTTGAACAGAGGCTTCAACGGATGTCTGTACAAGGTCTTGTAGTTCGCGCTTCTTCCTCTACCAACAAGAAGGGACGGATCGTATGCGGGGCTTGAAATCAAGGCCAGGATTTCTCCGGTTGCCGGTTCAATGGCAGTTACGCTACCTTTCTTGCCGTTCATCAGCTCCTCGCCATACTTTTGAAGTTCGATGTCAAGGGAAAGGGTAAGCTCATGACCCTGTACGGGAGCGATGTCCTCCTTTCCGTCTTTGTATTTACCCATGATTCTGCCTCGAGAGTCGCGAAGAAGAATTTCAAAGCCCTTTTCGCCTCGAAGCCATTTCTCGTAAGTTTTCTCTACACCTTCCACGCCGGCAAAGTCACCTAGCTTGTAATAGCTGTCTCTGTTGATTATTGATGTGTCAACTTCTCCGATACTGCCAAGTACAAGAGCTCCGTTGTGGTAGTTGTATTCTCTCAATACCTGTTTCTGTGCGTAAACTCCCTTGAATCTGTAGAGCTTTTCACGTATGGCAGAGAACTCCTCGTTGTCGAACTGCTGGATAAGTGGAGCAGGTCTGAATCTGTTATAGCCTCTCTTGTTTCTAAGCTCCTTCATTCTTGCCTTGAACTGCTCGACAGTCATTCCGATAGCCTTGCAGAACTCTGTTGTGTCCTGTTTTGCTGCGGCAAACTCCCTAGGAATGATCATCAGGTCGTATGCCGGCTTGTTGTAAACGATAAGCTTTCCGTTCCTGTCCTTGATAAGGCCGCGTGAAGGGATGATAACTCTGTTTACGTATGCGTTGTTTTCACTTTGTTTCAGGTAGTCGCTTCCGTCAACAACTTGAAGGAAGAATAGTCGGACAATATAGATAAGGGCGACACTAATGAATATTGCCGCCAACCCATATTTTCTTTTCTGATACTGATCGTTTATCATCGTCTGTTCCTGCGGTCGTTGTAAGACTCAATAATGAATATCAAAAGCATTGTGAAGATGACAGAGCAAAGAGTGTCCTTCAAAACTACAAATATCAGCTCAAGATTTGACGCGCAAACGAAGAAGTATGTCAAATGGTGAAGGATTGTCAATACTGCCGCATACCTTATGTAGGAAGCAAAGCCGAAGCTCTTTGCAGATGCGACAACTCCGTTCTTTCTTTCGTCTCTGTCGGCAAACATGGCATCTATATTTGGCTTGATGTAAGCTGCCAAAGTTGTTGCCGAGGCGTGTATTCCCGGCGTGCTGCTAAGTACGTCAACGCACATACCTAGAGCGAATCCGATAAGAAGTAGGTTGCCCCTTCCCACATTTGCGGGAGTCTTTATCAGAAACAAGATATATAGGTATGGGTTTATGCTGTCAAGAAAATTGATGTGGTTAAGCACCAATCCCTGCAAAAGGACGTAGAATATGAACCAAAGTGTTCTCTGTACTATTGTGCTGCTCATTATTTGTTCTCCTCCTCAAGTTGCTTTTCCTCTAACGCACCCTTGTAGTCAATGATATCTACAAAGTTAAGTCCAAGGAAGTCAGTGCTTAGTTTAACATCTATATCGAAAAAGTCATCGTTTCTTTTCTTGTGGGATTCAACCACTCCGATCATGATTCCTTCCGGGAAGATGGTCGAGGAGCAGCCGCTTGTTGTTACAGTGTCTCCGTCCGCTATTACTGTATAGATAGGGACTTCTTCAAGCGACGCGTATCTTACGTCGTTGCCCTCCCATTTCATGCTTGCGCAGCAACTTGTATTCTTTACCTTGGCACCGATCTCGCTGACAGTATTGATGATCGGAATTACGATAGAGAAGTTGTCGTTCACGTTGCTGACAAGTCCAACCACTCCCTTCTCGCAGATTACGCCCATGTCCTTTCTGATGCCGTCGTTGGAACCCTTGTCTATAGTTATAAGGTTCTTGAAAGCGTCTGTCGATACATTCACCACTCGTGCCGATATGAATGTATAGTTCTTTTCCGCTCCGTAAGTTTTTCTGCGGATATATGAAGTGTCTGCCTCAAGCTGAGCTATCCTTGTCCTTGCCTTGGTAAGTTCGCTCTGCAGATAGGCGTTCTGACTGCTCAAATTATCGTTGATGTCCGCTAGCGAGAAGTATCGCGTAACGTTGGCGCGCATAGAGTATATGTTGCCCATTGCGTAGTTTGTTGATGTAAGTATCTTGAAACGCTGGAACTGGTTGTTTGACACCATCAAAACGACGCATATAAATTCCAAAAGCAAGAACAGAAAGAAGTTCTTGAATTTAATCAGAAATTGTAATAATGCTTGCACGAGATTCGAATGTTGATAGTTGAATCAGTGATTGCCCAATGAAATTAGGACGTTTGGAAAATAGTCATTTATATACTAAAAATTAAGAGTTAAGAATTCTTAACCCTTAATTTTTTATCTTTAGTCTTGATATTATCTCATCAAGAATCTGAACTTGCTTGTATTCTTCAAAGCAACACCTGTACCGCGAGCTACAGCTCTTAGTGGATCGTCTGCGATGTGGAAAGGAATACCGATCTTGTTAGTAAGTCTCTTGTCAAGACCGCGAAGCAAAGCTCCTCCACCTGCCAACCAGATACCGTTGTTTACGATATCGGCGTAAAGCTCTGGTGGTGTCTGCTCAAGGGCTGCTAGGACAGCTGCCTCGATCTTAGAGATAGACTTCTCTATACAGTGAGCGATTTCCTGGTACGAAACAGGAACCTTCACTGGAAGTCCCGACAAACGGTTTGGTCCGTTCACGATATAGTCGTCCGGTGCGTCCTCCAGATTAGTAAGTGCTGAACCTACCTTGATCTTGATATCCTCTGCTGTACGCTCTCCGACCTTTACGTTGTGCTGGTTGCTCATGTACTCCATGATGTCTGAAGTAAGCTCGTCACCTGCCACACGGATAGACTTGTTCGAAACAATACCGCCAAGAGAGATTACGGCGATTTCTGTTGTACCACCACCTATATCTACGATCATGTTGCCTTCCGGTGCCTCTACGTCGATACCGATACCGATAGCGGCAGCCATAGGCTCGAAAATCATATATACGTCACGACCGCCGGCATGCTCGCTTGAGTCACGCACCGCACGGATTTCCACGCCTGTACTACCTGATGGGATGCAGACCACCATCTTTAGCTGAGTAGGAAGGAAGCTCTTCTGGCTGTCAGTTGCCTTTTTGATAAGGCCTCTCATCATCTTCTCTGCAGCGTCGAAGTCAGCGATAACACCATCTCTCAATGGTCTTACGATTCTGATTCCCTCGTGCTCCTTACCATGCATCTTCTGAGCCTCGATACCTAGAGCCTCAACTTCTTCAGTTCTTTTGTTAAGAGCCACAACCGAAGGCTCGTCAACTACTATCTTGTCATCGCAAATCACAATGGTGTTGGCTGTACCAAGGTCCATTGCAATTTCCTGAGTCATTGAAAACCAACCCATAGTTACTTAGCGAAATAAGCGTGAATAGCAGTGTCGTAGTGAGAAGAAACAGCGAATGCCTCCTTTGCAAACCACTTGCGCTCGTCAAGAGTTGTGTTTGCACCGTTCTTCTTCAAGATGTCAAGAAGTGCGCCGTACTGAGCCTTGGAAGCGACGATAACTACGTCCTTGTGGTTCTTGGCTGCTGCACGGATAAGAGAGATTCCACCTATGTCGATCTTCTCGATGATAGCCTGCTCGTCAGCACCGCTTGCTACAGTCTGCTCGAATGGGTAAAGGTCAACGATAACAAGGTCGATTTCAGGAATCTCGTACTGCTTCATCTGCTCCTGGTCTCCCTCGTTCTCTCTTCTTCCAAGGATACCACCGAAAATCTTAGGGTGTAGAGTCTTAACGCGACCGCCAAGGATAGAAGGGTATGTAGTTAGGCTTTCTACTGGAGTACAAGGCAATCCAAGGCTCTCAATGAATGATTGAGTTCCGCCTGTAGAGATGAACTGTACGCCGTCAGCATGCAAAGCCTTGATAATCTCATCAAGTCCGTCCTTATGGAAAACGGAAACAAGAGCTGTCTTTATTTTCTTTGTTTCAGCCATATTTTTGCTTGTTTTTCTTTGTTAAAATGCTTATATTTATGGATTATTTATCCTTTCGTGCAAAAATAAAACTTTTTTCGCAATTATTAGGCACATGCCATTTATTTTTTTGAAAGATTTTTACTTCTGCGAAAATCCGATCAAACATCGGCTTGCTTCGCATCGCCGATATAATGTTCTTGTCAATCGAAAATCACAGTTGCCATTCTTGCAGTATGGATTTTTATGCTCAATTTTTATTTTGAGATTGCTGTCCCGCCTATACCTTGGTGAAGCCTTATTTTTGAAAAGTCGTTAAGTTCTCGCCTATATCTTTTCAGGAAATTTGGTGTAGGCAGTTGATTTGTAATTACGGGCAAATGAAAGTTGTGGAATGTCAAGGAAGGACAATAGGGGCAGCATTACGGAATGCTGCCCCTATTGTGGTTTGGTCTGCATTGGAAATGCAGGGAATGGTCAAGGTTAGATTAACGGAGGGGTTTATTTCATGTACTTGCTGTCGAATTCGGTCACAGTAGCTTTTAGGTCGTCAGACAGACGGCTCCATGCAAAGTCGTACATCTCGTCCGGCATCTCCTTGTAGAAGGCAAGGGCAATGGCTCCGGTGATCGCTCCCATAGTGTCAGCGTCTCCGCCAAGCGACACGGCAAGTCTGATTGCGCTCTCGTAGTCTGTGCTGTCAAGGAATGCCACTATAGATTGAGGTACAGACTTTTGACAGCTGACTTCAAAGCTATAAGTTTCACGAATGTCGTCGCAATGGTAGTCAAGATTGTAACCGAAAGTGTCTGTTATGTATTTCTTTATCTCTTCCTTGCCTGCGCCGTTTCTTGCCATGAAGATTGCCGCAGCTGTGGCTTGGGCTCCCTTGATTCCTTCCGGATGGTTATGGGTTACCTCTGCGCTTCTTTTTGCGGCGTCAAGAGTTTCCTGTAATGTGTCGTATGCAAAGCCACAGGCAGACACTCTCATTGCTGAACCATTTCCCCATGAGTTATATGGTTCGTTGCCTGCTCTTAACCATCTTACAAAAGTCCCTCCATAGCCAACAGTAGGGTGTTCCTGTCCGTAAGACTTCATTGATGAAATTACTACGCGAGGAGAAAGATTTTTGTCTGTCAGAACAGCGTTTGCTATAGCAGCTGTCATAACGCTGTCGTCTGTGTACTCGCTAAATTTGTGGTACATGTCAAAGTCATAGTCCTTTGTCGGAGAGAACTCGTAAGCGGAACCGATAGTATCTCCAACAATAGCTCCCATTAGTGTTCCTTTTTTCATTTTAATTAAGTTTGGAATTTTATGGTGCAAAAATACGCAATAATTTTAGATATGCAAAGATTATTGCGTAAAAATTATTAAACATTATGAATTTTTTTCAAGTTTGTTTGTATAGGACACCATCATTGGATAGAACAGCAACCAGGCAACAAGTCCTGACACAAGAGCCGTAATGATTCCAACAAGGGTTTCGATGTACCCGTCAAGCTCTGTAACAGACACAACATTATACTCGACCAGCTTCATCAGCTGCTTGAGCACATTGAGGATGCATACGCGAACAATCACTTTTCTCGCTGCGTACTTGAGTCCTTGTCTGACCAGGTATCCGGCTACGATAATAATAATTTTTCTGACGATAGAGACTTCCTTGCTCGGATCAAACAAAGAAGTGCTTTCTGTAGTTTCTTCGGGTTTAAGGTACAGGTATTGCAGTTTCTCGGTCAGCACAAAAGTCACCACTTGCGTTTGGATAAAGTCCAGAACTGCCAGCACGACGACGATCCATCCGGTCTGGGGAATTGTGGAAAGGAATGTGAGGAATACCGTGAACATCGTATGGTGTTTCACGTGTTTGTTGGCGTTTGCCCTGACTTTCGTTTTCCCGAACTTTTCAGTAGGGGAAAAGTCTTTGCATTCGTCATTGAACTGCTTATGTAGGAATTTGCCTCTATCTACACTATATAGCGGGGACAGGACATGTAGCAATGTGCCCTGCCATGTTTCCATTGCCTTGTCTATTATCCCTGATATTTTGCTTTTAACTGTTCCCACAACATATAGTTTGCGCAAAGATAATAAAAACCTCAGAAAATGAATCCTGAGGTTTCTATTATTAAATGACCTGTACCTTTTTGTCAGTATTCAGATACCAGATAAAGGCAGAAACTTTTTCAAAACCGATTTCCTTGAGCAGGTTGGCATACTGAGTCAGCTGGTCGATGTATTTGCTGTTCTCCTTACCGCTCTTGTAGTCTATTACGATGGCGGTATTGCCGTCAACGATTACTCGGTCCGGCTTTTTTGTCATGAATGCCTTGTTCTCGTAGAATGCGATTGTGCGCTCGTTCATCAGCTTCAGGCCGGGAGCGAACCACTCCTTGAATTCGTCCTTGTTGAGTTTGGTCTTGATGTCGGATATCAGCTTTGCCTTGTCCTTTCCGATCTCTATTCCTTCCATTATGGTCTCCTCTACGGCATTCTCGACATCCTCTATAGTTTTGATCTTCGAGAATATGTAGTGAATCAATGTTCCGTAAGCGGTTGCCGAGAGTTTGACTCGCTCCGCTTCGTCGATTTTGCAATTGTCTCCCATGTCTGCCATGTTCTCTTTGATGAACTCGTTAGACTTTACAGACTGCTGGAACTGGTTGGTTCTCTGTGGGAAGCTGTTGTATTGACAAGAGATGCTGTTGCTTTTTCCTTCGTTGTCGTTTTCCTCCTTGTCAACGTAGATGCTTCCGCTTTTGTATATTTTGTCATCGAACTCCAGAGAGTCTATGATGAAGTGAGAAATCTTGTTGCTTTTGGTATTTGATGAGCTGGATGCCTCGCAGTAAATGAACAGATTGTTCTTTGCTCGAGTAGTCGCCACATAGAGAATGTTGACGTTGTCAATCCACATCATCAGCTTTTCCAACTGGTATTTTTTTGCGAACAAGCTGTTCTCCATTTCTGACGTGTATTTGATTGGCAAGGTGCTGAACTTCTCGTCAAGCAGTTCGGTCGTATCCTCGATCTCGTCGTTTCTGCACCATAGTGTAGGGGCTTTGGTTCCATAGTCCTCCATCACCCAGTTGCAGAAAGGTATGAACACCGTGTCATATTCCAGACCTTTTGACCTGTGAATTGTGAGCATCTGTATTCCGTCGCCGTGAGTGATGACCTTTTCACTGCACATCTTCTCGTCCCAGCGCTTCAGGAACTGGTTGAGGTCCGAATTGAAGTTCTGGGAATACTCCTGAATCTTGTCCAGGAATGTGTATAGATAGGACTCCTGACCTGCTATTTCCTTCAGGTTAAGCTCATAGTATATTGTCTCTACGAGTTCATACAGAGGCTTCATTTTGAGGTTTGTCAGCTTCCTGCATATCTCGTTGAACTCCTCGTCCTTTAGGGAGTTTTTGCTGAGCAGGTCGTTGATGTCCCTTTTCTTGACGATTGACTGATAGTCTATTGCGAGAGTGCTCTTTGTCGCTTCGTCGTCAGGAGACACTATATACTTAATGGCGTCAATGATGGTATGCACAGCCAGAGAAGCGTCAAGCTTGAAAGCCTCGTTTGAGATCACGTCAAGGCTGACGTTCGGATGCTCCTTCTGAATCTCCTTGAACTCCTCGGTGTTCGCATAGTTGGCGAAGTATGAGGCAATCAAAGGCATGTCGGAGTTGTTGCGCGTAAGGATGGCGATATTGTTTATGTTCACGCCTGCTACCTGGCATCTGATGATATCCTGAGTCAGTTTCTCCAGAGCGAAGTCTTGAAATTTTCTTTCGTCCGATTTGTCCTTCGGTGTTGTTGGAAGTTGTGCAACCTCGACGTAACCGAACTGCGTCTTCTTCATGCATTTCTGGCTGGAGTCAAGATACACTTCCTTTATCTGGTTCTTGTATAAGATGAACTCTTCGGATTTGCCTTCGTCTTTGAAGTTCTCAACATAGTCAATGGCGTTTGCTATGGATTTGTAGAGGTGGTTGTTGAATTCCACGACTTCGTAGCTGCTTCTGAAGTTCATGCCCATAGGTGCAGACTCCTTGATGTGCCTGCCAAGGCCATCTTTGCGTCCGATATTCTCGATGATAGTCCAGTCCCCGTTTCTCCATCGGTAGATAGATTGTTTTGGGTCGCCCACTATCAGAACCTGTCCGGATTTGGTGTCGTTCTCTGCCATCTTGCTAAGGCTTTCAAGCAACAGGGGAACAAAGTTCTTCCATTGTGTTGAAGAAGTGTCCTGGAACTCGTCGATCATGATATGGCTGTACCTGGCTCCGATCTTTTCATAGATGAAAGGAGCCGTGTTCGGATAGATGAGCTTGTTCAGAAGCACCGGAGTGTCGGAAAGCAGGAACTTGCCCTCCATCTTGTTGTTCTCCATGATGCAGGAATAGATGTCATAGATGAAGGCAATCTCGTGAATCTGCTTCAGTATAAGCTTTGATGTATAGTAATCTGTCTTGTACTTGCAAGCTGTGTCAAAGCAGTCTCTCAACAGAGGCTGAATGTCGGTTCTTTCTACTCCTTTTTTTACCTTAGACGTTATTTTCTTGTTCCCGTCTATTATATCAATAGTTGTTTTTGAGGGAACGAAACACTTTTCGTTAACGGATACACAATAACAAAGATAATCCCATGCATATCCTCCATTACTCCATGCTTTCATGGACTCCTCATCTTCACCGAGGCTTGCGATAACATTCTTGGCTTTTGTGGAGATTATGTCTTCTATATTGCTTTTCGTAGCCTCAAGCTTTTTCTTGTACTTGTCAATCTCCTCAAAGATATCGGCGAAGTCATTGATGTTGGTGGAAGACAAGAAATTCTCTTTCAAGATTTTCTCGCCCATGCTTTTCAACTCGTTGTCGATGAATCCGCTCTTGCCGTTCTCGTTCTTGCTCATAGAGAAGCGGATGATTGCGTTTTTCAAAGCCTTTTCGACCTTGCTCTTGTCGTACAGGATCTGTATGGCAGTCTCCACCTGTGCGTTGTTGTCAAGTTCGACACTTAATGCCGCACTAAGTCCAAGTTCGTGGATCATGTTTCTAAGTACGGTCTGGAAGAAGCTGTCGATAGTTTCTATGTGGAAGAATGTGTAGTTGTGCAGAATGTTCTGCAAAGCTATTCCCGCTCTTTTGCTTGCTATCGCCTCGGTCCATTTTTCTCCGTTTTGAAGCTGGAACTGATTCTTGGGATCGTTAAGCTCCGGAATAATCACGTTGAGCAGATCCTTGCTTTTCTTGCAGCTTGGATCTCTGTAGAGATTGAACAGGTCGTTGACAATACGCTTCTTCATCTCGGCAGTGGCGGCATTTGTGAATGTCACGGCCAGGATGTTCCTGTAGCTGTCTGGATTATGTAAAACAAGTTTGATGTAGTCAGCTGATAGCCTGAAAGTCTTACCGCTACCGGCTGAAGCTCTATAGATTTGTAGGCTCATAGATTAAAGTTTTTGTTAACTGGGTGCTAAATTAGAAAAAAAATTTCGCACCACCAAATCTTTGCAGTACAAATTGAATAAAAAAATCCCACGAAGTTTTATTTCGTGGGATTCTAAGATTATATGCTTAACTAATGTTATTTCTTGATAACCTTGTAAGTCATATTGCCTACCTTAACTGCGTAGATTCCGTTTGGAAGACAAATGCTTGTCACATAATCCTTGGCAACCTTTTTAGCCATCAAGATGCCTGACATAGAGTAAACCTCTATTACATTGCCGTCAGCGCCATAGATTTCGATTCCGTTCTCAGTAGAGACGATGCAAGCCTTTGCAGCCTCAACATCATCTGCAGAAGAACCTTCGTCCTCAAGCTTCAACATCAAGGAAATAGCACTGCTTGTGATAGAAAGAATAGCCTTTCCGTTGTCTGACAAGTACTCGCCAGTCTGTCCCCAGATGTTAGGCAAAGCATTCTGATATTGTTTAGCTGTCAAATCTCCTGTTACTGCTGGACTAGTGAACTCGTATCCGTTGACTGTAATCTTGTTGACAGTAAATGTGTACAACGAGTCGTTTTCATATTCCAAGTAGCCAAGGTTAGTCAAACCGTCCTTCTTTGATGCAGGTGAAAGGTCGATGTCAAGGTTCTTAGCTGTGCTCTTAACAGCTTTTGAGTTGTTGCTCCAGTCAGTGAACTGGCAAGTGAACTTAGCGTCTTCCTTAGCGCCGTTCATAGTTATGTTCACAACGTAGCTCTCAATTAGAGCAAGCTTAGTCTTTGGAGCTGTAGTGTCAATCTCAATCTCCTGGTCGAAGGCATCGTTGATAGCCTCAACAATGTAAGGGCGAGCCAAAGTGTTTGATGATCTGTTGACAGTTCCAAATCCTTTGGCTGTGCTGACATGACCGTTGTCCCAAAGAACAGGAACTGCACCTACACGACGGGCGTTCTCGCAAAGAGTCTTTGTCCAGTAAGCTGTATAGTCTGAGTTCTCTTCATCGTATGCAGTCTTGTCAACAGTTCCGTACTCGCCAACGATAACTGGATAACCCTGAGATGTGAACCAAGTCTTTAGCTTGTCAAACTGTCCTGACATTGTGTTCTCGCTGTTGGCACCCTGTCCGTAAGTAGTACATTTGCCCGAGTTCCAAGCGGCATCTCCCCAACGTGTAACACCTGCATCAGTGTCATCACCACAAAGGTCCCAAGGAGCGTAATAGTGAACAGAAATCATCAGACGGTTGCCTTTGACGTTTTTGTCAAGGTACTTGTCATCTGGAATCTTGAATCCATTAGCTTCTGATGTAGCATCAATATCTGTGTTCCAACCAGGAACCAATAGCCAACGCTTTGCATTGTTGATGCTGATTGGACGAACAGTCTCAACGAAAATCTGGTTATAGTCGTTGATGTTGTTATAGCAGTTTGCGTCAATACCGTTATAACTGCCATTAAACACCTCGTTCATTGATTCGAAAATCAAATGCTCGTCATAGTCCTTGAACTCTGTAGCAATCTGCTCCCAAAAAGCTTTATACTTAGCCTTGATTTCTGTCTGGTTGCTGGCATCGCAAAGAAGCCATCCTCCAGTTACACCATGATAGCCATCGCCATGAATGTTAGTGATGACATAAAGGTCCTCGGCCAAAGCCATGTCGATAACTTCCTTGACTCTTGCAAGCCACTCTGGGTCGATTGTATAGTTCGGTGCAGAACCAATCTTGCTCAAATAGGAAACAGGAATACGGATTGTATTGAATCCGCTGTTCTTGATAAGCTTCATCAAAGCAGCCGAAGCCTTAGGGTTACCCCAACAAGTTTCGTTAGGTGTACCGTTCGTGTTGGCCTCGAGAGTGTTTCCCAAGTTCCAGCCGGCACCCATAGCCTCAACTATCTCGTGCTGAGAAAGATCGTCAAACTTATTGTCTGCGCTTGCTGTTGCAAAAGAGGCAGCACCAATAAAAGGTAGTAAAAATTTCAAATTCATAAGCTTGAATATATTAGTATTGTTAAGCAAAGTATTATTGCCGTTAGTTGCGGCAAATATATGTAATCTTTTTAGTCCAATATTATATTATAGTGTGATTAGGGAATTGTAGCCACTTTATTTGGTACAAACCTCCACCTCTCTTAGTCCGTCATTAACCTCTTTTATAGTGATAGTGGCAACTTCGTCAGGCAAGTATTCGTCCACCAGCTGAGGCCATTCCATGAATACATAGTGGTCGGAATAAAGGTATTCGTCCAGTCCAAGATCTATCGCCTCCTGCAGAGTGTTCACGCGATAGAAATCGAAATGGAACACATCGGCAACGCTTCCCTTGTATTCGTTCACGATGGCGAAAGTCGGGGAATTTACCTCTTCGTCCACACCCAGCTGTTTGCAGATGGATTTGATTAGGGTTGTCTTTCCTGCTCCCATCTCTCCGATCATGCGAACAAGTTTGTAGTCTCCAAGTGCTGTGATGACTTCCTTGGCTACTGAATCTATTTCGTTGATGTCAAACTGTTTTTTCATCTATAATCTGATTATGGTTGACTCGCTCTGCTTCGTCGATATAAACATTTTGCAAATGTATCAAATATCATTGAGAATATTTATATTGGTGACGAAAAAATCGAGTCAATAAGGCAAAATCGCAGGCAGATTTGCCTCGATTATTTATTTTCGGCGATTTTCAATTCGACTATAACTAAAATTTTCACTATCTTTGCCTCGAAATGAATTCATCGGCGATTTTCAATTGCAGAGATTATTTATATATAAAGAACATGAAAACAGACTCTAAATCTGCGACTAAGAAGCTTTTTATTGAAACTTACGGATGCCAAATGAATGTGGCGGACAGTGAGGTGGTGGCTGCGATAATGCAGACTGTCGGTTATGAGGTAACCGAGAACATGGACGAAGCTGATGCAATCTTTGCCAACACATGTTCCATCAGGGACAATGCGGAGCAAAAGATTCATTCCCGCATCCAGTTCTTCCAGTCTTTGAAGCGTCAGCGCCCGTCATTGATTGTCGGTATTTTGGGATGTATGGCAGAGAGAATGAAGGACGAGCTGCTTGCAAGCGGTGTGGTTAACCTTGTATGCGGACCGGATGCCTATCTGGATCTTCCTAACCTTGTGTCGAGTGTTGAGGTCGGAGAGAAGGCTATCAACGTCAATCTTTCAAAGACTGAGACTTATCAGAACGTCATCCCTGCGCGTATCGGCCACAACCGCATTTCAGGTTTCGTATCAATCATGAGAGGCTGCAACAACTTCTGCTCATACTGTATCGTGCCTTATACAAGAGGTAGGGAGAGAAGCCGTGAAGTTGAAAGCATCCTGAACGAAATCAGAGATCTTCAGACCCGTGGTTTCAAGGAAGTTACCCTTCTTGGTCAGAACGTGAACTCATACATGTATGAGGGAGAAAATGGTGCGGTGAACTTTGCCATGCTGCTTGAAATCGTGGCCAGCGAATTTCCAAGTATGCGTATTCGTTTTTCGACTTCGCACCCTAAGGACATGACAGATGACATTCTCTACACCATCGCAAAGTGTCCGAATGTGTGCAACCATATCCATCTTCCCGTACAGAGCGGAAGCAATGCCGTGCTTAAGGCTATGAACAGGAAATATACCCGTGAGTGGTATCTGGACCGTATTGCCGCAATTCGTCGAATCATTCCTGACTGCGGTATCTCTACGGACATGTTCTGCGGTTTCCATGACGAGACCGAGGAGGATCATCAGCAGACTCTTTCGCTTATGCGAGAGGTTGTGTTCGATTCAGCCTTCATGTTCAAGTATTCCGAGCGTCCTGGTACATTTGCATCCACTCACCTTCCAGACAATATATCGGAGGAGGTAAAGATCGAGCGTCTTAACCAGATCATTGCTTTGCAGACAGAGCTTTCTCAGGTAAGCAACCAGAAGGATCTTGGCAAGACATTCGAGGTTCTTGTAGAGGGCAGAAGCAAGAGAAGCAGCGAACAGCTGTTCGGACGCACTCAGCAGAACAAGGTGGTTGTGTTCCCTCGTGAAGACGCAAAGGTCGGAGACATCATCAAGGTAAAGGTCAACTCGACTACTGCCGCTACACTTATAGGAGAGATTGTAAAGGAATAAGATAATATTAAACTATAATTTTTTTAAACATGGGAAAATTTATTGAGGACTTCAAGAAGTTCGCCGTTAAAGGCAATGTTATGGACATGGCAGTCGGTGTAATCATCGGTGGTGCTTTCGGTAAGATCGTTTCTTCGTTGGTTGCTGACGTTATCATGCCGCTTGTAGGTTTGGCTGTTGGTGGTGTGTCTTTCACTGACCTTAAGTGCACTCTTAAGGAGGCTACAACTGCAGCTGACGGTACAGAGGTTGCTGCTGTAACTCTTAACTACGGTAACTTCCTACAGACTGCATTTGATTTCTTTATCATTGCATTGTCTATCTTCTGCTTCATCCGTATCATCACTAAGTTGACTGAGAAGAAGAAGGCTGAGGAGGCTGCAGCTCCTGCACCAGCTCCATCTAAGGAGGAGGTTCTTCTAACAGAGATTCGTGACCTTTTGAAGAACAAGTAATCGTTCTTTACATAGAGGATAAACATTCACCCCTTCACTTTCATCTGAGAGTGAAGGGGTGATTTGTTTCTACTATTTTTCTGTCAT
Source organism: Paludibacteraceae bacterium (assembly GCA_045641625.1). Lineage (GTDB taxonomy): Bacteria > Bacteroidota > Bacteroidia > Bacteroidales > Paludibacteraceae > UBA1723. The sequence goes on from JAZUHH010000063.1 coordinate 23,386, forward strand.
TATAGATAACTCTAACTAATACTATTACTTCTTGTAAAATTCTAATAAACCCTCTCTTGATAAGTTTGAAGCTAAAGAGTCTATTGATAAAGACTAGCGATCTTCCCAATAGTCAAACATGATATCAATGTTTTTACTTGTTTCGTTGTCAATAGGTTTTACTTTTTTAATGTTTCTTCCTTTTTGCGACTGCAGATATAATAATAAAAATAAACAAATGGCGATTTCTGCTTAATATTCCCTTGTTTTTCTTAATTCAATATATCTGTACCATTCAAAGAATATTAACATTTTAAATGTCATCGAGGAATTTTTGCTCTATGTAAAATATCATTTGTCCTTGATATGTTTTGACTATTTGTTTCAGAATTTTATTTTTATCGGTCAAGACTTTTTACCTTAATTTACAAGTTTGTTTCCTGCTTCATTCTATATCAAGTCCCTTTTTGATTTTTGTAATGTGTATGTTTTTTAGTTTGCTGGCTTTATTACAAGATGTGCTCGTTTGTCCATATAGATTTGATCTGCCTTGTTGGAAAAACTGTCGGAATTGACGTTTCTTTTGCCTCTGCCATTGGTGTCAGACGAATAAGCGAGTCTGTTCTCTGCACGAATATATTTTTTTTGTGCAATAGAGAAAAATTGAATAACGATGATGAAAAAATGAAAAGTGCACAATCAAAAAAAATGTGTGCATAAGTTTTTTGCACACACTTGTCAACGAGTGTGCAAATTGCACGAAAAAGTTTGATTTTGTGTTCGAAATCGACTAAAAAAAAGTGAAAAGTTGCTTGGTATTTTAAATCCGTACTCTACTTTTGCAAATGCGAAAGTTGCGGGAATCCCACAATTTTATGTCTCTCTTCTTTTTTTGAAGGGTAAAGAGAAAAAATGAACAACTAACACGAAAAAAATATAATTATGTCATATTCAGAATCAGTAGGTAAGAAGATGAAAGAACTTCGCGAGCAGAAGGGTCTTTCGATTGCGCAGTTGGCAGAGAATTGTAAGTTGAGCGAGGAGGTTATTGCCGACATTGAGAACGCAAAGAACGTACCTAACATCGCAGTCCTTGCAGAGATGGCTCGCGGATTGAATGTGCGTCCTGAGACTTTCGTTGATGATGGTGAGGGTTGCGGTCCAGTCTTGACAAGGAACGGAGAGGGTACTGTTTCTACAAACTATGCGAACGGTCATGTCTCGCATCCTGTTTTTGCTTCATATTGTGACCTTGCGGCAGGAAAGCCTGGCAGTCACATGGAACCGTTCGTCTTGACACTAAAGGCGTCAGATGGCGAGGAGGCACCTATGTCAAAACATGAGGGCGAGGAGATGATTTACGTCCTTGAGGGCGAGGTTGAAGTTGTATATGGCAAGAACACATACTCGTTGAAGAAGGGTGACAGCCTGTACTATGATTCGGTAATCCCTCATTCAGTCACTACAAAGAGCGCAGCCAAGGTTCTTGCTGTGATCTATACTCCAATTAACTAACCTCATAGACTTTTTTATTATGAGTCAACTAAGTAACCGCACTTTGACTGACTGGTTGGAATACTGGTCAAAGGAAATTCCGGACAATGAGTGCGTGGTATATTCCGATCGCGACTTCCGTTTGACTTGGAAGGAGATGAACGATCGCTCGGACCGTATGGCAAAGGGTTTGCTTGCCCTTGGCCTTAAGAAAGGTTCACACGTAGGTATTTGGGCAACTAACGTGCCTAACTGGCTTACCCTATTATATGCTACTGCCAAGATCGGCGCTGTGCTTGTGACAGTGAACACTAACTACAAGCAGGAGGAGTTGGAATACTTGTGCAAAAACGCAGACCTTGACGCTCTGTTCCTGATGGACGGAACTTGGGAGAGCGACTTTGTAGATATGACCTACAAGATGCTTCCTGAGTTAAAGACTCAGAGCAGAGGCTCTCTTGACAGCAAGAGATTCCCTCGCATGAAGCACGTTATATACCTTGGAACTGAAAAGCACCGCGGAATGTACAGCGTGAGCGAGCTTTTCCTTCTTGGTGACATGGTCGAGGATTCTCTGCTTGCCGATGCCAAGAAGAATGTGAACTGCCACGATGTTGTGAACATGCAGTACACTTCCGGAACAACAGGTTTCCCCAAGGGAGTAATGCTTACCCACTACAACATTGCAAACAACGGCTACGCTACAGGCGAGCAGATGGAATTCACGCAGAAGGACAAGCTTTGCACATGTGTGCCTTTGTTCCACTGCTTCGGAGTTGTGCTTGCTACAATGGCTTGCCTGACACACGGTTCGACAATGGTCATGGTCGAGAAGTTCGATGCCTTGACGGTTCTTGCCTCTGTCCACAAGGAGAGGTGTACAGTCCTTTACGGTGTGCCGACAATGTTCATCGCAGAGCTTAACCATCCAATGTTCAGCATGTTCGACTTGACTTGCCTTCGTACAGGTATTATGGCGGGAGCTCTTTGTCCTGTTGACCTTATGGAGAGGGTTGAGAAGGAAATGTACATCAAGATCACTTCAGTATATGGACTTACAGAGACTTCTCCGGGCATGACTCACACAAATATCAGAGACACTTTCGAGAAGCGCTGCACAACTGTGGGAACTGACTTCCCGTTCGTTGACGTAAAGGTCTTGAATCCGGAAACCGGAGAAGAGTGCAAGCCAGGAGAGCAGGGCGAGATGTGCTGCAAGGGCTACAACGTGATGAAGGGTTACTACAACAATCCGGAGGGAACAGCAGAGATCATTGATGCAAACGGTTACCTGCATTCCGGTGACTTGGGTGTCAAGGACGAGGATGGCTACTACAAGATTACAGGACGAATCAAGGACATGATAATCCGTGGCGGCGAGAACATCTACCCTAAGGAAATCGAAGAGTTCCTGCGCAAGATGAAGGGAATCAACGATATTCAGGTGGCTGGAATCGAAAGCCCCAAGTATGGTGAGCAGGTAGGCGCATTCATCATCAAGGACAAGGACTCAAACATTACTGAAGAGGACGTTGTGGCATTCTGCAAGGGCAACATCGCCAGATACAAGATTCCGAAGTATGTGTTCTTCATCGACGCTTTCCCGTTGACAGGTTCGGGAAAGATCCAGAAGTTCAAGCTAAAGACTTTGGGTGCTGAACTTTGCAAGCAGAAGGGAATAGAGATAGTATAGTCTGCGCTTTCTGCGACGCTGACATAAAGATAGTGTACAAGAGGGGTGTTTTCATTCCTCTTGTATTCGTTTTTCCGGCTATTATCGGAAAATTGGAGAATGCCGTACCCCAAATAAAGAACTTTTTACTATTTTTGCATGAAAAGAATTATACTATAGAATCTATATAGGCAAAAAGGAACAATCGGTATGAAGAAATTTCACTATATCATTTCGGCCTTTGTCCTGATGGCTGCGTTCTCGTCGTGTTCCGACGACAAGGCAGATATGGACAAGTTTGTATCAGAGCTGATGCGTGTAATGACTCTTGACGAGAAAATCGGTCAGCTGAACCTGCAGGTGGCAGGTGACATTGTGACCGGTGACGCCCAGGACACAGGTGTCATAGATGAAATCAAGGCAGGAAATATGGGCGGAATCTTCAACTTGAAGGGTGTTGACAAAATCCGCGCCTTGCAGGAGGTTGCCGTGAACGAGAGCAGATTGGGTATTCCGCTTTTGGTGGGTATGGATGTCATTCACGGCTACGAGACTATTTTCCCTATTCCTTTGGCTTTGTCATGCTCATGGGACACGCTTGCTGTCGAGGAGGTTGCAAGAATCTCGGCCAAAGAGGCGAGTGCTGACGGTATAAACTGGGTGTTCAGCCCTATGGTGGATGTCGCTCTGGACGCTCGCTGGGGACGAGTGGCTGAGGGAAGCGGCGAAGACCCTTTCATAAATTCAGTCATGGGAAGGGCAATGGTGAGAGGCTATCAGGGTGATTTGTCCCGCAACGACAATGTCATGTCTTGTGTCAAGCACTTTGCCCTGTACGGCGCAGTCGAGGCAGGAAGGGACTACAACACCGTTGACATGAGCCGATTGAGAATGTACGCGCAATACTTCCCGCCATACAAGGCATGTGTTGAGGCTGGTGCCGGAAGCGTGATGACCTCTTTCAATCTGGTCGAGGGAATTCCCGCCACTGCCAACCAATGGCTTATAGACGATGTGTTGAGAAAGGAATGGAAGTTTGACGGATTTGTGGTCACTGACTATGCGTCAATAAACGAGATGATGGCTCACAGGGTGGCAAAGAACAGAAAGGACGCTTCTTGCCGTGCCATTTTGGCTGGAACTGACATGGATATGTGCAGTCGAGGCTATGTTGAGAGCCTGAAGAGTCTGATTCATGAGGGAGAAATCACAGAGGCGGATGTCGATGACGCCTGCCGCAGAATTCTCGAGGCAAAGTACAAGCTTGGACTTTTCTCCGACCCTTTCAAGTATTGCGACACTGCACGAAAATATACTGACATCTACACAATGGAACATCGCGAGAGGGCAAGAGCCATCGCCGCAGAGACCTTTGTGCTTCTGAAGAACGACAACTCGCTTCTTCCCTTGAAGAGGAAGGGCAAGATTGCGCTTGTCGGACCGCTCGCAGACACCAAGTCGAACATGACCGGAATGTGGACTGTGGCAGCAACACCTGACCGCTATTCCTCGCTAAGGGAAAGTATGGAGAGGGCTCTGGAAGGCAGGGCGAAGCTGTTGTACGCCCAGGGCTGCAATGTTCTGGCTGACTCTGTCGCGCAGGCTGACGCAGAGTTCGGCAAGCATATCGCGAGGGTGAACACCCAGTCCGCCATGAGGGAGGCTGTGCGTGTGGCTCGCGAGGCTGATGTCATTGTCTGCGCTATGGGCGAGTGTGCAGAGATGTCGGGCGAATCGTCTTCGCGTTCCGACATTGCGCTTCCGGACGAGCAGATGACTCTGCTCAAGGAACTGGCAGGGCTGGGCAAGCCAATCGTACTGCTCAACTTCTCGGGCCGTGCAACTGTCATGAAGTGGGAGTCAGAGAACATTCCCGCAATCATGAACGTGTGGTTCGGTGGCAGCGAGATGGGCGATGCCGTGTGCGATGTGCTGTTCGGCGAGGTTTCGCCTTCGGGCAGGCTTACAGTGTCAATGCCGCAGAATGTCGGCCAGCTTCCGCTATACTACAACAGGCTGTCAACCGGAAGACCTGTTGCCGAGGGCGAGCAGAAGTTCAGAAAGTACGCCAGCAACTACCTGGACGTCAGGAACGATGCGCTCTATCCGTTCGGATACGGCCTTTCATACACGAATTTCGAATACTATGACCTTATGGTTTCCGCCAACGAGCTCAAGACTGCGGCGGACAGCGTTGTGGTTTCCGTCAGGGTGGCAAATACGGGCGAAGTCGATGCCACAGAGACCGTGCAGCTCTACATCTCGGCGGAATGCTCGCCCTTTGCGCGTCCCGTCAGGGAACTTTGCAGGTTCGAGAGGGTGAAGATTCCGGCAGGCGAGGAGAGAAATGTCGAGTTCGTGCTTGGGCAGAGGGATTTCATGTACTACAGCTATAGCGAGGCATACGGATTTTCCAGACACAGCCAGCACGGAACTTTCCAGATATTGGTCGGACCTAATTCCCGCGACCTTCTTGCCGCCCAAATTGATTTGAACTGATTTCTATAGAGTCATCAGAAAGTAAGCCGTAATGAGCGCATTTTATTTGTCATATTTAATCTTGACGGTTTCATTGGTCATAATGGCTGTCGTGTTCCTTGTGCTGCCTGTTCCCAAGAACGAGACGGCCGGCAGTTTCAAGGCCTCTCTGCGCATATTTTCCTTTTTGTATGTCTCTTTGTCCGTTTACTGCCTTTTCAAATGGACTTACCCTATTGACGTGTTGGGTGTTCCCTTCCTGTTCGAGGCTACGGTACAGGCTCATTTGTGGGGAATTGCATATCTGAACATAGTTGACAGCTCTCTTGTGAGCCGTCCGTTTGTGCTGAAGGCGTTTGCCCAGCCTCTTGTTCTGCTCTTGTTCAGCCTCTTGTGCCTATGGTTCTGCGGGTTTACCAAGGTTTCAGCAGCCGGAGAGCTGTTCGGTCTGCTGTCATGGGGCAGACCTGATCTGTATCTGAGGATAGTGTGGTTCGTGTATTACCTTTCCGTTCCGTTATACTATTACAAGTTGTTCTTTGAGAGGGAATCCGAGTCAAGAGCCAGGGCGCAGGGTGACAGCGTAGTACTGCGCAGGCTTGGTTTCGCCAAGACAGGGTTTATGATTTGTTCCCTTGTGGTGCTGGACACTGTGCTCATCACGCTTTGCCATGACCTGTTCTGGTGCTCGGTGTTCAATCTTCTGATACTTGTTCTCTATGTGGTCATAGGGCTTGTTGTCATCAAGTCTGCGAGCTGTTATCTTTACAGGGAGAGGGAGCAGGCTTCGGGCACTGACGACTGGCAGAAATGGAGGCGGAACATTATAGACAGCGAGCTTTACACCCGTCAGGGTATAACGATAGTGCAGATGGCAAGGGAACTCAACACAAACCGAACTACGCTGTCCGCATTCATCAACCAGTACGAGGGCGGTAACTTCAATTCGTTTGTGAATGGTCTGAGGGTTACTAAGGCAATGCAGCTGATTACGGAGAACCCGATCATGCCTATGGCGGAGGTCTGTCTGATGGTAGGCTATACTGACCAGGCAAATTTCAGCCGACATTTCAAGCAGATTTCGGGTCTTTCCCCTGTTGTATGGAAGCAGAGGAACTGCGGATAAGATTGTTTGTAATATATTGATTTATAATATAGTTGTCGATTTGTAAGAGTGTTATTTTACAGATCGACAACTTTTTTGTTAATGTTTAGTGCCTCTTATTGAGAATCCGACAACGTGGTTATAGGGCCGAATTTGTAGCTTTGCCGAAAATATGCGGTTAAGATGTTTAATTGAAAAAAATCGACGAAGTGCTACGATTCAATTGTAAAATCGACGAAGTAACAAAACGAGTCAATACTGTATGTCAAACCTTTATTCTTTTTTTAGTTCTGTCAGTCAGCTCCGTTTCTCTATATTCACAGGAGTTGAAACTTACTGCTTCCAAACCCAAAGCGTGCGTTGGCGATATTGTGAATCTTTCTCTTGATTATGCGGACTGCACTTCGGTTACGTGGCAATATACCTCTAACGGTGTGACATATTCATCATTCAGCAATATACTTTCATCTTCGAATACGATCAAGATGGACAAGGCGTATTGTTTCAGGGCTATGGGAGTAGCCAGAGGACTAACCAAATATTCAAATGTTGAGTGTGTGGAAGTGATGGAGAACTATAGTCCGTCATGGTATTATGGCACCAGAAAAATGGAGTCGGGAGAAGAAGTTAATTTCTGCGGTCCACAAAAGAACTTTGGATTCAGTATAATCAATTCAGCCCTGAACGAAGGATTCAACGAGACTGAGTTCAAAAAGAATTTCAAGTCGGAGTGGAAAATAGACGGGAAATTATTCAGCAATGACTATGATATTGTAGTCCCATTATTTGACAAAGATGCGACTATAGTCCATACCATAAGCAGCGATTATTGCAGTGATGTTGTTTTCGAGTTCAAATTCAACATTATAGACTATCCCCAACTTGAAGTTTCTACACCGACACCCGTAGTGTGCAAGGGCTCTGAAGCTAAGATTGATATTTCCTATACCGGAGATGTTACAAAAACTCTATGGTATGAAGGGGGAAAAACAACTCCTATTAGCAGCACGTTAGGGAAATCTTACACATTCTCTCCAAGATCTTCGGAGCTATATTATGTTGAGGTATATACAAAAGAGGGATGTGTCTCAAAGTCTGACTATATCAGTATAGATGTCGAAGAGCCTTATACTCCGTCATGGAGTAGATGAACTGAACCTTTCAGAAGTGGCGATGTCTTGGATTTTTGCGGCGACGTAGTTGATTTTAGTTTTAACTTGTTTACCCCTAACTTCAAGTCAGACAAGGATGAGTTCATGAAAAAGCACACATCTGAATGGTTTATAGACGGAGTTAAGGTTTCTGACGATTACAACTATCTGTTGCCTCTTCTTACAAAGTCTGGAACTGTAACACATCGTATTACAGGCAAGGCTTGCCCTTCTATGGACTTTGATTTCAATTTCAATATTCAGCCTTCTCCGGTAGTTAGGATTTCTTCAGGTATTACGGAAGTCTGCAAGGGATCTGATCTGACACTGGACGTTGACTATGACAGCAACACCAAGTCCTTTTCTGTCTTTCAAAAGACTTCTGCTGGACAAAGCAAGGTTGCAGACAGAATGTCAAACAAGATTACGCTTTCACCTGACAAGGATGCCGTTTATTGGATTGAGGCGTACAATGGCAATTGCAAAACAGTATCGAACGAGATACAGGTGTCTGTGTTGCCGGAACTTTCAGTTCAGGTTAATGCGCCAGGTTCCGATGTTTGCCTGGGCGATGAAGTAACTGCCTCAGCAATAATTTCAAGTGGCAACCCCAAGTCTATTTCATGGACAAAGAACGGGGCAACAATAGCCTCTTCCGCCAATATGTCAGACACACCTCAAGCAGATGCTGTCTATAAACTTGAAGTGAACAACGGAGACTGTCCGTCATTCTCGCAAACATATCCGGTCAAGGTTGTAAGTGTTGACTTCAAGGCTGACGATGTGTCTATTTGTGAGGGAGAAACCGCATCTGTCAAGGCGACCGCAACAAGTGGCAGCACTTTAAGATGGTACGATAGTTCAGACAAGCAAACTCCGATTTCGAGCAGTGCTGTTTTGACAGTGTCTCCTTCTAAATCTACGGAGTATTTCTTGACCGTAGAGTCGCAGGGTGGTTTGTGTAAGGCTGAGGGATCTGCTAATGTTAAGGTCAACTCCTTGCCTCGTGTCGTAGATTATTCGGAAATAGGATCATCTACCTACAAGCTTGATATAGAGGGAGGAACAGGAAAGGTTCTTGTGGATTTCGGAAATGGTGCCGATCCTTCTGTTTCCAACATATTGTCCGACGCAGAGTCTGATAGAGTTTATCATGTTACCTTAACTGACGAGCTTGGTTGTTCTTCCACGTTTGAAATGGAGACCAATACGTTCGAGCTTGAGATTCCAAAATACTTTTTCGCTAATCGTGAGTCTTGGGTTATCAAGAATGTGGACAAATTCAAAAAATGTCATTTGGCCATATTCGACCGTTACGGCAAACTATTGTACATGTCTGACTCTCCGGTTGATGGTTGGAACGGAGTCTTTAATGGTTTTGATATGCCATCCACAGACTATTGGTTTGTACTGGATATTGAGGACAGGGACAAACAATACACGGGACATTTTACTTTATTGAGAGATTAAATTACAATACATATTTATGAATAGATTTTTATCATTGTTGTTGTGTGTTTGCGTATTAGGCACGTCCTTTGCGCAGACTACGGGTGGACCTTCTGCTCCTGTAAGAGTCAGTCAGAAGGACTATAAGAAATTGAACAAAAAAGAGGTGGCATTCCAGCATGATGGATATGACTACTATTTCAAGGGATCATCTATCTATCGCAGGAAGACTGGTTCGGGTGACAAAATTCGTCCAGCAGACATATATTCTGTGAGAACAGTCATGAATGATGTAAATCCTGAGGTTGCCGAGAAATACAGGAAAGGTGACATGTTGTCAAGGGTAGGTTGTCTTGTATCTCTTTTTGTCTGTATGCCTGCAGGTTTAACAATGGCATGCGTTGGTGTTCACAGAGTAAAAGGCGCAAACAGAGAATTCTATGAGTCTCTTTCTTTTGAGGGAGGTGTTAAGCCAGAGACAGCTGTTGCTGTTGAAAAGGTTATTGAAACACCTGTAGCAAGCAGCAATACTGCAGTTGTTAATGCTGTTGAGGAAACTGTTGTTTCAGCAGAGCCTACACCAGTTGCCCCACAAGTAACCAACGAGCCAATTGAAAATCGACGACAGACGGAGTCAAAGGCTGAGCCTGTAGCCCAGGTCAATAAAACGCAGCAAACTGCACCAGCTAAGGTTGAGAAGGAGAAGAATGTTTATATCGACGATGCAAAGCGAGTTAAAGTCAAAGAGCCTAAGGAAAGAGGCCCAAAATTGACTGAGCGCAAAGAGAAAGGTGTCGGCCTTTGGGTTGACCCGCTTGGTTTTGTTTTCCGTGGCCCAAGGCTAGGCTTGGACGTTCGTTTGAAAAGAAACATTCCGTTTGCATTTGTCGGCTGCCCTCATCTTGGCAGCGGCTATATGAGCGAAATTGACGGAATCGAGTCGGAGAAGAGTATTTCATGCGGTGTCGGCTACAAGCATCTTGTTCCCGCATCTTGGGGAGGTTTTTATGTTGGTGCGTTCGGCCAGTACAACCGCTTGTCGGGAGACATCAACCCTGCTTCTTCATACAGAAACCAGAAGATTTTCGAATCAGGCATTGACGTAATGGCAAACCTAGGTTTCCGCTTCCAGTTCAAGAACAATCTGTTCTTTAATGTTGGCGGTTACGCTGGCGTTGCGAACAATACGCACGAGTACAGGTTTACAAACAAGTTGAGCGACTACTATTCGCCAAAATACATCAAGGGAAAGACAGAGACATCGTTCAAGGGCGGTGCGGAAGTGTCACTTGGTTTTGAATTCTAACTACTAATAATTTCGAGAATATGAACTACATAAAGATATTTTTTCACTGCCTGTTGGCTTTCTCGTTGGCGGCAGGTGTGACTTCGTGCAAGGAAGAGGATGACGACGAGGCTGTTATCGGCAACGCAGGCCCGTTGGAAGGAGAGTGGATTCCAGTTTCCTACGGCCCGGACTTGAGCATTTCAAAGGACGGTAGAATCAAGCTGCTTGCCTATTCTGACGACGAGATGGTGACAGAGTCCGACCACGCAATAGGCATTATTCAGAAGGCTTCGAAAAACCGACTTTCTGTTTACACTCTTTCCGGAGAGGCTTCGGGAACTTACAGCTTTGACACTACGATTGCAGTGCTTGGCAGCCGTCTGGCAGCAGTGCAGACTATGGAACTTAAATGCTCGAAGCTTGTAGATGGCAGTTTCTCGGCTTCCGGCAAATATACGAAGTTGTCAGACAGCGAGCCAATAGTTCTGCCTGTATATTCCGACATCTTGGGTACATGGTCGAACCAGTTCTCGGGTGAGTCATATGTGTTCAATTCGGACGGTACAGGCTACCAGACAAAGGCAACAAACAGTTTTGATTGGGTGTTTTATAAGGGAATTCTCTATTTGCACAAGACTGGATCCTATTCATACGAGACGGCAACTTTCTCTATTTCCGGTGACGACATTACCATTACAAGAGGCGGAACAACAGTTACTCTTTCAAAGAAAGTCATAGAGGGAAATCCGGGAGATATGGAAGGTATATGGCTTCTTGCAAATGCGCCAACCTCTGAGACGCTTCTTTATACATACAAGAACAATTACTACGGACTGTATGTCATGAAAGACGGAAGCGTGTTGACTGTCGAGCAGCCTACGACTTCATTGTCAATGTTAATTTCTGAACCAAAGTTGGTTATTACATCTGTTAGCGACCACACATTCAAGAGCATCAATGAAAACGGAGAATCTGCCGGAACAGTTTCTTTCATGTATGAATTCTATTTGAATGAAAATGCGGTAATAGAAATAAACAGGAAGATGACTGTTGCATTCGACAAGCCGTTCAGCCTTTGTTCCTCGTATAATATTCCTTCAAACGGAACATACGTGATGTCAAAAAATCCTGACGACACAAGTTTTGACCACAATGCACAGCTTCCTAGCCTTACAAAGATGTGGACGAGATATGATGGTGACGGAATCGAGCTATTGTCGTTGAAATCCGATGGAACAGGCTATCTTCTAGGGGCTGAGAATGACGTTATCCAATATTTCTGGGGTGCTGCGTTGGGCGAGATAATTCTGCTAGACATGGCAACTTTTACTTACGTCATTTATCCATATTCTATTGATAACGGAGTTCTTACAATTCATGCCGATGGCGGTGATTTGGTTTATAATTAACAGTAAAGATGTTAATTATATAAAATCTCGAATAATTTTTTTATAGAAATTATATCATATGAACATTAAGAATATAATAAAGTTATTATTATTCACCATCTTGACTTGTATTGCATTCTCTACATGTAAAGATAGTGTGATGGATGGTTCTGATGATTCTCCTATAGATCAAAACGGAGGGTCGTTTACGCAAAATGGTGTGACTATCAGCGTCCCTGAAGGAGCTTTGACAAAAAGTGTTTCTTTTTCCGCTAAAGTCATTAACGATGTAGCAGATTTGGGTACGGGAACAGATCCAGACTTGTTTTGTGTGGGTGTTAAACTAGGACCTTCTGGTACTATTTTTCAAAAGCCAGTCACTGTTACCGTTCCATTAGTTAAAGAAGTAAAGGGAGATAAACTTATTGTGCAATACTGGAATCAGGAGTCAAACGCATGGATCGGTACGGCTATTGCAGAGGTTAATGGTAAAGTTGCAAAGTTCAAGGTATCCCACTTCTCTTCCTACGCTTTATGCGAAGCTGTGTCATCAACTCTTGTTGAAGAGATGTCAAAATCGGCAAAGGGCGAAGGTGGTGATTTCTCTCGGTTAGGAGACAATTGTATAGACTTGATTCTCAACAATCTTGACATGATGAATGTTTGGGTCGAGAAAGGTGGTCACTATTATCATCCTGTAGAATTGTCGGCAACATGTAATTATTTTGTTAATGGCAAAGAGGGACAGGTGGCAGCCAAATGTGGTGAGAATACATCCGGACACAATCACTATGCTGTCTTTGATGCGTACTATAGCTCTGCCACTGAGGTAGTAGAGAAAGAGGCGGGTAAATCTTTCGCTGAGAATTGTAAGGGTGAGCAGGAACTATATGAAGTACTGCTTAACAGAACTATGGAGATGGTTAATCCTGACATTATTATTGAGCCACAGGGAACTATTTCGAGAAAGGGAGAAAAGACAGAAGTTCGAATTCGTGTAGTGACACAACATGTAAAAGAAACAAAAACGTATCCGCTTATAGCCCAATATAGCGAAAATGGTTCAATCAAAGAGGTGACTCGTGAAGTGACAATTACTGACAGCGGAAATGATGAGCAATATCCGTGCGCAGGCTATGTGGTTACATTGACTAACAGTAACAATGACGCTTTCAAACTTGATCGTACAACTGTCACAACAGATCAGGATGGATATGCAACTTTTACGGTAACTGCGCTAAAAGACGATGCAAAAGGTACTATTACTGCTCTATATCAATATTCCGATTCGGAAGACAAGGTAAAATCAGAGAGTGTGTTGAGTTTGGGAACATCAAGCGACGATTGGGAAGTGACAGCAGAAATCAATGTCAAGACAGGAAGTCTAGGAGGCCCAGATTACAGCTATAAAATTCATACCATTATCAAATTACGAGATTTTACCATCGAAGGTGAGACGATATATTGTAGTAACGGAGAGGATGCTGTTATCACAATGGAAACACCGGAGACTAAGGTATGGAGCCATCCGTATGAGCATTCTCATGGAGTTGATGATATGGGTAATGAGATTGTTAAAAGTCATACCAAGGTGTATACAGAGAAAGTCGATAAATGTAACACTCCGATAAAAGAGGAATCTTACGCTGTTTTCCCCAATAATAATCAAGACCATAATTTATTATTGGGTTGGGGAAGCTTCATTGAATCTGATGAATCATTTTTTTCTGACGAAGAGTCAGATATTTCTGATGAAGATTTTGAGAAGCAACCCTTGTTTTCGTATACAACAGTGATGGATCCTAATTGCCGTGGAGGAGTTACTACTTCTGAATCCGCAATATATAAGCCAATGTTTATTTCCCTTCCACTAAAAGAAGGCACATTCATTCTTACTGGCGCCGCCGATATGAATGATATTCCTAATGCGTTAGCAGCTGATGGTATTGCGTATGTTTTTGGTTTTGTTGAGCATATGGTAATGCAAGAAGCCGAATCCGGCGGATCTGTCACTGGTTCTGTAACAGTCAAGCGTGTTAATACGAGTTCCAAATAGTCCGATATAAGTATGTATAATCACTAAAGGTGTGTCATTATAGGCACACCTTATTTTGTTTTTATAAATACATGAATTATTGGTAGTTACGATGAGTGATGTTATTCGTACCATTCTCTTTTGTTACATGCCACTATGATTATTGGGCTTTGTGTTGTTTCCTTTGATACAAAAATTCGTGCGTATGTTAGCCAATCCTTATACCTTTGCCTTCGTAACGAGGTCGCCAAGAATCTTGTTAACGGTCGGGCCAACACTTATATACTGATATACTAAATTCAATACTTATGAGAATTAAAAGTTTATTTCTGATTTTATTATTGCCATTCTTGCTAGTGGCAAATTCTTTCGCAGAACTTTCACAGTATGACGCCAACGCACCGCTAGGTTTCGCCAAGAGCGTAACAGGAGGAAAAGGCGGCAGCTGTATTACAGTAACATCTTCAACCGAACTAAAGAGTGCGCTTGAAAAGAGCGGCAAATACGAAATCTATGTCAAGGGTGCAATAGAGTTCACTTCGTTAATGAAGGTCAAGGATGTCAAAGACAAAACTCTTTACGGTTTGCCAGGCTCGTATCTTTACAGCAACAAGCAGGACGCAAGCACAAGCGGAATTTTGTATTTCTCGGGCGCAAATAACTTCATCATGCGAAACATGACATTCAAGGGACCGGGTGCGTATGACTGCGACGGCAACGACCATTTGTGCCTTGACAAGTGTACGAATGTGTGGATTGACCATTGCGACTTTCAGGATGGAGTTGACGGCAACTTCGACTGCAAGAACGCTTCGGACAACATTTGTGTTTCATGGTGCCGATTTCACTACTTGAAGCCACCTAAAGCCGGTGGTTCGGGCGGTTCAAACGACCACAGATACACTAACCTTTGGGGTTCGAGCGACAGCGCAACAGGCGACAGGGGAAAGCTTAAGACAACTTTCGTATGCTGCTGGTGGGACGAGGGCTGTGTGGAGCGTATGCCAAGAGTGCGCTTCGGTCAGGTTCACCTTGTAAACTGCTTGTGGAGCAGTTCAAAGGCAAGCTATTGTGTGGGCTTGGGCCAGGAGGCTATGTGCTATGTCGAGAAGTGCGCTTTTATTGGTGTTCAAGATCCGTTAAAGGATTATGATAAGACTAAAGCTTCAGCCGGCAAGATTGTTGACTGCTACATGAGCAACGTGAAGGTTCAGAACGGTTCAAAGACTGATATACGCAACTGCACCTTCAACCCTTCGACCTACTACACAAACAACATTGCAAAGATGTCTGCCCAGCAGGTGCAGGGAGTTGTGTCTGACTCAAACACAGGTGCAGGTGCAACTTTGGAGGTTACAGCCTGCGCAGGTGTAGATGGTACAGTAAGTTCGGGTGGGAATACCGGTGACGGCTCAACAGAGACTACCGCAGTATTGACCAAGAACGGAACTCCGAGCAGTACCCAGACCGTAGAGGTTGGAACTGCAATCGGCGAGTTCGGCTACACATGGACTGTTGCGGCAAGTGCCGAGGTTTCCGGCCTTCCATCAGGTGTTACTGCCAAGATTGACAACAGCGCAAAGACTATTGTCATCAGCGGCACTCCAACAGTAGTCGGCGTGTTCAAGTACACAGTAAAGACAGTCGGCGCCACTAACAACGATCAGAAAAGCGCTACGATAACAGTGACTGAAAAGCAGGGAGGAAACACAGGCAATACTGACCCAGACCCTTCCTACACAGAGGCTCCGACAATCACAAAGCACGGTTCGGGAAGTTCATCCCAGTCAATCAGTCTTGGCGAGTCTATCACAGATTTCAACTATACATATACAAACTGCACTGACGTGAAGGTCGAGGGCATGCCAGAGGGTATAGTCATCACAAAGAGTTCGGGCAAGGTTGAGTTTTCCGGCACTCCAGTTGCTGCAGGAGACTATGCCTTTACAGTTACTTCCGTAGGTGGAATAAGCGAGGTTTCCAAGTCTGGTGTAATCTCGGTGACTGTGGCTTCTTCGTTGGATGATTCCCAAGCCGAGAGTGTAGGCATTTCCCCTACAGTGGTGTATGATTATTTCGTTGCCAGAGGTTGTGAAAACGCACAGGTTTCAGTTCTTAACGCTGTCGGTTTGTCCGTAGTCGAGACTGAAGGAAACAATATAGACTGCTCGTCTTTGCAGGCAGGCCTCTATATTGTCAGAGTGACAGAAAACGGTAAAAATTTCTTCTTTAAAATAGTCAAGAAATAGTCGTTGAGACTATAGTCTTTGAGGAATGGGTGCTGTATTATTTCCAGCACCCATTTTTGTTTCCACCATTTTTTAGTTTTTTAATTCGGTTGCTTTTGTTTAGGCTTAAATATTTTTTAATTCGGTTGCTTTGCTGTACGTCAGCTATTTTTTCAATGTTATTATTAACGGTACAGAGTGAGTTAATTGTTTTTCTAAAAATATAATGTTATCTTTGCCTCGAAATAAATTCATCGGCGATATAAACATTGCCTCGAAATAAGTTCATCGGCGAACATTGTTTGCAACTTAAATTCATAATAGTCTGATTATGGCAGAGGAAACTAAGAAAAAAGAGGGAGGCAAGGGTGCTTCCATCCTGAAAAAGATATTTTTAAATCCTATCGTTTTGAGCATCTTGGCAATGTTGCTGCTGGGCGTGCTAAGTGTATGGTACGTTAGCGGATGGCTTGACAGATATACTCATCACGGATATGAGGTCGAGGTGCCTGACTTGAAGGGTATGGTCGAGAATGATGCTTCGGAACTGCTTTCAACAAAGAAGCTAGGCTACGAGATCATCGACTCCACTTACGCACGAGGCTTCAAGCCAGGAACAATCGTAGAGCAGGTTCCAAAGGCACACAGCAAGGTCAAGGAGGGCAGACGTCTGTACCTTACTGTTCAGGCTCGCGAGGCCAAGAAGGTAAACTTGCCGGAGGTTCGAGAGGGTTCTGCTCGCCAGGCAGAGGCTACATTGAACAGCATCGGAATCAAGGTGGCAAATCTTGAATACATACCTAGCGACCAGGCTGGAAATGTAATCGAGGTTAAGTATTTGGACAAAATCATCACTCCGGGTTACAAGATTGTAGAGGGTTCGGAGGTTACTCTTGTCATCGGTCGCGGCTTGACAAACGAGGAGGCTGTAGTTCCTTCGTTCCGTGGACAGCGACTTGAGACTGCAAAGAATACGGCTCACGACAGAAACTTGAACATCGGTGCCATCAAGTACGATGCAGACATCACAACTGAATACCAGAAGGAGAGCGCAATCGTTTATAAGCAGTATCCTATCACGGGAAGGACTGTTCCTGCCGGCACAAGAGTTGATATCTTCTTGACCATAAACAAGAAGGTGCTTGAGGAGCCAGAGGAAGTGTTCGTTGACAGCACAGCGACTCAGAAGGCTGAGGGTGCTGAGGACGGCCTTTGGGACAACTAGTGAAATTATAAAATCAGGTTAATAGTTAACGTTTAATAAAGAATCGGTCATAACTATTAAAAGCTAATTTTCAAAGCGGAATATGGCATTCAACGACGACGATTTCGAGATAGAGAACATGCAGGAGGGCGAGGAGCCGAGACTAGGTTCGGACGGCCAGCTGCATGAGCATTTCCGTTTCTCCGTGCCTGAAGGCAAGAAGCTTGTCAGAATTGACAAGTTCCTTGTTGGTGTGATGCCGCACGTGTCCCGCAACAGAATACAGATGGCGGCAGAGTGCAACAGCATTCTTGCCAATGGAAAGCCTGTCAAGTCAAGCTATAAGGTCAAGCCTTTTGACGAGATTTCAGTAATGCTGGCCTATCCGCCTGCAGAGTTCGAGATTGTACCCCAGGACATTCCAATAGACATAGTTTACGAGGACAAGGACATCATATTGGTCAACAAGCAGCCTGGCATGGTTGTGCATCCGGGATTCGGAAATTTCCAGGGCACATTGCTCAACGCTTTGGCATGGCACTTGAAGGACGATCCGGATTTCGACTCTTCAGACCCGCGTTTGGGACTGGTGCACCGAATAGACAAGGACACTTCGGGATTGCTTATAATCGCCAAGAACGAGGATGCTAAAAGTCATCTTGGCAAGCAGTTCTTCAACAAGACTACCCAAAGAACATACAATGCCCTTGTATGGGGCAATGTCGAGGAGGACGAGGGAACTGTCGATGCTGACTTGGCAAGAGACCCCAAGGACAGAATGCTTTTCACAACTTTCCCGAACGGAGAGAATCCAAGCGCAAAGCACGCAGTAACTCACTACAAGGTACTCGAGAGGTTCGGATACTGCACCCTTGTGGAGTGCAAGCTCGAGACGGGAAGAACGCACCAGATCAGAGTTCACATGAAGAGCATAGGTCATACTTTGTTCGCAGACGACAGATACGGCGGCCTTGAAATCCTAAGAGGAGAGAGAACAAGCAAGTACCGTCAGTTCGTCCAGAACTGCTTCGCTCTATGTCCGCGTCAGGCTCTGCATGCCAAGACTTTGGGATTTGTCCACCCACGCACTGAGGAGGAGATGTTCTTTGACTCGAACATACCATACGACATGCATGCCCTGCTCGAGAAGTGGAGGGCTTTCTACAAGGAGATGCTTAACAAGGAGAGATAAGGGCTCAAGATTATGCACACTAGCAGAGAATAAGGAATCTAAGATAGCGGGAGCGGGATTGTTTTAATCTCGCTCTTTTTACTTTTTGGCAAAACATTTTCAAAACCCAAAATTTTGAGTTATATTTGCACTCACTTACAGATATTAATATAGACAAGAACTTATGAATGCGCTAGAGAGAGTTGGCGATTATACTTTGTTGATGTGGAGGAGCTTTTCTAAGCCCGACAGCTGGAAGATGTTTTTCAAGCAGCTTCTGAGAGAATTGGAAAAGCAGGGACTAAATTCAATTCCTATCGTTGTTATCATTTCGGTATTTATCGGTGCGGTGATCTGTATCCAGATGCGAATCAACACGCAGAGCCCATTTTTGCCTTCGGAGTTGACAGGATATGCTACAAGAGAGACAATGATTTTGGAGTTCTCTTCTGCCATATTGTGTCTTATCCTGGCCGGTAAGGTAGGCTCGAATATAGCTTCAGAGATCGGTACAATGCGAATAACAGAGCAGATTGATGCGCTCGAGATTATGGGTGTGAACTCTGCCAACTACCTTATTCTGCCAAAGATCATTGCCTTCATGGCTGTGATACCTTGCCTTGTGACATTCTCGATTTGTTCGGGATTGCTCGGAGGTATGGGAGTGGCCTATCTGACTGACATGATAACCCCAAAGGAGTTTGAACTTGGAATTCAGTTTTCATTCCTTCCTTTCAGTGTCAGGTACACCATAGAGAAAAGTATCGTGTTTGCCTTTATCGTGTCAAGTATATCTTCCTACTACGGATACACTGTCAAAGGTGGAGCAAGAGAGGTGGGAAAGGCTTCGACAAACGCTGTGGTGAACAGTTCGGTGTTGGTGCTGTTGTTCGATGTTATGCTTACTAAATTACTATTGTCATGATTGAGGTTAAGAACGTATGCAAATCTTTTGATTCGAAGCAGATATTGTTTGATGTGACAACTACTTTGGAAACAGGCAAGACTAACCTGATTATCGGACAGAGTGGTAGTGGTAAGACTGTGCTTATGAAAAGCATTGCCGGAATTCACAAGATTGATACCGGTGAAATTCTATATGACGGAAGAAATATCTCGCTTCTTCCCGAGAAGGAGCGCAATCATTTCCGCAGAGAAATTGGAATGCTGTTCCAGGGTTCTGCCTTGTTCGACTCCATGACAGTAAAGGACAATGTGCTGTTCCCTTTGCAGATGTTCTCGAACATGTCGAATGAAGAGAAGGAGGAGAGAGCCCGTTTCTGCCTTGAGAGGGTGGATCTGCTTCGTGCGTTGGATCTATATCCGTCAGAGATAAGCGGTGGTATGCAGAAGCGTGCGGCTATTGCCCGCGCCATAGTTTTGAACCCCAAGTATTTGTTCTGTGACGAGCCTAACTCGGGACTTGATCCCAAGACATCCCTTTTGATCGACCGACTTATCCAGGAGATTACTCACGAGTATGGAATCACGACAATCATAAATACCCATGACATGAACTCTGTGATGGAGATTGGTGAAAATATCGTATTCATAAACAAGGGCTACAAAGAGTGGCAGGGAAACAATACAGAGATCTATGATACAGGGTGCGAAGCATTGGAGAACCTTGTGTTTGCATCAGAACTTTACAAGAAGATCAAGAAAGCCCATATGATGGGAATTTAGTCACAATGTTTATATCGACGATGTGCAACGAGTCTATTCTTATTTAGAGAAGCAATGGGTATATTTTTTTCGTTCAAGAAGCCTGTGATAAGGCAATTCAACTATACTCCTAGATACTATGACGCCCAGAAAGACGAGATGAAGGAGCGCAGGGAGCGAATTGCCAAAGAAATGAAGAAAAAACAGGAAGGTGAGGTGAGACGTGGCGATGCAGACGGTTATTCTCCAAGTTCTTCGCTAAAGCGCGGTTATCTTAAAAGCCAGAGCACTGTGTCTTCCGGATCAAATGGAGGCGTCTGGGTGAGGGCAATCGTGATTTCTGTCCTAGTTGGCATAGTGTACGTACTATCTAAGAAGTTGATGTAATGGGCGATATAATACATTTATTGCCCGAAAATGTGGCTAATCAGATTGCTGCCGGAGAGGTGGTTCAGAGACCAAGCTCGGTAATCAAGGAGCTTGTCGAGAACTCTGTGGATGCCGGAGCAACTGAGATAAAGTTGGTGATAAGGGCTGCAGGAAAGAATCTGATTCAAGTTATTGATAATGGAAAGGGGATGAGCC
This sequence comes from Paludibacteraceae bacterium, assembly GCA_045641625.1. Lineage (GTDB taxonomy): Bacteria > Bacteroidota > Bacteroidia > Bacteroidales > Paludibacteraceae > UBA1723. The sequence goes on from JAZUHH010000063.1 coordinate 44,278, forward strand.
GTTCGGACGCTATCACGGCGTTTGAGCGCCATGCTACGTCCAAGATTAGTTCGGCAGACGACCTTAACTATCTTTGCACAATGGGATTCAGAGGAGAGGCTCTGGCAAGTATTGCGTCAGTAGCCCAAGTGGAACTTGTAACCAAGCGTGCTGAGGACGAAATAGGAACCAGAGTCTGCATTTCGGGCGGAAATGTTGAGAGTGTTGAGGATGTCGCCTGCAGTACGGGAGCCAATTTCGCCGTAAAGAACATTTTTTACAATGTAACAGCTCGCAGAAAGTTCCTTAAGAACGACAATGTGGAGTTCGCTAATATAGAGCAGTGTTTCTATCGCATTGCTTTGGTCTATCCCGAAATCTCCTTCGAACTGTACCACAATGACAAGATTGTGCTTTCTCTGCCTGCGGCTAACCTTAAAACAAGAATATCTAATATCTTCTCATCCAAGGTGGCTCAGACACTGATTCAGATTTCAGCTGATGCCTCTATAGTCAAGATAGACGGATTTGTTGGCAAGCCTGAGAATGCGAGAAAGAGAAATGACCGCCAATACTTCTTCGTGAACGGCAGATATATGGACAACCCGTATTTCCGCAAGGCTGTGCTTCAGGCTTATGACAGACTGCTTCAGGACGGAACGACTCCGGACTATTTCATCTATCTGACAGTTGAGCCAAGCACTATTGATGTGAACGTGAGCCCTACAAAAACTGAGGTGAAATTTGAGAATGACAGCCAGATATTCCCGATTATCACTTCCGCTGTAAGGGAAGTTTTGGGAAAGTTCAATGTAACTCAGCCTATGGACTTTGACGTGGATGTCAATTCGCCGGAGATGGCGTTCAACGACACATCAAGTCTGGAGATAAAGCAGCCTACACTAAAGCTGAACCAGAACTATAATCCTTTCAATGTAGATATGTCGAACATAGGCATTTCTGCCTCGGAAGGGAACAAGATGGAGAAGTCGTGGAAGGAACTGCAGAGAAGCAAGGGAATAGATCCTTTCGAGAACGATTTCGGTTTGACCATTGACTTCACTCCCAATACAAACCCTGCAGAGAATGGAATAGCTTTCTCTTCCATTCCTCAGTATATAGACGATGTAACTTTGCCGACGGCCAGACCGCAGAATGTTCAGGGACGGTACATAATGTACAACACTTCTGAAGGAGTTCTGCTGATTGACCAGAACAGAGCGCACAGAAGGGTGCTTTACGAGAAATATAGAAGGGAGCTTACTGACAAGTCGGCACCTTCGCAGTTGAGCATGTTTGCTGAGACTTTGGTCTTGTCTCCTGCTCAGTCGGATGTGCTTGATGGACTCATGGCCGATTTGATAAGTGTCGGCTATGAACTTCAGTGCATAGGCAAGGGAACTTATTCCATTGCGGGAATACCTTCAAATTCGATGGATGATGCAGACCATGTGTCGTACATCACTTCCTTGGTTGATTCGATATTGAATGGGGAGTATGCCGATGTAAATATGAAAAGCGAGATTGTAGCCCTTGCCCTGTCAAAGAGTATGGCTATCCCTTACGGAAAGCAGATGGGTGAGGCGGAGATGAAGGAATTGACACAGAATTTGTTTATGTCCTCATCCTACGCAATAACTCCTGAGGGCAAGAAAACTTATACGCTTTTGACTGAAATAGAATTAAAGAGAAATTTTGACTAATAATAAGGTAATATGAATAACGGTACTGTTCCTGTTCTATTGCTTACAGGATATCTTGGAAGTGGTAAGACAACTCTTGTAAACCATATTCTCACAAACGAGAAGGGCATTAAGTTCGCTGTTGTGGTAAACGATATAGGCGAAGTGAATATTGACGCTAATCTTATCCAGAAAGGTGGAATTGTAGGTCAGAAGGATGACAGCCTTGTGGCTTTGCAGAACGGTTGTATCTGCTGCACGCTTAAGATGGATTTGGTTGAGCAGATCAACGATATTCTCAAGCTTGGCAAGTTCGACTATATTGTGATAGAGGCAAGTGGTGTATGCGAGCCTATTCCGATTGCGCAGACTCTTGTTACAATCGAGGAAATGAGCAAAAAATACGTTTCGCAGGCTGTATGCAGACTTGACTGTGTAGTTACAGTAGTAGATGCGTTGAGATTGCAGAGCGAGTTCGGATGTGGCGAGAACCTTACTTCAAAAACTATAGATGACGAGGATATTGAGAACCTAATTATCCAGCAGATTGAGTTCTGTAACATCATTGTTCTTAATAAGACTGCAGAGGTTTCTGATACAGAGCTGGCTAGAATCCGCACTATAATAAAGACTCTTCAGCCTTACGCCCAGATCATAGAAACAAACTATGCTGATGTTGACCTAGAGGAGATAATCAACACAAACAAGTTCTCTATGGACAAGGCTGCTGTGTCTGCCGGTTGGATCAAAGAGTTGGAGCGACCTTTAACAGACGAGGAGATGGAGGATGCTCACGGACACCATCACCACCATCATCACGACGAGCATGAGCATCATCACCATGACCACGATCATAAGTGCGAGCATCACCATCATGACCATGATGACGACCATGAGTGCGAGTGCGGTCATCATCATCACCACCATGAGGATGGCAAGGAGTGTGATGACCCTCATTGCTGTTGTCACCACCATCACCATCATCACGAAGGCGGAGAGGTTGAGGAATATGGCATAGGCACATTCGTTTATTATCGTCGCCCTGCATTCAACCTTGAGAAGTTCGAGAAGTTTGTGGCTAAGAAGTGGGCAAAGAATATCATCCGTTGCAAGGGTGTATGTTACTTTGACTCTAATCCGGATATGTCATATATGTTCGAGCAGGCAGGTATCCAGAAGAAGGTTGTTGAGGCTGGACAGTGGTTTTGTACCGCTCCAGAGGACGAATTGAAGCAGATACTTGAAGAGAATCCCGACATATTGAAAGATTGGGACGAGAAGTATGGAGACAAGATGCAGAAGATCGTCTTTATCGGTCAGAAGATGGATAAGGAGCAGATCATTGCGGATCTTGACGCATGTTTAGTTAAAGAGTAGTAGAAATACTAAGTATAATAATTAATGAGGCAGGGAATCAATTCCCTGCCTCATTATTTGTGTTATTTAGTTTCTAAAGACATACCATCCTAATAACCCTTTTCTAACTTTTAAGTCGCAATAACGCTCGTTTATAGTTATTTTATCGTTTAAATAGGCGCTATATTCTCTGCCTTCAAGTTTAAAGAATACTTTATTTCCCTCAGTTCTGTTATATTCGCTATGAATTGTTTCGACTGGTCCTGCTATGTAATAGTTTGCTGATAATAACAGTAACAGAATAAGTGTGCCAGACGAGAAAGTGTGAAGAAAGAATTGCAAAAATAACATCGGTGTATTGTTTTTACGAGCAGAATTTGCCAGCATCCCAGTTAAGCCATCTTCTTCATCGTATCCGTCAGGATGGCTTTTCTCTTCAATTTCAGTAAGTACATTATAAAAGATAGGAGTAAATATCGCTGCAATAACGAGTGGGATACTTATTAGAATGTATTTCTCTATAATAATATTAGTCGATAGAATTAAATCGAGTATAGCTGCTAATAAGCCTAAGATAAATACTACTACAACAATAGCGTCTAATATTTTTGCTTTCTTAGTATTCATACTTTATAATTAAAAAATATGGTGTAAAACACTTGTTTTGCACCATATTATGTTGAGATTTTTTTAATCTAATTAATATACGCTCTCGTCTTCCAAGAATCTTGTGTACTTCTTCTTTGTTTTAGGTATTCTCAAAGAAAGCAGCAACTCGTGTGATTGTTTAGACAACTTAGAAATCTCACCCAGACCCAAGTTGAAAGCGTATCCTACGCGGAACTTCTTGACTTCAACACCTGCTGTGAATGTTAGGTCGTTGGACTTGAACCAAGCGCCGCTACCCACATCTGGTCTGTATGTGATGCCTCCCCAAATCATTCTGTTAAAGAATGCCTGGCAGTTCAACTCAACTTTATTGATATGGTTACGGTGGGCAAATACAATAGCTGGACAGATGTTCAAGCCATCAGAAACCCAAAGGTTAGCACGTGCATATAGATAGAACTGACGTCCAGGAACAGAAGTTGTAACGTCCTCTTCGTTGTTTAGCAAGTGCGAGATGGAAGCTCCTAGCAATAGCTTAGGAGTTGACAACTCCATACCGAAGTCCATGTCTGGGCGAGCCTTTTTCTGCGGATCTGCAGGGAAACTTGGAAGACCTGCCTCTTCAGGGTCTATGATTCTGTGATCCTTAGGATCCCAAGAGTGGTAAAGAACACCGAAACTCAATCCCATAGAAAGCAGCATGCTTTCGTTAAGGTTTACATGGTATGCGTATGCTGGCTTGATAGTCAATGTTCTGTTGGCAATACCCAGGTCATCGTATGATGCAGTCAACCCGAATCCTGAACGTGCACTCTCGACATAGTTGGATACGTTGAATACTCCGTCTTTAGGTGAGTTCTCTACGTTAGCCCATTGCCAACGTCCGATAAGGAAGAAGTCGATATCGTCTGTGTTACCTGTTGCTGCAGGGTTGAAGTTCAAACGAGAGAAGAACTGCTGTGACAGCATCAAATCTCTTTGGGCGAAGGCGGAAATTGCAGTGAACAATACCACACAAAGTGCTAGAAATCTTGTTTTCATATCTTATCCTCCTCCTCTTATTCGTTCAAAATCTTAATATCCGCTCTACGGTTCTGCTCATGCTCGGCCTCTGTCTGTGCATTTGGAATCACAGGATCGTGGAATCCTCGTCCTACAGAAACCAGTTTAGACGGATCCAAACCTCTACTGATCAACATCTGCTTGATGTAGTCGGCACGCTTGGCAGACAACTTCAAGTTGTACTGGTCAGAACCACGGGCATCGGTATGTCCTGATACCTCGAATATTGCACCAGGGAACTCGTTCATTGCGCTTACCAACTCGTCAAGCTGAGCCTCGTACTCTGGCTTCATCTGTGTCTGGTTGAAGTCGAAGAACATCAACACCCAGTGGAATCCGCGTGGCTCGTCAAGTGGGAAGTCAGGAGTAAGCTCTGGCTCTCTTGTTGCCTGGAAAGGTGCAGGGCGATAGATATCGTCGGAACCCTTACCTCCTTGTCTGTTACTCATCAGCAAACAAATCTTAGGACTACCGATTATGTTATAGTCGTTAGCGTTTGTGTTGAATACTGAGTCAAGGTGAATCGGCTCGTCCCAAATTTCCTTCTCAACAACTGAAGTCTTTCCAGTAGTTGTGTCTGTAACCTCTCTCTTGATTGTCTTCAAATGAGATACATATATATCCATACCTCCATATCCGCCCTTACGGTTAGATGCGAAGTAAAGAAGAGTATCTCCGTAGCACCAGGCATAGTCGTCACGAGCATTCGAGTTCATGATGATGATAGAGTCTGATGCGTTCTCAGGCATCTTCCAGCCTACCTCGTCAGTAGAGCGAGCCTTGTCGATATACCAGATATCACGTCCACCGAAACTCTTCTTTGGGAAGTCGGCAGAGAAATAGATACGGTTACCGTTCTTTGCAATTGTAGGGTTGAAGAATCCAGAAATTCTGTTATATCTGTATGTCCATCCTGCTGTTACAGTAGAACTACCTCTGATAGGCTTTCTTACTTTGTTTAGTCCTTCAATTTCAAGTTTTGTAGGGTAAGAATACGCACCGTCTATCCATTTTGACTGGTAAAGGTCAGAGTTTCCAACTTCATCAGTCTTGGCGAAATAGATTGTTCTTCTTTTCTGGTCGTATGCAAAAGTACCCTCGATACCCAAGTCCTGTAGCTCCGGACAAGGTTGGATATCAATAAGTTCATACATATCTCCGATAGTTGCGATGAATGCGCTGTCACCTCTGAAGAAAACAACCTTGCCGTCCTTGTAAAGTGACATAGGTCGCTCCTGCATCTTTGAACTGGCTATAGAGCTCGAGAACTCATAGCCTTCCGTAAATTCCTCATGTATGGCGAACGCATTAAGCACAAAGGCAAATGCTAAAGATAAAGCAAAAGTTATTTTTTTTGTAAAATCAAACATATAGTTATTTGTTTTCTTCTTAACAATTAGTCCATTTTGGGAGTTTTCTCCTTTTTTATATGCTACGTAGTTTGGATAACTGTACTACAATATACATACAAAATGCAAAGTAACTAAATATTTTTTAATTTCGTGCATAAATAGTGCAGAATTGTCAAAAAAAATGCAAATGATTTGTTCTTTTTGTATTGTTTGAGATTTTATGTTCCTTTATAAATAAAAAAACAGCGCCATACATTGTACGGCGCTGTTTTTTAAGCGAAGTATAAGTTTGCTCTTATAAAGTCAAAACCCAACCATGCTTGTCCTCTGCCTCTCCAAGCTGGATGGCGCGGATAGCATTGTAAAGTTTCTCTGATACAGGACCTGGCTTGCCATCCTTAGAGATGACATAGCTCTTTCCAACCTCTGGATCGTCGATGCGAGAGATTGGGCTGATGACAGCGGCAGTACCGCATGCGCCAGCCTCTTCCATGTCCTCAAGCTCCTCGATAGCGATCTGTCTGCGCTCAACTTTGATTCCCATGTCTTCAGCAATCTGCATAAGACTGCGGTTTGTGATAGATGGAAGGATGGAAGTTGACTTTGGAGTTACATAAACTCCGTGCTTGATTCCGAAGAAGTTAGCTGCACCAGCCTCGTCGATGTACTTCTTTTCCTTTGCGTCAAGATAGAACTCGCAAGAGTAACCCTGCTCGTGCGCCCAGTTGTTTGCCTGAAGGCTTGCTGCGTAGTTACCGCCTACCTTATAGATACCTGTTCCAAGAGGAGCAGAACGGTCGTACTTACGAGTTACAACGTATGGAGTAGCAGCGAAACCACCCTTGAAGTAAGGTCCTACAGGAGTAACGAACATGATTACAACATATTCCTTTGACGGATGAACGCCTACCTGTGCGCCTGTTCCGAACATTACAGGGCGAATGTAAAGTGAAGCACCTGTTCCGTAAGGAGGGATGAAACGCTCGTTCATGCTTACTACCTTCTTTACCATGTCAATGAACTTCTCTGTTGGAAGCTCCGGCATCAAGATACCGCGGCATGTGCTCTGAAGACGCTCTGCATTTGCATCTGGACGGAAGATACGAATCTTGCCATCCTTACACTTATATGCTTTTAGACCTTCGAAAGCCTCCTGTCCATAGTGAAGTGCTGTAGCTGCCATGTGGATGTTGATCGTCTCCTCAGAGCTTACCTCAATCTCACCCCACTTACCGTCGCGGTAGTAGCATCTTACATTATAATCTGTTTTTCTGTATCCAAAACCTATGTTGGACCAATCAAGTTCCTCTGCCATAATCTTTCTGTATTATGTGTTCTTAATCATCGAAATTTCTGCAAAGTTAAAGTTTTTTTGTTTAGGTTGTCTTTTGACTATACTTTTTTTTGGTTGTGTACAAAACAAAACCTCTCGACAAGCTAATCCTTGTCGAGAGGTCTATACTATCACTCTACGTGTATATATCCCATTGATTTAGGATATTTGACCTTGTAAGTAAACTTCAGTTCCTTCTTTTCGCCTGGTTTGAGAACGACTTTCCATTTTAGCGAGCCATTTTCCTTGTTCACTTCTGCTCCTCCGTTGTCAGTAAGCTCGACTTTGATATCCTCGTTTGTGGCGATAGGATATTGGTCGTCCACATTTACCTCCACAGTGATGTTCTTTCGGTTTTGGATAGTAGTCTTCCAAGTTTTTTCTATCATCCTGTTGGTTCCTATGAACTGTTTGCTTTCAAGGCTCTTGACTTCTGTACGGCTAATCTTGATGTCCTTGTCCACGCCCAGAGAGATGTTCATTGTGTCAGTAATCTCTTCAGCTTTAAGCTTTGTGTCCCCAAGATATACATTTTTCATATAAACCGCCATCTTTCCGTCCTGATACTCGTAGGAACTCCAGTTGGGAATCTCTGCCATCAGATAGACACGCTCCGACAATTTTGGAATGGCAGAATAGATATAGTTGCAGTTTATTTTCTCTTCCTTTATTGCCACCTCGTGCTCCTTGTCGTCAGACGGTATGTTTGCAGGCAGCTCGATATCAGCATTGTAGTTTGCAATTGAAGCCTGTGGAATGATTATATCTGGCTGAACAATAGTCTCTTCTGCATCAGCAGCTATAGACCATTCGATGGAATTTCTTTCTTTCTTTTTGCTTGTTCTGTTTTTTAACTTAGGTGATGCGCTGGCAAACACATTGCTTTTTTTAACAACACCATAGGCAACACCATATCCGGCAATAACATCTTCGTCGTAATTATGTGCATCGAGTGTAACATTTAGTATGGATGGTGAATATGGGTTGATTTTAACTTTCTTTTCCTCGTATCCAGCAAAAGAGAATACTAATGTTTGGCCTGTTTTTGCTGAGATTTCGTAGTTGCCATCCATGTCAGTTGATATTATTTCCGAGGTGCCTTCTATCATTACATTGGCAAAGGGCAATGGTTCTTTGTCATCCCTGACTATACCCTTGATTTTGCGAGTTAGTGCGTGTGAGTCAAACGGCATGTTGACTTCGTCTGTGCTGCTGTTTCTCTCTATCGGAAGTTTGTATGTTTTCAGTGACGGTTTGTAGTTGCTGACAAAGGGATTCTCTGTGGACAGGTGCAGTTTCACGTTCTTCCAGTCCTCCTTGGTCTTTTGCTTGATTTGTGCGCGAGCCTCGATTACTACAGGTTTGTCAACGTCGTGTACGCGTGTGTTGTATATAGGGGTCCATAGGGCCTCTGATACAAAGTAAGTTAGATCCACTTTGCATGTGGTTGCCTTTTTGCTTTCAAGCTCTACAACAACGCTGTTATAGGGGATTTCATTATTGATCATTATGTTGTTGATCAACTGCTTTCGCATCGAGATCTCTTTTGTTAGGACTTTCTCCTGAGTCTTGCATTCGAAAAGTTTCTGGTCTATCTCTGTTAATCTTTCGCGGAAAAAGTCGCTCATGCTTTTCAGCTCCTGCACGTTCAAAGTTTTGTCGTTGCCCTTGATATCCTTGTTTGCAAGAATCATATTTTTCTCTTCCTGTAGGGCTTGTGGCATGTTATGCACCACAGAAAACGAATCCTGTAGCTTTGCGATTTCTTTCTCCAGAAGTTTCACAGAATCGCGTTTTCCAGCCTTGTTCACGAACTCGGTCTTGTGGTCGATGGAATAGACGATGATGTCCATGTCGCTGAATCCTACCTGGACGGATGACTCGCTGTATTCGGTTGTCAGTCCAGTGATGTTCAGTGTCGTGTGTCCCGGCTGCACGGTGAACGAGCCGCTGCGTTTGACCATGGCACCCTGTTTGTAAACTGTGACGTCCTTGATCGTGGTATTGCAGTTTACTGTTGCTGCCATAATGTCTGTGGCAATGGCAATCAATGCCACTATACTGAGCAAAGTTTTCTTCATATTTGTTGTCTTATAGTTATATGTATCCGCAAAGATACTACTATTCCCAAATAAAACAAAAAGAGAGCAACCGAAGTCGCTCTCTTTGTTTGTATGGAATAAATCCTACCTAAGATTATAGGTTTGGATTCATCTTGCTCCACTCTGATACTGGTGGGATGATACCTAGAGTTACTAGCTCATCACGCATCTTCTGTAGGTGCTCGTAAGACTTAGCAAGATCAGCCATCTCCTCAGCTGTTCCAGAAGGAGCAGTGAAGCTAACACCGTTCTTGTCGATCTTAGTAGGCATAGCCATCATTACGTTCTTGAAACCGCACTTGTCGCAGTTTACGTAGCAACCAGCAGGCCAAGTGAACTCAGCACCACCCATAGCACCCTCGATCATCTTTACAGCCTGGTAAGCAGGGCTCTGGAAAGAAGAACGACCACGAAGCTTGATGATAGCAGAACCACCCTGGATAGTAGCAGTCTTGATCTCTGCCCAACGGTCAGCTGGGATGTTGTACTCAGAAAGTGGCTTGCCAGCAACCTTTGCCTTAGAAGCAAATACTGCCATCTGCTCACCGTGACCACCGTAAGTGTAGCAGTCAGTTACCTGATCCTGCTGAACACCGCACTGCATTGCAAGCTGCTGCTGAAGACGAGTTGAGTCTAGAGCTGCAAGAGAAGTCAACTGATTTGGCTTCAAACCTGAGTGGATAAGAGCAGTAAGAGCTGTTACGTCAGCTGGGTTGAAGATAACAACAACGTGCTTTACATCTGGACAGTACTTCTTGATATTGTCACCGAACTCAGCAGCGATCTGGCAGTTACCCTTCAAAAGATCCTCGCGAGTCATACCCTCCTTACGAGGAGCACCACCTGAAGAAATGATATACTTAGCTCCAGTAAATGCCTTAGCTGGATCTGTAGTCCAAGAAATGTTTGCACCTGGGAATGCGCAGTGTGCCATCTCGTCAGCAACACCGTGAACACCTGGCTCGAAAATATCATATAGACAAATGTTTGGAGTCAAACCAAGCATAAGTACAGACTGTACCATGTTAGAGCCGATTGCACCACCAGCACCTACGATAACAAGCTTCTCGTTAGTTAAAAATGCCATAACTTTATTGAATTATTGTTTATTAATATTCTTTTCCTTAGAATGTCCGGCAAAGATAATAAATAAATTACTGAGTACGGACAAAAAAAATTACATTTATTTTAATTATGCTGATTTTGAGCCTTATTGTTCTTCCTTAGTCAGCATAATTGGGTATGTCATTGGAAAGGATACTATCTTCCCGTTTATTTCGTATATGTTTGATATTATGTTTTCAAGCGAGTATTGTGATATTGCCTCTCTGAGTGACTTTAGACTTTCTTTGTCTGTATTTATTCCCTCGTCGTACTTTACTAATTCAACTTCTACTTTTGTTGGAAGTCCGTTTTGTTGGCAGCCTGTATATTTTATTCTTACAAGGAACTTGCCCTTTAATGTTGGAAACTTGTCGCGTAGTGTGTTTACAAATTCATTCCATTTGTTTATGGCTTCCTTGTTTTTCTCGGCAAGATTAGAAGTGAGAAGTAGTTTGTTCTCAACTCTCCTATGAGATTTTACTATTCCATTCTCGAGCTTGTAGAAACCTTCATGTTCGTAGATGCCACGATAATCTATAAGTAGTCTTTCAGATCCAACCTTTATTTCGTCATTCATCCATTTAGCCCAGACTCTTCCGTTGTCAAGGTAGTTCTTGAAAATATCTTCTTCCTGAGCTTTAATTATCGGACCTTCGAACCCCACCTGAATGCTGTCCAAGTATAGTCTGTCATTTTCGATGCTCCAAAAGCCTCTATAGTTCCTCCAAAGACAAGTACATTCCAATTCTGATACATTGTATTTGTTTAGGAGTAATGAATCAAGAGCTTCTTCGCAATAATATAGTGGGCATGTTTGTAATGAGTAATCCTGTCCGTCGATAACTATAGATTCAGGAATTTGTTGCGTGGCTGATCCTGAAATTGGAAGTAGGAAACAGAGTGAAGTCAAAATTGTTGTCAGCGTCCTATTCATAGCAAAATCATATTAAAAGATACTTTGCGAAGATAGAATATAACTTACAAAAAACAAAAAAGAAGCAAAATTATTTGCTTCTTTTCTGTGTGGTACCACCAGGAATCGAACCGGGGACACAAGGATTTTCAGTCCTTTGCTCTACCAACTGAGCTATGGCACCATTTTGTATTTCTAGTTTCGAAAGATTGTTAGGTTGGTAGTACCTCGAGCGGGACTTGAACCCGCACAATCGCAATGATTACGGGATTTTAAGTCCCGCGTGTCTACCGATTCCACCATCGAGGCGACCTTGATATCTCCTGATGGAGACCAATCATTATCGAATGGGAGCGGAAAACGGGACTCGAACCCGCGACCCCGACCTTGGCAAGGTCGTGCTCTACCAACTGAGCTATTTCCGCAACATTTAGGCATCTCCTCTTGAAATGCGACGCAAAATTAGTGCTTAATTTTTATTTTCCAAACTTTTTTGAGCGTTTTTTTACTTTTTTTCGATTTTTTGCGACATAAATGTAGCGAAATGCCAAATTTTCAAATAATCAAAAGTCTCTTTTGAAAGAAATTTGTAATTTTGCACGACATATAAACTGAATAACGAATAAACAAATCTATATATGAGCATTGAATCAAAACTCACAGAGGGTGTTAAGTCTGCAGTAAAGTCTCTTTACGGACTTGATGCTGATGACAAGATGGTTCAGCTTTCGGCTACAAAGAAGGAGTTCGAGGGCGACATCACTCTTGTAGTATTCCCTTTTGTCAAGATATCTAAGAAGAAACCAGAGGACACAGCTGCCGAAATAGGCGAGTACCTACAGCAGAATGTTCAGGAGGTCGAGAAGTT